>CAYRUZ010000001.1:0-102973 GCA_964427895.1 uncultured Candidatus Peribacteria bacterium
GCGTGTCCGACGGCTACCAGAAGACGCTCGAGATCATCGGAGTGGGTTACAAGGCCGCTATCAAGGGCCAGACGCTCCAGCTCCAGCTCGGCTACAGCCACCCGATCGACTTCAACATCCCGAAGGGGATTGAAATCACGCAGGATGAGAAGAACAAGAACCTCCTGACGGTGAAGGGGATCGACAAGCAGCTCGTCGGTCAGACGGCCGCCCAGATCCGCGAACTGCGCCCGCCCGAACCGTACAAGGGCAAGGGCATCCGTTACTCCGACGAATTTGTCCGCCGCAAGGTCGGTAAGGCCGCTGTCGCTAAGTCCGCATAACACTCGCTCCCATGCAGTCCACCTCTATCGCACGATTGGCCCGTAAGAAGCGCATCCGCAGCAGGCTGCAGGGCACCACCGCGCGCCCCCGTCTCACCGTCACGCGCTCCCTCACTCAGCTGTCCGTTCAGGTGATCGACGATCAGGCCGGAAAGACCCTCGCTTCTGCTTCCACCAAGCACGTGAAGGGTGGCGCATCGAACAAGGACAGTGCCGCCAAGCTCGGGACGCTGATTGCTGAGCGCGCCAAGGCCGCCGGCGTCACCACCGTCGTTTTCGACCGCAACGGTTACAAGTACCACGGCCGCATTCAGGCCCTGGCCGACGCCGCCCGCGAAGGCGGACTCACGTTCTAACCCTCCACTCGCCTCCTTACTATGGCCAAGACCAGCAATCCCGACCGCCAGCGCAAAGACCGTCGCTCCCAGGAGCCGAAGGAATTCGCGGAGACGACGCTCTCCATGGATCGCGTCACGCGCGTGGTGAAGGGCGGACGCCGTATGCGTTTCCGCGCCGTCGTCGTGATCGGTAACCGCAAGGGCAAGGTCGGTCTCGGTTTGGGGAAGGCAAACGAAGTGCAGGTTGCAGTGCAGAAGGCCGTGAAGGATGCGCGCCGCCACATGGTGCGTGTTCCGCTCACGAAGGGGACGATTCCGCACCAGGTCGAAGTGAAGTTCAAAGCTGCCAAGATCCGTCTTCTTCCCGCCAACGAAGGAACGGGCGTCATCGCAGGCGGTGCTCTGCGCGTGATCCTGGAACATGCGGGCGTGAAGAACGTTCTGTCCAAGCGCTTTGGTACGGGCAACAAGCTCGTGAATGCTCAGGCATCCATGATCGCTCTCAAGAAGCTGTCGATGACCCGCAAGAACGGTTCCACCGAGGGTCTTCCGGAAGAAGATCCCGAGCCGTCCGCCGCACCGTTTGCCGCAGCGCAGAAGGAGCAGATTCAGGTTCGCGAGATCACCCGCAAGGAGGCCGAACAGCAGCAGCAAATCAGCCGCCAGGCCAACGCCGCGGAGTAAAAGCACAGCGTCCTCCCAAAATCAGGTTCGACGGTATCAAGCCACTATACCAGATTTGCCGCTTGATATCAATAGCGTCTTTTTTGCGCAGCGCGAACCGGTGCCCAATAAGGACACCGGCTCTGGGTGGAAGACGTCATGTCAGAAGCGCGTAGGCAGCCACGAACCCGACAAGGGTGACGATCGTGGCGATCACTTTCGCGGCTGTGTCGTACTGCTTCGTACATCCTATGGCAGCTGCGATGGCCACGACCGCCCACAAGATCGCCCAACCTGTATCATCTTCGAATTGGCCGGCCGGCTGATGGCGCTGGCCTGTTGCCGCTGACCCGACAAGGGCTGCAAGGAAGGCGAGGACGACTCCTCCGCAGAGTGCGATGCTTGCGACTGCGAGGGGATTGGATTCTTGATGTCCTCCGCCGCCGTGGCTGCCTCCGCCGTGGGAATCGCCGTGTGAATGGTCCGACATGGAAATGTCCTCCTACGAGTGTGAAGTATCAAATGTCACGCTGAGACAATAAAACAATACAATAATAGTTAATTAAGTCAATTTTAGGAACAAACAATCGTTTCTTTGCCGTGGGGTAGGCGCGAGGAGGTATAGTTGCAGGCATGAAACGCGCACTCATCGTTCTTGCGCAGGATGGGTACCAAGACCAAGAGCTGGCCGGAACCCGCGACGGACTAGTGCGTGCCGGTTTCGAGCCGGTGCTCGCGAGCGTGCAAATCGGCGTATGTGTTGGGAAATTCGGCGGGACGGAACAGGCCGCGGTGGCGCTGCAGGACGTGCGAGTCGATGACTACGATCGCATCGCATTTATCGGCGGCCCCGGCGCCAAGGCCCTCGCCATGCAGCCGGATGCCATCCGCATCGCCCAGGCATTCGTTGCAGCAGGCAAACCTGTCGGCGCCATTTGCATCGCACCGACCATCTTGGCCGCAGCGGGCGTGTTGACGGGCAAGCGAGCGACGGTATGGAACAATGACGGAGTTCCCGCGCAGATGCTCGCCGAACGGGGAGCGACGTATGTCGACGAAGCCGTCGTCCAAGACGGACGCATCATCACGGCTGACGGGCCGCAAAGCGCCGATGCGTTCGGCATCGCGTTGGCCGCGATGGCGTGATCACTTGCTGCTACTGCTCGAACTGCTGATGGGATAGCGCTCCTGCACTCCGACAAAGTGTTGCACCCACAGGTTGTCGCGCCATCCGACGCCAATGCGGGTGTAGAGCGGCTCGAGCATGTTCTTTTTGTGCTCCGGACTGAGGAGCCAATCTTTCATGGCCTCCTCCGGAGAACGTTGGCCCTTAGCCAAGTTTTCGCCGGCAGAGAAATCGCGGTGGCACGTGCACGGCGGCAGTTGGCCCATGTAATTGAGACTGAGAATGCGTTGCTGGAACGTGGCGCCCTCCGGCGTGTCATGACTGAAGAAGTTGCGCGCTGCCATGTCCTCCGCGTAATTCTGAGCCGACGTGTTGAGGACGGTATCCAACATGACGGGCGGGACTCCCGCCTTCTCGCGTTCGTCGTTCACCAGGCGGAGAATCGCGAGTCGCCGTTCACGCACCTCCTGTTCCGCTTTGCGTTTCGCCTCCTGCTCCTGCAGCACTTTTTCGCGGAGGGCTTCGTCGAGCTGTGCCTGCTTCAGGCGGGCGAGTCGTTCGACTTCTGCTTGTTTGCGTTCCAATTCGAGCTGGTGCATGCGGTACTCGAACCGCAATCGCCGTAGGCGTTGTGACGGCGTTTCGTATGTTGGAACGTAGCGCGGAAGACGGATCGGCGTGGAAATGGATGTGCCGCTGCCTGCGGCCAAAGCCGTACCGGCCGAAAAAAAGCAGAAGGCCGCCGTGCCGATACATAAGCCAAAACGCAGGCGCACGGCATAGATATAGTTCCCTCCAGCCGGATTTGCCAGCAAACAGCGTTCTAGAAGCCCAAAAGCGGTTGATTTTCAGTCCGTTGCTGGTACCGTGTGCAGGCCCGCGCGGCTTTTTATCGACCGCGCGACGGGCATTGCCGTGGGAAACTCGGTCTTGAGCTCCCACCCAGCGCCCAGTACCATGCCCCTCCCATGTTGCACACTCTCCGTCCCGCACCGGGTTCTCGCCGTCCTGCCAAGCGCGTTGCGCGTGGTAACAGCGGCAAAGGCGGCACCACCGCCGGTCAGGGAACGAAGGGCCAGCAGGCTCGCACCGGCAAGGGCCGCCGCTTCGGATTCGAAGGAGGACAGACGCCGCTCCTGCGCCGTCAGCCGAAGCTCGGTGGATTCACCCGCCCGCGCCGCGTCCATTATCAGATCCTCAACATCCGCGATCTCGAGTCGCGTCTTCCGGCAGGCACGTACGACGTCGCCGCGTTGCGCGAGAAGGGCATCGTCTCGAGCAAGCGTCCGGTGAAGTTGCTCGGAATGGGGGAGATCAAGAAGAAGTTCGTCCTCGCCGTTAACGCCGCATCCAAGTCGGCCCGCACCGCCGTCGAGAAGGCAGGTGGATCCGTCACGGTCGTCGGCGTGCGCACTCCCGCAGCCTGATGTTTTCGTTCCTCCGACAACTCTGGCGCTCCGACGACTTGCGTAAGCGCATCCTGGCCACGCTGGGACTGCTGCTGATTTACCGCGTCGTCGCACACATCTCGGTCCCGGGCTCGAATATCGACGGTTTGAGCGCATTCTTGGATAACCGCGGAGCCGGCGGCGCCATCGGCATCTTTGCCGCCCTCACGGGAGGTGCCATCGACAACTTCTCCGTCGTGCTGCTCGGCCTCTCGCCGTACATCAATGCCTCCATCGTCATCCAGCTCTGTACCGTCATCTTCCCCAAGCTCGAAGCGTTGAGCAAAGAGGGCGTGCAGGGCCAGCAGACGATCAACCGCTACACGCGTTGGCTCAGCTTCCCGCTCGCGTTCTTCCAGAGCTACGGCTTCCTCATCCTGCTTTCCCGCAGCGGCGTGGATATCGTCGATACGACTTTCCCGACCGTGTTACTCCCGATGCTCTACGTCACCGCGGGTTCCGTGTTCCTGATGTGGCTCGGTGAACTCATCACCGAGAAGGGTATCGGCAACGGCACGTCGCTCATCATCTTCACGGGTATCGTCACCGATATTCCGGGTCGCGTGAACGCCCTCATCCAGGGCGGCGATCAGGCCGGATTCTTCTGGCTCTTCGCCGTCATCTCCGTCGCGATGCTCATTGCCGTCGTGCTCTTCACGGACGCACACCGCCTCATCCCCATCACGTACGCCAACCAGGGCGCGGGCCGCGGCGTGCAGGGAGGAATCCCCATCCGCCTCAACCAGGCGGGCATGATTCCGATCATCTTCGCCGTTTCGCTCATCACGTTCCCGTCCATCCTGGCGCAGTTCCTGCAATCCGCGCCGCGTTTCGCCGGCCTCGTGTCCTTCATCGGTACGTACCTCAGTTCGTCCTCGCCGTCGTACGCCTACATTGTCATCTACTTCCTGCTCGTCATGGCCTTCACGTACTTCTACGTGTCGGTCACCTTCAAGCCGACCGACGTGGCCGAGCAGATCCAGAAGCGCGGCGGTTTCATTCCGGGCGTCCGCCCCGGTCCGCAGACGGCCGAGGTGCTCACCCGCACGAGCAACCGTCTCAACCTGTGGGGAGGTATCTTCCTCGGCATCGTCGCCGTGGTCCCGTTGATCTTCACGAAGTTCACGTCCCTCAGCAGCCAGGATCTCATCGTTTCCGGCTCCGGACTGATCATCATCGTCGGCACCGTGCTCGAGTTGGTCCGCCAGATCAACGCACAGATGCTGGCGCACGACTACGAAAAGCTCGTCTAACCCCTTTCCATGGATCTCGTCCTCTTCGGTATTCAGGGTTCCGGAAAAGGCACCCAAGCCAAGAAGCTGGCCGCAGAATTCGGGTACGACATCTTCGAAACCGGAGCGGAACTGCGCCGCATCGCTGCGACGGATACCGAGATCGGCCGGACGGTGAAGAGTTTCATCGATAACGGCAAATTGGCGCCTATTGAGGTCGTAATGGAAGCCGTGAAGCAGGCTATCGCATCACGGCCCGCCCAAACGAAAATCATCTTCGATGGCATTCCCCGCAACATGGACCAGAAGGCGGGGTTCGACACGATCATGAAAGGCGCCAACCGCGAGTTCGTCGGCGTGCAGATCGTCGTCGATGCGGAGCTGTGCGTGCAGCGCATCATCAAGCGCGGTGCCGAACAGGGTCGTGCCGACGATGCCAACGAGGAGACCATCCGCCGCCGCATGGGCATCTTTACGGAACAGACCATTCCGGTCATCGAAGTCTACCGCGCGGAAGGCAAAATGACCGACATCGATGGTGAGGCCGAAGTCGACGACGTGTATCTCCGCTTGAAGGCGGCGATGCCCGCCTAATCGGATGGGATTCGGACGACGCTTGCGTTAGAGTGGCCCGGCACATGTCGAGCTTCCAGCTCTTCACCGACGATGAACTGGCATCACTCCGCGTCGGAGGAACGATTTTGCGCGAGTGCCTTCAGTACGTCGCCGGCCTCGTTCGCCCGGGAGTGACGACGGGGGAGTTGGATGCGCAAGCCGAGTCGTTCATCCGCGACCGCGGAGGAAAGCCGGCATTCAAGGGATACCACGGATTTACCGGGACACTCTGCACGTCCATCGACGATGAGTGCGTGCATGGCATTCCCGGCAGCCGTTCGCTGGAAGAAGGCCAGGTGATTTCCCTCGACGGAGGAGTGATTTACGACGGTTTGTACACCGATGCGTGCGTCACGGTCGGGGTCGGACAGATCGATGCCAAGGCGCAGAACCTTCTCAGCGTCACGCAGCAGGCACTGTCCTGGGTGACGGACAATCTCAAACCGGGCATGCGCGTCGGTGATATTTCCGCCGGCATCGAGAAGATCGTGCGCAAAGGAGGGTGCAAACCGGTGAGGGGACTCACGGGGCACGGGTTGGGACACACGCTGCACCAGTACCCGGATATTCCGAATCTCGGCACCGCGGGAACCGGTCCTGCATTCCCGGCACGAACGTTGGTCGCGATCGAACCGATCGTCTCCACCGGCAGCGACAACGTCGTCGAAGCCTCCGACGGATGGACGCTTTCAACGAGCGACGGAGCCATCGCAGCCCACTTCGAACACACGTATTTCCTCACGGAAGACGGTTGCGAAGTCATTGCCTGAGCGGGGAGTGCCTATTTATATCAATAAAACATTTTTAGTATTTTGCAAGTCTATTTCCTCTATCATACGAGAATACGGCACATTCTTCTTGCCGTAGGCCAGAGCAGTTTGTAGGATACCGCGGCTTTTCAAGCGTTCAGCCGCTTTGTCTTCCCGTTACTTGCGTTTGTGTCGAAAGATGTCATAGAGCTCATCGGAATCGTGATCGAGACGTTCCCTAATGCCACGTTCAACGTCAAGATCTTGAGTCCGCAAGCCAAAGACCATGAGCTTCTCTGTCACCTCGCAGGACGCATGCGGATCCACAGAGTACGGATCCTGCCGGGCGATAAAGTGCGGGTTGAGATGACCCCGTACGATCTGCAGAAGGGGCGCATCGTCTACCGCTTCCGTTCCGACCAAGTGATTTCCGAGGATGGCACCGAAATGTCGCCGCCCTCCACTCCCCCCACTCCCCAGCACAAGCGATGAAAGTACGCGCCTCCGTTAAGCCGATTTGCAAGGATTGCCGCCTCGTTCTGCGCCGTAACGGCGCCGGCAAGAAAGTGCGCCGCATCGTCTGCAAGAATCCCAAGCACAAGCAGCGCCAAGGCTGATCTCCCCCTGCCCACTCTCTCCTTAATACTATGGTTCGTATCTCCGGAATCGTCCTCCCCAACGAGAAGCGCCTGTACGTCGCGCTGACGGCCATCAAAGGCATCGGTCAGCCGCTCGCGCATCGCATCCTCCGCGAATTGAATATCGACGAAATGCTTAAGCCGACCGATCTCAACGAGGAGATGGAAGCGCGCCTGCGCGCCCGCGTGGAGAAGGAGACGACGGAGGGCGAGCTCACCCGCAAGGTGGGCATGGATATCAAGCGCCTCCAGGACATCGGCACGTGGCGCGGCTTCCGGCACAAGCGCAAGCTGCCGGTCCGCGGACAGACCAGCCGCCGCAACGCCCGCACCAAGCGCGGCAAGCGCAAGACGGGTCTCTCCGGTCGTACGACCCTGACGAAGACCTGATCCCTTCCCCTCGCACCCCCTTATTCTCCCTATGGCTACCGCTACTCCCGTCAAAGGCCGCAAGAAGAAGATCAAGCGCACTCTCAAAGTCGCGCGCGTCTGCATTCACTGCGGAGAGAACAACACGATCGTCACCTTCACCGATTTGGAGGGCAACGTGTTGGGTTGGAGCAGCAGCGGATCCGCGGGTTTCGAAGGAACGCGCAAGTCCACTCCGTACTCCGCCAAGGTCGCCGCCGAGACGGCCGCGCAGAAGTGTGCCGGTTTCGGCATCGAATCCGTGAAGATCGAAATCAAGGGCCTCGGGCCCGGACGCGAGCAGGCCATCCGCGGTCTGCAAGGAGCGGGACTCAACCTCGATTCCATCGTCGACGTTACGCCGATCCCGCACGGTGGATGCCGCATGCCGCGCCGCCGCCGCGTCTAATCTCTTCGCCCTCTCGACTCTCTCTATGAAGTACACTGGACCCAAAGCTCGCCGCGTTCGCCGCTTCGGCGCCAACATCTACGGCTCCGACAAGTACGACAAGATCTTGTCGCGCAAGCCGTATGGCCCGGGCAAGAACGCCAAGACGCGCTCCCCGCGCCCCTCGGAGTACAGCCGCCAGCTGACGGAGAAGCAGAAGGCACGCGATATTTACGGTCTCTCCGAGAAGCAGTTCCACCTCCTCTACGTCGAATCCACCAAGAGCAAGGGCCAGACGGGCGACGTGATGAAGCAGTTGCTCGAGCGCCGTCTCGACAACGTGATTTACCGCGCCGGTCTTGCCATGACGCGCCTCCAGGCCCGTCAGTTCTCCAGCCACGGCCTCTTCCTGGTCGATGGCGTCCGCGTGAAGACTCCGAGCTTCCGCATCAAGCCGGGCAACGTCATTACCGTTCGCCCGCAAGTGAAGGATTCGCCGATCTTCGGCCCGATCAAGGAGCGCAACGAGAAGTACATGCCGCCCAAGTGGCTCAAAGTCGACGCCCGCGCAGGTCGCGTCGAAGTCGTGACCGTGCCGGATGCCGGCGACGCCGAACAGGCCGTCGACATGCGTCAGGTCGTCGAGTTTTACTCTCGCAACTAATTTCTCCGTCCGGCGCCCACTCGGCAGCCGGGTGTCCTTCCTCCCTCCCTCTTCCTCCTCACCGTTATGCACATCATTCAGGAAGAAATCGGCTTGCCCATCTTCTCCACGCAGGCCGGAGGCCGTGGCGATGATTCGCACAAGATCTTCACCATCGCGCCCCTTCCGCCGGGATTCGGCATGACGTTGGGAAACGCCCTGCGCCGTGTCCTGCTCAGCAGCCTTCCGGGAGCCGCCATCACGTCCGCCAAGATCCGCGGCGTGCAGCATGAGTACTCCACGCTCAAGGGCGTGAAGGAGTCCGTCGTGGATGTCATGCTCAACATCAAGCAGATCAAGCTCCGCAAGCACAGCAAGGCCGCCGAGAACATCGTTCTCGACGTGAAGGGCCCCAAGATCGTCACCGCCAAGGATCTGACGATTTCGTCCGACATGGAACTGCTCAACCCGGATCTCGTCATCATGACGCTCGATAAGGGCGCCGCCGTGACGATCGATCTGACGGTGGAGAAGAACGTCGGGTACGAGCCCGCCACGGAGCGCAACAAGAAGCACCACGAGCCGGGTCTCGTGTACATCGATGCCGTCTACAGCCCGGTCGAGGCCGTCCGCTTCGACGTCGAGGCCACGCGCGTCGGTCAGCGCACGAACTTGGAAAAGCTCGTCATCGAAGTGAAGACCAATGGCTCCCTGACGGCCGACGAGGCCATGCAGTTCGGCAGCCAGCTGCTCCAGAGCTATTTCACGTACTTCGGATCGGATAAGAAGGCCGTCGAACCGGAGTTCATGGCCGACTTCTCCCGCGCCGGCGCCCAGCAGATGGAGGAAGTGGCCGCGTCCGCCCCGATCAAGGAGAGCTACACCCCGATCGAAATCCTCAACCTCTCGCCGCGCACCCTCAATGCCCTCATCAATGCGGGTGTTGGTTCCATCGAGCAGCTCACGAAGTGCACGGAGAGCATTCTCAGCAATTTCCGCGGCTTTGGCGCCAAGGCGCTCGACGAAGTCAAAGCCACCCTCGCTTCCCGCGGCCTCAAGCTCGCCGACGAGCCGCAGGAGTAAGCCCTTGATTCCGACCCCTCTGGTCCGTACAGTTCTCCCCCCATGCAGCACCGACGCTCCCGCCAACGGCTCACCGCAAAACCCGACCACGCTCGGCTGATCCTGCGTAATCTGGCCACGTCCGTCGTGTTGTACGAGTCGATCCGCACGACCCAGAAGCGCGCCAAGGTGGTGCAGCCGATCATCGATCGCCTCATCGTCGTCGCCAAGCGCGATAAGCCCCATGTGGCCATCCGTTCGATCAATGCCGTCGTTACCGACAAGAACGCCTCCCGCAAGCTCATGGAGGTGCTCCGAACCCGCTACGCCAATCGTCCGTCTGGATTCACGCGCATCAAGGCCGCCGGCGCCCGCAAGGGTGATGGCGCACGCCTGGTCGACCTGAGTCTGATCGACGACAAGGCTCCTGCCGCTGCGGCTGCTCCGAAGAAGGAGGCTAAGGCGAAGAAGGCCGCTACCCCTGCCAAAGCATGAAGACGACCATCGTGAAACCAGCGGCACCCAAGTGGCTGCACATCGACGCGACGGGCAAGTCGCTCGGCCGCCTGGCCGTGTTGGCTGCCAATCGCCTCCGCGGCAAGCACCGCGCGACGTTCGCCCCGCACCAGCTCTGTGGTGATCATGTGATCATCACGAACGCCGGCAAGGTCGCTCTTCCGCCCAAGAAGGGCCTGCGCAAGACGTACTACCGCCACACGGGACACCCGGGTGGTCTCAAGGTGACGCGTCTCGACACGATGATCGAAAAGAAGCCGGTTGAGGTGATTGAGCGCGCCGTAAAGGGCATGCTCCCCGGCAACCGCCTCCGCCAGCAGATGCTCCGCCGCCTCCACGTCTTTGCCGAGGCAGAGCACCCCTACGACGCCCAGAAGCCCACGACCCTGTAATCCACCCTCTCGACCCCCCTTATGAGCAATCGTCAGTACTTCGGCACAACGGGTAAGCGCAAGACATCCGTTGCGCGCGTGAAGCTGTTCCAGGACGGCGACGGCAAGGTGACGGTCAACGGTATGAAGATCGCCGAGTATTTCGCCGGCGTGCAGGTGGAGAACGCCGTCGCGCCGCTGCGCCTGACGAGCAACGAGAAGAATTTCGACGTCGATGCCCGCGTATCGGGCGGCGGCAAGATGTCTCAGAGCGACGCGATGCGCCACGGCATCACCCGCGCGCTTTTGCTTATCAGCCCTGAACTCCGCATTGAACTGAAGCGCGCCGGATTCCTCCGCCGCGACGCTCGTATCAAAGAGCGCAAGAAGCCGGGTCTGCACCGCGCACGCCGCGCACCGCAGTTCTCCAAGCGCTAAATATTGCGGCATATTTAGTCCTATCTTTGCTATCATTTTGTTATGGGCAAAGACTCAAAGGGTGCCAAAGTCGATTTTAGGACAATTGAGCGCAAACTTAGGAATACCCAGATCTTTGCAGCCGTTTTATTTGTATTATTTATCTTAAACACCTTCTTAAGTGCACTTGAATTGCCCTATAGGTTTTTTAATTTGAGTAATTTGTACGCATCGCATAACAAAGAGGAATTTGCTGAAGCCGAAACAAAATTGAATCAACTGAGTACAGGTGTAAATGTTGATTATATTGAGAATCTATTCGGCAAAGCCAAGTATCAAACAAAACTTTCGGATATTTGCGGCGAGCAAGATGCACCTTCGATTTGTAAATACGGTGCAAGCTACATCTTTGGGTTCACTTTTGACTATCTATCTTTGGAATTTATAACTGATACTAATAAGTCGGTGATGGCGTATTCAATCTCAACCAGAATTCCTGAATTTAATCCAAAAATTCAAATTTTTTTAACAAGAGATGAGGCGCTGACTGAGGTCATTTTAGGTAAAACAGCTTTTAGCGAATTACCACCGCCTGTCTCTGGCTCTTGGCTAGTTATGCATCGAGAGGGTTATGTTTCTGGAACCGGAAATGTTTATTTTATGAAAACATATAAATCCGGTGATTATGCTTCGCAGAATTTGTATGGCTTTACTGCATACGAAAGCAGATTTGGAAACAAGTTTGCCCCTTACTTTGATTGTCCGGATTATCAACTTTTGGAGCAGGAGCACGATTTTTATGACCAAAACAGGTCAAATCCAGTGATAGAAGAAAAAATAAATGACATGGAAAAAACCTGCAAAATTGCGACATTGTGGATTATTGCGAATCGCGAAGGCATTGAACCGACTGATTTCATTTCAGAAACCTTCATTGATTAATTCAGCCTATTAAAATCTACTGTGCGTTTTTGTCATTCGCTGGCGTGGCTGCATTGCCGGTTTGACCAGTGCGGATCTAGAATCGTCTCCGTGCTTCGCGCCTCCCGAAGAATCGGTTTTTTGGCACTCAGTCTCAGCCTGATGGCTTCTTTGGCCGCGTGTTCGCCGGAGAAGAAGCCCGTGGCGATGGAGACGTACACTGCCGAAGAGGGCTTTTCCATCGAGTATCCGCAGCATTGGACGGTGGAGCAGCAGCCGTGGAACGACGAGACGCAGATGCGCGGCGGCATCGTCATCACGCCCGAGCAGGATCCACGCAACCCCTATCAGACGCCGCCGCAGCGCATCACGCTGACCGGCTACGTCAATTTGGACCGCGTCCTCGGACGCCTGCCGTCCACGAAGGATTACGCCAAGGAAGTGCTCCTGAAGGGCGAAGACGTGGTTGAGAGCCTCCCCGCCACCATCGATGGTAACGAGGCCTTCATCGCCCAGACGAAGAACGCCAAGACGGGAGAGCGGGGATTGGTCGCCCTCTTCTATGCCGATTCCAAGAAGAAGGCCAACCAGTCGGTTCTTCTCTCCATCGCCTACCGTGCCAAGGACGACACCTTCGACGAGTCCTTGGGACGGTCTGCCATCACATCTTTCCGCGAGAAGATCCTGGAAACGGCCGAGCAGCGCCAATTGGCCATGCAGCAGCAGCAGCGCGATTTCCTGGAGCGTTTCGGCGATATCTCGCCGAATTACGTTCCCCAGAACTTCGTCTCGCCGCGACCGCCGTCCGTGATGCTCGTGCGCCAGGAGGACGACACCTTCCGCGTCATCCTCAAGCACTTCATTTGCGGGAATACGCCCGTTCGCTCCGAAGTGATGAGTATCACCAAGGTGCCAGGCGAGGAATTGCAGAAGAAATCCCTTAAGGATTACCTCAAAGCCGAGGTGGATCGCACTCTTAAGTCCGACGGGCAGAGCAAGCTGTTGGCCATGACCGTCGGCTCGTCGCCGGGATATCTCGTGACGCGCCCGAATTCACAGCTACCCGTGAAGCTGATGTGGACCTCCAATGATTTCTTCTACAACATCTTCATCACGAACGACGTGGAGGAGTGCCGCGTTTCCGACGACGAAATCCTCAAGACGGCTGAGTCGCTTCTGGCCTCGATGAACCAGCCGGCGCCTCTCGCGTCGGTGTTGCGGGCCCAGCGCTGAGCTTCAGGCCACGAGGACCTTCACGTAGTACAGACTCACGCCCTCCGGGGTGTCGAGGATGAATTGGGATTCCACCTGGTTGAGCTGGATGATCGTTTGGCACATGCGCAGCAGCATGCGGGGAGGCAGGCTGATGCCGCTTTCGAGGCATGTGGCACACAAACCGGCCGCATCGCGGGAACGCAGGTAATTCTCGCCTTTCTGACGAATGACCGTGGAAAGCGTCTCGTGGACGCTCGTGACGTACTTATCGACGAACGTTTCCAGTTCCTCCATCGGAAGATCATGGATCTCCGGGAGCGCCTCGACGATGTCGAGGTCGGTCTGGATGGCGCGGGCGATGCACGTTTCGATCGACATGGGGGTTGTGTGTTTGTGTGCGGAAATCTCCCCATGATAGCACGTTCGGGGTTTTCCTTCAAGACAAGCGCTCGCGTCGGACGGAAGAGGGCAATTTGACAAAAACAAAATATTGTTTACATTGCGTGACATGCACGAACAAATCCCTTTGTCTCGCTTCGTTGCTTCACATCACTGAGAGAGCCTTTTTCGGGTCCAGTTCTCGCGCGCGAGACCTGCACCGGTGATAGGAAAGCATTCTACGTTTCTTCGTTTCAAGACAGTCAACCCAGCAAGGAGTGTGTGTCGTGGGAAATCTCACCCGTCTGTTCGTCGTTCGTTTCACTACCGCCCTGCTTTTTTCCAGTGCGGTGTTCGTCCCGTTTCTGGCGAGCATCGGCGCGCCCGACGAGGGCGTCTTCGTTATCGAAGCCGTCTTCATGGCGGTCTGGGCCATCGCCGCCATTCCCTGCGGGCGTCTGTCGGATCGCTGGTCGCGCAGCGGCATGATGCAAATCGGCACGGCCATCGGCTGCGTCGCATTCTGCCTCTACGCCTGCGCGACGGAGTTCTGGCACAGCCTCGTCGCAGAAGCGCTGCTCGCCGTGGGGTTCGCCTTTCAGGTGTCCTCCATCGAGCCGCTCGTCGTCGAAACACTGCTCTCCACGGGCGACGAAGACCGCTGCAGAGCAGAACTCGGCCGCCAGTCCGCGGCATGGATGTGGGGGAGTGCCCTTGCGAGCGTCCTGGGGGCTCTCATCGCCCTCCTCGGCCTTCGCTGGACCATGATCCTCAGTATCCCCCCGCAGATTGTCGCATTCATTGCGACGCTGGGCTTGCAGGACCCCGCACGGCGCAAGAGCCATCCCTCGTTCTGGGCCACCCTCCACGGACTCACTCTCCAGTGCCCGCTGCGGCTCTCGGTGGTGGCGTTCAACGGCGTGGTGTTCCCGATCCTGCTTTGCCTGTCGTGGTTCATGCAGGTGCATCTCAAACAGGGGGAGTTCCATGTCTTCGTCTTCGGCATCGCCAACATGTCCGCGCTGCTACTGTCCGGACTGGTATCGCATTTCACCCACACGCTGGAAAAGCGCGGTGTAAGCGATCGCTTGCTGCTGTGCACCGTAGCGGTGGTGATGTCCACTGCGCTCCTCGCCCCGAGCTATCTCGGGGCAAGCGCGGCTGTCGTCGCCATCTGTCTCGGTCGTGTGGCATCCGGGATGAACCAGCCGGTTATGTCCGATATCCTCGCGCGCCTGGCACGCCGCGAAGACCACTCGACCGTGGTCGCGATCCAAGTGGTGCTGCAGCGGTCCGTGTTCGCCCTTATCTGCCCGTTCATCGTCATAGGCATGCGCACCATGCCGTTAGTTGATGTCATGTGGTGGACGGGCATCGGGGCGCTGTGCTGCTTCGTCCTCGCGTACGCAACGATGCAGGTTTACTGGCATCGCATGCCCGAGCGCATCATCGCAGAGCCCACGGATCTGCCACCGGATCCCGTGGAGGAACATGCAGTGATGTGACGTGGAATGTCCTCTCGCCGATTGTTTCGGGCCCCCTGCTTCGCATGGGGTCCGTATTTAGGCTGCCGTGGCGTAGCGGGAGTCATTGTTCAGAAACCCCCGCTCGCGCTTGCGCTTCTGCTGCTCCACTTGGATTTGGCGCAGCAATCGCGCGGCGGCTGATCGGTCGGCTGCGGACTGGGCGGTACGCTCGCGCTTCGCCAGCAGCTGGGCGGCGGCGCGGACGCGCTCTTTGTCGGATGTCGTTGAATGCATAGAAAACGGGGAAAGGAGCGCACGACAACGCGTGCATGGTGAAAGACGGGTCAGTCGCGTGCTTCTTTCGCCAAAGCATTTGCTATTTCTTCATTTTCTGTCGAGACGGATTATCGCGGCGGCACCGGGGTCAACGGCGGTACCGGAGGCACCGGCGTCTGAGGCTGTTGGGGACTTCCTCGGAAGAAATTCACGACGCGGTCCGTATAGGGACGCGCGATGGGCGGCACGAGCGCGTTGAGTCCGCCGACGAATCCTCGCTGGAAGAAATCGCCGATGATCTTTCCGTACATCAGGTACCAGCTGTATTCCCAGGCCTTGCTGCCGATGGTGCGCATTCTGCGCCCCCAATCGCTGGAGAACATCTGCACCGGCCAGCTCAGCAGCCAGGTGGCTCCTCCGATGATGCCGCCGAGAACCGGCAGCTTGAAGGCACCCGGAAGCTCCTGATACACGCGCATGCCGACGTTCACGCCGTCGGATGGCGAGGGGAGACCGATGTTACGGGCGGCCTGGTCGACCGACGTGCCCACGCCGCTCAGCGGCGCTGCGGCGACCTGGATGCCGCGTTCGACGGCGACGGTGAGTTGATCGAGGAAATGCCCCGTGCTCATCGCGGCCGAGCGGATGGAATCCTGCGCTGGCGCGAGGGCGGTGTTGCGGCTTAATTGCAGTACGCGCAGCGCGTCGAAGAGCTGGCCGGTGTCGCCCGTCTGCGCAGCGCTGAAGAAGGCGGACACTTCCGGGATGGACGTGTGGGGCGTCAGGGTGTTTGCCAATGTCGTGAGCTGCGTTTGCGTGTCGCTCGGGAGTCGCTGGTTTTCACCAAGGATTTCGAATCGCGGAGGAGTCATAAAGTATATTATACAATAATTTATATATTTTTGGAATATGACGGTTCAGCCGTCCGGTAGAGCAAGTCGTAGCGCGAAAGTCGAGAAGCGTACGGTTCCGCGCATGTCCACGGAACCTCGGAGAAATGCGCATCCATGTATTCCTCCGCCGCAGCCTCAAGACGGTCGTGGTCCCCCACGATGATCAGATCCGCCCGCCCGATGTTTTCCAAGAAAGGCTCGGCGAAGTCCCCGATGGGACGCATCAGGGTCGCTTGGGCGAAGATCGGGCCCAACGGCAGGTGCTGCGTGTAAGCGTAGATGGTATCGACATGCTTGCCGACGTAGAGGTACTGCGATCGTCCGCACGCGTCGAGGAGCGCGTCGACGACTGCCGCGTCGCGTTGCTGCTCCGATGTTTCACGCTCTGCGAGCACCACTGCGCGATACGGCGTATTCGCGTGCAGAGAGAACGTGCAGGCGACGACGAGCGCCAGGGCGGCCGCGTGCAGCGGGCGTAACCGCCATTCCGATCGCGCCGTATTCGCCAGGAGCGCCAAGAAGAGCGCGATGTAGCCGGGGACGGCGAAAACGAAGTGGTGATGGAAGTACATCACGCCCGTCCCGACCGCGATGCTCAGCAGGTACGTGCCGAGCAGCAGCGAGGTGATGGCATCGCGCGCGTCGGTCTTCCGCCACAGCAGCGCGACCTGCGCGATGCCCGCGAGCACGATGCTCCAGTACAGCGGCCGGGAATAGTCCCATACGTCCCCGAGCATGCGGGGCACATCCAATCCCCGGATAATCGGCGAGCCGCGTGATTGCACCTGCTCTCCGATCATGTGGCGCAAGTAGATGTTCACGTACGGGTCGGCATAGCCGGTCCACAGCAGGATGATTCCTCCCGCGACGCCTCCCATGAACAACGGCAAGAAGAAACTGCGCGCGGCATCCCGCGGGCGGAGGAAGAGCGCGACGGCGAATGCCGTGAGGATGAACGGTTCCTTCAGTCCGATGCCGCAGAGAAGGCATGCTGCTGCGGCGAAGAGCCGCTTGCTGCCCAAGGGCGCGTCGTTCCACGCGAGAATGCAGGCGTATAGGACGATGAAACAGCTGCCGAACGACTCGACTTGGAATCGTCCGCTCCGGTCGGCCGTGTACAGCGTCAGCGCGATGCTCAGCAGCGCGCAGCACCAGGCGAGCACCAGATGTTTGGGATAGCGGTGCAGCAGCACGCACGATACGGCCACGGGCACGATGCCGAGCACGGCGACCTGTGCCCATGTACCGACGGACGCGTCGCCGCGCAGCCAGAAGGACAGTGCGCTGATGAGGAAAATGCCGGGGGGTTTCGTCTCGAAAAGATCGCGGTATGGGATCAATCCGCGCAGGATGCCGCGGCCCACGGTCCAGTAAAGGCGCGCGTCGTAGCGGGCGAGGCCGAAGGACTCGAATGCCAGTTGCTCGATGAGCAAGACCGCCCCGACCATCACGCAGAGTGCGGCGACGGCGATGCCTATGCGGGGCATCCATCGCGCGAAGCGTGAGGATGATGCGGATGTGTGTGTCATGAAATTTTCCCTCCATTATAGCATTTCCCTGCATTTTTTCCTACTTCAACATTCTTTGCCGAAGCAGTTCATTGCCCTGTTGCGCACAGAAGAAGCCCTATGATGCACGAGCGCCCAAAGACGCTGCGGTTTCCCGTTCTAGCGTCAGTGCTATTCGTCCGAGGAATCCGACGATTCCGAATGGTGATTCGACCACTCCGACATGCGGCTCGAACGTGCGGACGACCACTCGGACATCCGGCTGGAGCGGATGGAGGACCATTCAGAACGTGCGCTGGAACGAGCCGAAGAGAACGACGACATCTTGCTCGACCAAGCTGAGGACCATTCGCTCATGCGGCTCGAACGTGCGGACGACCACTCGGACATCCGGCTGGAGCGGATGGAGGACCATTCAGAACGTGCGCTGGAACGAGCCGAAGAGAACGACGACATCTTGCTCGACCAAGCCGAGGACCATTCGCTCATGCGGCTCGAACGTGCAGACGACCACTCGGACATCCGGCTCGACTGAGCGGAAGACCACTCGGACATCCTGCTCGAGAAAAAGTCCGAGCGAGCGAGAGTGGCAGGCGTCGGTGTTGCGGAACTGGCAAAGGCGAGGGGAGAAGCCGTCATGACGAGGGCTGCTGTTGCGGCGATGATCGAGAGGGTTTTGCGCATAGGGGGATAGAGGATGTGCTGCATGCTAGGGTTACTCTCCTAAACTGTACATTGCGATGCCCGCGGCTTGTGTCGCCACGAGCAAAAGGCGCACGCGCTGCTGAGCAGCGGATTGCTGTGTCGCGCGCGATGACGCAGGTTCCGGCATCAGGTCAGTGCCTTGAAGATGAGATACAGCACGGCCCATCCGCCGCCGAAAATTGCGGCGATCACGAGCGCTTTGAAGAGAGTGTTCAGCATAGGTGCCTGTATGACGGACAATGGGAAAAAACCTTTCACGCGGCGCTTGTCCTGTGGATGGTGTTTGAGTGGAGCCGCCTCCGGGATTTGAACCCGGGACCCTCGGTTTACGATACCGATGCTCTACCACTGAGCTAAGGCGGCAATGATCCGAACGCGAGAGAATGAGCGAGATGTCCGACCGAGCCTATTTTTTTCTTGCGCGGCTCGCAAGCTCGCCGCGGCCACTGAGCTAAGGCGGCGTGATTCCTCACGTCGGGGCACTATTGTTATGGTTCGAGCCCGAAAGCGCAAGCGTTCTCGCCGCCCCAGGAACGCCTATTGCGGCAAGAATACGCGGTTTCTCCTTCGGCTTTCCGCCGCGACACGCGTCATTTCGCCGATATCGCTACCATGCGGGCATGCAACGCGCCGCCGCACTGGCTTGGTCCCACAGCAACGTTCTCACCGAAAAGCGTTACCGGAAACTCATCGAGCAGCATGGATCGCTCGACGATGCATTCCTGCATATCGACGAGGAGCTTCTGCGGGCGATCGGTTGTCGCGATGACGGCGTGCGCGATGCGCTCACGCGCCTTGCATCGTTTGATCTCGATGCGTGCGAAGCATTTCTTGCGGAGCGCGGCGTCACGTTTCTCTCGATGCAAGACGAGAATTATCCGCAGAGTCTGAAAGACAGCAGCGACGCGCCGGTGTTTCTCTATCTGCGCGGAGACTTCGCCGCGCTCGGCCAACCGGGCATCGGCATCGTGGGCACGCGCGGGAGCACCGCGTACGGCAGGCGCTGCGCGACGGACATCAGCGAGACGGTTGTTCGCGCGGGATTCACGACGATCAGCGGATTGGCGGAGGGGATCGATGGCGACGTCGCGTCGGCCACGCTCAAGGCAGGGGGACGGACGGTCGCCGTGCTCGGCCACGGACTGGCGACGATCTTCCCGCAAAAGCACGAACGCTTGGCCGACCAGATTGTGCAGCACGGCGGTCTGCTGATCACGGAATACGCGCCCGATGTGCCCGGGCTCCAGTACAACTTCCCGGCGCGTAACCGCATCATCGCCGCGCTCAGCAGGGCGGTTGTGGTCGTCGAGGCGCCGGTGAAGAGCGGTGCGCTCATCACCGCGCAGTTCGCGCTGGAAGAAGGGCGTGACGTGTATGCCGTCCCGGGTCCGCTGTACGCGCCGACATCCGAGGGATGCAACGCGCTCATTAACTCCGGTTCCGCGCGGCTGCTGCTCTCGCCGGAGGAATTGCTGAAAGACTTGGGCGTGCGGGCGAGCGACGCTCCGCGATCGACGTACGAGCCGGCATCCGACGACGAGCGAGCGGTCTACGCTGCGCTCACGCCGTTGCCGCAGACGGTCGACACGCTCGTCGAGAAAGCAGGATTGTCGGCAGCCGTGGTCCGCACGCAGCTTACGATGCTCGAGCTCGCGGGAGCGGCGCAGAACCTCGGGGGCGGGCAGTGGGCGCGACGTTGATCACTTCTTCGTGAAGCCCTCGATGGCCTTCAGTACCTCGACGGGCACCATCCATACGGTGGTGTTGGAGTCGTCGGAGCTGATGTCGTTGATGCTCTGGAGCGTGCGCAGATGCAGGGCGCCCGGCGTCTTGGCCAGCATTTCCGCGGCTTTTGCGACGTTCTCCGAGGCTGCCAACTCTCCTTCGGAGCTGATGACGACGGCCTGCTTCTCGCGTTCTGCCTCGGCGACTTTCGCGAGGGTACGCTTGAGCGTGTCCGGGAGGACAATGTCCTTCAATTCGACGCGCTGCACGTCCACTCCCCATTCTTCGGCGGCATGGTCGACGTCTTTCTGGATCGCTGCGCTGATCTGGTCTTTCTTCGCGAGCAGTTCGTCGAGCTTCACTTCACCCACCGCGTTGCGCATCGTCACTTGCGCCAACTGCGTGACGGCAAAGAGGTAGTCGTCGACTTCCACGATGGCCTTCTCCGGATTGACGATCTTGAAGTAGAAGACGGCGTTGATGTGCACGGGGATGTTGTCGCGCGTGATCGTTTCCTGCTCCGGCACGTCGACGGCGCGCGTGCGGATATCCACTTTGATCATGCGCTGGAAGATCGGCACCAAGACGTGCCAGCCGGGTTCCCACGTCTTGCTGTAGCGACCCATGGTGAACACGAGTCCGCGTTCGTATTGGTTCACCTGTTTCACCCACGCGAGGATGATGACGATGCCGATGGCGAGTATGGCGAGCAATGGCATGGCTGGGATGGGGGAGGAATTAGCGAGGCAAAGATGCAGCGACCTTCACGATGTGGGAGAAAGCATCATACTTTAAGGACGCACCCCCGCAGAGCAGTCCGTCGACATTCGCAACGGACAGGATCGACTCGGCGTTTTTCTCGTCCGCGGACCCGCCGTACAAAATGCGTCCATCGGGTTTGATCGAGCGGATAAAGGCGTGGGCGGCCGCGATGTCCTGCGGTGTGGCCGCTTTGCCCGTGCCGATCGCCCAGACCGGTTCGTAGGCGACGGTGCAAGCTACCTCGATGCCGGCGAGTTGTCGCTGCAGCACCGTATCGGTCTGGCCAGCAGCGCGTTCTTCTCCGGTCTCACCGATGCAGACCACGGGGTGCAGGCCAGCGTCGGATGCGGCTTTCGCCTGCGCGGCCACGGCCTCGTCCGTTTCGCCGTGGTACCGGCGGCGCTCGCTGTGGCCGCACAGAACAGCGATGCATCCTTCTTGCCGCAGCATGGCCATCGACACGTCTCCGGTGAATGCGCCTTTCTCTTCGGCGCGCGCGCACTGCGCACCCACGCTCATGCCCACCGCGCGGCACTCGGCGATGTAGAGGGAACTGGGGAAGACGATGACGTCCACGCCGGGGACAGACTTCCACGGGGAGTCGGCAGTGGCCCAGCCGTCGGGCGGCGGATTCATTTTCCAGTTGGCGGCGATGAGGGGATTGCGAGGCATCGACGAAAGTCTAGCAGACCGTTAGGATCGTCGCGTATGCCCGTGCAACAGGTCGTCCTCGCTAGCGATCACGCAGGCTTCCCCCTTAAGGAGAAGGTCAAAGTCCACCTGCGGGATGCAGGCATCGCGGTGCTCGACGTCGGTACCAACAGCGAGGAGTCGGTGGATTATCCGGCCATCATGCGCGAGGGGTGCGCCGCCGTTCTCGCGAAGAACGTCCCGGGCATCATTTTCGGCGGCAGCGGCAACGGGGAGGCGATGGCCGCCAACAAAGTGCGGGGCATCCGCGCGGCGGTGTGCTGGAACGAGGAATCCGCTCGCCTCGCGCGTGCACACAACGACGCGAATGTCATGAGCATGGGATCCCGCCTCGTCGATCACGATCTCGCGCTTTCCATGGTCGATGTGTTCCTCTCCACGCCTTTCGAAGGTGGTCGCCATGAGCGACGCATCGCCGATCTCGAACCCTCCGCCTGATATGCCGCTTCGCATCACTCCCTCCTTGCTCTCCGCGGATTTCGGCCACCTGCAGGCCGAAGTCGATAGTGTGGCATCGGCCGACTGGCTGCAAGTGGATGTGATGGACGGGCATTTCGTCCCGAACCTCAGCTTTGGTGCTCCTGTTGTGTCCCGCATCCACACGCGTTTGCCGCTGGACATCCATTTGATGGTGGAGAACCCGGAAGATCGCATCGAGGAATTCCTCAAGCTGCGCGTCGCGAACATCACGTTCCATGCGGAGGCGATTCCCGACACGACCAACCGCCGCGCCATCATCGCCGCAATCCGCGACGGAGGGGCGCTGTCCGGCATCGCCATCAATCCCGAAACGCCGGTGGAAGTCATTGATGACGTCGTCGACGATGTCGATCTCGTACTCGTGATGACGGTCCGCCCGGGTTTCGGCGGCCAGGCATTCATCGAAACCTGCTTGGAGAAAGTCCGCGCGGTGCGTGCACGTTGCCCCAAGATCGCGATTCAAGTGGACGGGGGAATCGACGCCCGCACGGGTGCTCTCGCCAAACGCGCCGGCGCGGACAACCTCGTCGCGGGATCGTTCATTTTCGGCGCTTCGGACAGGACCGCGGCCATCGCCCAGCTGCGCGCATGACACGCGCAGGCCATCTCTGGCTCTCCTCTTTTCTCCTTCTGAGTATGAGCGGTTGTGTTCCACCGTCTTCTGACGAACCGATTCCTGCCCCGCCCGCCCACGTGCAGAGTTTGCCGACCGCGGATATCAGCATCGTCGCACCTGACGGGACGACGAAGATCGTGCGTGCAGAGTTGGCACGCACCCCCGCTCAACAGCAACGGGGGTTGATGGATCGCACATCGTTGCCTGACGGAACCGGCATGCTCTTCGTATTCCCGACGGAAATACCGCTCACGTTCTGGATGAAGAACACCCTCATTCCGTTGGACATCATCTTCTTCGATGAAGACGGATTGGTGGTCTCATGGGCGACGATGCAACCGTGCGAGGCGGATCCGTGTTCCAAATACCGGTCCAGTGCCCCTGCGCGCTACGCACTGGAGTTGCCGGAAGGCACGATTCTCGACTGGAAGGTGGCAGAAGGATGGCGAATGCAACGCGTCGGCGATGGCTTGCCAGAGAATAAAAAGTGACGTAAAGACGCCGTTGCGTATACGAATTGTGTTCGATACTCTGAAATTCCGTTTTCCCCCACGTTTTCTATGGCCAGTGCCGCAAAAGCGAAGTTCCTAATGGTATTGCTCGTCATCGCCCTGCTCGGACTGCTTGTCCTGTTGGATATGCGCCGACGCCAGGCGGAAGAACAGTTGCAGCAGCTCACCGTCCGTCTTGAGCAGCTTCAGGGCGGGAACACCGAGCAGAACAAGCAGGTAGCCAAACAGGTCGTGGCGAAGGTCCGCACGCACATCGTGATCCCGACGGATGTCGAACCCACGGTCGCGCAGATCGTCGACGTGCAGAAGCTCCGCGAGAAGAATCCGTTCTACGCCAACGCCGAGAACGGTGATTACCTCATCATCACGCCGAACCGCGCCATTCTCTACAGCGTGAAGAAGGACATGATCATCGACATTGTTCCGGTGCAGCTCGCTCCGCAGGGGCCGCAGCAGCCCGGCGCGCCCGAACAACAGCCGCAGCAGCCGACGAAGCCGGCGGCCGTGACCTCGTCCAAGTCTTCCGTGAAAGCGGCGCCCAAGCCGGTGTCGTCCACCCCGAAGGAGGATCCGAAGAAAAAGTGACGAATCTCTCTCGAACCAAAACGGCGCTCAATGGGCGCCGTTTTTCGATTAAGCCCCCGTTTATGCGAAAAAAGCGGCATTCGGCGCGTGACGTGGAAGCCAAGAAGTGCTATGCTATTTTACTCAACCCATGAACTTCTCCTCCCGTCGCCCTCCCACCCGTAACCGGCAGCAGTGGCTCCTCAGCTTGCTGATCGTAGCGATGCTGGTTCTGCTGGGTTTTTACTCGCTCACCAACCCGCAGCGCGAGATTGAGCGTCAGTACGCGAACGCCGCGGAAATCTCCCTCAGCGAAGTCAGTCGCAACTACGAGAAGGGCCTGTACAAGGAAATCCTCATCCGCGACAACAAGGTCTACGCGACGACGTCCACCGGCGCCGTGCATCAGTCGTACAAGGAGACGCTCGATACGGTCAGCCAGCTCGGCTGGAACGACCCCAAGATCGCCACGCAAGTGACGGTGGAGAATCGCGAGGCAGCAAACATGCTGCTGACGATCCTGCCGGACATCATTTTCTTCATCTTCATCATCGCCGGAATCATCTGGCTGTTCCGCGGCATTTCCCGCAGTCAGAGCACGGCGCTGTCGTTCGGCAAATCGCGTGCGCGCGTCGCCGATGCGCGCCAGGTGAAGACTCGCTTCAAGGATGTCGCCGGAGCCGAGGAGGCGAAGGAGGAGTTGGTCGAAGTCGTCGACTTCCTCAAGAATCCGAAGAAGTATCTCGATATCGGTGCCAAGATTCCGAAGGGCGTGCTGCTCGTCGGCCCTCCCGGCACGGGTAAGACGCTCTTGGCCCGCGCCGTCGCAGGCGAGGCCGGCGTGCCGTTCTTCTCCATCGCAGGATCCGAGTTCGTCGAGATGTTCGTCGGTGTGGGCGCCAGCCGCGTGCGTGATCTCTTTGTGAAAGCCAAGCGCAACGCCCCATGCATCATCTTCATCGACGAAATCGATGCCGTCGGTCGCCAGCGCGGAGGCGCAGGATTCGGCGGCGGACACGACGAGCGCGAGCAGACGCTCAACCAGATCCTCACCGAGATGGATGGCTTCGAGCAGGGGACCAACGTCATCGTCATGGCGGCCACCAACCGCCCCGACGTTCTCGATGCGGCACTCCTCCGCCCGGGTCGTTTCGACCGCCACGTGTTCCTCGACAAGCCGGATTTGGAGGCGCGCGAGCAAATCCTCAAGGTGCATGCCCGCAACAAGCGCATGGCGAAGAACGTCAATCTGCGCACTGTCGCTCGCCAGAGCGTGGGGCTCACAGGGGCCGATCTGGAGAACGTGATGAACGAGTCCGCCATCTTCGCGGCCAAGCGCGGTCACGGCACTATCAGCCAGAAAGACCTGGTCGATGCGCTGGAGAAAGTGACCATCGGGTCCGAGCGGCGATCGCGCAAGCTGACGCAGAAGGAGAAGGAGATCACCGCCTACCACGAGCTCGGCCATGCCATCGTCGGACATCTGTGTCCCGAGAGCGATCCGCTGCACAAGATCAGCATCGTCTCACGCGGTTCCGCCCTGGGCGTGACGTGGTTCCTCCCGACGGAGGATCGCTACACGACGAGCAAGACGAAGTTCCTCGACGAAATCTGCGGGCTGCTCGGCGGCCGCGCGGCTGAGGAGCTGATCTTCCACGAGATCACCACGGGCGCCAGCAACGACCTGGAGCGCGCCACGGCCATTGCCCGCAACATGGCCACCCGCTTCGGCATGGGCAATGACGTGCTCGGCATGGCCACCTACGGCGAGAGCCAGGGCGGCGGCGCAACGGGTGCCGACATGGGCACGCTGCGCACGTACTCCGAGGATATCGCCCGCAGCATCGACGCTTTCGTGCGCGCCACCATCGAAGAGCAGTACAAGCGCGCCAAGGAGATGCTCAAGAAGCACAAGACGAAGCTCGAGGAGATCACCACTCTCTTGCTGAAGAAAGAGACCCTATCCGTGGAGGAATTCCTCGACGTGTTCGAAGGCCGCAAAAAGGCCGCCGACGTGGAAGTTCCTGAGGATAACGGCTCTTCCGGCCTCGAAAACGGGGAGGAACAGGGCGAGGAGTGAGCCTATTGCTCAACCCCCCGTCCATGCTACTCTTTGGGCCCTCGCTGCTCTTTTTATGCTCGTAAATGCCCAGGTGGCGGAATTGGCAGACGCGCACGCTTGAGGGGCGTGTAGGAGTAATCCTGTGGAGGTTCGAACCCTCTCCTGGGCACCATCGCACAAAACACCAATCAGCTCTTCGCCGGAATGAACCGCATCGACAGGGAGTTCACGCAGTGACGCGTGTTCTTTGCCGTAAGGCGCTCGCCGCGGAAGACGTGGCCCAAGTGGGCGGCGCAGTTGTTGCACTGGATTTCCACGCGCATGCCGTCGGCATCGGTCAACTCCTTCACCGCGCCGGGAATGGCATCCTCAAACGCCGGCCAGCCGCACCCGGCATCGAACTTGTCGGTCGACCGGTACAGCTCGGCGTTGCAGCGGCGGCAGATGTACGTGCCCGCCTCGTCGAACTGGTCATACTCGCCGGTGAACGGCGCCTCTGTTCCCTTGTCGACGATGATGCGTTTCTCCTCCGGTGTGAGTGGGTTGAAATCCATGCTGCCAGTGTCGCGCAGTGCCCCGATTCCGTCTACTTCTTCGCCGGGGCTTTCATGCTCAGGCTGCGCACGATGTCATTGATCACCAGGCCGTCGCGCTCCTCCGCGAACGACGTTTTGACGAAGGCGTACGTGTTGTTGCCGAGGAGAACGTTGTAGAGCTCGATGGTGAGGTCGTCATTGGTGCAGACCATCAACGAGGCGGCTCTGCCGCTTAAACGCGCGTCTTTCTGGCGGTTGCAACTGGTGCCTACCGGAAGATCGAGGCCGGGATTCTCCTTGTCCGTGAAACCGATGGTGACGGAGGGTTCGCTGATTTTCTCGCCTTTCGGGGCGAACTGCAGGCCGGCCTGCCGTGTGGCGATGATGAGGCCGTTCTTCTGCTTGGCGATTCTCCACGTCGCTGGGTAATTGAAGGCGATGCCCGCCGCCTCGTCGACGTACCGGCGCTGGGTCGATTGGCTGCTGTGGCTGGCGCTCGTGCTTTTGGAGATGCCGTTCATCAATTGCTGTTCCAGCGGAAACAGCGCCAAACCCGCCACGGCGAGCAATAAAATGCCCGTCAAACCGACGCCGAGCGTGTGGGTATTGCGCGACGTGCGCTTCCGGCTGGTCGTTCGGGTGCGCGAGCGCGTGCGATGGGAGGTGCTTTTGCGCTGAACCACGGCGACTATTCTCTTCTTTTCAGAGGGTGCGGTCGAGCCGCACGCGTTGATTTATGGCCGATTTTTGGCTATAATGAGCTGTTGAGTTCTACACACACTCCTACCACCCTCGACCGTGTGAGCCCCTTCTTCTGGGCCGCACTGATCGCACTGTGCGTGGCGCTGCTCTACAAGGCGCTGCCGGGATCGTACGTGTTCCATCCGGGATTCCAGGTGTACGAGACGGACGCGGGCGATTATCGCTTCGTCGCGGAGCATTTTTGGGGCATCCCGCATAATCTCGCGACGTTCGCCCCGGATTTCCGCGGCCAGTGGGGCCGTTTCCTCACCGCCGTGCCCTTCCGCGACATTGCGGTCGGATCGACGTATCTTGCCGTCCATGCCCTCGTCGGGAGCGCGGCGGATTCCCTCGTTCCGTGGCTGCTTATGCTGTCGTGGTGTCTGGCCTTCGCGTGGTTCTTCGTCGTATGCCGCCGCCAGTTCGGCACGGTGATGGCGGGGATCGCGTTCGCCCTTCTGCTGTTCCCGCTCAATTCGTGGGCCATGACGCAGGAGTTGCTCACGGAGCCTTTCCTCCGGCCGCTGTTCGTCGTCGTGCTCACGCTTCTCCTCAAGATGCGCGAGAAGCCGGATCAACTTGCCCCTCATGGCATCGCCATCCTGCTCGTGTGCCTCCTCATGGCGCATGTGAAGATCCAATGGATGTTGTACGGTGCCCTGCTCGGCGCGGCGCTGATCGCGTGGGCCTGGTTCACCCGTCACCGCGACGCCATTCTCCCGCTCGCCGTCACCGCCCTGTCCATCCCGCTCAGCCTGATGCTGGTGCACGGCATCGGCTGGCAGAACATGCGTCTCGTGCAGGGCACAGGTTTGCACGTTCTGTGGGTGAGTGACGGAGACATTCTCACGCAGACATGCGAAGAAGGCGGATTCCACGGGTACACGCCGAACTTCTGCGAAAGCAAACGGACGAGCTTCGGCAATTGGGGCATCTTCATGGCTTCGCTTCCGCCGACGATGGATTTGGGGAAGATGATGAACGACCTCGACGCGCAAGTGCGGACGTACGCGCTGCGCCATCCGTACACGCTCGTTGACCGCCTCCGCGAGGGATTCGCCATGGCCAGCGTCTACCCCGAATGGGATTGGACTGCCGCCCGCGGCGCCATCGATGCTTTCACGATCACGGTGCTGCTGGCCGCCCTCTTCATCCGCCGCACGCAATTGGTCGCCGTCGGCGCGCTCGGACTGTGGATCATCCCGGCCGTCTGCAACATGCTGGCGATTTACGACGTGCGGTACCACCGTCCCATGGAAGGTTTGCTGTTCGTCATATCCTTCTTGCTTCTGAAAGAAGTGCTCGACGACGTCGCGCTCGTGCGCCTGTGGCGTTCGCTCGTGCGCCTGTGTTCGGACGAGCCGCACCGCACGCACGCCCACGCGTGATCACAGCCCCGCCATTTCGCGGAACCGCGCCTCGTCGATGATGGCGACGCCCAGCTTCTTCGCGTCGTCCTCTTTGCTGCCGGTGTCTTCCCCGGCCAGGAGGTAATTCGTCTTCTTGCTCACGGAGCCGGATACTTTGCCGCCGCGCTCTTTGATGAGCGCCTTCGCCTCTTCGCGTCCGAGCGTTGGCAGCGTACCGGTGAGCACGAACACCATGCCGGCGAGCGACTGCTTGATGGCTTTCTTCTGCGGCGTGATGCACACGACGCCCGCATCGTCCATTTTCCGCAGCAGTGCGACGTTTTCTTGCATGCCGATCCATTCCTTCACGGAGTGGGAGACGACAGCGCCGATGCCTTCGATGGCGGAGAGATCTTCTTCCGAAATATCCTGCAGCGTCTGTGCGATGTCCGACGGCGTCGTGGCCTTGAGCGTCACGGTGGTCGTGGCGTGCGCGGAGCTAAACAGCGTGGGCTGATCCGCAGCGGCCGTGCGCTCTTCGCGCGTCAGGGTGCGCTGCGGCCAATGGATGGCGTGCGCGATATCCTCCGCGGTCTCGCGCCCCACATGCCTGATACCGAGTGCGAAGAGGAAGCGGTCCATCGTCACGGTCTTCGCCCGTTCGACGGAACGCAGGATGTTCTCCGTCTTCTTTTCCTTGAAGAGCGGCAAATTGAGCAACTTGTCCGGCGTGAGGGTGAAGATGTCCGCCGCGTCTTCGACGATGCCGCGTTCCTGCAACAAGGCGATGGTTTCGCCGCCCAGTCCTTCGATGTTGAAGGCGTAGCGCGAGACCACGTGCTCCAGGATTTGTTGGCGCATGGCGGGGCATGCGGGATTGGCGCAGCGGTACGCCACTTCGCCCTCCTCTCGTTCGATCTCTTCACCGCAGCTGGGGCACTCGCGCGGAAAAACGAAGGGCTCGCTTTTCTTCGGCCGCAAATTCATCAGCACCTCCACGACTTCCGGAATCACGTCGCCGGCTTTCTGCAAAATCACCGTGTCGCCGATGCGTACGCCGAGGCGGGCGATCTCATCTTCGTTGTGCAGCGTCGCGCGGCTGACCGTGCTGCCCGCGACGAGCGTGGGCGTGAGGATCGCCACCGGCGTGATCGCGCCCGTGCGCCCCACCTGCAGTTGGATATCCAGCACCTGTGCCGTTTTCTGTGCGGCAGGAAACTTGTATGCCCGCGCCCAGCGCGGTGCTTTCGCCGTCGATCCCAGTTCGCGCTGGATGCGCCGATCGTTGATTTTCAGTACGATGCCGTCGATGTCGAAGGGCAGATCCTCGCGCTTCTTCCCGAGCTCCTGTTGGAGGAATACCGCCTCGCGGATGGTGCTGATCATGCGGTACTCCCGGTTCGTGGGAACGTGCAGTTCATGGAGGAAATCCAGCACGCCGCGTTGGGTCGTGATGCCGAAAGCCTCGCATGCGTCGTCGTTGAGGCTGTAGCAGTAGATGCGTAACTCTCGCTGCGCAGCCATCGTTGGGTCCAATTGCCGCACCGTCCCGGCGGCCGCGTTGCGCGGATTGGCGAATTGCTCCTCCTTCGGCATGCCCTTGTTGATGCGCTCAAGGATCTTCTTGGTCATGTACACCTCTCCGCCGACTTCGATCAGCGTCGGGGGAGTATCGGGGAAAGGCCCGGCGACGTGCACCTGGAGCGGCAGCGCCTCGATGGTGCGCACGGTATGCGTCACGTCTTCGCCGATCACGCCGTCGCCGCGCGTCACCGCCCGGAGATACCGGTAGCGCGCCGCCTTCTTGTCGGCATGCTCCAATTGATAGACGACGGAGATGTTCAGCCCGTCGATTTTCAGTTCCGCGATCATCTCGTGCGTTTTCTCCGTCCCCAGCGCGCGTTGCATTTGCTCGAGCCAGTCATTCAGCTCTTCCTCGCTGAACGCGTCGCTCAGCGATTCCTTGCGTCGGATATGGGTCACCTTGGGCAGGCGGCCGTCGAGTGGCGCCCCGACGCGCTGTGTGGGGGAATCGGGAGTGATCAACTCGGGGAACTCCTTCTCGAGCGCGATGAGTTCCTGCTTGAGCGCGTCGCGGACGTCTTCCGACACGTCGGTCCGGTTCTCGATGAAGTACGCGTGATTCAGCCGCAGAATCTCTTCGCGCAGCTTCGCCACCCGTTCGCGAGCCTCGGTCAGTTTCATCCCCCGTACTCTACCGTCGCGCCGCGGCACTGTCATCGCGCGCGCAAAACGGGCACAATGTCCCACGATGTCACCGCTCCAGCGCAGCACCGGGATGATCGCCGTGTTCGTCTTCGTCGGCATCATCGCCGCCGTTGTGGGCGGAGTGCTCGTGCTCTCCGCGCGGTCGGTGAATGCGTCCATCGATGCGGTCGATCTGCAGTACTGCGGATCGAATCGCCCGCAGTGCGGATTGGGTAATGCCAAGTGTCTCATCGTCGGCAAATACCTCTGCGCATCCGACGCTTCACCCGCCCGTTGCCCGGACGGATACAAGGAAGCCTGCGCCGAATCCGATCCTCCCCATTGCGATCGAGGCAGCAAGGCGCGATGCGTCTGTGTGGGGTTCTGGGGCTGCACCTGATGCTGCTAGACTGACGGCGTGTCACTCACGCGTGTGTTCCAGTACGGCGCGCTGGCGATCTACGTCATCGTCACGGTCGCTGCGCTCGTTTTCACGATGACGCGCGTGCAGCTCCTGCCCATGAGCGTCATGCGCTTCAGTTACGCGATGATGGCGCCGTATCAGACGTACGCCAATCGCAATGCCGACCTGCATGCCGAAGGACGAGCCGGGAGCGGCGCGTGGCAAACCATCGATCTCGCCCCCTATTACCCGTACGGACACGGCGAGGCCAATTTGCGGCGCTATCTGTTGCTTCCGCGCTGGAAGGCGCTGGTGGACGGCGATTACTCCGTCGTGAACGCGCAGTATCGTTTGATCGCCCAACAATTGTTGGCGCACGAGCGGCAGAAGGGGATGCCGTATGACCATGTCCGCCTTCTGTGGGAAGAGTGGCCCGTTTCGTACGGCGGATTCGAAGACATGCGTGTCGCCCCCTTCATGTCGGGTTCCATCGTCGCCACTGCGCCATGAAGCTCCGTGATGTTCGCCACTGGCTCGACCACTGGGCGCTGCGCACCGCTCCTCCGCATGTGCTGGCAATCTTCCGCATTGCCTTCGGCCTTTTCCTCCTCCTCTACTGGGGCCTGCGCCTGCCGCATGTCCCGATGATGTTCTCCGTCGAAGGATTGCTCCTGCCGAACATTCCCGGGCTCGCGCCCTCGTGGATGCAGACATTGTTCCATCCAACGCCCCTGTGGGCCTGGATCACGTACGCGGCGATGATGACCAGTCTCGTGCTCTTCACCGTCGGCGCGCTCTTCCGGCCCGCCACGTTCGTCGCCATCGTTCTGTACTTCTACTACTGGCAGCTGTCGCTGCACCTGCTGCCGACATCTTTCGACCGCCTCTTCGGTTTCACGTTCTTCGTCCTGCTGTTCTCGGGTGCCGATCGCACGTTCTCGCTGCGCATGTGGTGGCGAGAAGGTTCGTGGATGGCCTGGGAACCGATTTCGGTCCTCCCGCAGCGCATCTTGGCGCTTCAGATCACCGCGACGTATTGGGGCGTGGGCTGGCAGAAGATGGTCCTGCCGGATTGGCAGGGGGGAGAGATGCTGCCGTATTCCTTCGTCGGGACGTGGGGTACCCCCGTGGCCTACTGGATGGTCCGCCAGAACTGGCCGATGGAGTTCTACGATTGGTCGGTGCTCACCGTGATGGCGTTCGAGTTCTTCCTGCCCTTCGGTTTATGGGTGCCAGGCTGGAGATGGTTCTTCTACGCCGGCGGCCTCATCTTCCACTCCCTCATTTGGATCTTCCTGGATATCTGGTGGTTCATGGTCTTGGTTCCCGCGTACATCGTGTTCTTCGAGCCGGAAGCGATAGCGGTATTTCTGCAGAAAATGGCCAAAAAACGCATTCGCGGGCTGCATCTGCCGGCGGTGACGGGGTACCGGTCATAAAGCGATTGCAAAATATCGTCGGTGAATTTCAATGCCACTCTTTTGCATTGCGGAAAAGTTGGGGAAAGATACGGCGCACATGATCCAATCCGTCTCCGCATCGCGGCTCCACGACATTGATTCCAAGATCCTCGATTTGTTGGAAGAACGAGCGGCAATCGCCGCAGATTTGGAGGAGGACGGCGAGGACGAAAATCCGCTCGAAACCGTGCAATGGTGGCAGGAAGAGGCGATCGAGCGCGGCCTCGACGACGAATCGGCCGTGGAGCGCATCGCCCGCAGCCTCACGATGCTGCGCAAATAAGCGCTTATTGAGCCAAAAGCCGAAAAAGCGTATAATAGTTTGATGCTATCGCCCGATCAGATTTTCGCGCAAGCGGCCCAACTGGGTGCGTCCGACGTGCATATCGTCGTGGGATCGCCCCCCGTCGCGCGCGTTGACGGCGTGCTGCAGGCCATGGATGGCGACGAGCTGACGGCCGCGGATGCTGCGTCGTTCGTCAAAGCCGTGCTCGGGCCCGTCATCTGGAAGACCTTTGAGGAAACGAAAGAAGCAGATTCGTCCTTCGAGACGAAGGACGGCAAGCGCATCCGTATCAACTGCCACGTCACGCGCGGAGCCCCCAGCCTTGTCGCACGCATCATTCCGACCGCGATTCCCAGCATGGACGAGTTGGGCTTCCCGCCCGTGGCAAAGGAACTGGCATCGCTGCGCGACGGCTTGCTGCTCTTCACGGGACCGACGGGCGCCGGAAAATCCACGTCGATGGCCTCCATCATCCGCTACATCGCGGATGCGCGTCCGGCCAACATCATCACGCTCGAAGACCCGATCGAATATCTCTTTGAATCCGACAAGGGCATCATCCGCCAGCGCCAGTACGGCGAGGATTTCCTCTCGTTCCCCGAAGCCCTCAAGCACGTCCTGCGCCAGGACCCCGACGTGGTGATGGTGGGTGAGATGCGCGACCCGGAGACCATCGCCGCAGCCCTGACGCTTGCGGAAACCGGCCATCTCATTCTCGCCACGCTGCACACGCCCAACGCCGTGCAGACGGTGGACCGTATCGTCGACGTCTTCCCTCCGCATCAGCAGAACCAAGTGCGCATGCAGCTGTCGCTCTCATTGCGCGCCGTATTCGCGCAGCGCTTGCTGCCCAAGGTCGGCGGGGGACGCGTGGCGCAGCGCGAGATTTTGCTCAACACGCCGGCAGTGGCGAATGTCATTCGCGAGAACCGCATGGCCGAAATGAAGAGCGTGATGCAGACGGCGGCCGAAGAAGGCATGCAGACGTTCGAGAAAGACGCCAAGCGCTTGCTCAAAGCGGGTCTGATCGATGAGGAGACGATGAAGGCAGTGAGCTGATGTTCTGCTAGGCGAAAGAACGTATCTTTTGTTTATTTAGAGCCAAAATTTGATATGTATATTTTGCTTTTCTCTTCCAGTTGAGTCAAGTAAACTAGTCTATTGTCATGAACGCGCTCCCTTCCAGCATTGAGTCAGCCCTTTCTGAGGCAGGCTTTTCGATGACCGAAATCCTCGTTGTCCAGCGGCTCGTGCAAGAGCCGGCGATTACGATACGGCAACTAGCAGCGAAGACGGGGAAAAGTACCGGCGTCCTGGATCAGGCGATGAAGAAACTTTTGCGGAAGAGAATTGTAAATCGCGAAATCATTAACGATTCCCCGAAATATACACTCAATTCTTTGGCGTCGGTTTCCCAATGGATTTTGCAGGATGTGCAGAGCAAGAGAGACGCGCTGCTACGGCGATATCAAAATTTCGAGTCTTTCATGGCAACGCTCGAAATGGATAAAGCACGTCCAGAGATGAAGTATTTTGAGGGCGATGAAGGAATGCAGCAGGCATATATGAAACTTTTGGAATCCGGAGAGGAAATGAAGGAATATTTCCCCATTGTTCAAAAAGAAGAAGAGGACCGCTTCCGCGAGTTTCGTGTGAAGTACTTCCGAGCCCGCCAGGGGAGAAAAATATTTACACGGGTCATCACACATGACACGCCTTTAGGAAGGAGGTACCAGAGCAAAGATGCATTTGAATATCGACAGACCGTTTTGATCCCTTCGGAATCTTTCCCCATCGGTTTCGAAAAAATCATCGTGGGTGACACTGTTGCGTGTTTCAATCACGCCGAAAAGAAAGTGTGTTTCATTAAGTATGAGGAGTTCGCAAAAGCCGAAAGTGAATTATTCGAAACGCTGTGGAAAGCGAATGTTGGACGGGTGTTGCCTACTGCAAGGCCCCTGCAGTCTGTCTCACTTAAGACAAAGCTATTTTCACAGCTTAGAGAAGCTTTTTTAAGCCCCAAGTCTTTGGCTATTTTAGCGTTTTGTTGTGTTATATCTGGATTTTTGACCTATGGTCTGTATAGATACACTTTACGCATAATCATAAACGGAGAAGGCGAGAAAATGATTGAGAGTGCAATTAATAGCGCAGCGAAAATCTCCGACATCGATTTGTCGCGTATAAGAAAAGCAAACGATATGAAGTCTGAGGAATATCAAAAAGTTTTTGCGATTCTTAATGATATTCGTCATCTGAATAAAAGCATCAAATATGCTTATGTATTAAGACCGACTGATCAGTTTAATATTTGGGAATTCGTCGCAGACGCAGATTCCAATTACGATCTGCCATCAGAAATAGATATGGATAATAATCAAAAAATTACATCTGATGAAGAAAATGTAGCCCCCGGAGTTGCTTATGACATTAAGCAGAGCCCCGAAACAACAATAGACGGTCCTTACATAGAAAATAATTTTTCAACTGATCAGTGGGGCACTTTTTTAACGGCTGGTGCGCCAATTCTTAATAAGCAAGGCCAGGCGGTCGCTGTCATTGCTTTAGATCAAGATGTGACAGATATCTATGCTCGGGTTAAGAAAATATTTATACCCTGGTTCGTATTTGGGATTATTTTCCTCGGTACAATCATTTTCCGAATCATTCAAATTTCACATTCACTATTTCAATCGTTTACCAAAAAAGCTGCTTAATTGCCAGATTCGGAATAAAAAGCTTTTACCAGAGAATCTTGCTAAGTGTCTTATGGAGGGTACGATACCTAGCATGCTTGGAGTTTTGCCGCAGTTCTATAAATTTACTGTCCAAACCGAACATAAGTTCGGAAGAGCGTTGATTGCAAATCTGCCTATTATCGAAACAGAGATAATTTGTAAGATGGCTGGCCCGCTTATCACTCTTAAGGAGTTTTTTGATAAGTATGAATGGAATTATTGTAATCCTCTACAGGTAGGTGCAGATCTGTATATTGATTTAATCGAGCCGTATGTGCTGATTAATCATTCTTGTGATCCGAATACGGGGGTAAGAAATAATGGCATTTTGTTTGCATTAAGAGATATTCCAGCAGGAGAAGAGCTTACTTTTGATTACTCTACTTCTGTAGATGATGTGACGTGGACCATGGAATGTCAGTGCCAAAGCCCCAAATGTCGCAAGATTATTGGTGATTTTCAGTCTATCCCGCACGCTCAAAAAGAGTTTTATTTCAACAAAAATGCTCTTACTGCCTATATTAAGTCTTTGTACTACTGATTTCCTTAAAATCGCCAAAAGTGCTATAATAACTGGGTAAATGCCCGAAACAAACAAAAATGAGTTTAGGCCGTGGAAAAGCTATTTGCTGTTATTGGTGAGTGCCACTGTTACTATTTTTGTTACTTTTGTTATTTATAAAAATAATCAGCAAATTTCTATTTGGGCACTACAGCAGAAAGTAGTTGCAATTGCTGCAACAGCAGCTGCTAACTTTGATCCAAAAAAGTTGGACCAAATTAAGGGGCAAAAAAGTATCAATACGCAGGCTTATAAAGATACTGTTTTAAAGTTACAACTGATTAGATCACAAAATATTAATCTCAAGTTTGCTTATATCTTAAGAGGAACAAAGGACAAAAATATTTTCGAGTTTGTAGCTGACGCAGATTCACTACACCCCAATAATCCTATTGATTTGAATTATGATGGGAAAATTGATGACGAAGATGCTCTGACAAAACCTGGGGAAAACTACGATCAGTCCGAGTATCCTGAATTTGTAGAAAAAGCTTTTAAGGCATTCTATGTTGATGAAGAGCTTTCGACAGATCAGTGGGGTACACACCTTTCGGCAACTGCGCCAATTTCAGGCATATACGGTCAAACAAACTATGTAATTGGCGTAGATGTAGATGTAACTGACTTTGTACGGCTTACAAATTTGGCTCTCATACCATTTGTGCTCTTTGCTGTTTTCCTTTTGCTAATTTTAACTGCATTGACAGTGAGTCTTGTTAAAATGTGGGGCCAGCGTGTTGATGCCCTGCGCGAATTGGATAAGCAAAAAGACGAACTCTTGAGCATCGTCAGCCACCAGTTGGCCGCTCCGGTGACATCCATCAAGTGGTATCTGGAACTCTTGCTCGACGGAGACACGGGCAAGCTGACGGATGACCAGACCACTACGCTCAAGAGCATGCAGACCATCTCTGTCGATTTGGCCGACTTGGTGAGCATGATTCTCGATGTATCGCGCATCCAGTTGGGACGCATGCGTATCGATGCACAGCCGCTCGACCTCAAGGCGTTCTTCGCGGAAATCCTCGATGTCATCGAGCCCAAAGCGAAGGAGAAGCCGGTGAACTTCAAGGTCGAAGTGCCCGATGTTCTCCCGACTGTGCTGCTCGATAAACGCCTCACGCGCATGACGGTGGAAAACCTTCTGACGAACGCAGTGAAGTACACGCCGAAGGACGGCAACGTTACGTTCAAGGTGCAGCTGCGTCCGGACAATACGATGTACGTCGAGGTGCGCGACACGGGCTGCGGAATCCCCAAAAAGGACCAGGACAAAATCTTCGGCAAGCAGTTCCGCGCCAGCAACGTCCGCAATACCATCGACGGCAACGGATTCGGCTTGTATGTCGCCAAGGGCGCCATCGAGAGCCAGGACGGCAAGATTTGGTTCGAGAGCGAAGAAGGCCAGGGCACCGCGTTCTTCATCACCCTGCCGTTGAAAGCACCGGAAGTGAAAGAGAAAGAAGCGCCGAAAGCACAGTAAAATCCCACCGAAGCGTCCGGCTTCGGTGGGGACCAAGGAGGCAAGTGGGCGACCGGCATCACTTGTTTCCTCCGGATGTCACGCAGTAGAGGGCGGCGACACCGAGGACCCATCCGAGTATGGTGCGCCATTCCGGCAGTTCTTGCTTCACCGCGACGTCGATGAGCGTCGCCACGACGGGCAGCAGGCAGTAGTACATGGTCAGTGTCACTGCCCCGGCATCTTTGTGCAGCGCTTGGAAGTGTGCATGCGCTGCGATCACCGATGCGCCCACCATCAAGACGACGAACGTCCATTGCTTCGCGGTAGGCATCTGCACTTCCGGGCGGCTCTGGATGAGCCAGATGAGCGTGAGGACAAACACGCCGCCCGAGTACAGAAGTGTGAGGAAGCGGGGATGGATGCCCTTCAGCTGGTGGTCCGTCACGCTGATTTCCGCAGCGTAGAAGAACATCGCGATGACGCAGAGAACGTGTGAGTTCTGCACGGTTGTACTCCTTCTCTAAGGGTGAAAGGTCGGGTGTTCCGGCGGTTGCCAGAACTCCTCCGATTATACGCTCAAATTGTATAATATAAAATATTTTTGATATTTGGCCAGAAAGCCGATTGTACGTTGTTTACGCTGCGTAGACGGCGCATGATTGGGCCAATGTGGATCGTATTATCCGTAATGGCTTCTCTTCTCTGGGGACTGGTCTATGTCCTGTGCGAGCGTCTGTATGCCCATGTGCATGTCACGACGGTCTTGGCGGCGATCTCTTTTGTTGCGTTCATTGGAATGAGTCTTTTCGGATTGGCACGGGGCACCCTTGGAAGCGACTTGCAGATCATCGCTTCGTCGAAGAGCATTTTGCTTCTGACAATCGCAGTCACGTTGGTATTCATGATGGCAGAACTCTGCATTGGATTTTCCATCAGCGGACGCAATGCGACCCTCGCTGCACTCATCGAAATCTCTTATCCGTTTTTCACAGCGCTTTTTGCGGCTGTGCTCTTCCGCGAGAATTACCTCTCCGTCAGCGTGCTCGTCGGAGGACTGTTCATCATGTTCGGCGTGATGATCATTTCCATCTTCAACTACTGACACGCGTATACTGCTGTGCATGACGAATGCGCAGATCGCGGCAACGTTCGAGACCATCGCCAAGATCCTCGAGTACGAGAGCGAGAATCCGTTTCGTATTCGCGCCTATCAACGCGCCGCCCAGACGATCGCCAACCTCAGCAAGAGCCTGGAAGACATCTACGGCGAGGAGGGGCTTAAAGGCCTGCGCGCTATCGACGGCATCGGTGAAGATTTGGCGCTGAAGATCGAAGAACTAACGAAAACGGGCAAATTGGAGTATTTGGCCAAGCTCCAGGCGAAGGTGCCCGAAGGTATTCTCGCGATGATGGAAGTCGAGGGAGTGGGCCCAAAGAAAGCGAAACAGGTGGCTACCGAATTGAAGGTGAAGACCATCGCCGATCTCGAGAAGGTGGCCAAGGCCGGCACGCTCGCGCAACTGAAGGGGTGGGGCGAAACTTCTGCATCAAACGTATTGCGCGCCATCGCGCAGAAACGCACGGTCTCGGCGCGCGTGCCGATCTTCGTCGCGCTCCCCGTCGCGCAGGGCATCGTCGATCTGCTTAAAGATTCCGGACTCTGCAAGAAGGTGGAGATCGCAGGCAGTCTTCGCCGGCGGCGCGAGAGCATCGGCGACATCGACATCCTCGTAACAAGCACCAAGCCCGAGAAAGTGCTCGATCTTTTTGCCGAGATGGCGAACGTATTGCGCGTGCTCGCACGCGGTCCCACCAAATGTTCCGTGCTTCTCGCGACAGGCATCCAGTGCGATCTGCGCGTCGTCGAACCCGAGCTCTTCGGTGCCGCCCTGCATTACTTCACGGGCAGCAAAGATCACAACGTCACGCTGCGCACGATTGCTATCAAGAAAGGCATCACGATGTCCGAATACGGTGTGTTCAAGGGAACCGCGGAGAAGAAAGGAAAACTCCTCGCCTCGGCGACGGAAGAGGATGTCTTCGGCGCCTTGGGGCTGCCCTATATTCCCCCGGAGATTCGGGAGAACCGCGGCGAAATCGATGCTGCGAAGAATGGGAACTTGCCGCGCCTCATCGAAGTGGAAGACATCCGCGGTGATCTGCACTGCCATTCGGATTTCTCCGATGGTGCGCTCAGCATGGAGGAGATGGCTGCTGCGGCGCGCAACGCAGGACTCGAGTACATCGTGTTTGCCGATCATGCGTCACCCATGGGCATGGTGGCGGGCATAAAAGAGAAGAATGCCGCGCAGTATTTCCGCAAGATCGAAGCGGCCCGCAAGAAGGTGAAGGGGATTGAGATCCTCTCGGGTACAGAGGTGGACATCCTCGCGGATGGTTCGCTGTATCTGCCGGACGATCTGCTGTCGAAGTTCGATTGTGTGGTCGCATCTATTCACGGGGTGTTCAAACAGCCGCGCGAAGAGATGACGGCCCGTCTCATCAAGGCGATTCACAATCCTCACGTGGATATCATCGGGCACCCTACCACGCGTCTGCTTGGCAAAAGAAACGGCGTAGAGATGGATTTCGAAAGAGTCCTGCAGGAAGCCAAAAAATACGATACAGTGCTTGAGTTGAATGCGTCGCCCGAACGGTTGGATCTCGACGACATTCATTGCAAGCGTTGCACGGAAGTCGGAGTGAAATTGAGTATCGATACCGATGCGCACGCGGGCACCGGCTTTGATTACACCTATGGCATCAGTCAGGCGAAGCGCGGATGGGTGACGCCGAGCGACGTCATCAACACCCTCCCGCTTGTGAAGCTGCGTGCGTTCCTCATGCAGCACAAAGCGGGGAAGTAGATGGTTCTTGCGCGAAGGGGAGACAGGATGATCTGCTGAAGCACTCCAAGAAGGCGTGTTCCACAAGACCTGCACAATGCACCGCGTGCTACGATGTCCTCCATGCGGTTCTCGCGTGTCGCTCTATGCGTCGTTTCTGCTCTGCTCTGCGTCTCGTGCACGAAAGAGCGGCCAGCCGGCACCCCGCCCGAGGCATTGTTGCGAGAAAAAGGCCAAGCACTGTTCGGCGGCAAAATTTTTACGTGGGCGCGGACGAATAAGGCGGGCATCGATACCTTGGCAGTGCGTATTCCGGAGGTGACGCTCAACAACGCGCAAGACGCGGGGTCCGTGACGATTGATGTTCCGACGCTTGTGCGCGAGACCACGGTGGTGCGCGACGTGTACGTCGGGTACGACGAGAATGGATCGTCGCCGCACCCGCACGCGCCTCCCTACCTCGTGGTGCGGCTCTTCACGCTCGAGCCGCAGGATCGCACAGGTATCCTCTGCGGCAATCCGCCGCATGTGGATCAGCACCAACTGCCGTCGAACGTACACGTTTGGGGCGCCCGGCCGTACTGCCAAGCGGGGATCGGGTCCATGGCATGGCCGGAAGGGGGAAGCAACGTCGTCCTGCTCGGAACCACGACGAAGGCGAATGGGGCGGAATTCTCGTACGACGCCGGGTCCATTGTCTCGCTGGGCCTGTTCATCAACATTGATGTTTTGCAAAAGAAGCAGCGCGTCATCATCGATATCCCCGAACCGCATGAGTCGTGGTCGCTCCGCTATCCCACCCGTGCAACGATCACCTTCAATGACGAAGATAACGGATACGATGTCGCTTTCACCGACTGGGTCTCTCCTGGCAAATGAGCGATCAACGGCCCGCGTCGGCGTGCGAAGACCGTTGCCCGGTGTGTGGCGGCCACCTCACGGAGCGTCGCCTCAAGAAGCACTGCGATACGTGCGGGATTCTCTGCGAGACGTGTTGCGATAATGGAAAGGCGTGAAGATTCTTGGTACTGCCACTAGTCTCCCGTATTCTTTTTGCTATGGAAACTGCAGAAACGCTCGTGACTGATTATCTCAATACGCCGCTTGGATGGGTGCGCTTAACGGCGGATGAGAGAGGTCTGCGTTCGTGCGATTTCGTCACGAAGCCGGGAAAGGCGCAGGGCATGAATGCCGTGCTGTCCCGTTCCAAGAAGGAGTTCGGGGAGTATTTCGCCGGAAAACGGAAGAGCTTCACCATTCCGTTCTCGCGCGGTGGAACCGAATTCCAAAACGCGGTGTGGCATCAGATTGAATCTGTTCCCTTCGGTCAGCGCATGTCGTACGGCGAGATCGCTCGCAGCATCAAGCGTCCCCGCGCCGTTCGGGCCGTCGGTACCGCAGTGGGCGCCAATCCGCTGCCGGTCGTGGTTCCGTGTCACCGGATCGTGTCGTCCGGACCGGTCGACGCCGGCCACTTTTCCGCCGGCCGATGGCGCAAGACGTGGCTCTTGCGCCATGAGCAGGAGGGCGAATAGCCCGAATTTGGCTCTGGAAGTCAAAAAGAAGCCAGAATTTCGTCGATTTCCCTCTGGACCTCCGCCAAAAAATCTTTACACTCGGCGAACTGCGCTCCCTTCGGAGCGCGTGCCAATTTCTCGCGTTTTTATGCCCATCCGCAACATCGCCATCATCGCACACGTCGACCATGGCAAAACCACCCTCGTCGACGCGCTCCTCAAGCAGGGCGGCGCCTTCGCGGAACACGAGAAAGATGAGGCCGGAGAATTGATCATGGACAGCAATGCCCAGGAAAAAGAGCGTGGCATCACGATCTTCGCGAAGAACGCGTCGATCAATTACAAGGACTGCAAGATCAACCTGATCGACACGCCGGGACACGCCGACTTCGGATCCGAAGTGGAGCGCATCCTGCGCACAGTCGACTGCGTGCTGCTGCTCGTCGACGCCCAGGAAGGGCCGATGCCGCAGACGAAGTTCGTGCTCAAGAAATCGCTCGAGCTCGGCATGAAGCCGATTGTCGTCATCAACAAGATCGACAAGCCGGCCGCTCGCCCGATGGAAGTGATCGATATGGTCTTCGATCTTTTCGTCGCGCTCGGTGCCAACGACGAACAGGTCGACTTCCCCTACATCTTCGCGATTGCTCGCGAAGGGGTGGCGAAGCGCAAGCTTGATGACACGTCCAAGGACCTCACGCCGCTCTTCGACCTCATCATGGAGAAGGTCGCACCGGCAACCGAAGACACGAGCAAGCCCTTCCGCATGCAGCCGTCCTCCCTCGGATTCGACAACTACGTCGGACGCCTGGGCATCGGCCGCGTGTACGAAGGAGTGGTGAAGACCGGCGATACGGTGTACATCAAGAAGCCCGATGGCAGCCAGCGCACGGCGAAGATCTCCAAGGTGTACGTCTACAAGGGCCTCAATCGCACAGAAGTGCCGGAAGGCAAGGCGGGCGACATCGTCATCCTCGCCGGTATCCCCGATATCTACGTGGGAGAGACTATCACGACGGATGAGAAGGCGGAGCCTCTGCCGGCCATCCACATCGATCCGCCGACGGTCACGATGACCTTCCTCGTCAACAACTCGCCGTTCGCGGGACGCGAAGGCAAGCTCGTCACGACGCGTCACATCAAGGCGCGTCTGGAGAAAGAGAAGGAGACGAACGTCGGTCTCGAAGTGGAGGAAATCCCGAACTCCGATGCGTACAAAGTCTCCGGCCGCGGGGAACTCCACCTCTCGGTGCTTTTGGAATCCATGCGTCGCGAAGGCTTTGAAATCCAGGTGAGCCGCCCGCAGGTGATCATGCGCGAAACCGCGACTGGTAAGGAGGAGCCGATCGAGCAGGCCATCATCGACGTGCCGGAGGCTTCAAGCGGAACCATCATCGACATGCTCAGCCGCCGCAAAGGAGAAATGGTCGACATGCGCACCATGGAAGGACAGACGCGTCTGGAATTCAAAGTCCCGACGCGCGGACTCCTCGGTTTCCGCGGCGAATTCATCATCGAGACCCGTGGCGAAGGCATCCTGACGCACTCGTTCATCGGTTACGAGCCGTACAAGGGCGATCTGCCGGGCCGCACGCGCGGTTCCATCATTTCCATGATGACCGGCGAGGCGACGGCGTACGACCTCTGGAAGATCGAGGAGCGCGGCATTCTCTTCATCACGCCGGGCACCAAGATGTACGAAGGCATGATCATCGGCGAATCCGCCAAGGATCAGGACATGGCCGTGAACGTGACGAAGGGAAAGAAGCTCACGAACACGCGCGCATCCGGTACCGACGAAGCGGTGAACCTCACGCCGGTGAAACCGATGAGCCTCGAGCAGGCTCTCGAGTACATCGATGATGATGAGCTTGTCGAGATCACGCCGGAGAACATCCGCCTGCGCAAGAAGCTCCTGACGGAGAACGAGCGCAAGCGCGCGAAGTAATCACGGCAGCTCGTACCGCCGCACGTCCTTCGGTGCCATGTGGCCCTCAGCGTCGTATTTGCCCGTGCCGAGTTGCACTTGGAGGTAATCGAAGACCGAGTAGGACAGGCTGTGGTTGTCGTTCCACCGAATGTCATACTGGCTGCTCAATCCCTGGCCCCCATTGAGCGACTCATTCTCCGGGAGCTCTACGGCAAGCCAACTCGTGTCCTTCTGGAGGTCGATGACGTACAGCCGGTTCTCCGCGCTCGAGTCTTCTTTCGACGTGCGCGGCAGGGCGATATACCGGTGATTCGTCGAGAGTTTCTCTCCGCCGAAGGTGCTGCGGTAGACATCGTTCACCGCCATCTTCTCGATGCCGAATGTCGGCGTATAGCGGTACAAATCTCCACCCGGGTGATCGGTCTCCATCAAGATGAACTGCAGCACGACGCCTTCGCAGACTGGCTGTGCGTAGTATCGAAGTGTGTAGTTGTACTCATCCTGAAGTACGGGAAGGGCCTCCTTCACGCTTTCCAATGACACGCTCTGCGTGCCCGCATCCGTGTCGACGCGGACGATCTGCGCGTCCCACATTTTTTCAGCGGCCGTTTCGCCGGCATAGAATCCGTAGCGCACTTCGTACCGCACCGCGCAATCGGCGCGGTGATCCAGACGAAGCAGCGGTCCGCGTTCGGCGATTTGCTGGAACGTCGTGCTGGGAAGATCCGTGCGTTTATCGAGGACTCGCCAGAGAACGCTCGCGATGTCCTGCCTGCGCACCAATTGTTCGAACGATTCGAGTGAATAGTGCAGGGCGTTTTTTTCGGCAAGAGTGTCGATATAGGGCTTGAACCAGGGCTGCGTTGGATTGCTCTTCGGGACCGAGAGCTCCAACCCGTTCGCGATGATTTTGCTCATCTCCACGAGATTCACAAAGCGCGACGGATGGAAGGTACCGTCCGGATAACCGTTGATGATGCCGAGTTGCACCGCGTTGCACAGGTCGTCCGCGTACCACACCTCTGCAGGAACATCCGAGAAAGGCGCGTGCCCCTTGCAGCCTCCTCCGACGGGCAGTTGCGAACGCTCGCGCTCGCGCATGATCACCTTCACCAATTCCGCCCGGTTGAGATAATTCATGCCCCGGAAATATCCGTCCGCGTAGCCCGGCATCAATCCCTTTTCTTCCATGGAATGGATCGGCTCGGCGAATGGGTGCGTGTCGGAGACGTCGTTGAACGCCGACGCGGCCGACGGCAGGAACAGCAGAAACGTGAGGGTGTATCGAAGCAATCGCATGGAGATCAGCGTACTCCCAACCTGCGACCAATGCCATTAACGGCTGCTCGGCAGCCCTTTGGGCGTGGGGATGGATGAGCGGATGCGAGCGCTGGCGTCGCGCCAAATGCAGGCGGTCCGGTTCGACGTGCCGCACCGCGTCGGCAAATTGTCCCGATAGACCAGCATGCGGAACAAGGAGACGATCATCTCCCTGCGCGACAGCCCGTGCACGCCGTCGAAGCTCTTGTTGGCGAAGTCGTACAACCCCATCGTCTGGGCGTTTCCCGCTGCTACCGCGAACCAATCCGTGGCTTTCACGTCGCGGAAGATGGGAGCGGCGAGAGCGGGGATGCGACAGGCTTTCGTGATCATCGTCGCGGCTTCGACGCGGCGAATGCGAGCAGACGGTTTGAACAACGCGGTTCCTCCGCTCATCGTCACGACGCCGAGCTTATAGGCGGTTTTGACGTACGGGCTGTACCAATCGGTGTCCGTGACGTCGCGGAACGGTTCGGTCGCATCGGCAACGAGGGGATTGCCGCAGGCAAGCAGGATCATTTTGAGTCCTTCCGCGCGCGAAACATCGTCGGTCCCGTGCAGCTCGCCGTCCGATTTTCCATCGATGATGCCGCGACGCAGCATCTCGATTGCCGCACGTCCTTCTTCATCGGTGATGCGCGTATCAGCGAACGGCGCGTGGTAGCTGGCCACGTCATTGAGGACAGGATCCTCGTAATCCGCTACAGGTACGGCTTTCCAATCGGGGCACGCGGAGGCGAAAGCTTTCGCTTGGCCTTCGTATGACGCGCTGCCATTGCGCTCCGATGTCATGAGGATTTTTAGAAGACCGAGACATCCGGAGCTTTCCGCGGGAGCGACGGCCGTGGAACGACAGAGGGTTTCATAGCGGCGCTTGTCGTTTTCCGTGTAGGACTGGCGGTCGATGCGCTTCTGCAAATCCGCGCATACTTCTGCGGTACAGATTTTGTCGTACTGTGCCGAGAGGGTGGAGTATTCGCCGGAGGCAGGGTCGGCTTGCAACAATTGCGAGCGCAGCTCGCTGCAGGTAGTGCCGGTCGCGGCGGCATGGCCTGTCGCCACAAATCCACCACATGTTGCCGCGGCAATGAGAAGCGGGATTGCCGATTGACGCGCACGGGCAAGCAGAATCACGCCTCTATTGTACGAAGGGCAAAAACAAGAACAATTGTCAGACGCGTCGAAGGACGTTAAGCCAGAAGAGCGCGATGAGGCCCACGAGCAGCCCGACCAGCATGGCGCAACTGAAGCTCAGCGGCATGGGCCACCCCAGGCGCAGAGCCTGAAAAGATCGCGCCCCGACACAGAATGCCAATGCACCGATGACGAGATCCCAGCTCATTTCCCAGCCGCTTTCGCGGTACACGCGACTGGCGGTGTATCCGAGGAGAAGGCCGATAGAGGTGAAGACCAGCAGGTCCATGGCGGTGGGGAGGGGGCTATTGTCTACAAAGACGCAGCGAGCGCCAGATTCTTAAGAGGAAGATGTTGACATAAAATACATTTTAATTTTAAATATACAACCTTTTTCTTCCTTTTATGTTCCGAAGCCTGCGATCCCTCGCCGTCAGTCTGCCGCTGTCCGCCAGTACGATCGCCATGCTCGTGGGCGGTGCGACCGGTTCCGCCGCCGGGGCATTCGACTTGGGCGGCAGCGCCGACGCGTCGCCGTTCAACGTCGATATCGGGGCGTATTTCGCTAGCCATCCGGAGTTGTTCGCCAAGGTGAATCCGAGCAACGCCTGCCCTCTTCCGCCCCCCGGTCCGCTGCCGCCGAATTGCCATCGCGACTGCGAGAACATCTTTGATAATGGAGGATGTCCGGTGTGTACCATCCGCTGCGACGGATCGAGCGGGTACACCCCGTGTCCGCCCGTCGAGCTGCCGCATGTCGGCAAGGGCTGTTATACGAAGTGCAGCGATGACGTGAATGGTTGCCCGGTCTGCGTGGAAGAGTGCTACGACCTGGGAGACCCCCCGCCTCCGCCCGTTTCCTGTCCCGACGTGAAGCTTTGGCCGGTCGGTCCGACGTGCTCCAACAAGTGTTCGCGCGATGCCAACGGCTGTACAACCTGCACCGAAGAATGCTTCCAGCCGCAGCAGGCACCGGCCCCGGATCCGTGGGTGAACATGCCTGCCCCCGCCTGTCCGGAGTTCCGCAAAGACGATCTCGGACCGGGTTGTTACTACGCCTGCAAGACCGGTGAAAACGGTTGCCCGGACTGTTGGGCAGAGTGCCCGGCGGCTCCCGCGCCGAGCTGCAAGTCGGAGCCGTTTGCGCCAGCTCCCAACGGCTGTTTCTACGACTGCACGACCAGCCCGGATTCCTGCCCAGTGTGTAACTTGAAGTGTGATCCGTGGGTGAACATGCCCCCACCCCCTCCCCCCAGCGGAAACTGCCATACGGGCCCATTTGATCCCGTTGCACCGGGTTGCTTCTACGACTGCGCCGATCGCGGAAACGGCTGCTTTGAATGCTCGGTGAAGTGCAGCCAATGGTAAGCCGACAGAATCATTGACCCGCCGGTCACCGGACGTAGAATCCCTCCCTTGCCCTCATGCGTCGCACCGCGGTGTCCCTAACGGCTCTCATCCTGGTGCTCCTTCCGAGGACCGCCTCTGCCCATATTTTCAGCGGAGCGGAATTTCCGGCATACATTTTCAGCGATACGCGCTTCTGGTTCTTTTTGCTGTGTAACGGCTTGCTCGTGACAGTCGGCGCATGGCACTTGGTGCGCATCATGAAGCGACACCAGCCAGCACCGATCGCGATTGCCGCGAGCATGACGACGTTCACGTTTGCCGCGTTCATGACGTCCTATGTTCTGCAGGTATTCCATCAAGTCGAACATGTCGCGCAGGTGTACCAGTATTGGCTCCTGCAACTTCCCGCGTCGCAGGCTCACGGCATCGTTTTTTTCGCTGATTTGGAGTGGAATCACTTCCTCTTCAATCTGTGTTATGAGATTGCACTTGGCATTTCGGCCCTCGGCTTCATTCGCGTGTTGTACCGGACGGACAATGCCACGTCGTTCAATCTCTTCGTGGTGTTCTATCCACTTATCATTCAAGGCTGGCACGTGGTTGAACACAGCGTGCGCATCATGGAACACATGCGGGTAGGATGCAGTCCTTGTCCGGGAATCCTCGACACACTGTTCGGCGTGCCGCTCATACCCCTGCATTATTGGTTCGATCTTTCGATGCTTTTCCTGCAGGGAGTCCTGTTCATATGGTTCGGTTTTCCGGCTTACTTCAGGGCTCGGCGAAAATTGAAGATGCAAATGCGTTTAACCCCGGCGCCCGTCCTGCAGGAGGCGTAATCAATACACTCGGGTTCCGGGTGTAATGCTTCCTTCGGGGAAACCAAGAAGCGCTACTCCATTGTCCGTATCGACGCCCATCGTGAGACACTCCGAGAGAAACGGACCGATTTGCTTCGGTTCGAAGTTCACGACGCAGACGACGAGTCGGCCGACGAGTTGATCGGGAGTGTAGAGCTGCGTGATCTGCGCGGAGGATTTCTTCGTTCCCAGTTCGCCGAAATCGATGGTCAGTTTGTACGCGGGTTTGCGAGCCTCGGGGAATGCTTCGGCCGCGACGATGCGACCAACGCGCATGTCCACCGTCCGGAATTGATCATAGGAAATCGTGTCCATGGCCAAAGGCTAGCTGCTTCTTATCCACAATCAAGAACCGCGTCTCTCCCCCGTGAAGAAGAGAGACGCGGCCGCGGTCACTTATCGTTGCGCTTGGTGTGCCGGGGCGGGCGGACCGAAGGGCCCATCCAACCGATACTCGGCCCGGACCATCGTCGGGAACGGCGTGTACTGTTGAGGGACGTAGCCCTCGACGTACACAGCCACCGACGTGCGGTGGGTGGAGCAACCGGCGAGCGAAAGAAGCAACGCGGAGATCAGGAGAACCGTCTTCATACAAACCTCCATGAGTGAGTGGCCTGTGGCAGCCGACCATGGCTGACACATACATATTGTACAATAAAATTAACTTTCAGTCACTCTATGCTTCGTCGCATCCATCAGCCAGAATCAAGGCATGAGACAGGTTGTTATCGTCGATGAACAGAACAACGAAGTGGGCCTTATGGAGATCGTCGCGGCCCACACCAACGGCGGCACCCTTCACCGTGCATTTTCCGTCTATGTGTTCAGTCCGGACGGAGCGAAAATCTGCATCCAGCGCCGCAGCGGCAAGAAAATGTTGTGGCCCCACATTTGGGCGAATACGTGCTGCAGTCATCCGTTCCCCGGTGAAAAAACGGACGCTGCGGCCGTGCGGCGATTGCCGGAGGAGTGCGGCATCAGTTGTCCGCTCGAAGAGGCGACGCACTTCGTGTATCGCGCGGACGATCCGAGTGGTGCCGGGACCGAGCACGAATACCTGGCGATTTATCGCGGAACATACGAGGGTGATCTTGTGCCGAATCCAGACGAGATCGAGGAGTGGCGCTGGGTAGACGTCGAGTTGCTCAAAGAGGAAATGCGCGCGACTCCGCTCGCATTCGCTCCATGGTTCCATCTCGGGCTGAAGGCCCTGACGGGCGAGTGATCATTCCGCGTAATCGCAAATGTCTCCCCACAGGCCGCGTTTTTCTTCGCGGGCGCGCAGTTCAAGCCTGTTGTATTCCTCCATCCGGGGCTGGGGATACTTGCGATAGCTGAATGCGAAGCCGTCGGACACCATGCGCGCATTGATGTCTTCGCCGTCTAAGCGCACGTAGCGCAGCAGCCGCCCGAAGACGTCGCGGTCTTCGGCCGGATTCGTTTCGAGCTCGATGTCGCGGTCGCTCAGGAGCTCCTTCAGCCTGTTCGACGCTTCCTTGCCGAAGCATTGCACGGGTTTGCTGGGATGCACCGTTTCTGGCGTGTCGATGCCGAGCATGCGCACTCGTTCGGTCGTTCCATCTGCAAGGAGGACGTCGAAAGTATCTCCGTCGATCGTTCGTATCACGTGCGGGAGCACAGTTTCTTCCGTCGCGCCGTTTGCTTCTTCGGTAATTTCTTGTGCCACGGATGCGGGTTGCCCCGTGCGTGTCAGCAGGAACAACGCAGGCAAAACGAGGAGCACGACGAGCAACGGTGCGGCTTTTTTCATAGACCGGGTGACAATTCATCGCTCCCTTCCGCCGTCGACGTCGGACGCGAGCTGCGACGGTCCGTGGGGGGCCTGCGTCGCTGCTTCGGGGCGTCCGCGTCCTCGCGCAACGTCAAACGGTCGATGCCGTGGATGCGTACCTCTTTCCAGTAGAAATCGAGCAGGGGATTCTCGGCATGGCGGAAATAGGCGTCCGACATAGAGTCGAGAGTCTGTTGTCCGTACTCCGCGACCAAATCCCGGTGCGTCAGTCGAGCGACAAGCTCATCCCAGAAGACATCGTTGTCATAGCGGTGCAGCACGTCTTTCGTTTCTGCGATGAGTCGTTCGGAAGGCCCCCATTCGCCGTTCTCTTCTTGCCGCGCCAAATCGCTGTGGCCGGCGTCCTCTGCGCGTCCGCACAGGGCGAAAAGCAGGTCGTTCGCTTCCTGTTGCAAAGGGGAGAGTTCGCGCGGATCGGTCCAATCGTTCATCACCGCCTCGCCGATCGCAGCCAAGCGCAGCAGGGTGGCGAACTCTTCGCGTGAAAGGGGGAGATGCATGCCTCAATAGTACCCCGATCGGGCAAGGGGCAACGCCAATCCGTTCCGGAATTTTGCGGTGCGTCACAACGGCTGAAGTGAATTGTTATCATTCTTGGTTTTTGGCGTTCTAGATGCCCAGAGAACGCTTATTGCAGGATTATTTTTTTATTCTACAATGCGCGCACTGGAGTCTCAGCAGTTGAGACCGATCTTTCGTTCCTCCGCAGGAGTTCGCTGTGAAGAATCTGATGTCGACGCGACGATGGCTCGTTGCCCTCGCCGCCGTGACGGCCGTTCTCGTTCTGGCCGTCGTGTATTGCAAACCCGCGCAACGAGAAGAAACACACGAGGTGCTCGTCTGCTCCGCCGCCGAAGGGAAGACCTACGATATCCCCGGAGGCAGCTGCACGCTGTACCCCGACGCGCCGACGGGCCGCCTGTCATGCGCGCTGGTCCAGCAGAAGGGCCGCTATCCCGAACAGGGGAAGCGGGTCAACAAGCGCTGCACCGAAGCCATCTTCGTCATCGACGGCGAGCTCATTCTTACGCTCTCCGACAGGACGGTGACACTCAAGAAGAACGATGTCGTCTATGTCACGCCGGGCCAGCCTTACGCCATCGAAGGTACGGCGACAGTCTTCGTGTTCATAGAACCGAAGTGGGACAAGACGCAGAACGTCCCGGCTGAAGATTGATTCCAGTCCGCTCCGGCCGCGCGCATGCGCGCGGCCGGAGAGACATCATTGTTTCGCGTCTTTCTGCACGGGACATTTCCCTACGCTTTCCTTCGGATCGAGGCTGATCAAGGTGAACTTCTTCTTTTTGCGGTCGTACGAGTACACATCCGTGGTGTCGTTCTTGTCGTCATTATCCAGGCGCTCAACAGCGACGCAGATCACCGTCGAGGCATCATCGCTTAAGAGGGCATCCTGGCAGCTGATGCGTTGAGCGAGAGATTCCGTCGTGTCGAACAAAACGTTGCTGAATGGTCCGCTGGAAAAGACGAGGAACGTGCCGCTGCCGCTGATGGACTGCACTTCGCCGCGGCCGATGTTCTGGGCTTTCATCCGGACGCGCCCTGTTTGATCCGTATACGCTTCGGTCTTGCCGTCTTTCGTGTAGTACGTTTGGAAGAAGGACGAGTACGCGAAACGCCCGTCTGCGCGCAGGCGGAGTCCGTACGATGTTGAACGCACCCCGCTCATGGGGATGAAAACCGTGCCGCTCGAGAGCGGCGTATACGCCTGCGCCACGGTCGTGGTAAGGGCGGCGTTTTTCCTGTCATAGACGAATCCATACACGGCATTCACGTCTTTCCGCCAAGCGAAGAACACGTATCGGCCGCTATCGCTGACGGCCAAAGGAGGCAGGTGGCTCAACGGGGACGACGTGGTCTTTTTTACAGTGCTGGTAGTCTGCATCGCGATGCTCGTATCGGTCTTCGCTTTAATGTCATGAACATGCAGGACCGGCTGCCCGTAATCCCCATCGAGCGTCAGCCAGTAGAGCGTGGCTCCGGAATTGTCGATGACGACGTCTTCACCGATGTCCGGCAGCTTCTTCGTGTCTTTCTTTTTCAGGTCCCGGAGGAAAAGGCCGTCAAAGTTGCTGTAGTCGCTGCGGAAAACAACGTACCGCGCATCGCGGCTCATACTCACGAGTTTGCTTCCGCCGTACAGCCAACCCTGCGGTGCGTACCACGAAGATTGCACGCAGCGTGTCACCGGTGTCGCGGGAGTATCCTTGGTGTTTTCGCCCGCCCTCGTGCGCGTCAAAACGGCAGTCTGCGACGTATACAAAGCAGTCGACATGCCGATGGCTGCGGCGATGCCGAGCATCGAAGCGACGATGGCCGTGTGGCGCAGATACGAAGGCATACGTCCGCGGAAGAACGCCAAAAGACTACGCTTTTCGCGCGTGATGGCAACGAAGACGACTATGCGGACAGACGTTTTGCATCCAGATATTTTCGACGCAGTGCGGCATCGAAGCGTTCGATCGCGTAGCGCAGTGCGGTGCGCGGCATGGTAGCCGCGTGCTCGTCGAGAAACTTCCGCAGGGCAGCCGTGTCCTTCTTGCCGGCTTCGCGCAGCATCCATCCAACCGCCTTGTGTATGAGGTCATGCGGGTGGCCCAGCAGGGCGCGGGCGATGCGGAAAGTCGGCTTCAAATCCCCGCGGCGGATGAACGCCCATGTGCTGACGATCGCTACGCGCTGTGTCCACAAGTGCGTCGATGCCGCGAGTTCGTCCAGCGTCCGAGCGTCCGTACCGATAAGCCACTCACCCAGAATGTAGGGCGCCGAGCCGTCGACGAGATCCCAATTGTTCACCCGGTCCAAGCGCGACAAATACAAATCAACGATGCGATGTTGCTCGGCACGGTCCGCGTGCTCGAATTGCATGACCAATATTTCCAGACCCGCGAGGCGCACTTCGTGCAGGGGGCTCTCCAGTAATTCCACTATCCCCGATCGCGATAGCGCCTTGTGCTCCTTGGCAACGCGGCGGATAAGCGGGACGGTCACGCCGAGGAAGCGGTCGCCCTCGGCATACTCGCCCTTGCCCGCTTTGAAAAAGCGGGGGAAAAATGCGGCTTTCTTGCTATCCGCAAGGGCTTTGAGCGCGCGGATTACGTCTGCCGACGTAGGGGAGGCAACGGTCATTGAATGCGCACCTTGCGTCGGTAATTTTCCGCTGCGCGGGCATCACCCGCTTTTTCCGCGATGTCCGCCAGAGTCTGGTATTGCAGGGAGATTTCCTTCTCGCCGCCCGCCAGTTCTATCGCTCGCTGAAAAGCGTCCAAGGCGTTTGACCAGTCTCCTTGCTGTGCCAGGAGGATGCCTCGCGCTTCGAGCGGTTCATATCTGTACGGCTTCATCTTCTCTGCTGCATCAAGGGCTCCAAGCGCCTCGCCGTCTCTGCGTTGCAGGGTGAGAAGGTACGCGAGGACGATTTGGGCACGCATAGAATTGGACGACTCGTTGATCGCTCTTCGTGCCTCGCGCTCGAGTGTCGGCAGAATCGCGGGGTCCAGCGTCGTGACGGAAAAGGGATTGGCCAGGATGCTCGGCGAGAGCGCGCGATATCCCAGCGCGTTCACGCGATCGATGTTGTTCGTCGCGCGGAGATAGACCGCCGCGTCGTCGTCGAGGTACACAGGTATCCATTGTCCGTCCGTGTCGAGGATCGAGATGTACGGTGAGGGCGATAGCCGGATGTACGGTGAGTAATAGATGACGGCGGAATCGATCGCGTATTTGTCGACGAGCGATCGCCACGTCGCCGCATTGTCGCCTGCGTGGAATGCATTGAAGAGGAACGAATATCCGTAATCGACGTTGCGCCCGTCGACGAACACTGGCTGCCCGCGATAGAGGAGATATCCGCCCGCTTCATACGTATTGAACGCCCGAAGCGGGAGATTCACCGCGTCCAGAAAATCGGCTGCGCCTTGGAGCGGTTCGGCCGCGCCGAAGCCGGTCCATCCGTTGCGCCCTGCAAAGAATGCGGTGTCCCGGGAGATCAGAACACCTGCGATGAGGACCGTGAGAGCGAAGATTCCGCCCCATACATATGCACTGCGCTCAATGGCATGCAGAACATCCTGCCATCGGTTGTTGCCGCGCAATTCCATCACTATCACGCCCAGTGCCGCAAAAATGAAAAAGGGTTCATGCCGTCTGGCACTCAATGACAGTGCGCCGAAAACGACAAGGACGAGGAGAGAGAAGACCGGGAAGCGGCGGCTCCACACTGCGGCTCCCGCTGCCGCTATCCACGGCAGCCAGAACAGTCCGGCGTATTCAAGAGGCGGACGCGCCGACCATTCCTGGATGAAGACGATGCTTTGATCGCTCAGCAGTTGAGAGAGGTAATCGAACACCGCCGTCGGATGGGGAGTGAGCAAGAGCCCGAAGCATCCGATGACGATCGTGAGGGCGGCCCATGCCAGCTCGGTACGCAGCGAGGAATCCCCGAGGCGTTTCCATGTGCCCAAGACGCGTTGGCAGTAAGCGGCCACAACGAGCCCCAGCCCCAGCAGGGCCGCTCCCCCGTGGAGATTGCTCCATAGAGCTGTGAAGAAGAAGGTCGCACCGGCGAACAGCGAGCGCGTACGGGTGGTTGGTACGTGGTTCTCCATCAAGCGGACACAGCCGAAGAACGCCAGCGCAAACAGCGCGAAGCTCCACAATTGGGGACGATCCATCAGGGCTCCGCGTATGGAAAGCGCGAACGGAACGGCGATGAGGAAGTATGTCCATGCGCGTCGCCAGTCGATGGCGAGAAGCGCTGCAAAGGCGAGCGCTGTCATCACGATACGCATCACGATCAGGCCCACGGAACCGCCGAGATCGAACACGATCGACAGCACGATCTGCGCCAGCCATTCATGGGTGGCGAGGTACGGCTGTCCGACGCGCGTGAAAGCGAAGGGTTCCACTGCGATCAAACCATGTGTCTCTCGCATCAAGCGGCCGGAGGCGATGTGCCACCACACGTCGTAATCGACCACTTTGAAAACGGCGACCCATCCAATGAGAAGTAGAAGGACAACAAAGGCGGCGATGTGGACCGCAGGGCGGCGATCAATAGACCATGACATGCCGCCAAGTGTAGAGACTCGGGACAAAAAAAGAACCGCCCGGGAAGGGCGGTCCTGTTTCAGTGTGACGGATTCTTACTTCGCCATTTCGTCGAAGGCCTTCTGGAAGGATGCGTACGAAGCGGCACCGCTGATGAATTGGCTCTGGTTGTTCTTACCGATAATCCAGAAGCCCGGCGTTCCGGTGATGCCGGATGCTGCTCCGTCGGACTGATCTTTCGTGATTTCCGGCTTGCGCTTGTCGCCGTCGAGACAGGCGTCGAAGCTGGAGGCGTTCAGGCCGATATCCTTCGCGTACCCCTTGAAAGTCGCTGACGGATCACTGAGGCCCTTCCAATCCGCCAGTTTGCTGAAGAGCGCATCGTGCATTTCCCAGAACTTGCCTTGCATGTCTGCGCATCCGGCGGCCTCTGCCGCCTTAGGGGCGTTGGGGTGGATGGTGAGGGGATAGTCGCGGATGACGTAGCGTACCTTTCCGGTGTCGACGTAATCCTTCTTAATGGAGGAGAACGTCTGCAGGAAATGCCGCTGGCAGTACGGACACTGGAAGTCCGTGAATTCGATGAGGGTCACCGGCGCAGTCTTGCTGCCGAGCATGGGGTCGTCATCGACCGTCGCGGGGGTGCGCTGCACGGATGATTTGGACGAAGCAACGGCAGTGGGATTGGCCGCTTGCTGTTGCTGCTGGGGCGCCGCGGGGGCCGGTGCGTCTCCGCCCATGAAGATGAGTCCGTTGGGGAAGTTCGCGTGGAATGTGCTGCCGATCATGAAGCAAGCCAGGCCGACGAAGGCGACGAACCACGGATTGCCGAGACGAGGAGTGGGGGGCATAGAAAGGAAAAAAATGTGACGATGGGATCGTACTGCCCGAATTCTGTCCAGAGAATGGTAGACCGATGGACAGGGTGGGTTGTTCAGTATGTGATGGATTCCCAGGCGCAGGAATTGGCTTATGGATAAGTAAAAAACGGGGCGGCGGAAGTGCCCGTCTTTTCCCGAGTGATCTCTTAGGACCCTTGTTTGTCTAGCATTTTTCCTGTACTAGCCTAGATGTTATTTCATTCTCACATTATGCAAGGAACTGTATCCCAGGTCGTTGGCGCAGTGGTGGACTGTAGTTTCCCGGATGAGACTCCACCGATCTTCTCGGCGCTCACTGTCGCACTCGAAAGCGGGCCACTGACCCTTGAGGTCCAGCAGCACCTGGAACAGGGATACGTTCGTGCCGTGGCGATGGGATCGACTGATGGCCTGCAGCGCGGCGCAGTCGTCGCTAGCGACGGCAAGCCCATCCATGTGCCGGTCGGCCCCAAAACCCTCGGGCGCATGTTCAACGTTCTTGGTGAGCCGATTGATGGCCAGGAGAAGCCGAAAACCGAAAAGATGTACCCCATCCACCGCCAGGCGCCGTCGTTCATCGAGCAATCAGGCGAGACGCAGATCCTCGAAACCGGCATCAAGGTCATCGACCTCATTTGCCCCATCCTTAAAGGAGGCAAGGTTGGTCTGTTCGGAGGCGCGGGAGTGGGCAAGACCGTCGTCGTGAAAGAGCTGATCTACTCCGTCGCCACCGCCCACAGCGGATACTCCGTCTTCGCCGGCGTCGGCGAGCGCAGCCGCGAGGGAAACGATCTCTACTACGAAATGAAAGAGTCCGGCGTTCTGGAAAAGACGGCACTCGTGTTCGGCCAGATGAACGAACCGCCTGGACCGCGCCTTCGCGTGGCACTCACGGGCCTCTCGATGGCCGAGTACTTCCGTGATGAAGAGGGGAAGGACGTGCTGCTCTTCATCGACAATATCTTCCGCTTCACGCAGGCGGGAGCGGAACTCTCCGCCCTTCTGGGACGCATTCCGTCCGCCGTGGGCTACCAGCCGACGCTCGCCAACGAGATGGGTGCCGTCCAGGAGCGCATCGCTTCGACCAAGAAGGGGTCCGTCACGTCGGTGCAGGCCGTCTACGTTCCGGCCGATGACTTCACCGATCCGGCTCCGGCCACGACCTTCGCCCACCTCGATTCCACCATCGTGCTCACGCGCAGCCTCGCAGAGCTCGGCATCTATCCGGCGGTCGATCCGCTCGAGTCGACGTCGACGATCCTCACACCCGACATCGTCGGACAGGAACACTACGACGTCGCGCGCGGCGTGCAGAAGATCCTTCAGCGCTACCGCGAATTGCAGGACATCATCGCCATCCTCGGAATGGAGGAATTGTCCGAGGAGGACAAGAACACGGTGCAGCGTGCCCGCAAGATCCAGCGCTTCCTCTCCCAGCCGTTCTTCGTCGCCGAAGTCTTTACGGGCGCTCCGGGAAAGTTCGTCTCCCTCAAAGACACCATCGCCGGCTTCAAGGCGATCATCGCCGGCGAATACGACGACGTTCCCGAGCAGGATTTCTACATGAAGGGCGGCATCGAAGAGGTCCGCACTCCCAAAGCCGATTCCTGACATGCTCGTCGAATTGATCACCTCCGAAGGCAGTGCATTCAGCGGCGAGGCGGCGTCCGTCACGCTGCCCAGCGGCGATGGGGAAATCACGATATTGCCCCATCACTCGCCGCTCATCTCCACGGTCGTGCCGGGCACGGTGATCGTCCGGTCAGGCCAAGATGAGCAGTTCTTCGCCGTATCGCGAGGCGTGGTCCAGGTAGGAGGCGACATGGTGCGCGTCATTTCCGACATCGCCGACCGTGCCGAAACGCTGGAGGAGGATGCCATCGAACTCGCGAAGAAGCGTGCAGAGGAATTGCTCCAGGCTCGTCGCTCCGATTCCGAGGAATTCGCCGATGCCCGCGCGACGCTCGAGCGCGAAATCGCCCGCATTACCACCATCCATCGCCTCCGCACCCGCCGCCGCCGCGCCTAGCATGCTGCAGAACGAACCCACTCCGCCGGCCCATCCGCACAAAGACGTCTCACCCAAGGACAGCACGATGCTGGGTTTTGGCTTCGCCCTCGACCTGGGGTACACGATCGCGATCCCCGCTGTCCTTTTCGGATTGCTTGGGGGATACCTCGACAAGCGCATGGGATCGTCCCCGCTCTATCTCTTCCTGTGTTTGGGGTTCGCGTTCTTCATCTCGTTCATGATCGTTTGGCGAAAGGTGAAGGAGATCATGGCGCGCATGCCCAAGGTGCTTCCCAAGAAGAAGGTGAAGCCGGTAGACGAGGATATCGCCCGAGAACAGGAAGCTCTCCACGACCTTTTCCGTCCCCCCAGTGAACAATGAGTAGCATCTCCATATCGCTGGCATCCGAAACCGTTGCGACGATCGGCATCTTTGAGGTGCGCAACACCATGCTGATGGCGTGGCTGACCATGCTCGCGTTGTGCGCGACGGCATTCGCGCTCTCGCGGACCAAATTCGCTTTGATCCCAGGTCGTTTGCAGACCGCCGCGGAGCTCGCGATTGGTGGTCTCTACGATCTCTTCGCGTCGGTGGTGCAGGACGATCGGCTTGCACGCACGTTCTTCCCGCTCGTCACGACGATGTTCGTGTACATCGTGCTCGGCAACTGGCTCGGCATTCTGCCCGGCGTTGGCAGCATCACGATCGACATGGTCCACAAAGGCCATACGGAAGCCATCCCCCTCTTCCGCTCGATGAACGCGGACGTCAACATGACGTTGGCAATCGCGATGATCGCCATAGCCGCCGTGCAGTTCTACGGCGTGTTGGAATTGGGCTTCTTCCGCTACACGTCGAAGTTCCTCGTACCGCCCTGGAAAAATCCGATGGGAACCTTCGTCGGATTCCTCGAAATCGTCAGCGAACTCTCGCGCATGGTGTCATTCACCTTCCGTCTCTTCGGCAACATCTTCGCCGGTGAGGTGCTGCTCATCGTCATTTCCTACCTGGTGCCCTACATCGCCCCCGTGCCGTTCCTTGGCATGGAACTCTTCGTCGGGTTGATCCAGGGCCTCGTCTTCTCGCTCCTCACCACGGTGTTCCTCAAGATCGCCGTGACCGATCACGCGTCGCACGAGGAGCATCCGACCCCGCCGCAAGCGGCGGCATGAAAACGCGTTTTATTTCCCCCCTTATTTCCCCTCCATTTCTATGGCAGCAGAAATCGCCTCCGGTGCAGCAAGCATGCTGGCCGACAAGAACCTCCCGGTCGCCATCACCATCGGCTTCGGCTCCATCGGACCGGCCATGGCCATCGGCTTCATCGGCGCCAAGTCGGTCGAAGCAATCGGCCGCAACCCCGAGGCCGGCGCGCGCATCCAGACGTTCGCGATCCTGACGATCGCCTTCGCGGAAGCCATTGCCATCTACGGCCTCGTGATCGCTCTCATCATGAAGTTCGTCTAAATCTCTATCGTTTCCTCCCCGCCGCTTTATGGCTGACCTACTCAACGCGCTTGGCATCCAATGGCCCGTCTTGCTCGCACAGATCGTGAACTTCGCGATCCTCGTGTTCATCCTCGCGCGCTACGTCTACAAGCCGTTGATCGGCGTCATTGACCGCCGACGGCAGGTCATCGCCGACTCCATGCGGCAGGCGAAGGAAATCGAGCAGAACAAAGAAGAACTCGATCGCGAGCGCGTCGCCATCCTTCGTAAGGCCGACGAGCAGGCCGGCGCCCTCCTGGAGCGCGCGAAGAAGGAAGCGGATGCCATTCGCGTTGAAATCGAGGCGACCGCGAAGGCGACCGCCAAGAGCACGCTCAACAAAGGCAGGGAGCAGCTCGAACATGAGCGCAGCACGATGATGCGTGACATCCAGCATCAGTTGGCCCATGCCATCGTCCTCTCCGCCGAGAAGATCCTCCGCCGCGAATTTTCCAAGGAAGACCAGGAAGCATTCGAGGAGGAGTTGAAAAAGAATCTTCCGTCCATGCTCTCATGAGGATTCGCCCCATCCACGTCGCGCGATCGCTCATCGATACCGTCGAGTCCACGCCGGACATCGACGTCGGTGAGGCGTGCGTGGAGGCTTTCCGGCTCCTGCGTGCCCGTTGCCCAGGAATGCCGCCCCGGCAGTTCGTCGCATTGGTCGAACGGGAGGCGAAACGCCGTGGATCGGTTATGTCCGGCATGCTCTTTGTTCCCACCGATCCTTCGATGAAGGCCGAAATCGTCGAAAAGGCCCTTACGCAGAAGTCGGGTACGACCGTTCACGTCGATCGCGCCGTGGAACCCGAGCTCATCGGGGGCGCCGTTCTCTTCCTTGAGCACCGCCGTCTCGACAGCAGCGTGCAAGGCGCACTCCGCGCACTCCTGAATTCTTTTCTTGAACCCCTCGAGTAATTCACCCTTTTTCCCATGAGTTCTCCCATTAACCTCCTCAAGACGCTCGAAGAGCGCATCGCCCAATACAAGCCCTCCGTCGAAGAGGAGCATGTGGGCACCGTCGTCCAGATCGGAGACGGCATCGCCAAAATCGCGGGTCTCACCACGGTGAGCGCCGGCGAGATGATCGACTTCGGCAACGGCGTCATCGGCAGCGCGCTCAACCTGGAAGAAGAACTCGTGGGCGCCGTGATCTACGGCGATTACACGAAGATCAGCGAAGGCGACACGGTGAAAGCCATGGGCAAAGTGCTGTCGGTTCCTGTCGGCGACGCGCTCATCGGGCGCGTCGTATCGCCGCTCGGCGTGGCCAAGGATGCCGGGGCGCCGCTCAAGCTCAGAGAGTTTTATCCGGTCGAGAAGGTCGCCGCTGGCGTGCTGGAGCGCAAGTCCGTCGACACCCCGCTGCAAACCGGCATCACGGCGATCGACGCCATGATCCCGATCGGCCGCGGCCAGCGCGAACTGATCATCGGCGACCGCCAGACGGGCAAGACCGCCGTGGCGATCGACACGATCATCAACCAGAAGAAGACGCAGCAGTCCGACCGCCCGGTCATCTGCATCTACGTCGCCGTGGGCCAGAAGGAATCGAAGGTTGCCAAGACCGTCCGCGAGCTCGAGAAGCACGGCGCCATGGACTACACCATCGTCGTCAGCGCTTCCGCGTCGGAGCCGGCCTCGCTTTCGTACATCGCTCCGTTCGCCGGAACCGCGATGGGCGAGTACTTCGTCGACCAAGGCAAGGACGTGCTCATCGTGTACGATGATCTTTCCCGCCAGGCATGGGCCTATCGCCAAATCTCGCTGCTCCTCCGCCGACCGCCTGGACGCGAAGCCTATCCGGGAGACGTCTTTTACTTGCACTCACGTTTGCTGGAGCGCGCCGTACGTCTTGATCCCAAGCATGGCGGGGGATCGTTGACCGCATTGCCGATCATCGAAACCCAGGCCGGAGACATCGCCGCGTACATCCCGACGAACGTCATCTCCATCACCGACGGCCAGATCTTCCTTGAGGCCGATCTGTTCTACAAAGGAATCCGCCCGGCCGTGAACGTCGGTACGTCGGTCTCGCGCGTGGGTTCTGCCGCGCAGCGCAAGTCGATGAAGAAAGTTGCAGGCAAACTTCGCCTCGACCTGGCCCAGTACCGCGAGCTTGCGGTCTTCGCGCAGTTCGGTTCCGACCTCGACGCCACCACGAAGAAGCAGCTCGACCGCGGCGCGCGCCTCACGGAAATCCTCAAGCAGCACCAGTTCGAGCCTCTCGGCGTGGGTGAACAGGTCGCGTTGCTCCTCGTAGCCGTCAACGGCCACCTCGACGACGTCCCGGTTGCCCAAGTGCAACCGTTTGCAGAGCGTTTCCTGAAAACGCTGCGCGAAAAGCACTTCGATCTTCTCAAGATCCTTGATACGGAGCTCCCGGCCGATGCCGACGAGCAGTTGACCCGTCTGGTGAACGCCCAGAAATCCAAGGAGTAACGCTTTCTTCCATGGCACGCAGCCTCCGCGATATCCGGCGAAAAATGAAGGCGGTCAAATCGACCCGCCAAGTGACCAAAGCCATGGAGCTTGTCGCCGCGAGCAAAATGCGCCGCGCCGTCCAGCATGCCCAGGCTCTGCGCCGGTACGCCTTGCATGCGTGGGACATTCTCCTCAGCATCGGACGCAGCATGAAGACCGGGGAACACACGTTCATCATGCAGCGCAAAGTGAAGCGTGTTCTCGGCATCGTCTTCACCTCGGACCGCGGCCTCTGCGGACCGCTCAACGCCCAGTTGATGCGATCGATGCAGCAGTACCTCAAGCGCGTGTCCGAGCTGAAGTCGTTCGAGACGATGGACTTCATCACCGTCGGCCGCAAGGGCCACCAGATGCTTACGCGCCAGGGACGGACGGTCATCGCGACGTTCCCGTCTCTCAGCAACCACCCGACCATCAAGGACGTATTGCCCATCGCGAAGTTGGCCATCGACGAGTTCAAGAAGGGCACGTATGACCACGTCGTGCTCGTGTACACCGATTTCATCTCACCCATCCTGCAGCAGGCGGCGGTGAAGGTGCTCCTGCCCTTCTCGCCGAGCGAAGTGCGCGAAGTACTCGATTCTTTGGCGGAGAGCAGGCGCCGCACGAAAGAGGAGGCCGATATCCACCATATCGAAATCGGCAAGGGTCAGGAGTATTTGTTCGAGCCGACGCCCGAAGAGGTGCTCGACGTCATTCTGCCCCAGCTCACGGAAATCCAGATCTTCCAGGCCGTCCTGGAATCCGTCGCATCGGAACACTCATCCCGCATGATGGCCATGCACAACGCGACCGACAACGCATCGGAACTTCTGAACGACATCACGCTTACCTACAACCAAACGCGTCAGGCGAACATCACCGCTGAGCTTGCCGAACTCTCGGCCAGCAAAGCCGCGCTCGACTGATCAGGGCAGATAGCGCGCTAGGTCCGTCGTGTTTTCCATCATGATGCGCGGCAGCTTGAACATGTCATCGTTCTCCGTGGAAACACGCGGGTCCATCAGCGTTCCGGTGATGTAGCCGGCCCTCTTCGCGCTTTCGCGCACTTCCTCGTCGTGGGCCGTCCCGGGGTAGGCCACATGGCGGACGGGTTTGCCGGTGATCGCTTCGAGCGCTTTGCGGCTGTCGACGAATTCCTTGTCGATCTCCTCGACGGGCAGCGGCGGAAGGGCGCGATGGGTGACCGTGTGCGATTCGATATCCATGCCCTTATCCGACAATTCCTTCGCTTTGGTCGCTTCGATCACGTTGGGGTTCGAGAGGCGGTTCGTGATGAGATAGAACACGCCGATCTGGTGCCGCGCCTCCATGACGGGCACCGCGAGGTCGTACTGCGTGATGTCGTTGTCATCGAAGGTCACGACCACCGGCTTGGACGGCCCTTTCACGGCGCCGGAGCGGATGTCCGCGTAGGTATCGAGCGAGACGGTCGTGTAGCCCTTATCGACCAGCCACTGCATCTGCTTCTCGAAATTCTCGGGCGTCACGCTCATCTTGGCGCTCCATGTGTCTGCAGCACCCTCCCACACGCGGATGCGGTGATACACAAGGATGGGAATGTGCAGCCCGGTGGGGGAAGTGAATGCCGCCGGTGCCGCGGACGAACGTGACGAACTGCTCCAGGACGATTCCACGCCCTGAACGGAGGCGGAAGTGCATGCGCACAGCACGGAGGCGGCGCAGAGCAGGACGGTGGTGAAACGCGAGGTCGACACAGGGGACTGAGTGTAGCAAGACCGTTCATCGGGTACAGCCGGATGTTTCTTTTCGGCGATTGACACCCGGAATGCAGTGCCGCAGGATAGTATCGATTTTCCCCCTTCCTTGCCATGAACCGCACCCGCATGCTTTCGATTCTCGCCCTCTCAACCCTCGCGCTTTCTGCGTGTTCCTGGTTCGGCAATAATGCTGTAGAAAACGCCATGGAAGACAGGATTCAAGATGAAACCGGACAAGATGCTGATGTCCAGATTAATGGCGATAGTATGGAGGTGACTACTGATGAGGGCACTGCAAAGATCGGAGGGGATGTTCCGTCGGACTGGCCGACCGATGTGCCTGTCTATGAGGGGGCGGATGTTCAGTATTCCGGATCGCAAAATCCGGCGAACGGCCGGCCGGGTCATATGATGGTGATGCAATCGACTGATTCCTCCGAAGATGTGTACGCATTTTACAAGCAGGAACTTGTAAACAATGGTTGGACGGTTGAATCCCAGGCGAACGCAGCCGGCGCCAGTACTCTCGTTGCCAAGAAAGAAGGACGTACGGTGTCGCTGTTGGTCACACCCGTGCAGGATGCAACGGCTATTAGCATTGGCATCGAGGACGACGAAGTACAGGAATAATCTATCGCAGTAGTCCGTGGCCTGTGCGTAGAAAGCGCTTCTGCTTCGGACTATTTTCGTGCCACTTTCAGCGCCCTGCCCCACCACAGTAATTGCGAGAGCATTTTGTCAGCCGCTCCATTCAGGGATGCGTCATTTTCAGGCTGCCACTGGGCTTTGCCCATTAAGATGGGGAAGAACGTGTGGCCGGGGATATGGACGCTGTCGCGCGCAGAAGCCATATGCAGCTCGATGCACACTTGCCGCAGGTGTTCGACGGCTCGTGACCCGCCGACGCTGCCGTAGGAAACGAAGCCGACGGCTTTGTTCTGCCATTCGTAGTAGATGCAATCGAGAGCGTTCTTCAGAACGGCGGGGAAGCTGTGGTTGTACTCCGGCGTCACGACGATGAACGCATCGAGCGAGCGGATTTTATCCGCCCATTTTTGGACGACCTCGTTTTCATACTTCCCGTCGGTGATCATGGATGGCGTCTTGGCCGAGTCGTAGAACGGCATCGGATAATCACGAAGGTCGAGAAGTTCGACAGAGACGTTTTCCTCCTTTTTCGCTCGCTCGAAAATCCATTGGGCGGGCTTGTCACTGAAACGCTGCTGGCGCGTGCTGCCGACGATCACGCCGATGTTCAATTCTTGCATGGGATACGGGGGCAAAGAGATACGAAACTAGGGACGATTCTACGCCAGTTTCCAGGCGGAGTTTCTGATTTTATCCATGTATTAATCCCTTGAGCGAGCGAATGACGGCGCGCGCTTGCTCAAGCGACGTCGTGAGGTGCGTCGGAAGAAAAAGAATGCCGCGGTTGCCTGGTACGCCGCGCAAGTCCTCTTGAAGCAGGTGAGAGCTGGCCCGTATGGGTTCCGGGGTAAGCACCAGGCTGTCCCATATGCCATTATCCAGATGAATGTTCTCGGACTGCAGACGTTTGCGGATCTCGTCCGCGTTTTCGACGAAGACGGGGAAGTGCTGCAATGGCAAACCGTCGCTCACTCCATCGGGGATCAACCATCCATTCGCTTGCGCCTCTCGCGTACTCCGTCACGAGAGCACGCCGGTGATCGTTCATGTCGCGCAGCGTGTCCCACTGATCCAGCACCATGTAGGCATAGATGTTCGGCATCGCGTGGACGGCATCATGTTGCACCGGGCCCCATCCGCTCTCGGGTATCTGCTTGAATGACACTTTGATCCGCTCGCAGAACGCCAGAAATTTTTCGCCGAGCCCGACTGCATAGAGCGGACGCGCCATGACCTGCAGCAATGGGAAGAGTTGTATGAGGAAGATATAGCGTCGCGAAGGCGGCAGAGCGTCGTTCAGTTTTTCCTCTATCTTCTGGGCTAAAATTGAATCCCTGCAAATAACCGCTCCTCCGCTCACACCGCAAAAAGGTTTTTCGCGTCCGAAGCTGAAGAGCGTCACATCACCGAAACTTCCAAGATGACGCGGCCCCGTTTCATCGGGGCAGCAATGCGCGCAATCTTCGATCAGCACGATGCCCTTCTCTTTGCAGATTGCTTTCAGTTCCGCGGCGTGTCCGTCGAGCCCGAACGTGTGCTGGCAAATCACGGCGCGTGTTTTCGGAGTGATCAGGCGGCGCACGGAGGTGACATCCAACCCCAACGTCTGGGGATTCACGTCCGCATAGATGATGGTTGCGCCCGCTGCTTTCACCGTCTTGTAGACCGACGCGCAGGTGTAGCCCGCAACGATGACTTCGCCGCCATCGGCGCAGCCGATGCTTTGGATGACGGTGAACAGCGCGTGGCGGCCCATGGCGAACAGGAACACTTCTCCTTGGAAACGATCGCCGAGTGCCCGGCGCAAACGCTCAAGGCTTTCCCCTTTCACGTACCTGGGCACGGCCAGCAACGCGCCGCTGAGGCGCAAAAATTGCCGCGTATCACAGTGCGGCGCAAGCCAAAGGGAGATGGGCCATCGCATAAACGGACGCTTTCAGGCTACATCTTTCCTTGGGGAAGTTCGAGCGGGGATTGAGCAAAAAAAACAGCAAAAGAGGGACTTTGGGTAACGCCTCTTTTCCTTCATTCTTCGAGCAGAGCGGCAAGAAAGCGCCGTGTCCGCTCGTGGCTTGGGTGAGCGAGCAGTTTCGCGGTCGCGCCTCTTTCGACGATCCTCCCCTGGTCCATGAAAACCATCTCATCGGCGATGTTTCGGGCGAATCCTATTTCGTGAGTCGCCATCACGATGGTGCGTTTCTTCTCGAGTGCCACGTCTCGGATGGCTGCGAGAACCTCGCGCTTCAATTCCGGATCGAGTGATGACGTCACTTCGTCCAACAGCAGTGCCGTCGGTTGCATGGCGAGCGCGCGGACGATCGCGACTCGTTGTTGCTGGCCGCCGGACAATGCAGACGGGTAGGCATCCGCATAACCCTCCAATCCGATCCGTCTCAACAACGCATGCGCCTCCTTTTCTGCTTCGGAACGGTCCTGCCCCATGACGATGATCGGTGCATCCGTGACGTTTTGTAGCACCGTTCGATGTGGCCACAGGTTGAACTGCTGGAAAACCATGGCGATATTCCGGCGGAGGAGAGTGGCGTCCGATTGTTCGCCGGATGTGATGCAGTAATCCCCATAGTCTATCGATCCAACATCGACCGGGACGAGACCGTTCAAGCAGCGAAGCAGCGTCGATTTTCCCGCACCGCTGGGGCCGATTATGCACACGATGGATCCCGCCTTTATCCGCAGGTCGATGTCCCGCAGGATGCGGTGACCGTCCACGGTGGCGGACATGCCGGTGATGACGATGTCGTTCGTCATGCGCTGAGGAGGGTCGTTGAACGGATTCCGGTAGAGAAGCGCTTTTCGAGCAAGCGTGAGGCCGCGATGCAAGGGGCGATCAGAACGAGGTACATCACCGCTACGGCCGTGTAGATCTCCAGGGGGCGGAAGGTCTCGCTGATCAGGATGTTCGCTCTGTGGAGGATCTCGTTGACTGCAATCACCGATGTCAGTGACGAGTTTTTCATTTCCGTGATGTACAACCCCAGCATGTTCGGGATCATCGTCCTGACGGCCTGCGGGAGGATCACGTGGAGCATGGTTGCGTTGCGCGTCATGCCCAGAGCCAGTCCGGATTCGAATTGGCTCTGGGGGATCGATTCGATGGATGCGCGGATCGTTTCCGAGACGAACGCCGAGAGGTGGAGAGAGAGGGCGATGGTCGCGGCCGAGAAGGGTGCCATGCGCCAATCGACGACCGTCGGTACCACGTAGTAGATCCAGATGAGAACGACGAGCGTAGGAAGAGCACGGAACAATTCGACGTATGCCCTGGCCATTGCGGCAAACACGGGGTTCTTCGATCCGCGCACCGTGGTAACCACTGCTCCCAGGAGTGTGCCGAGGATCGATACCAGGAGCGCCAATCCGAGTGTGACGAGCGCTCCTTCAGCGAAGATTCCGCGGTAGTGCCAGATGATGTCCCAGTGCCATGTGTACATGATCAGCGGATGGAGTAGTTCTTCACTTCGTGTAACCAATGCGCGTCGTACTTCTTCTCGAGGTCGCTCCACACGCCGCTCGTTTCCATATAGAGGAGCGAGTTGTCGATGAAGAGGTGGAATGCGGAGTCCTCAAGCCGCATCGGCCAGGCATCCGGATTGATGTCGAACGGGGAAGATCCGAAGAGATCTATGGTCTCGGAGTGCGCGTCGGCGAACAACTTGATGGTCACCGCGTCGGCGATGCCGATGTCGGCGCGTCCCGACGACACCTCGAGGAGGAAGCGGGAGAGATCGGATGATTCCACGTCGATGGGCACGATGGTCGCGTTCGGCAGGTGCTCCTTGGCGTAGATGTGGCCGGATTCGCCGTTGGCGACCGCAACGCGGATGCCGGGCTTGTTGGCGTCTTCGATGGTTGCGAAGCGCGTGTCGCCGCGGCGCACGAGCGCGCTGTTGCCCGCGTAGAAGAGCGGGCGGGAGAAGGCGACTGCTGCCGCGCGGGGCACTTTCACGAAGAGCGACGTGCCGATGTCACACTCGCCGGACGCCACGGCGGTCGCCATGTTTCCGAATGTGGATTCGTGGTACTCCGTTTTCACGTTGATCTGCTTCGCGATGTATTCGAGTGCGTCGATGTCGTGGCCGCTGAGTTTTCCCGTGGCGGGATCCTTGATCACGGCGGGAGGCCAGACCGCGTAGCAGACTTTCATCACGCCGGCCTTTTGGATGTTCGACAACGCGTCGCTGCTGAGTGTCGCGGCCGCATCGGAACCTCGCAGCAGGGTGATGGCCGAGAGGCACAAGGCGATGAGCGACAAGATCGTGACGCTCGTGACGGATGAGGGAGACTTCATGGTATTAGACGTAATAAATAAAATGTTTCATAGTTATATATAAAAATGTTGAAATGATCAAAAATATGAAAATAAATTTGGAAAAGATAATCGTTTTATTATCTTTAATAAGCCATTTATATTTGTTGATGAAATTTCAACAAAATGATACTATTAAGGGGTGATTCAGCCTCTCCTCAAGCAGCTGGGCCTCTCTGAAAAGGAGATCGTCGTGTATCTCGCCATCCTGCAGCAGGGGAAAGTCTCCCCGGCAGACATCGCGACTCTGACGAATATCAACCGGACGACGGTGTATTCGGTCGCGAAGGAGTTGTTGAAGAAGAACCTGATCCGCGAGGAGAGCGGCAAGACGACGTATTGGATGGCCCGGCCTCCGGAGGACTTGAGCGTGCTCATCGAGCGGGAAAAGGAGGCGCTGCGGAAGAAGGAGCATTTGCTGCAGAGCGCGGTGAACGAACTCAAGCCGTTGATGGCCGGGATGCGGTACAGCATGCCCACGCTCACGTTCATCGACGAAAATCGCCTTGATGCTTACATGCGTTCCGAGAGCAAGAAGTGGACTGACAGCATCGTCAGGACCGACGGCCTCTGGCATGGCTTTCAGGACGACAGCTTCGTGGAGCACTACGAGGGCTGGGTCGACTGGTATTGGCATTTGCCGATGTCCCAGCAGATCGTCCTCCATCTCTTCACCAACGATTCGTCGATCGAAAAGCGCATGCACCAGAAGAAGTACGAGCGCCGCCAAATGAAGTATTGGAAAGGCGGCGAAGTGTCCTCAACATTGTGGATCTGCGGAGAGTACATCGTCGTGATCGCGACCCGCTCCCGCCCCCACTACTTGATCGAGATCCACGATCGTCTGCTCAGCGCGACGTTGCGCACGATGTTCGGCGATCTCTGGTCCAAGGAGAAGTGATCAACGCCAGAGCGTGACGATCAATGAGATGATGATGAACGAGACGAGGTGGTACCCGATGTTGAAGAGGTACAGTTCCATCTTGCGTCGCTCCCACAGCACCCCGTTGAGGAATGTTGTCGCGATGAACGTGAACCACACAAGTACCGCAAAGAAAATCGCAGCCGCGGGTCCGGTCAAGTCGAGCGCCGCCGAAAGGTGCGCCATGCCGAGCGCGATGACGAGTTGCTGGAAGAACGCAGCCACCATCTGCGGGGCCATCGCTGCCATCCCTTTCGCCTTCATGGCATCCACCTCCGATTGGGGAATCTCCATGAGCTTCATCCAGTGCGTGCCGAAGACCGGGCCGTGCCACATGAAACCGACGACGTAGGCGACGACAGCGGCGACCAAGACGGCCGTGAAATTGATGTTGGAGAGATCCATGGTCGAGGGGGAAGACGATGAAAAACCTATGCCAAATGACGCATGCATGCAATGGGGGTGTACCATGGTTCGCGTTTCAGTCACTACCGCCCGTACGATGAACATGTTCAAGCCCGTCAAAGCGACCACGGTGAAGGAATACCTCGCGTCTGTTTCCCCCGAGCGCAAAGAGCTGGTGGAATTTCTCCATGCGCTTATTCAGAAGTCCGCACCATCGCTCAAGCCGCACGTCGCTGCCACTATGCTCTGGTACGGTTCATTTCCATACCGGAACTACAAGAAGGAAATGATCGAATGGCCGGTCATCGGACTCGTGAATCAGAAGCAGTACGTCAGTGTGTACGTTTGCTCGATCGTCGACGGCGAGTATGTAGCCGAGAAACACAAGAAGGATCTGGGGAAGGTGAGTGTCGGAAAGAGCTGCATCCGCATCAAGAAGATCGAAGACGTCAACGTGGAGGGTCTGAAAAAGGTTTTTCAAATTGCCGAAAAGCATCCGGGTTTGCGCGAAGAATAATCGGCCATCACGTTCCTGGACCGATAGACGTGTGATACCCTCGCGGGTATGCAGAAGATCATCCCCCATCTTTGGTTCGACACGCAGGCGAAGGAAGCCGCGGAATTTTACGTCGCGGCATTCGGCGGGGATTCGAAGATCACGCACGCGTCAAAATTGAAAAACACCCCGTCGGGCGATTGCGACATCATGTCGTTCACGCTCAATGGGTTCGACTTCATGGCCATCAGCGCCGGTCCGTACTTCACGTTCAATCCGTCGATCTCCTTCATGCTCAACTTCGATCCCTCGAAGGACGAGAAGGCGCGCGAGCACCTCGATGTGCTCTGGTCCAAGTTGTCCGACGGAGGAGAAGCATTGATGCCTTTGGACAAATATCCGTTCAGCGAACGCTACGGATGGATCATGGATAAGTATGGCGTTACCTGGCAGCTCATCCTGACCAATCCGGAGGGAGATCCCCGCCCGTTCATCATTCCGTCGCTGATGTTCACGGGTGATAACACCGGCAGGGCCGAAGAAGCGATGGATTTTTACGTGTCGGTCTTCAAAGACGCAAAGCGTGGCATGACGGCCTACTACCCCGAAGGAGCGGCTCCGGAAAAAGACGCGAAAGTCATGTTTGCCGATTTCCTGTTGGAAGGTCAGTGGTTCGCGGCAATGGACAGCGGACGCATGCATACCTTCGGTTTCAACGAGGCTGTTTCTTTGCTCATCCGTTGCCAAGATCAAAGCGATATCGATCACTACTGGGAAAAGCTTTCAGCCCTGCCGGAAGCCGAACAGTGCGGGTGGCTGAAGGATAAATTCGGTCTGTCGTGGCAGGTGAGTCCGACAGAAATGGATGCCATCATGAACAGCGGAGATCAGGCGAAGATCGATCGCGTCACCCAGGCGTTTTTGAAGATGAAGAAGTTCGACCTTGCCTCGCTGAGGAAAGCGGCCGAGGGAAAATGATGCGTAACTTTCCGGTGCCGTATCCGTATACCTTTGCATGAAGAACACGCTGCTCATCGTCGGTCTCTTCGCCTTCGTGGTCCTGGTTTGCGCTTTTTTCGCTCTTAACGCGTACATCTATCATCAAAAACAGGGGGATCCCGCCGACATCCATGCCTATCGCGGGACGTTGACGGGTGAAATGGAGTGCCTCCCCCACCTCGGAGACGGGCCGCATACCATGGAATGCGCGATTGGCATGCGCACCGATGCTGGTGAACACTACGCGCTGGATTTCTCCGCCATGTCCCAGCTGGCGCCCTCCATCGATACCGGTGAGCGCTTCACCGCGAACGGGATGATCACCCCGATCGAACTCCTCAGTACCGATCATTGGAAGAAGTACAGCGTGCAGGGAATCTTCTCCGTCACCGATTCGGTGAAGAAGTTGTAGCGTCATCGTGAAGGGCGGTCGGTCGCAGGCCGATTAGAGCACCTTCGACATCCGCTCTTCCACGCACATCAGGTCGATGGGCACGAGCGCTTCCGAGAGGCAGTTGATAATGGCTGTTTGGCAGCGGTCTCCTGTCAGGCATGGAGCGCAGTTGCCGCACGCTCCGCCTGAAGCGTCAGGGATGCATTCGCCGCTGTTGCAGTATCCGATGGCCGAACAATTTTCCGCAGTCATTTCACAATAGGTGCCCGACGCCCCTTCGGGGCAGGAGCAAAGCATATTGTCCGTGTCTGCAGTCAGATTGCCACTGAAGGTGGGAGTGCACGTCCCGCCGTTCATGCAGGGCGCGGCGACGCAGTACGTCAGATACACCGTCATCGTCATCGTCTTCGACGCCGCGGCATAGATACCGCTCGCTGCTTGGTTGGCGGTGATGGTCGTGGTTCCATACGCCCCGACGATATCCGCTGTGCTGCCGACGATGCTTACCAGGCTTGTGTTGCCACTGACGAACGTGAAGCTTCCGGGGCTGTTTGACGTGGGAGAGAGCGTGAAATTTTCGTCTATGTGCGATTTCGTCAGATTGCCGAACGTGATGCTCGGTGCGATGCCCTGCACCGTGAGCGTGGCCGTTGCGGAGTTGGAACGGAAGCTGCCAGCAGCCGCTTGCGTGGCCGTGATGGTTGCCGTGCCGACGCCCACGATGGTGACGGTATTGCCCGCGATGGTTGCTACGGTCGTGTTCCCGCTGCTGTAAGTGAAGTATCCCGTGCTGTTGGAGAGGGTGGTGAGGGTAAAATTCGCGTCGCCGTATGTCTTCGTCATATCCTCGAAGGTGATTACCGGCGTGCTCATCTCAGAATTGTCTACGCGGTTGCCGCCGCCCCCTCCTCCCCGCGGACGAATAAACACGGACGAGGAGGAGATGGAGGACTCGCTTGTTGCTCCGCTTCGGCCGGCGCTTTGAAGGAGAAAGCGGTAAATCATTCCGGCAACGTCCCCGCGGGTGATGTCGCGTACGGCGTCGAAGTCCTTTTCAACAACAATCCCGTAGCCGATTGCCGTATCGATGTAGGGCGCATACCACGCTGCTGGATCGATGCCGGCAACCGATGAGGCGGATGATCTGTTCGGCAGCAGCCCCAGGGCGGCGAGGATCATTTTGATTGCCTCGGCCGCATTCACCGTATCATCCGGGCGGAAGGTTCCATCAGGATATCCCTGCACCCATCCACGTTCTTTGGCGTAGCACACATAGGCGGCGAACCATTCCTCGTGCACGTCGGGGAAACAGTCGTGAAAGTCGCCCGCTGCCGGATGCGTGCCGTCATTCGCGACAAGAATTTTTAGTAGTTCCGCTCGGTTCACCGTTCTGTCCGGTTTGAACGTGCCGTCGGGATAGCCGCCGATGATCTCGTGGGCGAACAAATAGTCTATCGCGTCCTGTGCTGGGTGGCCGGTGATGTCGGAGAGCCCAAATGCCCACGTACTTTGTGTGATGCTTGCGCAACACAACACGATCCCGATGCGATGACCGATACGCATCGAAGGTCAGTTTAACGCTCCGTACCGGCGATTCAGCTTGTCATTTTGCCTCCCCGGTACTGTTGCACAGTTGATGATTCTCGGCGCGTGGGCATAGACTGCGTTCATGAACATCCGCTCTCTGGCGCTGCGCGCCTCCGTCGTCTCATCCCTCTTCCTCGTCGCCGCGCCCAACGCGTTGGCCTTGCCTTTGTTGCGTCCGATCATTCTTCCGCAGAGCAGTTCCAGTGTGAGCAGCGACTCATCCGTCGGCGCCACGAGTTCCTCGTCTTCGGTCATCCGTCCGCTGCAGAAGCTGCTTCTTCCTCCGCCCGGCGGTTCTTCCAGCTCCGTCTCCAGCGCGTCGTCGCTGAAAATCCCCAAGCCGCTACCGAAGAACGACCTCCTCGAATACTGCAAAGGTATCAAGCTGCTCCTGCAGAAAGGTTCCTCGATGACATCTGTCGACTCCACAGTCGTCGATCAGTTTAGCTTGAGTATCGACATGCTGACGAAGGCCAATGCGTTGTGTGAATCGATGCTGAGCACGCTCGGTGTTTCGTCATCGTCTTCGACGGCTGCTTCCGCTGACTCGAGCTGCGTTAAATCAGGCACGCAGAAAGTCGGCGAAATCACCCTCTGCAAGTATCTGTGCGACGGCAAAGTAAAAGTGGGAAAGTGTTGGTAGATGCTCTCTACAACCTCTTTTCCACTTATGTACGAGATACGAAGACTATTTACTCTATTTTTAGCATCCCCATCATCCCATTGCTGAGGTGCTCGGCGATGTGGCAGTGGAACATCCAATCGCCAGGGTTGCTTGCATCGAGGAGGATATCCACGGCATGTCCCGCTCGGACGAGCACCGTGTCTTTCCAGACGAGATCATCGTTCTTCACTCCGTTATCCGCGAGCACCAAGAACCGCTGGCCATGAAAGTGGATTGGATGCTGCATGGGATGTGCCGAATCCGCGCTATTCACGATACGAATTTTTAACTGGTCACCCTTCTTCGCGGTGTAGGTAATTTTATCGTTCGCCGCGTCAGTCGCTTCATCGATAATCTTCCACTGCATCATGCTTCCCATGGCGTTCGTATTCATCATGCCGGCCGTATCTTCCCACTCGATACCGTCCTTGGGCACGTTTCCCATCATCATTCCTCCATGCCCCATCGCATTACCCATCATGCTCAAATCAAGGAGCAACGTGTGATCGGGCTCTTTGGCAAAAGCCGCTCGGAAAGGATCGATGCTCTTCACCACGTCGGCATTCGTGCGCAGTGTCTTGAATTCCGGCAGTCGGTCGGTATCAACGACACCGCCGACAATCTTTGCTGAGACAACTGCTGCGGGGTGTGCAGGATCATCTGCTTCGATGAAGGGAACGGTGACACCTACTGATCTGCCATGATTGACGTCATCATCCCAAAAATACATCTCAGCGATTACGCGTTCAGACGGAGACAGCGTGAAAGAGTCCGCGAAGAATTCTTTTTCGTATCGGCCGCTGTCCCCGCCGACAATCTTCAGTAGGCTGCCCTTTGGCTGTTGGATCCGATAGGTACGAGTATTGGATGCATTAAGGATGGAGAAACGTACGACACTGCCGAGGCCTATCTCCAGTGGCTCAGGCTCTTTGCCATTCACGAGGAATACATTTCCAAAACGACCCATCAGTGTGTGGTCAGCATTTTGGCTACCATAAGGAACTGGCGACCCGTCCTCCGCGACCAGGAGGTCATTGAGGATGAGTGCCTGCTCGCTATCGACTGATGCATATGCGTCCGACTTACTCGGTGCGACAAGGATGGCACCATAGAGACCCATCGGTTGTTCCACATCTTCGCGAACGTGCGTGTGATACCAGTACATCCCTTCATCGGGCACGGTAATTGTGTACTCATAAGAGCCGCCTGTGGGTATGGCCTCCTGCGTGACGCCATCAGTACCGTCATTCTTATTGTCTACACGAATGCCGTGCCAGTGAACGGTGGTAGGTAAGTCGATATTGTTGGTGACTTTTACGGTAAAGGTCGATCCTTGTTTGGCGCTGATCGTTGGCCCCGGGATTTCACCGTTGTAGCCGTACATGGCCATCTCTTTACCACCTATTTTTTTGCGAACTAGTGTGGGGTTAAGACTGATAGTCGATCCATTCTCGACTTTAAGCACTTCGCTAGGCTTTGCTTCGGGAAAAGAGGATACCTCTTCTCCTTGCCCAGGAAGGAACGCCGCTCCGTTCTGTTGCATATTCATTCCCATGCCATGCTCTTGGTTCATCATATTATGATGCTCCTGCATCATGCCTCCATTGCCCATCGAAGGAGCACAGGCAGCAAGCAACAAAGTTCCTATGGTAATAGTCGAAAGGTGCTTCATAAACTGAGGCGGGCAAAAAGGAAGAAAAGACATGCAAAGCCGACGGTCATAATTATCGGTGCGATATCCGATAGCCAATTTTTTTTCTGTGGCTCAAAGCCCTTCAGCAAGAGTGAGTTCGAAACTACTGACACAGAGCTGAAAGCCATAGCAAGGCCGGCCAGTTCTGGCCGTAACTCAATTCCCCAGTGGATGAAGAGTCTCGCTGCGATGGGAATGCCGATGATGTTGTAAAACAGAGCAAAGAAGAGATTCTGTTTCACCTTGCCCATAGTGGCACGACTTAACTGAATCGCTGTTACCACGTCTCGAAGATCGTTTTTTACAAGAACGATGCCGCCAGTTTCCATCGCAATGTCTGTGCCACTGCCCATGGCAATACCAAGGTCTGCTTGTGCGAGGGCAGGACTGTCATTGATCCCATCTCCGACCATTGCAACTCGCTTTCCTTGTAATTGGAGACTCTTCACCTCGTTCGCTTTCTGCTCTGGCAGCACTTCCGCAAGCACCTTCTTGATGTCGACTTTCGCCGCAATCGCTTCTGCTGTGCGTCTGTTATCACCCGTGATCATGTATATCTCGATCCCCATGGATTCGAGCGAGCGGACTGCGTCGCTCGACGTTTCTTTCGGCGTGTCGGCTACCGCGACTATGCCCAATACTTTCTGTTTGTCCGCGAGGAGCATGGCCGTCTTTCCTTCGCTCTCCAGCCTTTGCATCTCCGCTTCCGCATCAGTCGAGGAAATATCCCCGCGTGACATCAACGCCCGATTGCCGAGTAAGTAGGTAACTCCGCCGACTGTGCCTTCCACGCCCAAGCCCGGCATGGCGTGGAAATCGTCGCATGGTTGCAGAGGAATAACTTTTTCCTTCGCGTGACGCACGATGCTCTCGGCCAGCGGATGCTCGGAGCCTTGTTCGATGCTTCCGGCGAGGCGAAGGATGTCTTCCTGCGAAGAGCCGCCGAAGGCTATGACATCGGTCACAGTGGGTTTCCCCTTCGTCAGCGTCCCGGTTTTGTCGAAGACGATGGTGTCGATCCTTTGGGCTGCTTCGAGCGGTTCTCCTCCTCGAATAAGGATTCCGTATTCTGCTCCTTTACCGGTCGCAACCATGATGCTCGTGGGAGTGGCGAGGCCAAGTGCGCACGGACACGCGATGACGAGAACGGATACGGTCGCCAACAGCGCGAAGCTCAAGGTCGCGCCGATCAGCAGCCATCCGACGAGCGTCAAAATTGCGACGATGATCACGGCCGGCACGAACCATGAAGAGACCCAATCGGCGAAATCCTGGATCGCAGCCTTAGACCCTTGCGCTTCCTCGACGAACGCGATGATGCGTGCGAGCGCGGTTTCGCTGCCCACTTTCTCCGCACGCAATTCGATGGATCCTTTCCCGTTCATCGTCGCGCCGAAGACGCGGTCGCCTTCCTTCTTCTCTACGGGGATGCTTTCGCCGGTGAGCATCGACTCATCGACGGACGTCAAACCTTTCACGACGACGCCATCGACCGGGATCTTCTCCCCGGGACGTACCACGATGATGTCGCCGACGCGGACTTCTTCCACCGGAATGTCGATGGTCTGGCCATCGCGCAACACCCGCGCGGTCTTCGCCTGGAGGCTCATTAATTTCTGGATCGCTTCGCTGGTTCGTCCCTTAGCTCGCGCTTCCATCCACTTGCCAAGCAAGACGAAGGTGATGAGGAAGGCCGCGACTTCGAAGTACAGGTCCGGAATGTCTCCGAACAGTGAACCGGTGGCGATCGCATGGGCGGCAAGATGGTAGGCGCTGTAGAGGTAGGCCGTCAGCGTGCCGATGGCGATGAGGCTGTCCATGCTGAAGCTCAGCATGCGAAGGCTCGACCAGAATCCCTTGAAGAATCCTCTACCCAGCCAAAATTCCACGGGGGTCGCGAGCACAAACGACGCGATACCCATGAACGGCATCAGTGCATCATTGAGAGGGTTGCGCGGCAAAAACGCCAGCGCCATGAACCCCATCATCGGTAGGCTGAGGCTTAGTCCTGCGAAGAAGGCCCGTCGGTATTCTGCGATTTCTGCTTCTTGGCGCTTCCGATCCATTTCCACTCCGTGGCTGCCATGCTCGTGGCGGACGCTCGCGCCGTAGCCCGCAGATTGCACGGCCGAAACGAGATGTTCCTCATCAGTAAGTGCGGGATCGAAATAGATATGCGCTTTCGCTGCGGCGAGGTTCACGCTCGCGTCGATTACACCGGCGGTTTTCTTCAGCTTGCGCGTTACGAGCGCCGCACAGCTGGCGCAGTGCATGCCGTTGATGTCGAGGGTGCAATTCGATGCCATACGCTCAGGTAGCAGGTTGAATGCGGTATTTGTCATCGAGCGATTCGATTTCCCGTATCCAATCTTGAAGGGAGAACCCATCGTCGTGTTCCAGCGTGACCAGCTTCGTCTCGATGTTCACGTCGGCATTACGTATCGCCGGGAAATCGCCGCTCACGTCTTTGATGAGCGCTGTGCACGCTTGGCAGTGGATTCCTGGAATGCTGAGAGTCGTAATCATAAGAGGGGAGTTATATGACGTTGAAAGAACCCCGGACCATGCCCATGGAGCACATGAATCCGAGATGGCCCTTTTGCTGGGGTGTGAATTCAATAACATTTTGCCCTTGCTGCAGGGCTCGAGAGATATTCATGGAGGGGATGGTAAGTACGCTTGTACAGCCGAAGGCGTCAGTTCCATCGACGATCCATCGGACAGGAACGCCAGCCTTGATCGTAATCAGGTTCGGTTCGTAACTCCCGTGGGAAGTGACTTTCATCGATACCTCTTGCACGTCGCTCAAGACCTGTTCTGTCGACATGAGAGGTTCCTGACGGTTGGATGGCAAGGCATCCCCGAGTCCCGTCAGCGCGAAGCCGTTCTGCAGGTTGAAGAGTGCGAGGAACAACACGAGCGTGCCCGAGAAACGGAGGAACATGCGAGACGCAGCTCCTTTCGTTGTTGCGGACACCGCACTAATACCGAGCAGTGACGGCAACGTGCCGAGGGCAAAGGTGAACATGAGGAGTGCGCCAGTCAAAAAACTGCCAGATCCTAGTGCTGCGAGTTGCAGTGATTGGGTAAATCCGCACGGCAGGAAGAAGGTTAGTGCGCCCAGAGTGAGCGGAGCTGCCGGGTGGTCGCTATCAGATAAGCCCGCAATCCAGTGCGAGAGTTTCTTGGGTGGTCGAATCGGGAAGCTACCCTTTGGGATGAACCCAAGAATCGTCAGAGCCAAATAAATCATGACTAAGGCGATGATGATGTTTGCGTAGCCAGTCGTACGAGCGCTAAGTGAAATCGATTGGCCGAGCAATCCAACGATACCTCCAAAAGTGAAATATCCAGCAAGCCGTCCCATATTAAATGAGAGCAACGGGGCCAACTTCTGCCAAGTGGTCTCAGCTCTGTGCAATTCGTTATGTCTCGCGGCAAGTGCAAGAAGTAGCCCCCCCGTGACCGCCAGACAGCTGCTCATGCCTGCGACGAGTCCGATCAGGAAGGTGCCGCCGAGCGAGAGAGCACCAGATGTTGAAGGGGCAAACGAAGAAAGATCAAATGTCCGTAGAATCAGCCAGCCAGCCACAATGATGAGTAGCGACGCAGCGATGTCGATCCATATCTGTGTCTTTGGAGCGATTTCACCTTTCTGAACAAGACGATAGCCCGCTTTCGTAATCACTTCGGAGATAGCCTCATTGTTTGAAATTCCTTTCTTGGATCCGGTCAGACGCACGACGCCGGTCCGATGATCAGCGTGGACGTGCGTAATGCCCGGCAATGCGCGCAATTTTCTTTCAAGGAGAAGCTCGCAGCTCGAGCACGTCATATCCGCGACATGCATTGTGTGATGATGTGATGATGCCTCTGGCATAGAAAAGAAAAGAAGAAATACAAGAATACTCCTTTTCTTGTTTCTACAGTCGACGTACGACGTCCATCGCTATACCAGGCGGTCCGGGCGATGTAGTCGGGGCAACACGAAGACTTCCCGTTTTGCCTGTCGGCACAACGCAGGATGGGTACGAAAAAGCGACGCAATGCATCGAGAAGGACACACTTACAGTTATCGGCAGAGCCTCCTCAACAGCGGAAAAACAGTGCCCGTCGCATGCAGCGGTTTCGTGATGGGTCATGCCGTCTTGCATGTCCATTGCCTGTGCCATGGGCATCATGCAAAAACTTCCGAGCAACAGATGGACGCTGAAGGCCGCTGAAACGATAGATGCCAACCGCATTCCGGCTAAGTGTAACGTATTTCCCGGGTATGCAGGCAACAGGTTGTCGGCTTTTTGTTTCTCAATGAACAGAAACTGCGTTCGAGGCCGATCGCGACACACGCAAACCGAAGCCGGCGATGCACGAAGCCGCGAGCACGAAGACCGCTCCGATGAGAAATGCCACATGGTATCCCCCGACGAGAGCAGCTTCCTGGGTCGCGCCCGCTGCCAGCAGCATGCCCGTTTTGGATGCCGCGGCGCTCGCGAGGATCGAGAGGCCCAAGGCTCCTCCCATCATGAAGGCGGTGTTCACGAGGCCAGATGCCAATCCTGATTCACTTTCGGACACATCGTTCATCGCGGCGAGCAGCATCGGGTTGAAGGCGATGCCCGCGCCGATGCCGAGAAGAATCATGTTCGGCAGGATGTCGCACAGGAACTGGCCCTCCAGCGGCGCGCGCGTGAAGAGCAGCAATCCAGATGCAACGAACAGGAGCCCGGCGGTCAGGGATGCTCGAATGCCGAAGTGCAGCACGATCTTTGCGGAGAGGCCGAGGGAGAACGCCGCCATGATCAGGTTCGACGGCAGGAACGAGAGCCCCACCTGCATCGGCGTGTAATGCAGCACGAGCTGCATGTAGAGCGCCGAGAGGAAGAACCATGCAAACATGCCGCCGGCCCACAGGACACCCGTGAGGTTGGCGACGCGGACGTTACGCAGGCGGAAAAGCCCGAGTGGCATGAGCGGGAAGCGCACGCGTGATTCGATGATGAGGAAGGCGATCATCATGACGGCCGCCAGCCCGAGTGTCCCCAGCGTCTGCACGGACGTCCATCCCGCCTGGTTGCCATTCACGATGGCGAACACCGCGAGGACGAGAGATGTCGTCACGGTGATGGCTCCGGCGAAATCCAGATGTCCGATTGATCCCTGCCCGTCCGTTTTGGGAAGCAGCATGACCGACAAGACGAAGACGAGCACGCCGATGGGAATATTGATGAGGAAGATCCAGTGCCAGTCGAAGGAGCCGGTGAGGATGCCGCCGAGCAGGACACCGACCGATCCTCCGCCGGACGCCACGAATCCGAAGATGCCCATCGCCTTCGCGCGCTCCACCGGCTCCTGGAACAGATTCATCACGAGCGAGAGCGCGACGGCGGAAATGATCGCTGCGCCCAAACCTTGGATGGCGCGCAACGTGATGAGGAACGTCTGCGACTGAGCCAATCCGCATCCGAGCGATGCCAACGTGAAAGCGGCGATGCCATAGAGGAAGATCCTGCGTTGTCCGAAGAGATCGCCCATGCGTCCGCCGAGGAGCAGGAAGCCGCCGAAGGTGAGCATGTAGGCGTTCACCACCCACGCGAGGGAATCGACCGTGAAGCCGAGGTCTGTGCGGATGGAGGGAAGCGCGACGTTCACGATCGTCGTGTCGAGCACTTCCATGAGCGTGCCAAGGCACAGGACGATGAGTGCGAGCCAACGTTTGGGGTCTTTCTGCATGGGATGGCAGTGTACACTGGGTGCATGAAGTTTCTCCTTTTTGTCGTCATCGCCCTCGCCATCGGCGGAGGCATCTACTACGTCATGCTGTCGCAGAATGCCGGCACCGCGCAACAGGCCCAGCAGAATGCTGGTTCGGCCAAGGCGGCGGCCGACAGCTACAACAAGCAGCAGGAAGACCTGATGCGGCAATTGGGCCAGTAATTTGAAGAAGAAGCGCTGAAAGGGGTTGATTTTGACAGAATAAATAAATATTTTGCCTTCCTTTGAATAAGGTTCTCTCTCCTTTAGAGGCGCACTTCGAGCCATTCCGGCAGTCCACGATCGGACGGAAAGACGCCGTCACGACGCCTTTTGGCGAGATGCCGAAGCTGTACGCCGACACGACCGCGACGGGCCTGCCCGATTCCCGCGTCGAAGCGGCCGTCCTGGAGATCAAACGTCAGCTGGCCAATACGCACACGACGTCCAATTTCACCGGTGACCTCACCACGCAGCGGTATCACTTCGCTTCCTGCGTCATCAAGGAGCACGTGCACGCGAACGACGATGACGTCTTGATCACGGAGGGGTCGGGAATGACCGCCGCCATCAACAAGCTCGTGCGGCTGATGGGCTTGTATCTCCCTCCCCAGTGGAAAGAGCGGGTGAACATTCCCGAAGCAGAGCGTCCGGTCGTGTTCATCACGCACATGGAACATCACAGCAACATCCTCCCGTGGGAGGAGAGCATCGCCGAGGTCGTGATGCTCGATCGCTCGCCCGACGGCACCAGTTCCCCCGAGCAACTCGCGCAGCTCTGCAAGCGCTACGCCCCGCGCCCGTTGATCGGATCGTTCACCGCGGCATCCAACGTGACCGGAATCCGCACCCCGTACCGCGATTTGTCCCGCGTGCTGCACCAGCATGGGGGAGTGTGCGTCGTGGATTTCGCAGCGTCTGCACCCTACGACCGCATCGACATGCATCCCGACGATGAAAATGAGCGCATCGATGCCGTCGTGTTTTCGCCGCACAAGTTCCAGGGCGGCGTCGAAACGCCGGGTGTGTTGGTCGCCAACAAGGCGTTGATGAAGAATACCGTGCCGGATCGACCGGGCGGGGGAACCGTGGAAGCCGTGGATCGATGGGGAGGCCGCTGGTACGTGCCGGAACATGAAACACGCGAGGACGGCGGCACGCCCGCCATCATCGGTCGCATGCGCGCCGCGCTCGCGATCGTCCTGAAGCAGAACATGGGCGAGGAACAGATCGCTCTGCGTGAGCGCGAACTGATCAGCCGTTTCATGGACGGCATGGCTGCAATCGACGGCACGCACGTCTTTGAGGCGCAGAACCGCAACCGGCTCGGCATCGTGTCCTTCTACATGGACGGCGTCCCCCACGGCTTACTGGCCGCGTTGCTCAATGATCGCTTCGGCATTCAGGTGCGTAATGGCTGCTCGTGCGCCGGACCGTACGGCCACGTCTTGTTGGATATCACGCGCGAGCGTTCCGCCGAAATCATCCGCCACATCGTCGACGGCGATGCGAGCGCCAAGCCGGGATGGGTACGCGTATCACTGCATCCCACGATGCTGAACGACGAAGTGGATCAGATCCTCTGCGCCCTACGCGAAATACGGTCGAATATCGACGCGTGGAAACACGACTACACGCAGGTCGAAGGGACGACGGACTTCGTCTGCAAACGGGGCACCCCCGGGCAGGACATCGAATCAGTCTTCCTTATGAATGGTCGCCGTTTGTCGTCAGACGGTAACCGCGATTCGTGAGAGTCTCAAGCTGGCAGCGTTTGCGGTGGGCGATCAGCCGGATCGACCGCAACAGCGTGAACGTCGCAGTTTCCGCCACGCTCAAACGTTCGGCCAGCGTAGAGCGCGAGAGCGGTTCCTCCGCTTCGCACAGGGCTCGAAGCATTTCACGTCCTTTCGGCGTCAGTTCGTGGAGCACGTCGGTAAAGAGATCGTAGGTCACGCGGCGCGTCTGTTGCTCCCGCGCGGCGACCTCTTGCGAGCCGCTCGTGCGCTCGCGGACGATCGAGGCAAAATCTTCCAATACTTCGCCGAGCGCGGAAGCGCAGCCTTTGCCGTAGGGAATCGTTCTACGCATCGTTCTCGAAGAGGATGTCCTCGCATTGCAAACGACGTGCGACCTCGCGCAGCGAACCCGTCACGAGCGCCCCGTGGTTCGTTCTCTGTTCCGCGTCAACGATGGGGAACAGTGCTTCTTCGTTGGGTGCGCTCAATATGCCGCAGATGGCGGTGGTAAGAGCGGTCTCCAGCACGTCGATGCCGGCGCTCATGCAGGCCAACTGGCGTTCCTTGCGTGTGTCGTTACCCATCACCATGGTTGCCGCGCGCGAAACAGTCGGTATCAAGTGCTCGTTGATCGGCAGCGCCGGCTTCACGTTGGTCGCGAGGAGATTGAGCACGCCGAATTCCAATCGGTCGCGTTCGTACAGGGCGGGGCGATTGCGGCCCATCACGCCGTTCCATTTGCCGGCCCATCCGCTTTCCCATCGCGCGTCCGCGACGATGTCGTCCCATCGCTTCTCCATGAATTTAGTCGGATAGGTTCCACGGAGGATTCGAAGGATCTCCCATCTGCTCTCATCCACCAGGTCGCCGGGCTGCAATTTCTCCGCGGGTCCGCGCGCCGCCTGGAGAAGGGCGACGTTCTTGTACAGTGGTGCGTATGGCAATTGCACGCCGATCACGCGGTCGGCCACTCCGGAGGGGGTGAGCTCCATATGCGCATTATGATTTTTTTTGTAATTCTGTCAATTACCCGTCGTATCACAGTTTCTGGGCCAATTCGACGATGATGCCCTCCGGGCCGCGCAGGTAACACAGCTTGTAGATGCCCGCGTACGTCTCGATGTCGCCCATCAGTGTCGCACCGTGCTTGCGTTGGAGTAGCGACACGATGGATTCCACGTCATCCACCGCGAAACAGAGATGGCGCATGCCCAGGGTGTTGGCGGCGGACGGTTGCGGCCCCTTCTCATCGACGGGCGAAAAAAATTGAACCAGCTCAACCGCGGGCTCACCGCCCGGTACGCCCAACATGACGATGGTATCGCGCACGTCCTTCAAGCCGATGATGCGTCCCACCCACTCGCCCTCTATCTCCATCTCCCCGAGCACTTCCAGCCCGAGATCGAGGAAGAACGCCTTCGCCGCTTCGATGTCCTGGACGTTGATGCCCACGTGGTCCATGCGCTGAATGGTCATGGTGTCACTGTATCATGCTGTCGGCGGCGGCGTGCTCTGATGTCCACCGCGTTTGACCATGCATGAATGCACAGCGAATCCCCGCAATGCTTTCGCACTGCGGGGGTCGCCCCTTTCTATGGCAAGACTGTGGTAGTGAATTTCAGGCTTACGCGGCTGCCTTCTTGGCGGAGAACCCGCGGAACGGGTGCCGGGCCGCCTTTGCGCGGGCGATGCGTTCGTCCGGCGTCAGCCCGCCGGTGAGGGCGTCGGCCAAGAGGCCCAGCGTGCAGAGATAATTGAGCCCGTAGATTCCGTACATCGACACTTCGAGCGCTTCGCCGGAAAGGAATTTCTTGGGGTCGAAGGTCGGGTTCGCGGCTTCACCTTGCGGGGCCAGACCGGCGAAGGGATGAATGAACACCCCGACCACCAGCACGTGCTTCTTCGCGGCTTCGTCCGGGAACCATTTGTTTTCGTACGCGTCGCAGACGGCCCGCGCGATCCCTTCTTGTGCAGCGCCCCACATCTGGACGGCGCGCTGCAACGAGTCGGTTTTCACTTTGGTGATCATCGCGGTCCGCACGGGGGGAGCGAGGTTGGGCGCGACGACGGATTGCATGTTGTTGTATCCGTGCGCCTGCTTCGTCATCGCATCGCTGAACGCGAATCCGACGGGGCCTTCTTTCATGCCGTACAGCCCGTCATGGTGCTGGATTTCGAATCCCAGACCGTCATTCCCCACGAGGCACTCGCAGGGGTTCATGTAGAAGTCGTCGGCGCGGTGATCTTTGACCTTTCCGAGCGGTCCGCTCCAATCGACGACGAGTTCCGGCCGGGACTGCGCATCCAGCTTGTACGCGCCGATGTAGTCCAAAATCTGAGCCATCAAAGAGGTGGCACTACTCATGAGACGTTCTCCTGTGACTGGTGGACTCCTTTCTCAAGGGAGCCCACGGGTGAATGTCCGGCACGGTCGTGTGCTCGGACGCGGATTCCCTCTGCTTCCCGACGCGGGACGAGGTTTTCTGTTGCCCTTATATCGACAAGATACAGGTGCGTCCTATGTACGCAGCGCATACGCAGAACACACCTGTACCAGCGTTCCATCACTACCGATCCTGCCAAGGAGCGAAAAAGCCCCAACAACAGACATAGTTGAGGACGCGGTATTTAAGACAAAATTTACCATATTATCAAATAGCTCAGCGGCGCGATTTCTTTAGGTGCTAACGAGAGTCAATAACGCTGCTTCCTTCCAGTGAAGGAAGATGAATTTCAAGCAACTGTGGGAAAATCATCGCCTGAATGGTGATGCAGCTGTAGCCAAACTGTATCTATGTCGACGCATGCGCATCGCAAGGCTTCATCAGCGCACTGCACCGTTTACCTGATCAGTTCATCCGAACAGATCGACTGACTGCGACGTCCCAGGGACCCGAATGGAAACGCCGCCCATCTGCTGTGCCAGGTTGATAGCAGCAATGCCGCCGGACTGTTGGATTTTACTGCGGATGTCTCCGACGGTGTGAAGTTCGCCGGGGATGAGCTCTCCGCCCCCGCGGTAGGCTTTGGGCAGGGGGGTGCGTTGCTTGTTATAAAACGTATTGCTGAACTGAGCGACAGCTGGACGCAGGGCAAACGTGGACAGAGTGTTGGTCGAGCTGCCTGCAGGGATTCTCTGCTGCACGTAGGGGTAGAATACGGCTGTATCTTTCTTGGCGTTCGAGACCCAGTAGATTTGGGGTCCCTCTTTGGAAATTTGTCGGAAGGCGGGACTGCGCAGGATGGCGTCGGCCGTTTGTGGGAACACATCACGCACAGCTTGTTCGATTTCGGCTTTCACTGGCGCTGCGTTCTTCCGTAATGCCACCTCTGTCAGTTGAGCAGCGAAGGCCCAGAGTTGGGCTTCGGACTCCTCTTGAAACACCGTGGCAGCGGCGATGTACAGCGCCTCGATCGTTTTGCCAAAGAAGTCGATGTCTTCGAAATCCGGGGGGCACAGCCCGTCGGTACTGCGCGACAGTTCGCGTCGCCAGCCCCAGGTGCCGGTAGTAGTCAGCTGATCGTCGTGACTCGGTCGAGCGAAGCGCTCCAAGCCCATGGCCAGCGCTTCTTCGGGGCCGCGCATGAGTGTTGAAATTGCGTGCCGAGTCGCCAGGTGAATAGATTCATGTGTCAGGAAGCTTGTGATGAGTTCCAGTGTTTGCCCATGCAGGAGATCAACAGGCGAGAGGCCGAGACGCATGGTGATGTCGTCTGACTTGAGTGACACTTCCCTCTGCCCATTCGTTTGCCGCACCTGGTAGGCATGCGATTCCACGTACGCGGCGGGGCCATTTTCGCCGATCTGGTTTGAGCGCAAGAACCCGCCGAGCGTCACTTCGCGCGGCGCGTGTTGCAGGAGCACATCAGGGAGGGAGCGTCCAAGTATGCTGCGGTACGTACGCGTGGCGAGTCCGCACAAGTCTTCTACTTGTGCAGTAGTCAGTCCAAGTTGCCTGAGGCTGTTCTTTCCTTCGCGGTTGGGCGGTGAGTCTGCCTCAGGAACAAAACGAACATCAGGGATGGCCATTCTTGGAATTAATTACATTATTTCTTATATTTGTCAAATTCAGGATTGCCGTGCGCAGTTTCACTCCATCAGCGTGTCGCTCTCAGAAAGGTTACAGGGCCCCGATAGCACGAAATGGCTCCCCGACTTGGACTCGAACCAAGAACCTTGGCGTTAACAGCGCCCTGCTCTACCATTGAGCTATCGGGGAACGATAGTTGCGTGCGAACGGAGTATACGAAAACCCTTTAGCTTTTCCAGAGGGAAATTAGGCGTGTTTGAGCAAACCGAGGTGTTTGCACGATCGGCGGCTCGCCACGCGGTCGTACACGCGCCGTCCCACGGGTGCCACGCCCGGCAAATAGAGGAACGGAAGGATGATCCAGAACGGCGGAAGGTGCCGCGCGAGGGCGCGCACGCCATCAAAACCCTCGAGCGTGCGACCATCGGGGAAACGCACGTGCATCGAACGCTGCAGGTCTTCCAGCTTCAGATCGGGAGCCACCTGCGGGCGGATCACGTCGTCGTACAGATCCACAACGTGCAGTCGCCGCAGCCAGTCGCTGACGAGGAAAGCAGTGATCCAGTTCTGGCAGAACGAGCAGCTGCCGTCGTACAGCACGACGATCTGTCCTTTCCATTTCTTGTTGCAGTGTGCGCGCAGCACATCGAAGTCCTCGCCCAGCAGCAGTCCGAAGTAGCCGGTGAACATCGCCAGCGAGAAGATGCCGGCATCCATGATCACCAGGATGCCGAAGTGCAGGAGGAAACAGCCGTAAATAAGGAAGCGGCGCAGAGAGTACTTGTGCATCCGGCGCGGCAGCAGCGCGCGGCGGACGGGCGTGGGAATCAGCAGGAGGGCCCACGAAAGTTGAATGAGTATGGTCAGGTAATTGGCGAGTCCCGTACCCGGCGTCAGGAGATTGATGGCCCAGAGCGGCCAGCGCGTGAACTCCAGGTCGTGCAGCGACACCACGACGCCCGATCCTTGGCGCCAGAGCGGATCGAGCAGCTTGTACCAGGCGGCAGTCACGTAGACCACGATGTACTGCCACAGGAGCAGGCGGTAGGGCCATGCGGGTTGCGACCCGGGAGGGAGCAGCGTCTTGTGCTCCGCCCAGTGCGTGCGCTGCGCGAAGAATCGGTCGAGGGAGAACGCCGACACGTTGGGGGCCAGCAGCAGGATGTAGCCGAGCACGCGCATCATCGTGTCGCCGCCGGCGAACATGAAGAACGTGTGTTCCTGGAAACTGAAGAGCAGGATGACGCTCACGATGGTGGAAAGCTTGGGGCGGAAGCCGATCATCATGCTCGTCAGTGCGAGCAAGAAGAGGATGTACAACGCAACCACGGCCGGGGGAGCGGTGATGGTGTCGAGCAGCGTGAAGCGGTAATCGCTGCGGACGATCGTCGGGATGATGGACTGCGGGAAGTACCCCTCTCCGCTGTAGTAGCTCACCACGTCCGGTGCCTGGCAGAGAAAGAAGAACAGGTTGCTCGCCGCCCAGGACGCGCGCATCAATCCGAAGCCGAGCGACGGGATGGGGGCGAAGAAGAAGTCGTGCGCGATGGTGGCGATGCGGCGCAGCATTAGAGCGGAAGGGGATCGACCCAGTCGGGCGTTTGGCAGCGGGTGTACCAGGTATCTTCCCACACGGTCCAATCCGGTTCCCACTGGCTCCACCACTGATAGTTGGCAGTGCGCTCCGGCATGGGCGGGTCATAGTACGGGTTGGCGAAGTGCAGGTAGGTGCCCGACGCCATGCGCAGCTGGATGCATTTGCGCTGGAGGTAGCGCTCGCGCACGGGCCAGCGGTCATTGCCGTCGAAGCTGCGGAGCATCGATGTCTCGGCTTCGTTCTGCCACCACGGGAGCGCGGCGAACGACAAATCTTTCTTCGGCGTCCATTTGCCATCCTTCCACACGTCGATGCGGCTGGTCATTACGCGCTCCAACGATCCTTGGGAGAACAACCCCCAGTTCTGCCACTGACTCGTACTCAGAAGGTACGCGCGCGTGTACGGTTCGCTGCCCAGGCGCAGGTCCTGCAGCCACTGGCGCGGATCGCGGTCCGGGATGCACCACAGCCCGATAGCCGCCATGTGGTACAGGCAGAAGGAGGCAATCGCAAACTTGGCCAAAGGTTGAGTAAATCGCGAAAAACGCATGTTCAGCGAACGGGGCGCAGCAGGACGATTTCACGTCCCACAAACTGATCGCCGCGGCGGTACGTGAGGCTCTTGTGCCCGTCTTCCAGGTCGATGCCCGGAGGAAGGACCGCCTCGAAACCTGCGTCGGCGATCGCATCCCATACGCGCTCGAGCCTCTGCGGACCGGTACGCTGGTACCAGACCGGGAAGCTGAGAACGAGAGGAATGTCTTTGAGGGTCTCCGCTGCGTTCTTGAGGAACGCGATCTCCAGTTTGTCCGCCTCCGCGCGCATGCCCTGCACGTCCTTCACGGTCGGGCGGGACGACAAGGCCGGTCCGAGCATCGTCTCGGAGACGACGAGGTCCGGTACGTCCTTGAGTGCGAACGGTTTGAGGGCGTCTTGCTTCCATACCTGGCTCTTCACCTCGGATTTCTTGATGGTGCTCACTTTGCGCAGCCACTCGATGTTCTTCTGGCAACCGGTCACCGCTTTTTCGGATTTGTCGGAGGCGAGCACGTTCCAGCCGCGCGCCAGGCATTCCAAGGGAATGACGCCCGTTCCGCAGAAGGGGTCGAGCACCGTCAGCTGCTTCTTCGTTTTCTTTTCGTCGGGAAGAAGTGACCAGGCGAAATTGATCATCATCTGCGCCAGTTTGGGAGGCAGCAAGCCGGCGCGCGTGTCGCGCACGGGTTTCTCCATATCGCGCAGCGTGTACGCGTCCGCGTCCTGCGCGGCGATCGTCTTGCCGACGAACAGGAAGTCCTCGTCCCCGAGGATGACGATCTCGCAGCCGCCGCTGCCGTCCGCGATGCCCGTGTCATGGAGCAGCGGAGTGACGGCCGGCTTGTGTTCGTTGCCCACGTAGCGTGCGCTGCGGCCCGCTTTCTTCAGCGCGTCCTTACATGTGCGGTAGAGATCGCGGATCACACGCGGCGCAACGCCCGCGCCGCGGAGTGCGAACGTCACCTTGCCTTTTACTCCTTCCGTTTCCGTCACGAGCATCTGCGGGACGTCCCCCAGCGAGGGTTCCGCTCCGCTGATGTTCTGTGCGAGCAGCATGGTGCCGCCCCAATTTTTCAAATCCTCCGCCGTGAGCGTTCGTGACGTGTTGAAGACCGCGACCGAGCGGGCGATGACACGTTGAAGCGTGAAGTCGGGGATGCAGGCGCTCAATTCGGCGATGCTCAGGCGCGGCTGATTGCCCAGGAAGGCGGCGTACTGCGGCATGTGCGCAGAATAGCGCGTCAAACTCCGGACGAAATGCTTTCAGACGGGACACCGACTATCGATGCAAGTCAATCGCGCACGGACCGGACCGCTCCGGGCAGCAATGCACAGAAGAGAAGAGTGGCGATCGGGGCCAAATGGATGAGTCCACGGCCGTAACCGGTTTGGAACGTCGCCTCCACGGACAGTGACGTGAAGAGATACAGCGGCAACTGACCGACGAAGAGCAGGATGGTGAATACTGCCAGCGGGCGCAGGCGGCCGAAGGCCTCCGACCGGCGCCACACCAGGAGGATGGGAAGCAGTAGCGGCAGCAGCATCCAGTTTCCCTCGAAGAACAGCTGCGTGACGATCGCCTCCGGCGCCGCCGACTGCCAGCCGAGACTGAGGCCCGTCACGGCTTTTGCGTTTCCGAACGTCATGCCGTGAGCCCACTTGTACGTCACCCACGGCACGAGAACCGCGGCAACAATCCAGAAGGCCCACAGTGCCGCGGAGAGATCACGGCCGCGTCCCCGCACCAGGAGCAAGATCCACAGGACGGCGATGCCGGGCAGATAGAGCAAAATCGCTTCGTTCTTGGTAAACACGAGCGCTGCCGTCGCGATCGCCGAAACGCGCAGCAGCGAGGTTCGCGCGTCGCCGTCGTTCGCCTCCGCGAGACACAATGTACTGACGGCTACGAAGAGGAGACTGGCGAGGAAGACGTCGGCATAGGTGTTGGTGCCGTGCATCAGCAGTAACGGCAGGCTGACGAGCAGGCACGTGCCGAGGGCCGCCCACCACGCGGTGGTCAGGCGCCGCAACGCGCAGAAGAAGAGTCCCAGCAAGCAGACGAACCATGCGAGGTGCACGATGTTCACGAGCGGCTCGCTCCATGTGCCAGCCAAAGTCGCTAGGAAGGATTTCGCCAGCGGGACGGCCGGAGGGTACGAGGACACGCCGGTCGGGGCCTGTTCGGGCGTGCTTCCCGGCAGCAGGATTTGCACGGACTGCGTTTCGAAGAAGACCTTCGCGCGGAAGTTCCAGTTGTCGAGTGAGTCATCCAGGAACGTCGGCGTCAGCACCAAGAAGGTGACGCCCATCGTCACGACCTTCACCGCCGTCCACGCACCGAGCAGCAGGACGATGACTTTCGCCCACAGGGGAGTCTTGCCCGAATCGGGAAGAACCGGGCCACGGGCGAAGAACGGTCGGTGCAGCAGCAGGCACAGCAACGTCAGCCCGACAAGGAGGAACGCGCACAGCCAGATCCACACCATCCTCGTGAGCTCAACACCGAGTACATTCGCAAAAAGCGCAACGAATGGCAAAAGCGCCGAGCCCAGCAGAAAGCCTAAAAGTGCACGTTCCATTCGCGAGAGGACCGGTGTGCGTTCAACGGCGCACAGCGCCAGCCAACCAAGTGCTGCAAGCAGAGTGAAACCGATGACTGCGGCGAGAATGGTCATTGTTCGACGAAGACGAAAGAATAGTCGGATGTTCTGCTCACTTCCTTTCCGCGTCCGAGGACCGTGCCGTCATCCAGCACGAGAGCGCCCGATTGAGTATGCACATCAGGGCGATGGAAGACGATCCACGTGGTGATGTCATCGGGGAACGGGGCTTGCTGCACCGGACGCGCGGGGCTCAGGAAGTACTGCGCGTATGGGAAGACGGGGATGCCTTTCGGCGCCAACAACCCGACGGAGTTCTGCCCCGTGGTAAATGGCGAAGCCGATTCGAGTAGCCCGTAGAGATCTTCCGTTCCGCGCAGGGTGCGTTCCGAGGTCGGACGCTGCACGTAGTTTGACCAATCGGTGCGGACGTAGGACAGGAATTCGGCGCCCATGCGCACGTCGAGCAACATCCATGCCGCTGCCGAACCGATGATAAGGCCCAGGAGAGCGCCCGTCGCTATGCGCTTCTCGCGGATCCACGCTGCCAGCGCGAAGCCGGCGCACATGAGGATGGTGAAGGCATAGATCCAGCGATTACCCGAGTGGGCATACGGAGGAAAGTGATCGTAGAGTTCATCGATGCCGGTTTCGCTCTTTGCCAGCAGAGGGCCCCACAAGAAATTGATGCTGTGGGCGCGGAACTCGTTGAGCGTCCAGAAGCTGCGCAGGGAGTGCGACCACCGCTCTGCAGCCGTGTACTGCGTCAGTTCAAGTCCTTCGAGATACAGCGCGCCGCCCTCAGGAAGAGAGAAGCCGATGCGATCGGTGCGAGGGTCCCATTCCGGCAGGTCGGCCGCTGGGATGTTTGCGACGACCTCTCCCGGTCGCAGGGTGAAGGGGTAGATGTTGAAGTTGCCCTGCTCCTTGTCCAGGGAATGCCACAGGAATTGCATCTGGGTCGTGTCCGGCACCTGCAAATGCGCCGTGATATCGTGGATGGAAATGGCGCTTGTGACGGGGCGCTCGACGATTCCGTCCTTCGCGAAGATCAGCACCGGCTGGCCTCCCACATCGCGCACCTGCACGTTGTGCAACAGCCACAAATTATCCAGGCGCACGTCGACCGTCTGCTTCGCCGAAGCGGCGACAGGCAGTGCGATGAGCAGGAAGGCGAGAAGCGAGAAACCGCGGCGCATCGGAGGCGAGTGTAGCATGTCAGGCTGCCTGTCCGGCGGTTTCGATGTCCGCGGGTCCGCCCGAAACGACCGCCTTGATGCGGCGCACGCCGGCAGAAGAGCTCTCCTCTTTCTGGATCTTGAAGGCGCCGATCATGCCGGTGCGGGCCACATGCGGGCCGCCGCAGATTTCTTTGCTGAACGATCCGTCGCCGACGACATAGACCTTCACCTCGCTGCCGTATCGGTCGTCGAAGACGCCGATGGCGCCTTCCGCTTTGGCGCCATCCACCGTCGTGAGGTGGTAGGCCACCGGCAGATCCTTCTGGATCTGCTCGTTCACCAGCCGCTCCGCTTCCGCGATCTGCTCGGGCGTCATCTTGTCGGGATGGTTGAAGTCGAAGCGCAGGCGCTCGGCCGTGATGTTGCTGCCCTTCTGCTGGATATGCGTGCCCAGCACCGTGCGCAGCGCGGCATTGAGCAGGTGCGTTGCGGTGTGCAGCTTCGTCGTCTCCGCGCTATGGTCGGCCAGGCCTCCCTTGAATTTCTGCTCGGCTCCGGCGCGGCTCTTGGCCTGGTGTTCCTCGAACGCTTGCTGGAAACCCGCTTCGTCCACCGTGCGTCCGTCCTCCGCCGCGAGTTCCTTGGTCAGCTCGATGGGGAAGCCGTAGGTGTCGTAGAGATGGAAGGCCGTCAGACCGTCGATGGGCCCAGAGGTCTTGCGGTAGTGCTTCATTCCTTCCTCCAGCGTCTTGCTGAACTGCGCCTCCTCTTTCTGCAGCACGTCGACGATCTCCGCCTTCTTCTGGCCGAGGTACCCGTACGCGCCGACGTACTGGTCGATCACTTTGTGCGCGACGACGGCGACGAACGCCCCCTGTACGCCGAGCGTGCGGCCGTTGCGAATTGCCCGGCGAATGATGCGGCGCAGCACGTAGCCTTGGTCCACGTTGGACGGCCTCACGCCGTCGGCGATCATGAACGTCGCTGCTTTCAGGTGGTCGGCGATGATGCGGCTGTGGCGGACGTGGTCGGCCGTTTTTCCTGCCTCAGACGTCAGCTGCCCGATGGTATCCATGATCGGTTTGAAGGAGTCCGTGTCGTACACGCTCTTCACTCCCTGCAGTACGCCGGCCACGCGCTCCAAGCCCATGCCGGTATCGACGTTCTGCTGCGCGAGAGGGACGAACGTGCCGTCCGCCTGCTTGTTGTACTGCATGAAGACGTCGTTCCAGATCTCCAGCCAGTTGGCGTCATCGTTCGCCGGGTTGCTGCCCGCGGGCGGCAGGTCGCTCGGTCCCACCCAGTAGAACATCTCCGTGTCCGGGCCGCAGGGTCCGGTCATGCCGGCGGGTCCCCACCAGTTCTTGGCCTTGGGCAAAAAGCCGATGCGCTCGCGCGGCACGCCGAGTTTCTCCCAGATGCCGGCCGATTCCTCGTCCTTCGGGGCATCGCTGTCTCCCTCGAAACACGTGACGGCGAACTTTGCGAGCGGGATCTCCAGCACCTTCGTGATGAATTCGAAGCTCATCGAGATCGCACCTTCCTTAAAGTAGTCGCCCAAACTCCAGTTGCCGAGCATCTCGAACATCGTGAGGTGGCTCGCGTCGCCCACTTCGTCGATGTCGCCGGTGCGCACGCAACGCTGCACGTCGGTGAGGCGCTTGCCCGCGGGATGCGGTTCGCCGAGGAGGTAGGGGACGAGCGGATGCATGCCCGCTGTGGTAAACAGCACCGTCGGATCGTTCTCCGGAACGAGCGGTGCGCCGGGAATAACGGCGTGCTGCTTCGATTTGAAAAAGTCGAGGTAGGCTTGGCGGATCTGGTCGGTCGTCAAAGGCTTCATAGCCAGCGGAGTGTACCATCGGGCCGCCGGGACGCCACGGGACGCCTTTCGCGTGGTAGTATTTGCTCCACATGTCCTTCGGCTCACCCGTACCGGCCGGAAAACGGTGGTTCGACTACATTGGCACAATCGCGGGGCTCGTCCTGCTGGTCCTCGCGCTGTCGGCGCTGCACCACATCGTGCGCGGCTTCCATTGGGTGAGTTTCGTCAATCAGGCGTCCGCCCTGCACGCGTGGCAGTTCGCGGCGGCGTTGCTGTTCACCTCCATCAGTTACACGACGCTCACCACCTACGACATCATGGCGTTCCGGTACATCCGGCACCCCATCGAATACCGCAAGATCGCGTTCGCGTCCTTCATCGGGTACGCGTTCAGCAATAACGTGGGCCTCTCGATGCTCTCGGGAGGATCCGTGCGCTACCGCCTGTACTCCGCCTGGGGCCTCTCGGCCGTGGAAATCACGAAAGTCGTCGCGTTCTGCAGCTATACGTTCGCCCTCGGCACGGTGGCCATCACCGGCGTGGTGTTCTCGTTCGACCCGCTGCCGATCCATGTGCTCGGGCTCACCCCGCTCGCCATCCGCGTGCTGGGCGCCATGCTCTTGGTCGCGCTGGCCGCGTACCTGGCCACCAATGCTGTGCGCAGAGGTCCGCTGCGCATCGCCGGGTGGCAGTTCCGTTTGCCGGGCCTGCAGATGAGTTTGATGCAGATTTTCGTCTGCGCGTTCGATCTCACCATGACGGGCACCGTGGTGTACATGCTCCTTCCCACGGGCGTGCACATTCCGTACCTCGGCTTCATCGGCATCTTTCTCGTCTCCAACGTGCTCGGGCACCTCAGCCAGGTCCCGGGGGGATTGGGCGTGTTCGAGACGACGATGATCTTCCTCCTCTCCGACCACCTGCCGGTGAACGCGGTGCTGGGAACCCTCCTGCTCTTCCGGTCGATCTATCACGTCTTGCCCCTGCTTCTCGGCATGATCCTGCTCACGGGGCACGAGGCCCGCGCGCGCAGGACGCGTTTGCACGCCGCGGTGCGCAGCGCGGAGGGATGGTCGCCGTCACTCATGCCGCAGCTGCTCAGCCTAATGGCGTTCATCGGCGGCGCCGTGCTGTTGTTCTCGGGCGCCGTACCGCCGGTGCAGAGCCGCTTCATCATGCTGCGCTCCGTCGTCGGTCTCCCGGTGATCGAGGTGGCGCACTTCCTCGGCTCCGCCCTCGGCATGGTGCTGGTGATGATCAGCTTCTCGCTCGAGCGCCGTCTCGCGCAGGCTTACCGCTTCACCGTCTGGCTCCTTTCCATCGGCGTCGTGCTCACGCTTCTGCGCGGACTGCACTATGAGGAAGCGTTGGTGCTCTCGCTGATTCTTGCGACCTTCGCGATCTCCGGCAGTTACTTCCACCGCACGTCGTCGGTGCTCAGCGGGCGCGTCAAAGCGGAGCAAGTGGCGATGGTCATCATCGCCGTGTTCGCGTTCTTGTTCCTCGGCTTGTTCTCCTTCCGCGAAGTCACCTACAGCAATTACCTCTGGGTCCGCTTCTCCGCGTTCGGCGACGCGTCGCGCTTCCTCCGCGCTCTTCTGGGCATCGGCATCGCTGCCGCCGTCCTCAGCATCGCGCGCTGGCGCCGCGTGCGCGAACCCATTCCCGCCGCGCCCACGCGCCAGGAATTGTTGGCGCTCGCCCCGATCATCAACGCCTCTCCGCGCGCGCTCACGCTGCTGGCCCTCTCGGGCGACAAGCGCATCCTGCGCGGACCGAACGAAAGCTTCGTGATGTTCGCGCTGGGCAAAGGCACGGCCGTCGCGCTCGGCGATCCCGTCACCGAGTCCATGGCCGACCGCGCCGAAATGGTGTGGGCGTTCCGCCAGATGTGCGACGACAACGACGTGCAGCCGGTCTTCTACGAAGTCGATCAATCCAATCTCCAGCTGTACCTGGACGTCGGCCTCACCATCCTCGCGCTCGGCGAAGAGGCCGTGGTGGAAACGGCCGGCGTCTCGCTGCAGAAGTCCTCGTTGTACGAGCTGCTCACCGCGCGCCGCAAGCTGGAGGAGCGGGGCGTGGTGATCCGCCGCCACCCCGCGCCCGCGGATGTGCCGCTCGCCGAGTTGATGCGCCTGCGTGACGACGCGGCGTGGCATGGCGCGGGACGCGGATTCGCCTTCGGTCAACTCACGGACGACTACCTCACGCGTGCGTCGGTCATCACCGCGCGTACCTCCGAGGGGATGGTCGGCTACATCACCGTCCTGGAGTCCGCCGATCACAGCGACGCCGTCGTCGATCTGCTCCGCATTGATCCCGCGTACGACCATGTCCTCGTGCGCTCGCTGATGCTCGAGGCACTGCTGCTCGAACGCGAGCGGGGAGTACCGCATTGCAGCTTGGGCATGGCCCCGCTGCCGGGCATGTCGGTACGCAGTTTCGGTCCCATCTGGGCGCGCATAGGCTCGGTCCTCTATGGACATGGCGAGCAGGTGTATGGCCTGCGCGGACAGCGTCAGGACAAAGAACCGTTCGAGCCCCAGTGGAAGCCGAAATACCTTGCATCACCCGGCGGTTTCCAGCTTCCGCGAATCCTCACCGATATCGCCCGTCTCATTCGTCACAGCGAGCCGCCCGTGGCATGATTGCCGCGTCCATGCATTCTCCCTCCCCGCATGTTCGAACGGATGAATAATCCCACCTTCCGCGAAGCCACCATCGGCGGTCTCGTCGGAGTACCGCCCGTGGAGAAACGCAAGGATGCCGAGGACGACGAACCCGGCACCTGGCAGATTATCGTGCACAAGCGCGTCGAGCAGCAGATCGATCTGGTGGTGGATTGGGTGGTGGAAGATCTCCGGCTCATTCTCGCGCGCAACGAAGTGCCTCTGCTGGACAAAGACCGCAAGCGCATGCACTTGGCCGTTTACGAAGCGGTGGTGAACGCCGCCCGCCACGGCAATCTGGGCAACCCCGAGGGCGCCATCACGGTGCAGTGGGGGCTGGACTCCGCCGCCAGCGAAATCGGCGTCATTATCGCGGATCAAGGGCGGGGATTCGACGGCGAAAAGGAATTCGATCTCGGGTCGCAGCACGGGCGCGGCATCCTCCTGATGAAGCATGCGTTTGACGTCGAGCACAAGCCAGGTTTGGGCCGCGTGACCATGCGGAAGAACATCCTCGCAATCAACGCGTGGTAAGGTGACAAACGCCCGGGAAAATGCTAGAATAAATCGATACAAACACGCTCTTCCATCGACGTGCTCAAACGGAACGCCGCGCTGCTGTGGTCGACCGGTGTTGCGTTCGTCATCGTCCTGCTCATCGCGGGCGTCGGCGTGCTGTTCTACTACCGCAGCAGGCATGTCATGGAGGCCCAGTTGCGCCAGCAGTTGCTCGATACGACGTCCGTCGCGGCGATGCAGTTCTCGGCCGATGACGTACAGAAGGCCATCGGGCAGAAGAAGACGTCGCCAGCAGTGCGCGATTTGATCATGCGTCTGCGCGAGATCCGCGAAAACATTCCGCTCGTGCGCTACGCCTACATCATGCGGCGGACGAAAGATCCCCGCACGCTCGAATTCGTCGCCGACGCCGACAGCTTGGCGACGGAGAGCGAGTTGGATCGCAATGGCAACGGACGCCTGGACGAGGACGAACAGCCCTCCATGCCGGGAGACAAGTATGACATCCGCGACGTGCCCGCCATGCAGCGCGATGCGTTCCTCCGCCCGACGGTGGAAGACGCCATCGTGCAGGACAAATGGGGATTCACGCTCTCGGGCTACGCGCCCATCCGCGCCGCCGACGGAACCGTCGTGGCTATCCTCGGCCTCGACCTGCAGGCCGACACGTACATCCAGGAATCGCAGAGCATCGTTTCGCCCGCCATCCTCCTGCTCGTGGCGCTCGCCGCGTCATTCGTGGCGGCACTCCTCGCCGTTTCCATCAACCGCCGCCGCTACGAGTTGCTCGAGCGCGTCGAGAACGAGCGCACGGGATTGCTGCAGCTCACCTACCACCAGCTCGGCACGCCGCTGACGGTGTTCCGCTGGTCGTTGGAAGCGCTGAAGGACCAGCGCGGGAAACCGGGCTTTGAAGAGGCCGTGAACGAGCACATCGCCGACGTGGAAGACGGCATCACCCGCATGAGCGGCATTGTCGACATGCTCCGTGAAGCCGACCGCGTGCACGCGGGAACCATCGCGTACCAGCCGGAGCTGACGTCGCTCGACGAGGTGGTGCAGGCCGTCGCCGCGGAATTCAAGAGCCGCAGCGAGCGCCAGAAGATCGCCCTCGTGCTCAAGTTGCACGACGGCAAGAAGATGAACCTCGACCGCCAGCTCATCTCGGGCGTGCTGCGCGAACTGCTCGGCAACGCGTTCGATTACTCGCCGTCCAACACGACCATCACCGTCACCACGGCCGTCACCGACAAGCAGGCCCAGGTGGACATCGCCGACGAAGGCATCGGCATCCCGCGCCCGGACATGCCGCGCATCTTCAACGAGTTCGCCCGCGGCGGCAACGCGTGGAACTACAACACGGGCGGCGCCGGCCTCGGTCTCTACATCGCCAAGGGCGTGGTGGATCAGGCCGGGGGAGAGATTTGGGTGAAGAGCATGGAAGGGAAGGGCTCCACCTTCTCCTTCACGCTTCCTGTGCAATAAATAGTGTGCAGTGCGAGTGGAGTAATTCCCCAATGCCGCAGCGCCCCAGAGGGCGCCCCGGCCCGGCGCAAGCAGGCTTCTAGCCGTGGAGCGGCCTCTAGCGTTTCATGTTCGAGCGTTTCTGCAGAAACGCGAGTTTGAAACGCTGAGGCGTTTTTCTTTCTCCCATTTCTTTTGTCGCCGGACAAAAGAAATGGGAATACCAAACAAAAGAGAAGACGTCATAAAACGCGAGAGTTTTCCTCGTCCAGCAGGGCTGTTCCTGTACACTGTGTACAGGTATTTCACAGCACGGGGATGACAGGCTTCGACAGCGTGACTACTAGGCGTCGACCGCCTCTGTTCGGGATGGCAACGGTTCCCGATACCCACAGTTGCAACCTATATCTGCCAACAAGCGCGGATCTCTGGGAGCTCGCTTCCAGAAGCAGGGAGTCGCTATGCCGACCTTCGGCATGGCCCTCGCTGCCTAAGGTTCGTCTTTTCGAACCACGTCTCACCCTCGACTCCTGCTGAAGGGATGAGGCGTCATTAGCAGGAGTGCTCGTCACCTGATGCGACGACGACGCACGCTTTAGCATCAACCCTCGCACCTACTCCTTGACTGTTCCTGATGGGATGCGAGTACCGGAACAGCCATGACAGTACAGGCACGATCCCTACACGTTGGACCCGGGTTCAATTCCCGGCATCTCCACCATTGGCTTATTTAAGCTAAAAAAACGAATTCCACCGCAGCAGAGAGCCACAATCCCGGGGTTGCAAATCGCAAAAACTGACCAATGTTGGATACGTGGCGTTCAGAGGCGCTAAACCCACGTTTTCAAGGCTATAGCCGCCAGATGGAGGGGTTGTAGCAGCTCAGCATCCATAGACAATTTTCCTGACTGGCAAGCCACGTAGTAGACATCCCCTCTGCGTTCAATTCACTGCACTTGGAATGCACTCAATAATTGACATATATTACAATTAATGCTTTATTATCAATAATGTCCTTCAAGCTCCGCGACCTTGAGGATTTAGAGACAACTCTCGCCCTCCGCCTGCGAGACGCGGAAACGGTACCCACGATCCAGCGCAAGACACGTAAGAAAGCAAAAGAAGCCGTGGAGCAGGCAGCGACGCCAGAAGCTCTGGAGACAATCAGCCGTCTCCGCCTCTTTCAGAAACTCCTCATCAACCTCCGTATCAACCTCTCCTTGTTCGAGGACGGTACGATCGATCTTCGCCCCAACCAACTCAAAGCTGTTCAAGCTCTTGCGGAGTTCCTCGCGAACGACAGTGGGGAAGATGAGAAGAAACGGTCGGGCTACTTCAAGCAGCCAACTGGAGCCGGCAAGACCGTGCTCTTCGGCATCATCACCCGCCTCCTTGGCGTGCGCACACTTGTGCTCGTCCCCCGCACAAACCTCGTCACTCAGACGGTGAGTGAACTCCAGGAGGTCGTTGGCTTTCCCGAAGAGGATCTCGATGCTCTGTCGCCCGGCTCCACCATCCAGCAGTGTCCCGTCACTGTCGTCACCTACCAAAGCCACCTCTCGCGCATGAAGGCAGATCCTGCCTACCGTGAGTGGGTAGCAGGCTGTGAGCTCGTCGTCTGCGACGAAGCCCATCGCTCTCTTGGCACCGCCACTGCTGCAAGCATCGATGCCCTCGACGAAGAAGAGGAAGAAGACACAGGAACAGACGCGGAGCTGACCGAAGAAGAGGAGGCTGACCAGCAGGCCGTGCTCACTGAGCTTCTCCAGAGCAAGACCGCTGCCCTCAAGCTGGGCTTCACTGCTACCCCCAAGCTCGCCAACAAGTCCGTCGCCGACCGCTTTGGTACCTGCGTCGCAACTGAAACCCACGAAGACCTGGCGAACGCCGGCATCCTCGTGCGCTATCGTCTCGTCTCCGTCGATGGGGAAGTCACCGACTTGGATCTTGAAGGCACCTTCACCGAAGAGAAGGAGCGAGAGATCCTCAGACGCAATAAGACATACGCAACCCTCGTCAAAGAGTACGCCGCAGCTCTTACTGCCTACCGTGAGCACAGTGAGAAAACACCTTACCCCATGCGCGGTGTCGCCTTCTGTGTGGATATCGAAGAGTGCGATGCGTTTGCCAAGGTAGCGAAGAAGGCAGGCCTCCGTGCCCGTGTCGTCACCGGTCGTGAAGCCAGAGGCACCAAAGGACAGGAAGTCATCGAGGCTGCCGAACAAGCTCTCATCAACGGCGAGATCGACCTCATCGTCACCGTCGCCAAGCTGGGCGAAGGCTGGAACTTCCCCCCGGCCAATGCCGCCATCTGGGCCCGTGCCTGCATGAGCGAAGCTGTCATCGTCCAGGGCGTTGGTCGCATCGCCCGTGCGCACTTCGATGAAGCCACGCGCATGCGAAAACCTTTCGGTTACGTCTTTGAGACCCGTTGGGGGCTACAAGCCAACAGCAGGAAAAAGCGCAAACCCCTCTCCATCGCCTCCGCTCTCGCCGCCAATGGCGAGGATCCAACCACCATCTGTGAGAATGCTGATGCGAGCCCACTTGTGTATGACAAGCCCATCACACCTGAAGATGTACGGGCACTCATTACTGCGGCCTATACCCCTTTGCAGTGGGCGGGTTTGACACCAACCCAGCGAGAGGGAAGGGACTTTGCTGGCACGAGTTTCGGACTTATTGGCATTGCTCGTCTTTTTGAAGTAGAGGGAAATCCAACGAAGCATATTTCTGTTCGCCACGCCCTTGGTCGTGCGATCTATGGCGAGGAGTATGGGGATGGGGAGTGCCTGGTGCGAGAGCATGTTCGCAGACTCATAACTACTGCCTACACCCCACAGCAGTGGACAGTACTTACAGAAGAACAGCGCAAGGGCAAAAACTTCGCGGGGACGGGTATGGGACTCAAAGCCATTGCTACTCTCTTCGGGGTGGAGGGGAATCCATGGTCGAATAGTATCGACCGCCACGCCCTCGGGCAGGTGATCTACGGCGAGGAGTATGGGGATGGGGAGAGTCTGATGCGCGAGCAAGTCCGC
>CAYRUZ010000001.1:103073-118440 GCA_964427895.1 uncultured Candidatus Peribacteria bacterium
GATCTACGGCGAGGAGTATGGGGATGGGGAGAGTCTGATGCGCGAGCAAGTCCGCACCCTCATCATGTCTACCTACACCCCACTACAGTGGGCTGGTTTGCCAAAGAGACAGCGTGAGGGCAAGGACTTTGCTGCCACGGGGATGGGGATCATTGCCATTGCTAACCTCTTCGGGTTAGAGGGGAATCCGGCGACTACCGCCTCTGTACACCACGCCCTTGGTCGCGCGATCTACGGCGAGGAGTATGGGGATGGGGAGAGTCTGATGCGCGAGCAAGTCCGCACCCTCATTATGTCTACCTACACCCCACTACAGTGGGCTGGGTTGGAAAAGAAACAGCGCGCAGGCAGGAACTTTGCTGACACGGGGATGGGAATCATTGCGATCGCTCGTCTCTTCGGGGTTGAGGGGGATCCTAGCAGTCGAATCTCCTCTCACCATACCCTCGGGCAGGTGATCTACGGCGAGGAGTATGGGGATGGGGAGTGCCTGGTGCGCGAGCAAGTCCGCACCCTCATCATGTCTACCTACACCCCACTACAGTGGGCTGGTTTGCCAAAGAGACAGCGTGAGGGCAAGGACTTTGCTGCCACGGGTATGGGACTCAAAGCAATTGCTACTCTCTTCGGGGTGGAGGGGAGTCCATTAGAGCACAGCTCAACCTACTATTCCCTCGGTCAGGCGATCTACGGAGATGCGTGGGTGGAGCCAAAGAAAGCCGACTCCAATTAATTATGGCGGAGCCCTTACTGTAGGGATTTAGTCGCAGCACACCACCTCCAAGTGTGCTCCACCAACGTGTTCCAAGTCCGCCTCAGCATGTCCACCAATGGCTTATTTAAGCCAAAAAACACGAATTCTACCGCAGCAGAGAGCCACAATCCCGGGGTTGCAAATCGCAACAACTGACCAATGTTGGATACGTGGCGTCCAGAGGCGCTAAACCCACAATTTCAAGGCCGCTGCCGCCAGATGGCGGGGTTGTAACGGTTCAAGATGTATCGTCGGTTTGTCTCTTTGGAGAGCCAAAATCGAGAATCCCCGTCAGTGTTCAATACTCGGGGAGTCCCTTAAGGGTGACTCTTGTGTGTTCTACAAGAACCCATGCTCAAGACGGAGGCGGCAGTCCTGGCTACGAAGGACGGCGATTGGTTGCTCAAGAGAGCCTCAATCGAAGCGCCGCTTCCAACTCCTTGTCCACACAGTATACGTAGCACCCTTTCATCCCGCGCGTCATGAGCGCTCGGTACGTGTTCTTGATGATGCTGGCTGCTTTCTCTTCGGCTTCTGCAGGATTCTCGCGCCGCATCTTCTGATATCCAAAGAGGGATTTGTCGGTTCGCGCACGGCATGAGGGGACGCACACGATTTTGTCGTTCTCTACGCGTAGGTCACCGCCAATGATGACCCCGATGTAATCGACCTCCAGTCCTTGGCAGGTGTGGATGCAACCCACCTCATTCACAGACTCTGGAGCGATAATCCACAGACTGCCGTCACTCGCCAAGTTCCACCGCATGTGAAAGTCGTACTGAGGAATGACAATGTCATACTGGTTGCGATCTTTCTTACTGACCCAGTCCCAGCAGTAGCCGGCAACGAGTCGTGCTTTGTTGTTGAGCTTATTCTTCTCGACGATAAGGTCACGGAGTTCGTTCGGGGAACTGAGAACCCGGAAGTCGTAGTCAGCAGGATCGAGTGTCGCGTTCGCCGTCTCTCTGATGCCTAGAGTGTCATCGAGCCAGGCCAAGTACCCGTCGGAACCATTGCAGCGAAATTGAGATGCCAACTCCATCTCATGCACTATGGCCCCCATGGATTGTGCCCAGCGATGAATGGATGACTTCTCGCCAATATCAGCGAACGTGACGCGCTGATCCTCATCGATGAAGAAGAGGGTGAACTTGGCGGAGTGGATGAGCTCCTTGATTTGGTTCTCACCCATGTTTTGATACATGCCTGATTTCTCATTCAGGCGATGAGCCTCATCAACGATGAGAGCGTCGAACATGCTCAAGGCTGTCGAAGTGAACGATCCCGAACCTGTGAATAGGTTATCAATCTCAGTCATCTTCAATGTGCCTTTCAACTTGCTGGCGTAGACCGCACGAGGTGCCGCATTCTTGGTGACGTACTGACTTAGAAGTCCTTGCTTCGTGAGGCTCACGAGGAGATTGACCGCAACCACGGTCTTGCCAGTTCCAGGTCCGCCTTCAACGATGAGCACATGCTTCTGGTCCTTGGAAGACTTCCTTGCGAGTGCCATAGCCGTCTCGAAAACCACCTTTTGGTCATCGACCATGATGAACTCCTGGTTGCCCTTCAGCATCTTTGCCAGACTATCGGCGAGGCTCTTGGACGGCCGGATCTTCCCGTTTTCGATGCGAAAGAGAGTGTTCCGCTTATCGCCGTGCTTCACGAACTGCTTGATGAAGGAGCGGAGCTTGGCCTGCTCTTCTGCGCCTTTAAGGAACAGGGGAGCTCGCTCGATGTACTCGCGGTAGAACGCGTTCGCAATCACGCCATCTGGGACGTAGTTATGCAGGTAGGCACAGGGCTGGAGCTGAATATGCTCTTCTTCTACGGTGGCATTGAACCCATTCAAGAGTGCTGCGTACGACCAGACCTGGTAGGAGGGGTGGGGCGTTTCCGCCTCACCCTTCTCAAACCGAGTGATGACAGTCCCGTCTTTCTCGGTGATCTGCGCCGAGCTCCACTGCTTGAGCTCAATGAGGATCGCAAACTCTCTCTGCGTGTCATCCTCTCCTGTGAGGATGAAGTCAATGCGCTTCGAGGTCTGAGGAATGTGATACTCGATTGCTACTCCTGCATCACTTGGGATCTCGTGGTCATTGAGAACGGCACCCATGTATCGAAGTGACTCTTTCCAGGAGCGAAGTTCCGAGGCCTGGACACTGTGGCCTACCGTCTTCAGGAATTTCTCCTGGATGATTCGCTCGATCTCGTTTGAGAGGATGTCGTCGAGAAACGCGCCTTTGGTGGATTGGTAGACGATCATGAGAACTGTGTGTACTTCGTGTGTTTCCCCTTTGCCTTATCGACTGGATATTTGAGGTCATTCTTATCGATCTTTTTACTCATGGCTTCAATGAGGTCGATGTCAAATAGGTCACAGAACTCGAAGAGGTAGTTGGCGATGTCGGCAACTTCTTCAGCAATGTCTTCTTTGTGTGTTTTCACATACTCTTCAGCTTCCTCTTTGCTTCTCCACTGGAAGTGCTCAAGCAGCTCGCCACCTTCTATGACGATGGAAGCGGCCATGCTTTTTGCATCGTGAAACTGTAACCAGTCTCTTGCATCCCTGAAGGCGCGGATTTTCGCCTGGATGTCCTTGATTGAATCGGCCATGCGACCAGCATGAGACTTTCAAACAGGAGGGGCAAGGTCTGGATCAATCAACTGCAGAACTTCGGCGATGTTGCGAAGATCGCCTCGGCGTGTCGCGGCAGTACGTCGATAAGCTGATCAAGCAGGGGAAGCTCCGACAGCAGCAGACATCGACGGCCAAGGTGTTTTTCGAATCAGACGTTATCGTGCTACAAACATCTCGCAAGTAATGTCATCAGGCGCCCTATTTTGCTTTTGTGATGTGCGGCATTTTCGCATCATTCGCTGGTTACTAGTCGAATGTTATTAGCTGATATTCTGCAGCATTGCCGGCATCAAGAGCCCACGCCAGAAGCTGAAACGGACGCATAGTGCTGCCTTTGCTTTGCCCCCTTGTTGGCTTGCCATACTCCGTATAATGCGGCAGGAGCGATCATTAAGAACCAGCCGAAAGCAACTTCGCCAGCCTCCGGTGACCATGCGTCATATTGCGCTTCCGTTGTACAGCCACTGGACCCAGCAACATCATCGTCGCATTCTGTGCCGGATGAGGAGATTGCTGCAAAAACCAAAGCTACGCATATCGTAACAGCGACTGCTTTCAAATATTGCCACCAGCGCTTCCAGCCCACACAAGGCTCGACGGTTGTACCAAACCAGAAGGATGTGTAGACGACGAATGCATGCGCATATGTGGCAAACATCTTCACGAGAGCTTGATCAAGATCGACAGAGGAGAAAGACATGGTGGAAGAATAATGTTCGAGAGTTGGAATTTGGACAGATTCTAATCCATGAGAATTGTTGTTACCAAACTCGCTGAAAGATATCGACTGCTGTTCTCATCGCATATCCCGCTCGATGCGTCTTCGTGTGACCCAAGGCGTAAATCCCATCTATCGAACGCTGGCTTTGTAGCCAGCTTTCTTTGCTTGGTCTTCTGAATCGAAGCAGCGGAAGTCGCGAGTCGTATCCTCGTAGTATGTGCTGCTCTTCGGATAATACACCTTCTGGCCCTCGTACGTTTCAGCCTTTACGTCGCAAGTCGATTCCCTGGTTGATTTACTCGTCACCGATACCTGGAACGTGTCAGATGGCGTGCTGCTAATCGTGAACGAGTAGTCATTGAACCCAAGAACAGTTGCCCCCTTAATGACCGAGGGAATTCTGTAGAAATGGCAGATGAAGCCTTCCCGAATATTTTCATATTTGTACCAGCACGTCTGGATTTCCAGGTACATGTCGCTTGGCGAGTCGTAATTGGAATCGTAGCTTGCCCAGTATGAATCACCGTCCCCCGTCAGTTTGCCTGTTCGCCCGTCGATCTTGTAGGGGGTGACCGTAAAGCGATCGTCCTTGCGCTCCACCTCAAACACCGACTGGCCGAGAATGTCATCGAACGGGGCTGTGATCTTGATTTTCCATTCCTGGTTTCGCAGAAGATCAAGCGGAAAGTTTGAAGAGCGACTCGACGAGGTTACTGTGCGGCGGGAGTACGAAGAGGTCGAACTCGAGGGAACCTTTGTGATTCTAGAAGAGGACGAACTCTTACTGCTTGATCTGGAGCTCGACGCGATTGAGCTCGACCGCGGCTGAATACGAGACTGTATCCGGCGCAGCCGCTCGTCGCCAGTGCGAGTCGAGGTATCGATGAATTCACAGAATCCATCTTTCATCTCGTACCCATCTTTGCACTTACACAGGCCATCGATCGTCGTGGCATCTGGCCCATGCTGACGGATGCATGCGTTAATCGAGTCGTAGCAACTGTCTTCGATTCGCACTTCTCCTGGCTGACACACAACAGTTTTCTTGCTGCTCGTTGTCGTATCGATACCACTCGTGCCAGCACCAGTGCACGTACAAGTCGGACTCTCGGTTCCATCATTGCACATCCACTTGCCACTCGAGCCACAGTACGCTTGCCCACCATGCCAGGAGCAGCACCCACTACCTGCTTCAACGCGACCTTGGGAAGCAGCAGTCCCGAGGGTCACCCCGACACACAGAGCTATGACTGCGCTGGCAAAATTGAGACGGTTGTATTGCATACTATGGCGATAACTTTCTGATCATACACCGTTAGGCAATCTATGTAGTCTTCTTTCGCCTCTCCACTTGGCACCTTTGTAGATTGTGATAGGCAGACTACTGGCTAGTGTGAAGTCATGCTACTTCCACTCAACGCTTTGGCACCCATCCTGCCTCCCTGATGCGCAAGGAGGCACGGTGCCACTTCATCGTCATGACCGGACTTGTCATGCGTTCCACTCTCCGAGCAACGCAGCCCACTTGTTGACAGATTGCTCAATTATGTTCCAAGTTCTCCTCACCATGTCCACCAATTTTTGAAAACCACAGAATAGTCCGTACAGTAATCGCATGCCCACCATCAACCCCTACGTGAACTTCAATGGCAATGCGCAGGAGGCGTTCGAGTTTTATCGCTCCGTCTTCGGCGGCGAGTTCGGCAAGATTGTCCGCTTCAAAGATTTGGGCATCGAGGGAAAGGAGGAGAACAACATTCTCCGCATCACCCTGCCCATCGGCGGCTGCGTCCTGATGGCCAACGACGTGCCGGAGGCAATGGGGCCGGTAAGCGAGAACGAGAATCGATCGAAGATCGCCGTCATTGCTCAGAGCCGCGAGGAGGCCGAGAAAATCTTTAACGGCCTTTCCGCGGGCGGCACCGTCGAGATGCCGATGGACCAGAGTCCGTGGGGCACATACTTCGCGATGTTCCGCGACAAGTTCGGCATCGAGTGGACAGTGGAATTTGATCCGGCTGGAGCGCAAAAGTAAACCCCGTGTCTTTGCTGATTATTAATTATCGATAGTTTTTTATTGAAAAACGATAAACACTGTCCTATGGTGGGCACGCTATGAAGCGAATCCCCACCACCTTCCTCCAAGTCGTCATCGTCCTCCTCGGCGTCCTCGCGCTCGTTCTCCTCTTATGGGAACCGCACCTCGAAGGCGTGAATGCGAACAAGGGGTTCTTCGAGGTCTACGTCGATCCGTTCATTTGGTTGGTCTACGCCGGATCGATCCCGTTCTTCATCGCGCTCTATCAGGCGATCACGCTCCTCCACTACGCCGGACAGAATAAAGTCTTCTCGCTTCATGCGGTGAAGGCGCTCGCGACGATCAAGTACTGCGCGGTGGCGATCGTCGGCTTCGTCATCGCGGAAGAAGTAGTCATCATGTTGAACCACGGCAACGATGACGCGGCGGGCGCGGTGGCCATGGGCCTGATGATCAGCTTCGCTTCCATCGTCATCGCGGTTGCTGCGGGCATGTTCGAGAAAATTTTGCAGAGCGCGGTGCAGATGAAGTCCGAGAACGACCTTACCGTCTAATCCTCTATGGCGATTCGCATCAACATCGACGTCCAACTGGCCAAGCGGAAGATGAGCGTCACGCAGTTGGCGGAGAAAGTGGGCATCACGATGGCGAACATCTCCGTCCTCAAGAACGGGAAGGCGAAGGCCATCCGCTTCTCCACGCTGGAGGCGATCTGCGACGCGCTCGATTGCCAGCCTGGCGATATCCTGGAGTACAAGCAATGAGCGTCAGGCGTTGCTCGGCGCGACCGGAAGGGTGAATTCCTTCCGCAGTTCCTCGGTGATGGGCACGGGGGAGCTGACCCATCCGTGGATCAGCTTGTTGAGTTTGTGGAAGATAGACGTGCGAGGCACGTGGTGGTTCTCGCCGGTGTTGATGCGGTACACCGCTCCCGGGAAAGGCAATGATCGACGCGAATTCTTGCCGAGGAATTCGTCCGTGTGGCAGTGGCTGCCGATGAACATCGTGACATAGCGCTCGCCGAAGGCGTTGAGGATGTCGTCCTCCGCGGGTGCGTCCGGCAGGGATTGCGGGAATTGTATCAGCGAAAATTTGATGATGCGGCTCGTGCCGCACTCGATGTCGAACCATCCCGGCGTTGGCGTCAGTTCGTCCGGACTGTCATCGCGGAATTCGTATCCGTTATCGATGGCCCAACCGACGGCGTCTTTATGCTCGCCGACGAACGCCGCGATCTTGTTGCTCACGAAGTCGTCGCAATCGAAGAACATGACGTGATCCGGTTTGTATTGGCGCGCTTTCCATAATCCGTAGGCGCACTTCGAGCCGCGGTCGATGCGCACGGCATTGTCGCCGGTGTGTTGCGTTCCGCCCTGCGGCGGGAAATGCACGGTGACGAATTCGATGTTCGGATGCGTGAATTTCAAGGTCGGCGCCGTGTCGTTGCACACGACGATCACGCGGAAATCGTCGGACGTCTGGTTACAGACGGAGCGCAGTGTGTCTTCCAACAGGCTCAGCACGTGCGTGTAGGAGTGCGCGTTCTGCGGATGCCAAATGCTTGTAAGGAAGAGCAGCATAATGGTCCCCATAGTAGTACTGTCGGCTCGTGCGAGGAAAGCGTGTCTTTTGGCTTGGCTTGCTTTCTCGGTGCCCCACGTTCAGAGTAAAAGCCTATGAATACCACCACTCATTTCACGTTTTCCCGTTTGGCCGCGACCGCCGTCGGCGTAGCGACGCTCTGTGCCGTAACCATGGCTCAAGCCCAGCGTACGTCGAACAGCAGTTCGCAGTCTTCTTTGACCGTTCGGTCTTCGAGCTCTTCGGTACGCAGCTCGACGTCCTCTATTTCCTCCAGTTCTTCTTCGACGTCCAGCTCCTCTTCTTCCAAGCAGACGACCGTTACTATCCCCGATACGCAATTGAAGTCCGTCGATATTTCGGAGCTGCCGTACTGCGGTACGTCCAAAGCCGACAATATTCTTCTCTGGGACAAAGCCAGCAAGAAGTGGACGTGTCGCGCGCTCAGCACGCTCTTCCCGCCGAAGTGCGATGGTCCGGATCAGGCCCTTCGCTTCGATGGTACCAATTGGAAGTGTGAGACGATCGGCGGTCAACTCGTGGCACACACCGCCACGTTGGACGACTTGAACGGCAAGAACACCTGCGACACCAAGAACACCTGGGGTGGTGCGACGTGCACGGTGGATAAGAGCGGCATGGGTGCCAAGCTGAAGTGTCCGCCGAACACCACCGAAGTGTCAGTCGACGCGCTCGATAGCTACGAGCTCATGACGCATGATTCCGCTGGCACGGACAAGTTTGGTGCCGAGCACCATCTGTTCTGCTACTCGCGTTCGATCAAAATCGCACAGTAATTCCTTCGACCGTCAACCGCTCCTCGACACGCTCGGGGGGCGGTTTTTCTTATCGCATCACCGTGCGTTCAACGATGCCATTTGCTCACTTTGCGGTGCGCAAAAGACAATCCATCTCGCAGGAGAGGAGAGCGGACTCGGCCTCGTTTTTTTGCTGTAGGACCGCGGTAGACTGGTCCATTTGTCCGGCATACATCGACATGCCTTGATGTGCGATACCCAGGCGCTGCTGCAATGCGGAAGCGTTTTGGCCTTCCGGGAATTGTGCGTCCCACTGATGTATCGCTGTTCCCATGCCTGCGCCGATGGCATTCGCTTTTGCAATTTCACAATTGAGCGCAGCCTCCCATTCGTCCACTGCCTTTGCATACCCCGCACATTCGTCGCATCCTTCCCTGTATGGTGTAGGTTCAACTGGCGGCACGTCCAAATCTTCGCACTCAGCAGCGTCTATCGTCGGAACGATGTGCGACGAAGATTGCGATGGCACGCTCGAAGAGGAGCGACGACATTTTTCCTGCTGCTCGCATGTCGACAGTTGAGCAAGTGCATCGCTGAGTTTGGCGCGCCATGTTGCAGCCTTCTCTTTGTACGTCTTCATGTTGTTGGCATATGCATGCTGCTGGGCTAGGAGCGCATCCGACCGATCAAGCAGTGTTTTGAGCGCGACTGAGTCGTCGTTTTCGTCTGCCAAAAGGTCTTCGATATCGTGAATATTCCGCATGATCTCGCGCTCCGTTTTCTCCACAAGAGAGCGGTATTCTTTTGCGCTATCGAGAGCGGTGTTGAGCGGATCAATGATGTCAGCATTGATGGAACTTGCGGTCTCCGCGCATTCGCTGCACAGCTGGTGCACGTCTTTTGCGTGATCAAAATTCTCCGGCAACATCCCCTGGAGTTCACGTTCATGAGCAAGATACTCATCACGTTCTTCCTTCCAAAGATCAATCTCGCCCTCGCGATCAAATTCGCGTCCGGGGTGCGCTTCTTTCCAACGTCGAATCCGCTCTGCCTTGTCTGCCTGATCTTGCTCCCAGTATTCGCTTGGCGTTTGTTCGCTGGAAGGTTGTGGAGCGTGTAACGCTACAGTGGCGATTGTCCCGCCAATAGCCAATGCCGCTGCCGAGATCGCAACAAGAGTTTTCATCGACAAGAGTGTAGCTCAAAAATGCACCTCTGTTTTTCGTGGCAAACTGTTGATTTGCTGGAATGTGCCAAGCAACGGGGTATCGTGGACGCATGACCAAGACGGAAATCGCCACCGGAGTGGTGCACACGGTACCGTCTGATTTGAAAGCGATGCTCATCGCCAACCCTCAAGTACTGGAGTTGTGGAATGGCCTCACTCCGCTCGCTCGCAACGAATGGATCTGCTGGATGACGATTGTGAAGAAAGCCGAGACGCGCGCCGATCATCTGCGGCAGGTCTCCGAGCGTCTGCTCGACGGCGAGCGGCGCCCCTGTTGCTGGCCGGGATGTCCGCATCGTAATCCGAAGGCCGCGAAGTATTTTTCCAAGAGATAGGCGACGCGAGCCGCGCGCCTATCAGGATCCGCGGAGGCAGGACTGCAATTCGTTTGTCATGGTCCACCCGCACTGGCCGTCACTCTGCTGTTCGCATCGGGCGGTTTCGTAGCAGGCGTATTCGTCACGCCATTCACAGGTGGTGACAGTCTGGTCTGCCTCAGCGGCTGGCACACAGAGCTGACCGCTGCAGCCGGCTGGCAAACACTCGATAGCCGTGGGAACGGTGCCTCCTCGCAGGATGTACGTCATGTATGCCATCTCCCCGCGCGTGAGGGACCGATCGGCGTTGCTCCAGACATCGCTCGGCAGCGCCCCTCGTTGGTCGAGTGCGCGGACATACGGTCCGTACCAATACGGATCACACGGAGCGCGGATGCACTCGATGTGCACAGGGGGGACGTTGAACACATTCGCGCCGATCTTCGCCGCTTCTGCAAGGTTGATGCTCCACTCCGGGCGGAAACGACCGTCGGGGTAGCCGTCGATGATGCCGCTGGCTCGGGCGTACGTGACGTACCGCCAGTACCAACTGTCGGATGGAACGTCGGGGAAGTTGACGATGCGAATGCGCGCGAGGAGCTCGTCGATAGCGTCTTCGCCGACTTCGCTTCGCAGGAGAATGGCCAGGAATTCCGCGCGGTTGATGGGTGAACGCGGTCGGAACGTGCCGTCGCTGTATCCCTCCACTATCCCTTCGGCCTGTAGGGAATCGATCGCCCGCTGTTGAGGTTCACCGGCCGTGTCGCTGAACGATTGTGCAAGTGCGCTTGGGATACCGATGAACAGTGCAAGAAGAAGACAGGAGAGAGTTCGCATGCGGTGATATTATCCTTCTAGCGATCGTGCGTCATGCTCGACGAGCCCATAGTGCAAGCTTTTAAAGATGAAGTGCCCTTGCTGCTCGCGATGCGATGTTTTCCTGCAGCCAGTGCGTTTTTTATTCTCCGCTGAATGTTTGACAATATTTGAAATAATTTTATATTTTAACTATGCCCCACACATTTGAGCGATTCAGTATGGTCGAAGGAACCGACCAATCCATGTATTCGCGGTTGGTCGTTGGGGCGCTGCAACAGGCGGGCAAACTCAAGCTGAAAGGCGTGGCACACACGGCGCCTGGGCTGAGCATCGACGACGAAGAAGTCGGACTTGCCGCCATGGACGCCACGATGTCGTCGGTTTCTCTCGCTCGTCCGCGTGCCCACGTTCTCCCGGCGTTCCAGGCCTTGGTGCGCGACGCATTCAAGCGTCACAACCTGCCGGTCGATGGCGGGTTGGATGTCGGCTCGGGGGCGACGGGATACATGGTCGCGCATCTGCTGCCGCCTGCTGCGCAGGCGACATGGCTGCAGATGGAATTGAATCCCGAAGCGGCGAAGATGAATCGCGATAACAACAGCCGGCAGGTGATCCTCGGGTCCTATCACAAGTTGCGTGAGCAGGGAGCGCAGGATGCCTTCCACGTTGTGACGGGTTTGTCCTCGTTGGATGCCACGGAGCATGTGGACCACGCAGTGGATCAAATCCATGGCGCGCTGAAGAGCGGGGGATACCTCCTGCATGTGCAAGATGCCCGTCCCGGAGTCGCCGGCGTGCACCAACAGCTACGCCATGCCGGTGAAGCGGCCCCGTACAGCGTGGTCTACTTGGACGATGCTAACGCTCGGCCCAACGACATCCTTCTGTACCGTCACGGCGGAGTCCTGGTCGACGTCGTGGAACTTTTTCGCCGCCGCCTCGGCCGCGCGATTGCCGACCATCCGGGATTCGAGTTGCTGCAGAATGAGTGGATGACGGCGGAAGGCCCGGGCACGCATCCACTCGCGGACAAGCATGTGGAACTCGGCGTCTTCGTCGGCGTGGGCAAGCAGGCCGCCAAACCCATCGACGCGGCCAGTGCAGTCATCACTGTCGCACGGAAGAAATAGGATACGTGCAGTACTGTAGGGCTAAAACGTATATTGACATATATACTTATATATTTATATTAGTATTAAGGAAGCAGGATCAACTTGATACTCGCTGTTTAAGCCATGCGGCTTAACGAGATATCGGGCATCTCTGCCTCCCCACCTCGCCGACGACCCTCAAGGTTGTCGGCGAACTTTTTTCTGGAACGCGCGTGCCTTGACGGACGGTCATCATGCGGTGCCGCTTTATTGAGCGGAAAGCCAAAAAATGCTATACTGGCTGGATTTTGATACACACACAATACTGGAAACGGGTGGCGCCATGGATGCCGGCGGTTCTGCTGCTTGCGGCAGCCGTGTATGTCTACGCCTTGTACGTTCCGCATCTGCCATGGAAGCAGGCGAACTTCGACCAGGCGGCGTACCGCTACGTTGCGGAGCATTTCTGGGGCGTGGGGCACGATCGCTCGACGTATGAACGCGGATTTTTGCGTCTGTGGGGGGCGTTGCTTACGCAGATGCCGTTCCGCGACATCGGAGTGGGGACCGTGTACATCGTCGTGAAGGCGGTGGTCGGCGGAGGAGCCAAGACCATCGGAAGCGCCTTCGCCGCAGTGATGATCGCCTTCTGGTGCGTATCGTTCGCCGTTTTCTATCGCGTGGTGCAGCTGCGGTACGGAACGACGCGTGCGATCATCGCGCTGGGGTTCCTCATCCTGCCGCTCGAGTCGTGGCAGATGACCGGCCGCCTGATGTCGGAGTCGTCCTTGCGCGCGCTGTTCGTCCTCGGGCTCGCGGCCCTCATCCCTTTGCGTTCCGACGGGAAAAACCTGATGCGGTGCGCGCTGCTCTTTTATCTCGCGGCATTGTTCATGGTGCACGTGAAGATGCAGTGGATCATGTATCCCGCATTGATGACGCCGTTTTTCCTCTGGTTGGCGGTGCGCAAGCGCGAGTGGAAAGAGTTTCTCGGCATCGCCGCGGCCGCCCTCGTCATCCCGCTCAGTTTAGTCTTCGTGCATCAAGTCGGCTGGGGGACCAGCGCTCTCACGGAGGGGGCCGGGCTTCACGCGATGAAATGGACGGACGGCCGCATCTTCGATTACACCTGCGATCGTCTGGCGGAGCAGTCGCATCTCCCGAATTTCTGCGTCAACCAGCACCATACGTATTTCTACCAATTCCTCGGAAGCCAGAATCCCAGCATGAACATGGCGAACCTGGTGCGCGCGCTGGATGCGAACGTCATTCCGTACACGCTGGAATCGCCGTCACGCATGGGCGAACGCGCGATGGAAGGCTTGCTCGCTGCCAGCGATTTTCCGTTCTGGAAGGATCAGTCGCTCTTCTTCCACACCGTCGAGCTGTTCTTCGTGTTGTACGTCCTGCTCGTCGCGCTCCGTGATCGGCACACGACCGTGCTATCAGCCGCCGCATTGGGATTATGGGTCGTTCCTGCTGTGTCGAACATTGTGGCGCTCTACGATCCCCGGTACCATCAACCGATGGCGGCTCTGCCGCTCATCGTCGCCATGCTCGTTGGAGGGCGCACGTTCGAGGCGTTGAAAGAAGCCGTGCCGATTCCCTTGCCGCAACCGCAGGAGGCGTGATCCTTACTCGCGGAGCAGGCCGAGTTCCGTCGATACTTCCTCGGTCCATTCCCACAATTGCGGGATGTACTTTTTGCCAGGGCAACCGAATCGCCCCTCGGCCATGTGCACCTTCTCGCCGGCAATCTGGTCGATGATGGTCTTGCTCGTGAACGTCACGGTGCCGTCTTCGGCGATGTCGAATGCCTCTTCGTTTCCCAGCGGCTCGATGCCTTCGTGGTCCGTGCGGAGGATGCGGATTTTCTTCTCGAGAGACAGCAATTGATGGCGGTTGAAATCCGCCCAGAGCATCGCGATGCGCAATCCGCTGGTGTGTGCCTTGCGCAAATGATCGGGCGTGGCCGCTCTGCCGAATTTCTTCGGGTACAAGCGGGCGGCAAGTTCCTGGACGCCGAGACCGACGCTCACGGTCTGCGCCGTTGCCGAGGCGACGCGCCTCGAGACCGGCTTCTCGCCGTACTTCGCGCGCATCTCCGGTTCCATCAGTTCGTCCATGCGGCGGTAGCCTGGATGTCCTTCGCGCACCATCGCTTCCTGCCACAGCTCGCCGGCGATCTCCAGCGTGCGCCGCATCGTGCGGTATTGGAGGTCGGCCACTTCCAGCGGGTTTCCTTTTTCGCGTGCGTCGGCGAACGATGCGACGAGCGGTTCGTCAATGGTCGAGGCCAGCGCATCGCCGTCGCGGCGCACCAATCCCAAGCGGTAGCGTTCGCGCAAATCATGCACCTGGTACACCACGCCCGGAGACGCGATGGTCTTGAGGAGTCCGTAGAATTCCTGCTTACGCTCGAAAGGCGTGAGCTCGTCCACCGGTCGGTCGGTCCATGTGCTCAGCGTCTCATCACGCTTGGTGCTGCCCATTTTCGCGTGCAGCCCCTCGTAGTCGGCTTTCGTCAGGGATTCCATTAAAGGCAATTTAAACTAATTTTATTTTTTGTCAATAACTGACTCGAGAATGAAGGGGGAGTCTCGTTGCGCTTACTTCTGCCAGAGGACCTGATACTTCGCCCGGTTTTGCCAAAGGAAGAAGGCCGTGATGGCAAAGAGCAGATCGCCGAGGATCGCCGGTGCCGAGATGATGCCGGTATCGACGAAGGCGTGAAAACACAGGACGTTGAGCGCGAACGGCGACAGCAACGCCGCCGCGAGGGCCATGCGGTTCATCACGACGAGCACGATGCAGACGGCGCACAGGACGGCAATGAGCGGAATGAGGTACCCGCTTCCCATCAGTGCGCTCATGAACGTCCAACCGTTCGGCGTGTAGAGATCGGCCGTGGGAGCAGGGAAGACGCCCGTCGCGCCGAGGATCGGCGTGAGGAGCAGGAGCACCAACAGGACGCGCAAGACGATGGACAGGATCTTCATCGGGGAGGGGAGGAGGACGCGTGAATTATAGCATGCTCAGAGCGCGCGACTGTCGTAGGCCCAGTGCAGCACGGCTTGGCGTTGGCGCCGGCGACAGGAAAGGTCGCCCTTCTGGCAGTTGCGGATGATCTGCATGATGTGCCGCTTGATCGCCATCCACCGGCGGATCTGGCGGTCGTCCTCCTCCGGCATGCGCCGGCCCATGTAGTACCGGCAGTACCACTGGAACCATCCGCGCGGGTCGGCCGGATGAATCCATCCTTTTTTTCGCCACACGGACAACGGCTGGCTCGCGTTCACGCCGAAGCAGTTGATTTTCGCGTCATGACGTTCGTGGCACAGCTTCGCATCGGCGAACCAATCGGCGGGAAATTCCTCGCGGCAATCCGTCATGTACTTTCCGCCGAATACTCCGAGCGC
>CAYRUZ010000001.1:118540-177478 GCA_964427895.1 uncultured Candidatus Peribacteria bacterium
TTTTTCATGACCAGTCCCGATTGGACGTTCACGTTCCTCCGCGTCGCCAGCGGCTTGGCCATGCTTCCCTACGGTTGGTCCAAGATTGAAAACTACGCGGGCACCATGCAGTTCATGACGGGCATGGGCATTCCTTCCTTCGTCGCCATGCTGGTGGTCGCGGCCGAAACGGTCGGTGCCGTCAGCCTCGTCCTCGGTTTCGCGACGCGTTTCTGCGCTGCTTCGTTGGCCGTGGTCATGGTCGGCGCAGTCATCGCCGTCCATGGCATGGGATACATGCAGGGCTTCGCCACGCCGTTGCTGTTCCTCCTCATGTTCCTGCCGCTCGTCGTAAAGGGTGCCGGCGCTTGGTCGATCGACCGCAAGATCGCCGCTCTGATGAAGTAATTCCCCCCCCACTCCCATGTCGTCCCGCATCGGATCGATCATCGGCTGGATCTGCGTTGCCCTGATGAGCGCGCTGCACCTCTTCGCCGGCATCATGAAATTCGTCCCCCAGCCCGCCGAATCCGAAGGCGCGAAGTTCATGGCGCAACTCGGACTCACTCCGGGCATCGAGCACGTGCTCGGCATCGTCGAATTCGCGATCCTCATCCTCTACGTGTGGCCGCGCACGTCGACGATCGGCGTCATACTCATGATCGCGTACACGGCAGGCATCCTCTCCGACAGCATCACCCACGGCCTCGGATTCGCCGACACGATCCCCGTGTACGTGATGTTGCTTCTTCTCGCCGTCAGCGCGTACTTCCGCAATCCGGAATTGCTCGCGCGTCTGAAAGGAAAAACGATTCAGGCGTGATAGACTGCCATCGTGGCCCAAGCGTTCCATATCACCGCGTCCTATGCGTTCGTTCCCCTGGAGCGGGCGCGTTTGGATGTACTGCGTGATCAATTGGTCGACTTCGGGCACCAGCACGGGATGCTCGGTCTCGTGCTTCTCGCCACTGAGGGCGTGAATGCCACGGTGTCCGGCACGCAGGAGGCCATCGCCGAGTGGAAACTCATGCTTGCAGGCACGTTCGGCGAGATGCCGTTTAAAGACAGCATCGTCGACCGTCCCGTGTTCAAGCATTGGTCGGTGAAGATCAAGCCGGAGATCGTCGCACTCAAGAGCGAGGGCGTCGTTCCGCACGGCAAGCGCCGCCATCTCGCGCCCTGCGAGTGGCAAGCCGTTTTGGAAAGCGAAGACGTCGTGCTCCTCGATACGCGCAACGACTACGAATATGCTGTGGGCAAATTCACGGGAGCCCTGGGGGGAGCCACGAAATCGTTTTCCGAGTTCCCGGAGTACGTTCGTTCGGCGGCGTTGCCCAAGGACAAAAAAATACTCATGTATTGCACGGGAGGGATTCGTTGTGAGAAAGCCCTCATCGAGATGGAGCGCCAGGGATATGACAACGTCTACCAGCTCGACGGAGGAATCCTCGCGTACCTCGAGCAATTTCCCGATGCGGCGTTCGAGGGGGAATGTTTCGTGTTCGATCATCGCGTTGCCGTCGACGGACGTCTCCGTGCCACCACCGCGTACGATCTCTGTCCGCATTGTGGTCACGCCGGCGATCGGCCGGTCCTGTGCCACTGTGGCAAGCAGCACCGGGTCTGCGGCGAGTGCCATGCGCGCGAGGAACGCAGGACGTGTTCCAAGCGATGCGCCAATGAGGCTGTAATTGTGGCCTCCAGCGCCACCACGGGTAAATATTGACGTATAATAAAATTATAGTATAAGGATTGCATGCCTCCCATCAGTACTCCGGATCGGTACGCCGTAGGATTTCATACATTCGATGGGCAGCAGCACAAAGCCATCTATCGCCGCGATTTGATCAAGGAGGGCAACAGGGCCTTGATGATCCGCGGCATGGCCAAAGATCGTTCGGCTCTTGCGGATCCCTCACACCCGCACGACGTCATTTATCTCGACGGCGCGGCGCGCGGACCCTACTACGACAAGAAGCGCGGTATCTTCTCGCTCGATCATCACGAGGAATGCATCCGTGCGATTACGGATTCCACTTGCGTGCAGGGCATGAACCTCGCGCGCACCCGTATCATCACGGCGCTGGGCAACACCATCGTCGGCAACGACCCCGACAGCGATACCGTGTGGGGCACGTGGGCCTTGCTCAATGCCGACCTGATGGCACACGACGACCGCGTTTTCCGCCGCGTACAGCGGGTGATGATCGTAGAGGGCAACATCGACAGTTACGGGTTTGGATTCGAGGAACTCACGGGCCTCGCTCACGAGACGGTCGTCGAATGCCGCCAACGCATCAATTGGTTGATGCAGGAGGAGCGCGAGCTTAAGCAGCGCGGTCGCTGGGGAACCGTCGATTTCGTCGACTACACCGAATCCACGCTGCGCAAGATCGATTCCTTCGCACTTTACAGCGACACGCTGGAGGCGCCGGTGCACATGGCCGTACACGAGCAATTGCCGCTGAAAAACGGGCAAACATTGCATTTCGTTCAAGCCCCGGACTCCGGCATCTACGAAGTTGAATACACCATCCTCAGTCATCTCGGCCTGCGCGATTGTGCCTGCATCATCTTCACCGACGGAAAAGGAAAATGGACGATCAAGCTGACGGGGTTCGTCAACGACATGGCCCTCGGCCAAGTCGCTCAATCGCTTAACGGCGCCGAAACGCAGAAGAAGCAGGATTTGAAGATCACCGACGAAGGAATGTTGAAGGCAAAGTGGGGCGGAGGCGATTCGATCATGGGCGCTCCGCGTTACCCTAACGGGAGCAGCACGTTCCTCTCCAAGGAGCAGATCGTCGAATCCGTGCTTCGTGCTCTCGATGGACAGGTGGCGGAGTGATCAGTGCAGCTTCTTGCCCTCTTTCATCATCTGAAGGAGTTGGCGCATCCGCCGCTCGCGCGTCTCCGGCTTCTTCGCGGTCTCTAGGCGATAGGCGATCGCGTAGAGGTTCGCCTTGTTGAGGCTGTCGAAGAACGCCTGGGCCTTCTTGCTCTTCCTAAGTTCGCTCAGAAAATCCGCCGGAACGCTCATGGCGCTCTGCGATGAATAGGCCTTCTCCCATCGCCCGTCTTTTTTCGCCGCTTCGATCTGGGCTAATCCAGCGGGTCTCATGCGGCCTTCTTTGATCAGGCGTTCGACGTGCCCCGTATTGATCTTTGACCACACGCTGCGCTTGCGGCGCGGTGAGAAATGCTGCACCCAGGAGATGTCGTCGTACGCGTTCTTCACGCCGTCGATCCAGCCGAAACACAGGGCTTCGTCCAACGCTTCGGCGTACGTCAGCACTTGCTTGCCGGAATCCTTTTTAAAGAGGCGCAGGCGGATGCCTGTTTCCTGCATGTGGTGTTTCTCCAGCCACTTCCGCCAATCGGTGGGGGAGCGCGGAGTCACGATGGGGAGAGCGTGTGCCATGCCGAGAGCATACTCTTCTGCGTTGTGCGTCGTTCTTTAGTGCGACGCGAGGCTCGCGGCGTGCGCGCGTTCCCATGCCTCTTGCTCGAGGACGAAGACGGACAATTCTCTCAGAGATCCGTCCTTCCGTTGAACCGAGCGTACCATCCCGGTTGGGTGCATTCCCAAACGCTCGAAGACCGCGACGCTTTTCGTGTTGTCCTTGGCACAAGAACCGATGACTCTTGGCGCACCCAGCACCTCGAAAGCAAAACGCAGGACGGACGTCGCCGCCTCGGTGAGGTATCCCTTGCCGCGTGCGGACGGCAGAAGCCAGTGGCCCAGATGCCATTCTCCGTCGTTCTTTTGCAGAAGGATTCGTCCGAGGAAAATGCCGCGACGCGACACGAGCGTGAACGGGAGGCGAAGGCCATCCGCCGCAAGCGTTCGTTCATGCGCGGGCAGGCGCGCGAGTTCTTCTTTGGTCTCCGGCGCCTGCCAGTCGGAGCTGTCGTGGAGGTCTGTGGTGCGGGCTGCATCCCAGATCCTTTGGAGGTCGATATCGGCGAGCGGGCGGAGAATGCAGCGGCGCGTGGTGATGAGGGGAACGGTGATCATGGAAGTGGAGGAAAAGAAACGATGGTTCTACCGTACGGGAGAGGAATCTATGGAGAGGATGGTCTCCTGGGAGAGCGCGCCTGCGCTTCGGTGTTTGTCGCAGAAAACAGGACTGAAAAAAGTTCCATCGGAGACAGGAACAGACGCATTTCCGTCTTGACCCCCCTCGCGGACGCGAGACAATACGGGCATGACACTCCTTCGCTCCTCCATCCTTGTAATCGGTCTCGCCTCGCTTGCGGCGTGCGCGCCGGCCCAAGCGCCGTCGCCGTCGTCCTCTTCCAGCTCGTCCGTTTCGTCGTCCAGTCAGATGGCGGTCGACGTGGTCGTCACCTCGCCAGATCCCGACGCTGTCGTGAGCAGTCCGCTCGTCGTCACCGGCGAAGCGCGCGGAACATGGTACTTCGAGGCGAGTTTCCCGGTGAAGCTGTTGGATTCCGCAGGAAACCAGATCGCCGCGACCACGGCCCAAGCGCAGGGGGATTGGATGACCACCGACTTCGTGCCGTTCTCCGCCACCCTTACCTACGCGACGAATGCCCAGACGGGATCGCTGGTCCTGCAAAAGGACAACCCGTCCGGCGAGCCGCAGAATGACGCATCCGTCGTCATTCCCGTGGATTTCGTGCCCTAAACGCCGGAGAGGGAATTCGCGGGAAGTTTGATGGATTGTTTGGTGACCGAAGTGTTACCATGCCCGCCCATGTCTTCACACCCCTCCGCCAAGCGCAGTCCGTTGCCCATCGTCCTGTTCACGATCTTCATCGATCTCTTGGGCATCGGAATCCTCATCCCGGTTATCCCGCAATTGCTGGCAAATCCGCAATCAAGCGAGTACCTGCTGCCAGCCGGCGTGTCGCTGCAACAGGGATACGTGCTGCTCGGACTGCTCACCGCGATTTACCCGCTGATGATGTTCTTGGCGGCGCCCATCCTCGGACAGATTTCCGATCACAAGGGACGCAGGCCCATCCTCGCGATTTCCCTTACGGGAACCGCCGTCTCCTACGCCTTGTTCGCGTTGGCCATCAGCATGCGCAACATCCCTCTCTTGTTCCTCAGCCGTGCCCTCGACGGCATCACCGGAGGGAATATTTCCGTTGCTCAGGCCGCAGTCGCGGATTCCTCGACGCCGGAGAACCGCAGCAAGGCGTTCGGCCTCATCGGAGCGGCATTCGGTCTCGGCTTCATCATCGGGCCGTTCCTTGGGGGAAAGCTGGCTGACCCCAGCGTGCTGCCCTTCTTCAGCGCATCAACGCCGTTCTGGTTTGCAGCCCTTCTGAGCGGACTCAACGCCTTGTCCGTTCTGTTCCTGTTGCCCGAGACGAACATGCACCGCGCGACCGGTGCGCTGACGTGGACGAAGTCCGTGCGCGATATCGTCAAAGCATTCAGTTTGCCGCAGCTGCGCTCCATGTTCTTGGTCGGTTTCCTCTTTAACGGGGGATTCACCTTCTTCACCACATTCTTCGGCGTCTACCTCATCGAGCGCTTCGGGTACACGCAAGGCAACATCGGGGATTTCTTCGCGTACGTCGGAATCTGGATCGCTTTCACGCAGGGATTCGTCACGCGCCGTGCCGCGTCGCGCTTCACGGAACTGCAAGTGCTGCGCGTCGGTTTCATCGCCACGGGCTTTGCTTTGATTTTCTACATGCTTCCGACGCAGTCGTATTGGCTGTATCTCGTCACGCCGATCTTCGCCATCGCCAACGGTCTCACCCAGGCGAATTTCATGGGCATGCTCAGTCGCTCGGCGAGCGCGAACACGCAGGGCGAAATCCTCGGCATCAACGCGTCCGTCTCCGCGCTCGCGCAGAGCATCCCGCCGGTTCTTTCGGGCTTCATCGCCGCCGGAACCGCCGCGACCGTGCCGTCGTACATCGCGGCCGCAGTCATTATCATTGCGGGCATCATCTTTATTGCTACGCACAGAAATAGGGTGATTCAATAATAAATTTAGCCCTTATAGAAGAGCAAAAATGATAATTTGACTGATTTATAATAATAATCTTTAATATTCATTGTTGCTCGATGATCTTTCGCACTATTGCAGGAGGACAGAGCGGTCGCGGAGATGTCTCCGCGGTCAACATGTGTGACGTTTTTTTTTGGAGGATGAAGAATGTTATCCGAATCTGTACGTTCGCGATTAACCGATGCGGTCGTTGTTGGTGCTGGAACCATGGGGAAGTACTACGTGAAAAACCTGCTTGCCCTTGGCTATGACCCCAGAAACATCAGCATTACCGATGTGCGTACCGATGCCATCGCAGAATGCGTTCGGCAATATCCGGGAATTGTCGTTCTCTCGACACTCGAAGCCGCAACGGACAAGGCGCGCGGAACAGGCGTGTTATTCAATTGCACCAATACCTCGCAGCATGCGCACGTCCTCGACGTCGCCATGAACCGCGGGTGCAAGGTCCTGTTCAGTGAAAAGCCCCTCGTACTGGAAAGGGATTTGTGTAGGCTCAACGAGAGATTCGACGGTTGCGTCGGGTGCGGCTATCTCATCAATTTTTCGAAGGCCGTCGATGCATTGCTGAAATACATCGCCGACGAAGGATTGCGCATCGCCGAATTCGTCTCGCAGTGGGGCAAGAACCGCACCGTGGAAAAGCCTCGTGCGACCGTTGGATCGCTGGAAGACGAAGCGACGCACCCTTTGGCGCTGGCACTGCGTCTGTACGGGTCTCCGTCTCCGACGTCCATTTGTGTGCGTGGCACAATGTCGCGCATTCCGTTTGTTAAGGACGCAGCACAGCGGCTGGCAAGTACCGGTGACCCCGAATACGATCTTGATCCGATTTCAACGGCAAACGTATGGATGCGGTTGGATGGTCTGCACCAGCACTTCGATGCGTTCGTCACCAGCAGCTACGTGCATGACCAGAACGTGCGCAGCGTCTGGGTGAAATTGGCCGACGCAAGCTGCAGTTTGCATTCATGCGCGAGACTGGACTTCGATGTGTATGGGAAAAGCGATGTTCTCACCATCACTCGGTACCATCGGAAGGAAGATCCCGCGTCGTGGACGTTCCCCTCCGGCGATAAGCTACTCGATCAAATTGGCGCGTTCCTCAATCACGCCGCCAGCTTGCCCTCGCTGCAACGGCTGGACCCGCGCACGGTTCTGCTGCCAGACGCCATCCGGATGGTGCGCATCAGCGCCGCGGCGCTGAATGACGACTGCACGCATGCCGGAGTGGCACTCTAGAGAAGCATCGAGCAACGACGATCGCAGGCCTCACCGCCTGCGGTCTTCCGTGCGTTGGTTTCTACAGGCGCGAGTTCGTGGCGATTCCCTGTTGCAGGAATTTTGAGAGAGGCACGCCGCGGATGGTCGGCTCTTTCTGGGTGATTTGCGTCACCGTCGATTCCGCGCGCTGCGAACCGACCGGGCGCTGATTCACCTGCTGCACGATCTTCACTGCGTCTGCGCGGTGATCCTGCAGGCTGATCTGCAGATCGCGCAGGCCATAGAGCATCTGTGCCAGTTCTCCTCGGGTGAGGAGATGCGAGGAACTATCGGCGCTGGCCGGCAGAGCGCCGTGCTTGCGCAGGACCCACATGTACGTCTGGTACCACGGCGCGCCCTGGGGTTCGGTGCAGCCGATTTCATACAAGCCATAGGCGCGGGCGAGGATTTTGCTCGCCTCGGCTGTGGTGACGTTTTCCCACGGGCCGAACATTCCTCCCTGCTTGCCTCCGACGAGGCCGGCGACCATGCCGATGCATATCTTCTTCGCGTACGCCGAATCGGCGGGTACGTCGCGGAAGAGCAGGGTGAACGTCGGGGGGAGCGATGCGGCGATCTTCGAGTAGCACTCCTCCGGATCATCGAGCGTGTATACCTGTGAAAGCACGACATTGAGGACGTCGTAACGCGTTACGCGCTCGTTGGCGCGGAAGTCGCCGTTTCCGTCCGCCGTCATGATGCCCGTTTGCTGTACGTATGCCTCCGCTTCCGTTGCGAGCGTATCCGCGGCGTTCACCGGCAGCGAGGGCGCCAGAAGGACGAAGCCGAGCAGGCAGGACAGTGCGCGTTTCATACGGCAGGGGAGAAGGCAAAAAGGGAGTGAGCGTACCGCGCCGATGCCAGGGCGTTCAATGAGGCGTGATGCAAAAATGTGTACGGTCAGGGCTAAGAATTTTGCGGCGAGCCCCAGTTCTTGACGAAATTCCTTTCAAAGGAGAATCTTTCCTCGTTTCCCCCTTCTCTCCCATGAATATCGTACGCACCCGGCAAGTCAGCGCGGAATTGCTCGGCACCTTCGTGCTGTCCCTCTCCGTCGGCTTGAGCATCATTCATCCCGGTTCCGTCCCCACTCCCGTCATCGCTGGCCTTACTTTGCTGTTGCTCGTTTACGTCATTGGTCCCGTCAGCGGGTGCCATCTCAATCCTGCCGTGACCATCGGATTCTGGAGCGTGAAAAAGCTGGATGTCACGCAGGCCGTGCAGTACGTCGTCGCGCAGTTCGTCGGTGCCTTGGCCGCCATGGCAGTGCTCGTCTCCGTGAATGGATCGATGCTCAGTATGAACGCGGCCGCCACTCCGGGCGTGTGGATCGCGGAGGCGCTTGGCGCATTCATCCTCGTGCTCGGTATCGCCGGCGTGGTGTACGGCAAGGTTCCTGGCGAGGCGTCCGGCATCACCATCGGCATGGCTCTCCTCGTCGGCGTGCTTGCCGCATCGGCCGGATCCAACGGCGTGCTCAACCCCGCCGTATCGGTGGGCATCAATTCGCTTTCCGGTGCGTATCTGCTCGCTCCGATCATCGGAGCATGCGCGGCCGCGCAGCTCTATCGCTGGCTGTCGGGCCAGAAATAAGGATTCTTTCCGGTTTTTTCGGGCTATTCCTTTGTGCGTTGATACACTCTCGCCATCCCTTTTTCCCCTATGGACCACGACGAAATACAGCGTAAATGCGAAGCCTTCCTCAAGGAGCTCAACGTTCCTGCGTTCATCGTCTTCGGATGGAAGAAATCCGACGAGGAATTCGGCGTCGTGTCTTCGTATCACGAGATGCCGCCGAACGCGGCTATCAAAGGCATGAGCTGGGCGTTGCACGACTACATCAGCAAGGCGATGTAGCCGTTACGGCAGGAGATGCGTCAGTCCGAGCAGGATGGCCGTGAATCCCCAGGTCACGACGCCGCCCGAAATCGTCAGCGTCGCCACGTCTGGTCCGATGATTGCGAGGATTTTCAGCGTTACCCATAAGAGGACGATATTGGTCAGCATCGACACGATGACCCCGCTTACCAGGCGGAAGGGCAGCGTGACGAGGCGGATTACGGGGTACACGATGGTGTTGAGCAGGGCGAGGATGGCCGCCACCGCCAGCAGCCCCGGAATGCCGCCTCCGATGCTGAAGATCGTCGGGAAACTGCGCGCCAAGATGGCAAGCAAGGCTGCCGTGAGTGCGAAGCGCAGCAGAAAGCGCAGCACGTGCTTTTTCATGCGTGCTTGGAGAAACGGATGGTGACGGAAGTGCCGTCGAGATCCGCCGTCTGGGCAACGGCCTCGCCGGATGGCGAGCCGAGCACCGCGCTCGTCTCGTGCGCCAGTACCGCACCGTGGGCCGCGATCACTTCGTCGATGCCGGAGACCGAGAGCATGATGCGGTCGCCGATCTGCAAACCGGATTCCTTGCGCAAGCGCTGAACCAGGCGGATGACGTCGCGCAGAAGGCCCAACTGGCCGAGTGCTTCGTCGATGTGCAGGTCGAGCGTCACCACCACGCCGCGCTCCGCCGCCGTTCCCTGGCCTTCTTCGGCTTGGTAGAGAACGGAGAATTCCTCAGGGCTTAGGACGATGTCGTCGCCGTAGCGGATCAGCCCGTCGTCGCCGATCACCAGCGATCCTTCTTTTCCCGCGCGGATCACCTCCTGCACCCGCTTGCCCAGACGCGGGCCGACTTTGCGCGCATCCACCTGGATGATTGCCTGGGCGGTGGATCCTTCCGCGAAGCGTACTTCGATCACGTTCATCTCTTCACGCAGCAGCGCAATGTCTTCCTCGGTGAGGCCGATGACGTCCGGTTGCAGCTTAGGCGGGAGCACCACGGTCGCCGAGCGGAGCGGTTGGCGGATTTTCACCTTCTGCTGGGCGCGCACCGTGTTACCGAGCGACACGACCAGTCGCAGCAGGCGATTCTTGTCGAGCAGTGCCTGCTCTGCATCGTCGAGTTCCACGAGACGCGGCCAGTCCGTGAGATGGATGGAGCCGTGCTTTGTCGGGACAAGGTTGAGATAGATCGCTTCCGTCACGAACGGACAGAACGGGGCGAGCAATTGGCAGATGGTGATGAGCACTTCGTGCAAGGTCGTGAGGGCCTCGTGCTGTTCTTCCTTCGATACGGATTTGTCGTTGCCGTCCATCGCGCTCTTGCCCGCGAACCTGCGACGCGAAAGGCGGATGTACCAGTTCGTCAGAGCGTCGATGGTCTCGTGCAGCTCTGCACATGTGGCGGAGAGGTCGTACGCATCGAGCTGCCTGGTCATGCGGTTCGTCAGGTCGCGCACTTCCGCGAGAATCCAGCGGTCAAGCGGATGGCTCGAGACGCGCCGTTCCTGGATGGGTTCGAACTGCGCGGCGTTGGCATACGTTACGAAGAAGCTGTAGGCGTTCCACATCGGCAAGATGACAGAACGCAGAGCCTCTTCCACGGTGCGTTCCGAGAAGCGAAGGTCTTCCGCGCGGACCGCGGGCGAGCTCATGAGGGCGAAGCGCAATGCGTCCGCTCCGTGCTTCTCCACCACGTCCATCGGGTCCGGGTAATTTTTCAAACGCTTGCTCATCTTCTTTCCGTCTTCGGCGAGGACGATGCCGTTCACCACGACGTGTCGGTAGGGACTCTGATCGAACAGCGCCGTCGACAGGACCATCAGCGTGTAGAACCAGGTTCTGGTCTGGTCCACGCCTTCGGCGATGAAGTCGGCCGGGAAGTTCGGTGGCAGCGCGGAACCCGGGGCCGTGGGCCGGATCTTGAACGGGAAATGCGGCTGCGCATAGGGCATCGATCCGCTCTCGAACCAGCAATCGAGGACTTCGGGGATGCGGCTCAGCATCGGGCTGATCGTCATTTGCAACGCCTCGCAGTTCTTCAATTGTTGGCCGACGATGTCTCGGTACGGCGTATTTTCGGCGATGCCGCGCATCGCTTGCATCATGCCGTTGTGCGCGACGATGAGGACGCGCTTTCCTGCGAACTGATTGAGGATCCGCATGTACGCGTCCTCCGCTCGCTGGAAGAATGCCGCGAACGATTCTCCTCCGGCGGGAGTGCGGTGATGCATGGCGGGATTCACGCCTTGATGATGGGCGGGATTCTCCTTCATCACCTCTTCGATGGTTTTGCCGACCCATTCGCCCAGGTCACGCTCGCGCAGCAGTTGCCATCGTTCTTCGTACGGAATACCCAAGCGCTTGCTGATGATTTCCGCGGTCTCAACTGCGCGCGTCAGATCAGAGGAGATGATTGCGTCGAAGCGCTCGCTCTTGAGCAAATCCGCGGCATCTGCCGCTTGTGCCCTTCCGCGGGAATTAAGCGGCCGATCGACGTTTCCGCCTTGGACGAGGTGGTCTTTGTTCCAGTCCGTTTCCCCGTGCCTGATGAGCGTGATTTGCACGCTGTTCGGTGTGGGCGAGCCGGGCCACATGACGCTGTCGACGGTCTCTTTGTGCAAATCGAGGGCACGCTGCTCGTCATGATCGTAGAAGAACGATTCCGGAGCCGCGTAATCCGGCGTCGGTTGTCGCGACAGTTTGAGTAAGTCTTCGCCGGTGAAGAACCGGCGGACATGCAACAGGGGATCGGCGTGCGTGACGACCACCACGTGATCGCCGCGATGCTGCGGCAGCACGTCGCGCAGGAAGTCCGTCACGCGCTCCTCCGTCTGCGCCCATGTCTCCATGCTCGGCAGGTGATACGCTGCCTCGGGAATGTTGCGGGCAAGCTGGTTGATGCGGCATGCCTTCTGGAATTCGAGGTCGGTGAAGGGAATCGGTTTCCCCTCGTAATCGCCGAATCCTTTCTCACGCAATCGTTCGTCGACGATGATTTTCGCACCCGTCGCTTCGGCGAGGATCTGCGCGGTCTGTTGCGTCCGGGCCAACGGCGAACAGTAAATGACCGTCACGTCCTGGGTGCGAAGCGCGTTGGCCGTTTCCTGCGCCAGCGACCGTCCGCGGGTCGTGAGGTCTGTGCCCGGCGCGACGCCTTGGTATACGGGAACGACGTTGCCCTCGCTTTCGGAGTGCCGCATCACGGTGAGTTTCGTGAAACGGATGAGGCGTTCCTGCATCAACTCGTCGCGGCTGCCGATCACGGTGAGGTCACTGCCATCCGTATTGCGCCAGATCGGCAGGGGCGTTCCCCAGTACCGATTGCGGGAGATGGCCCAGTCTCGGGCGTTTTCGAGCCACTTGCCGAAACGGCCGTCACGCAGGTGGTCCGGCACCCACTCCGTGGATGCTGCGTTGCGCAGCATGTCTTCTTTGATGGCTTCGACCTTCACGAACCACGAGGACGTCGCGTAGTTGAGCAGCGGAGAATCGCAGCGCCAGCAGTGCGGGTAACTGTGTCGGTAACTTTCGGAGGAGAAGAGCAGCCCGTGCTCCTTCAGCCAGCGCGCGATCAACTTGTCGGCGCGTGACGGTTCGTCCTTCGGCTTCACGTCCATGCCGGCGAAGTCGGTCACTTCCGCGATGAATTTCCCTTCCATCGTGACGTGCTGCAACACACCGACGCCTTCGCGGACGCCGACTGCGTAGTCGTCGTCGCCGAATCCCGTGGCGATGTGCACGATGCCGGTGCCGTCCTCCGTGGTGACGAACTCGCCCGGTACGACGCGGAAGGCCTTCGATGCCAACTTCTGCGCGAAGTAGGGGAACAGCGGGCGGTACGTTTTTCCGATCAGGTCGTGCCCGAGGATCGGATCTCCTTCCAGGGCGTACTCGCGCTTGCCGAATACCGCTTCCACTCGGGCTGCGGCGAGGATGAATGTTTTCCCCTCGGACTTCACGCGGACGTACTCCACCTTCTCGCCGACGGCGAGGAAGAGATTGCCCGGAAGCGTCCACGGAGTCGTCGTCCACGCCAAAAAATACGTCTCGGTCTCGCCTTCGACGGCGAACATCGCCGTGACGGTCTGGTCATCGACGTCCTTGTATCCCTGCGTCACCTCGAAGTTGCTGAGCGGCGTCACGCAACGCGGGCAGACGTGCATCGGCTTGTGCCCCTCGTAAATCAATTTCTTGTCGAACAATTTGCTGAAGGCCCACCACATGCTCTCCATGAAAGGAGGGTCCATCGTGCGGTAATCCCAGTCCATGTCGACCCATCGCCCCATGCGCTCAACGACGCGACGCCAGTCATCCGTGCAGCGTTGCACGGCGCCGCGACATAGCGCGTTGAAGCGCGCGACGCCCATCTCTTCGATCTGCTTCTTGCTCGTCAGGCCCTGTTCCTTCTCGATGAGGTTCTCGATCGGCAAGCCGTGACAGTCCCATCCGAAGCGTCGCTCGACGTATTTTCCGCGCATCGTCTGGTATCGCGGGATCACGTCCTTGATGGTGCCGGCCAGGAGGTGTCCGTAGTGCGGGAGGCCGGTGGCGAACGGGGGACCGTCGTAGAAGCTGAACACCGGGGCGTGCCGGCGCTGGTCGAGGCTTCGGTGGAACATTCCCTCTTCCAGCCAATAGCGCTGGATTCCTCGCTCCAGAATGGGGAAAGACTGTTTTGGATCAACGGGATCAAACATCGCACAGCAGTGTAGCGGCAAGAGGGTCACAATAAAACCAGGCCAAAGAACCAAAAGAACGCCATTTTGCTGGAAAAATTGACTTGATTCGCAAAATATTTCTTATAGTCTCCTCGCGCGCTTCTTCCTTTATGCCTCAGGAGTCAAAACCATCGTTTTCCGTTGAGGATTTGAACCAGCGTCTCGAGACCGCGCAAACGCGCTGCATGACGTTGAATCACATCCTGCGGCAGGTCTCCTACGCGGCGCACGAATGTCTCACTCAATCGAGAGTTCCCGACACGCTCACAAAACTGCGTACGTTGCTGCGTTTGTGTATTGGAGGTGATGGGGTGAAAACTCTTCCGATGCACGAAGTGGCGGCTGAGCTGGCGGCGTTGGAAGGGCGGCACTCACGCAGTGCGGTCAAAAAGGGTGTGGAGCGTTTTCTGTATCGTGCCGACGAAAACGAATTGGCGGAGAGTCCGAAATACAAGCGCGCCGTGATTTATACGGAGCAGCGCTTGGTGGAGCGCAGCACGGGATCGGCGAACAACGTGACGTTCGATCCGATTTACCGCGACGCCGGACGTTTGCAGTTTGAAGGAAAGGGCGTTGCAGATCTGGAGAAGCAGCGCTTGGCCAGCCAGATCGATTTGCTTCGCACCGTATTCCACGTTCTTTCCGCCACGCTGAGCGACACGCGCGGGGAGATTATCGAAAAGCCGAAAAATGAGACGCAGTTGATGGATGGACTGGAGACCGTGCGACACCGGCTCGGTCACGTCGGTTATTTGAACGGCAGCCGCAAGGAGCATCGCTTCTCCCTGCCCTTCGTCATTGGCTGCTTGTACAACCATCTCTGTCAGAACGCTCGTGCCCTTGGCCAACCCGAACCGCGCCTGGAAGACATTTTGCGAGCCTATAACAGCTTCCGCTTGGGAGAAATCGGTACCACCCACGGGGATGCCGATATGGAAGCAGCCCTAGAGGCCGCCAAAATCATGGCGGACAAGGCTTGGGACTACCCCGTGATGTCCAAAGAAAAAGAGCCCCCGTTGTACGACCCTGAAAAGTAAAAAAAGAGCTCAAATAAGCGAAAGAAAGCTTGCATTGCGAACCAAAAACACTACAATCTTGATCCCGAATAGTTGAGATGGAATTTATGGTTACCTTTACCCTCGACAGCGGCTACCAAACGGACATCCCTGATGATCCGCTGATCGTATTCGATCTCGGGTTTGACGAGAATTCCACGAACGATTTGAGCACACGCTTGAATCGTCTTGATGATATTGAGGATCAGGAGAATCGTGAGCGCGCCGCGAGAGAGTTATTGCTCATTCTCGCCATTCATCAAATCAACTTGTATTGCAGGATGTGTATGGAGAAACGCGGTGAAATTTATCCGTGGCTCGAGCAAGCACGTCAGGCTAAGTCTCTTGAAGAGATGGAGGCGCACTTCAAACCGATTTTGGATAGCGTGCGCAGGCAGTTTCCAAATCTGGATAGTAAAGCAGCCTAAGCCTTAGCTCCATTCCATGGAAAAGCGGCACACCATTACAATACTGGGCAGCGAGCTTGAGGCACTGAGGCATGGCCCGTCCAATCGCATCAGTTGGTTAATGGCGTCTCAATTGCGTGCTGCGACGGATGTCATGCGGGCCGAACAAAAGACCGTGCGTAATAATGCCCTCGCCCGTTGGCGCGAGACCTTGCCGTACGTGCATGAGGCGGGCGACAAGCAATTGCCGGATATCCAGCGGGCCTACGTCGACACGGTCATCTCGGTGCAGCAATTGCTCGATCTGCTTTCCGACGATCCGGTGAAGCGTGCGCAAGCCGGCCTGCAAATCGAGAATGAAGGAGGATTCCTGCACGACGAACCGCCGGAGCTGGAGCCGTACTTCCCGCCGAACGGCGTGACGAAATACCTCCGCGGTGACCAAGGCGAACTCAATGGCTTCTACACGGTTGCGTGCGACCCCGACGACGTGAAGAAGATGTGTGCGAAGGATTTGGGGTGGCAGGATGGCGTGGTGTACACGGAGAAAAACTTGCCGTACGAAGTCCCAACCGGGGAAATCCAGTGGACCAATAAATCGAAGGCCGCGGAGATGTTGAACAATCTCGATACCATCGCCCTGCCGGGCGACCTCGTGATCCTTCCCCGACGGGTGGGCCGCAACGTGGGTTGGGGCAAGGGATTGAAGGTCGGGACGTACCACGAACTCGATGAATCATTCCCGCGCATCGAATCGACGGTGACGCGTATCTTCGAAATCACGAAAGTGAACGGCGTGCCGTTGGCCGATCCGGTCGCCAACGTCTGGAGCCGGCACATGAACATCACCAACCTGGGCGCCGCCCATATCGGCACGCTCACCGAGCGTTTCCGCAGAACCGACCACGTGAGCGGAGCGTCGGTGGATCTTGAAGTGAATTGGTGGTTGCTTCGCTCGCGCGTGAAAGGACTCCTGGAAAAAGCCTATAAGTCGTAAACGCCGTTGTGTTCAGTCTCCGTTCGGATACTGGTTCAGCGTGGACATCATGTTGCCCGCGATCATGCAGACTGCGGCGAGCATCACGGGAATCGAGGTGCTGATGCCGAGGACGACGGTTTGCAGGAGCAGCGTGACGAGCAACGAAAGATTGATATACCGGGACATTGCCAGGTATCCCAGGCGGTTCGTGAGGAAATCGAACGTGTAATACGGGATGCCCACGCAGCAGAGGATAAAGCCGAAGGACGCAAGCAATTGGGAGAGCGTGATGCTGTGCAGTCCGAAAATCACCAGGAGCGGGAGGGAGAGGACGCCGGCGATGATGTTGGTTGCGAGGAGGAATTGTGACCGCCGTGCTTGCACGCGCGCGTTGCGCTGGAAGCTGGAGGAAGCGAACGTGTACAGGGAGAAGCTGAGTAGGGCGAGCAGCGAGAGAAGTAATCCAGCGTCGCCGCCTTCCACGCCGAGAAGGACGAAGCCGGCGATGGTGAATAGCCAGCAGATGCCGAAGCGGCCGTAGAGGCCGGTCTGCAGGAGCATGGGCGTGGCGATGAGCACCGTGTTGGCGCGGATGATGGTGTTGTATTCGCCCGGCGTTGTGAGTGTCAGCGCCGTGTACGTGAGGAAGCTGACGAGCACGAGCGCGCTTGCCGCAATCCAGAGTGAGACGTGCGAAAGAGGAATGCGCGTAAGGTTGCGCGAACGGTTGCTGAAGACCGCGAGCAGGCCCGTGAAGAGGCCGACTGACCAGAGGCGGAGTAGCGAAAGATCGCTCGGTTGCACGCCCATGTGCAGCACGAGTGTGGCGATAACGGGATCTGCACCCCAAGCGAGAATGAGCACGATCAACGCCGCCAAGAAACCGATGGGGGACAGGCCTTCGTCGGAATGCAGGTCGGAGGCGCCTGCCGCTTCGAGTTTGTCGAGGAATTTTTGACATTCTGCGCTCGTCATGCGCACGAGCACATTTGCATTCCCGGCGCTGGTGCTGGGGGAATACCGCAGACGCACGTCGGCTATGCTGTTCTTGAATTGCTGCTGCACTTCGGCGATGGGGGCGGGAAGCGTGTCCGTGGCGCTCATGTAGCCGAAGCGGACGCGAATGCTCCTCGGGCCGTCTTTCTTGGTCTTCTGGAAAATGGCCGCGATGACCGCAGTGGGTTGCAAGTGGCCGTCGGCGATGGCGATGAGGACGTCGCCCATAGTCGCGTATCCCAGGCCCGTCGCCCGACTGTCGAGCGTCGATGGGTCGAATTCTTCGATGAATCCGAGCTGCTTCTCTGTCAGGGACTGTTGAAGCATGGCGTGGCCGGTGCTGAATCGTTCTTCGGTGGATTTATCGGCAAGGGCGGAACGGATGCTTGCCATGGCGAAGCCCGTTTTGACCCACGACAGCCAGGAGCGGTCGAGCGTGCGTTGCTCCGCGAGCATCATGGAGACCGTATCCGAGTGAGAGAGCGGCGCGATGAAGGACGCTTCCCGTCCGTTCACGAGTACCCGCGAGGCGAACAGCGCTTCGTCGCCGAAGAGATAGAACAATCCGTCGAGCGCGGTCGCGCCCTTGGGAACCTGCACCGTTTCGTCGCCTGGACCATGGATCGTCATCGATTCACCCAGAATGTCGCTCTGCAGGCTCTGCCAGAAGTCCGCACTGCGGTCGACGGTGTCCTCGGACAGCGGCGAAATGCGGTTGGTCCACGGCAAGGCCTCGAGGAGGCGGGGGGACGGACCGGCGAAACAGAGCGTGGCGATGCCGCGGCGCGAATAGAGCTGCATTTCGTTCGTGCGGATCTTGCAGCGAACGCGGGTGCCGTCCTTGAGGATGATCGTGGTGTGCAGCCCCCTGTAACCGTTGAGGAGCGGGGCATTGATGTAGTCCTGGAACGATCCCACTTCCCGCTTCCAGATCTGGTGCAGCATGCCCAGCGTCCGGTAGCAGTCTTCCAGCGAATCGCAGATAAAGAGCGCGTTGACCAGGGTCAATCCCGTCGCGGCTCCCTGTGATTGCATCAAGCGACGGATGTGCTTCCACGAATTGGCTTCCTTCTCGTAGCGCAGCGAAATGCCTCTGGCAGGATAGTACGCGCTCATAATGGCGCTGATGCGCGACAGCACGCCGTCGCCCAGCGCGTCGTTCTGTTCCTTCATTCGGCGCAGTTGGGTGAATACCTCGGGTTCGAGCACGGAAAGGCACAGTCCTTCGAGTTCGTCGCGCAGGTCCTGCATGCAGAGGCGGTCGGCGATTTTGACATAGACGTCGTTCGTTTCGTGCGCCAATGCAAGCTGCTTCTCGGGTTTGAGGGAATCGATCGTCCGCATGTTGTGCAGGCGGTCGTACAACTTGATCACCATGATGCGGATGTCCTTCTCCATGAGGGTAAAGATCTTCCGCACGGTTTCGATTTGTTCATTGGCAGTCGGTTTGTTGCTCACGTCCGCGGCCTGAAGTTTCGTCACGCCTTCCACCAGCATCGCGACTTTCGCGCTGAACTGCTTTTCTATCTCGTCGAGGGTGAGCGGGGTGTCTTCGATGGTGTCGTGAAGCAGTGCGGCGATGATAGTGTCTGCGTCCGCACCGAGCTGGCAGAGCAACGTCGCCACCGTTATCGGATGCGTGTAATACGGTTCTCCGGATTTACGCGTCTGTCCGTCGTGCATTTTCTTTCCCAGCTCGAAAGCGTCGCGCACGCGACCGTGCTCTTCGCGCGGAAGATGCCCGATGTGCGACGCAAAATCAGTCCACAGCATGACGGAAAACCCATTCTACGCCTCGTTTTCGCCTCCAGCCAGGCTCATTCCGCTTCCAAAGCGGACAAAAGATACGCGCGAACGTTGCCGTACATTTCGGCTTCGGTAAGCGCTTCCACTTCATTTTTAGTGAACCATCGCAATTCGCGGCCTTCAGCTTCGGCTAGGGCAAGAGGGGCGTTTTCATCCAGCGGGCGCGCGAGATACACAAAATCCATGTGCTGGTGCTCGGGCTCGCCCCGTTGCGGGCTGGCGGGGATGTTCTCCAGCAGGAGCGCGATGGGTTTCTTGAGGATGCGCCCTTCGTTGGGGCACGTCGCGAACAGGTCCGGCTGCGCTTCGCCCACGATGTCGACGCGCAGTCCCGTTTCCTCCAGGCATTCCCTGGCTGCCGCCTCTTCGGGTATTTCATCGGGATCGACGTGCCCGCCGGGAGGCATCCAACGCTGCAGGCGCCGGTGCCACAGCAGGAGCGTGCGTTTTTTGCTGTCCACGACGAACGCGGTGGCGGTGAAATGTCTCTGCATGAAGTGCTGGCAGACTACTCCTTCTTCGCGCTACGCTTCCAGTATGGTTCTCATCGACGACAACTCGCGTGTCCTGCGCATCGGCGACGAAATGCCGGCGTTCTCCCTCCCCGGTGCGACGGGGGAAACGATCGATTCCTCCGCATTCGCAGACCGCATCGTGGTCGTGGTCTTTACCTGCAATCACTGTCCCTACGCGCAGAAGGAAGAGGCCGGACTCATCGAGTTGCAAAACGCGTTCGACGAACAACGCGTTCGTTTCGTGCTCATCAGCAGCAACGATGCCGAGGCGTATCCGGACGACAATCTGGATGCCATGCGCGAGCGCGCCCAAGAAAAGCAGTATCCCTTTCCGTATTGCCACGATGCGTCGCAGGAAGTGGCCAAATCATTCGGCGCCCTGTGTACGCCTCATGCTTTCGTTTTCGATAAACATCGCCGCCTCGCATACAAAGGTGGAGTGAAGAAGTTAGGCGAAGCGATCGTCGATCTGACGGCCGATCGCCCAGTGGCCCAACCCGAGGCCAATGCCATCGGTTGCAGCATCAAATGGAAGCCGGGGAACGAGCCGCCCATCGTCCGTAGCTGAATACAATTTTTGATCAAATATTCGCGCTTCCAGTAGCCGTGTCCGCTACTCACTGTGCCGAGTTCCCCTCGATCCGGAGCACCATCACTTCCGGCCAGGCGAAAAGGCGAGCGCGGGCGAGTGTTTCTCCCACACCTCGCGTAATGGCGAGCGTGTGCGTGCTGTCGAGGGCGAACGTTCCTTGATCGTAGGCCTGTCCGAGCATCGTCGGCAGATGAGGGATCGGTCCGTAGAATGGCAGTCGGAATTGGCCGCCATGGGTGTGGCCAGCCACGATCAGACCGGCAGCCTGTGAGTGTGGATCGATGATAACGTCGGGATGATGGGAGACGAGGATTGTCGGTACGGTTTCGGGAATGCCGCGCAACGTAGCCGCAAGATCGCTGTCCTTGCTCCAGATGTCTTTCACTCCCGCGATGGCGACCGAACCGTTGAGGAGTGGAAGAATACGGTGCGTATTCTCAAGCACGTTCACGCCCAAGCCCGTGAGATAGGCGTTCAAATCGCTCCGTCTGTCGTCCGCGCCGTATGGCTGGCCGTTGAGGTGCAGGTAGTGGCCGGAGTCATGGTTTCCGTCTACCGCGAAGACGCCCAAGGGTGCGCGCAAGTCGCGCAGCGGTTCCAGGTCCGTAACGTCAGCCGAAGCATCGAAGAGAAAATCCCCGGGAATGAGCACGATGTCGGGCAATTGGGCGTTCACCTGTTGCACCACCCGCGCCACCCACGACCTGCCTTTGTAGGGGCCGACGTGCAGATCCGAAATCACGGCAATCTTGAGCGACTGCGAGACCGGCAGACGCACGGCGAACTCCCGCGTGATGAGAATGTGCGGCTCGATGAAAGACCCGTACCCGACGGTGACGAACAGGATGATGCAACCGATGTGGGCAATCCATGCGATCCCACGTGCGATGCGTCCGTTGCGCGGGCGGCGCAGGAAGCGCCAACTCAGCAGAATCACACTCAGCGATCCTGCAAGGAGGAGCAAGATCGCAAGGTCCCACCAGAAAATGTTCGGACTCAGGAGGAACATCGGTCTGGAGCATTGTACGTATGCCAGCCGAGATGGCGAGACGAATCCGTCTTTGCCGGCTCGACGATCAATGCTTCGCCTTGTCCAGCATCTTCCTCAAGTAGCGGCCGGTGTGGCTTGCTTCCACTTTGGCCACTTCCTCGGGCGTGCCTTCGGCGACGATCAAGCCGCCGCCGCTGCCGCCCTCGGGACCGAGGTCAACGATGTGGTCGACGCATTTGAGCACGTCCAGATTGTGCTCGATCACCAGCACCGTGTTTCCCTTGTCCACAAGGCGTTGAAGCACCTGGAGGAGGCGGTCGATGTCGTCGAAGTGCAGGCCCGTCGTCGGCTCATCCAGAATGTAGAAGGTCCGACCCGTGGCGCGCTTGAGCAGCTCCGTCGCGAGTTTGACGCGTTGCGCCTCCCCTCCGGAGAGGGTGGTGGCGCTTTGTCCCAAGTGCAGATATCCCAAGCCCACGTCTTCGAGGGTCTGGAGTTTTTTCTGCAGGACGGGAATGGCAGAGAAGAACGTGATTGCTTCCAGGACGGTCATCTCGAGCGCGTCCGCGATCGGTCTTCTTTTATACGTCACTTCCAGCGACCCGCGGTTGTAGAGCTTGCCGTGGCAGACTTCGCACGTGACGGAGACGTCGGGGAGAAAGTGCATTTCGATGCGCTTCATTCCGTCGCCCTCGCACTCTTCGCAGCGTCCGCCTTTCACGTTGAACGAGAAGCGTCCGGGCGTGTAGCCGCGGAGTTTCGCCTCCGGCACGGTCGCGAACAAATCGCGGATGTCCGTGAAGATGCCCGTGTACGTCGCGGGGTTGCTGCGCGGGGTGCGGCCGATCGGGGATTGATCGATGACGATCGCTTTGTCGAGTACTTCGAGCCCCTCGATGGATGCGACGTTCTGCGGTTTCGTGTGGGCGTTGTTCAACTTGCGGAGCAGTTCCGGAGCCAAGATGCCGTGGATCAGGCTGCTTTTGCCGGAGCCAGACACGCCCGAGATGCCGATGAACGTTCCGAGCGGCAGTTGGACGTCGACGTTGCGCAGGTTGTGGTGGTGCGCGTCTTTGATGGTGATGAACTTGTTGTTCCCCGGGCGGCGCTTGCCGGGCACTTTGATGGATTTCTTTCCGCTCAAGTACTGGCCCGTGACGGATTCCTTGTTGGCGATCAGCTCCTTCGGCGTTCCCATCGCGACGATGGTTCCGCCGTACTTTCCCGCTCCCGGTCCAATTTCCAGAAGGTAATCCGCGGCTTCGATCGTTTCCTCATCGTGTTCGACGACGATGACGGTGTTTCCCAGATCGCGCAGACGCGTGAGGGTGGCGATGAGCCGTGCGTTGTCGCGTTGGTGCAGTCCGATGCTCGGTTCGTCGAGCACGTACAAGACCCCCTGTAATGCCGATCCGATCTGCGTTGCCAGGCGGATGCGTTGCGCTTCGCCTCCGGAAAGCGACGATGCCGAGCGGCTGAGCGTGAGGTACGTGAGGCCCACGTTCTCCAAGAACGACAGGCGCGCGATGATCTCCTGCAGCACTTTTTTCACGATGGTGAATTCGTATCCGCTCAATTTGATCTCGCTCTTGGTCTCGGGAACGAGCGATTCGTAGAATGCCTTGAGTTCGAGGATGCTCAGGTCAGTCACTTCCACGATGTTCTTGCCGCCAACGGTGACGCCCAGGATTTCCTTTTTCAAACGCATGCCGTTGCAGGCCGAACAAGGCAGTTCAAGCATGTATTCCTCGATCTGCTCGCGTACGTATTTACTGTCGGTTTCCATGTGACGGCGTTCGAGGTTGGGGATGACGCCTTCGTAGTTGGTGCGGTAGGAACCGTCGAATTTCGCGCTGTCGACATTGATGAAGAGCGGCTTATCGTGTCCGAACAGGATGATGTGCCGGTGTTCGTCGCTCAGCTTGTTCCATGGCACGTCCATGCTGAAGCCGACTTCCTCCGACAGGGCTGTGAGCAATTGCATCATGAATCCCATGCGGCTGGCCGAGGTGGCCCAGGGATGGACCGCACCCTCGGCAAGCGTCAATTTACCGTTTGGCACGACGGCGTCGTGGTCGACGCGCAGCAAGGAGCCGAGACCGTGGCACACGTCGCATGCGCCGTGGGGGCTGTTGAAGGAGAAGCTGCGAGGTTCGAGTTCGGCGATGTCCTGCGCGGGATGCTCGGGACAGACGAAGCTCTGGCTGAAACGCATTTCATCGCCGGAGTCCGCGTCGACCACGAGCAGCGATCCTTCACCTTTTTTGAGACAAAGTTCAACGGAGTCCGCGAGGCGCGTGCGCTGGGGATTCACTTCGCCTTCCTTTGTGGCGAGGTCGCGGACGATCAATCGGTCCACGACGATTTCGATCGTGTGCGCCTTCTTCGGGTCCAGATCGACTTCTTCGTCGACAGTCACGATGCGTCCATCGACACGCATGCGGACGAAGCCTTCCCGGCGGATGCTGTCGAGGATTTTCAGATGTTCGCCCTTGCGGCCCTGGATGAGCGGGGCCAAGAGGTAGATCTTCTTCCCCTCCGGCATCTGCGCGATGGTCTGGACGATTTCGCTCGCCGATTGCCGCTGCAGCATCCGGCCGCAAATGGGGCAGTGCACTTTGCCGACTTTCGCCCAGAGAAGGCGCATGTAGTCGTAGACTTCGGTCACCGTGCCCACAGTCGAGCGGGGATTGCGAGGCGCGGTCTTCTGGTCGATGGAGATGGCGGGGGAGAGGCCGTCGATGCTGTCGACGTCCGGTTTTTCCATCTGTGCGATGAACTGGCGTGCGTACGCAGAGAGACTCTCAACGTACCGTCGCTGTCCTTCCGCGAAGATCGTATCGAATGCCAACGAGGATTTGCCGGAACCAGAAACCCCGGTGAAAACCGTGAGCTGGTTGCGCGGGATTTGCACCGAAACGTCCTTGAGGTTATGCATTCGGGCGCCTCGTACGGTGATCTGTTCCATAGGAAGGAAGACGGAAGAACGACAAATAGCGCCCGCCGCGGCGCGACGGAGCGAGCTCCCAGCGTACAGAAAATTTTGCGTAGTGTCCAGGGTTAAAAGGCGTAAACATTGAGGAGTACAGATAGCGCGAAAATCGCTATAGAAAGCGCCGGACTGCGGGCCATTTCTTCGGGCAATGGGCTCTGCTACCGTGCGTTGGTGTTCACGGGCATCGTGGAAACAACGGCATTAGTGCAAGAGAGGACGCCGACGCGATTGCTGCTGCAAAGGCCGGCGAGTTTCGACGACCTTTCCATTGGATGCAGCATCAGCGTCGCCGGCGTGTGTCTCACCGTTGTCTCGTTTGATCAAGAAGTGATGGCGTTTTCCATCGTCAAAGAAACATGGCAGAGAACAAATCTTGGGGTGTTGAACATCGGTGACCGCGTGAATGTCGAGCGGTCCGTGTCCGCCGTCGGACGATTCGAAGGGCATGTCGTTCAGGGGCACGTCGAAGGCGTGGCAGACGTGACCGCAATCGTCGACGTGCAGCCGCAGGGGAAAGAAATCACTCTCCGCATCCCTCACGATCTGTGCCCGTGCGTCGTTCCTAAAGGGGCCATTGCGCTCGACGGAGCGTCGCTCACCGTGGCGCGGTTGGACGGTGATCTCTGCACGATCGCCCTCATTCCTCACACGCTCGATATCACGACGTTCGGAACGCTCCGCCCGGGCGATCGCGTCAACGTTGAAACCGATATTTTCCTCCGCGGTCTGCGGCATCTCCGCACCGTCGAATCTCACTGATTCCCACCCTGTACTATGAAAATTGATCACGCCATCCCCGTCAGTTCCGAAGGAGTCGATCCGTCCTGGCGCGTCGGCATCGTCCACTCGACATACTATAAGGAAGAGATGGAAGCGCTCGTGTCGGGCGCGGAAGAGTTCCTGAGGCAGTCGGGGATTCCTGCGGCGAACATCACGCGGCACCCGGCACCGGGATCGTTCGAAGTGCCCTTGATCGGAGCCGCATTGGCCCACAGCGGCAAGGTCGATGCCATGCTCGGTTTCGGCATCATCGTCCAAGGCGCGACGCATCATGCGCGTCTTCTGGCGGAAGCGGTGACCAACGGACTCATGCACATCCAGGTGACCGAACGCCTGCCGTTCGCCTTCGAAATTCTCTACGTCGACGACATCGCGCAGGCACGCGAGCGCAGCGTCGGGCCGGCGAACAAAGGCGCGGAAGCAGCGAACGCCGTCCTGCGCAGTTTGGCGGAATTGAAGCGTATTGCAGGCTGAAACGACGAGTGTACTCTTACGGCATGGTACGTCGGGCACTGCAGTACGGTCCCTTCCTCATTTTTCTCGCAGCGATGCTGTGGGCGACCGACGGGCCTTTTCGCGTGTCGCTTCTGAAAGAAGTATCGCCGACGTTCCTCGTTTTCGGAGAGCATCTCGTCGACGTCGTCATTGTGTTGCCGTTCCTCGTCCAGCGACGGCGCGCGCTGCTGCGTCTCACGGCGAAGGAGTGGTTGGCGCTTCTCGTTATCGGCGTCGGCGGTTCGGCATTGGCGACGTTGGCGTTCACCGCGTCATTCGCGTACGTGAATCCGTCCGTTGCGGTGTTGCTGCAAAAGCTGCAGCCGCTCATCGCCATCACGCTCGCCGCGCTTCTGCTCAAGGAGAAACTTTCGCATGATTTTTGGATATGGGCGTTGCTCGCCATCGTCGGGGCGTACGTCATTTCGTTTCCAAAATTGCTTCCGCAGGATCCGCTCAACCCCAACGTCATCGGCGTCGCGCTCGCGTTGCTCGCCGCCGTGTTGTGGGGCGCGTCCACCGTGCTCGGCAAGTACGCGTTGCGTGCGGTCGATGCCGATCTTGTGCTGTGGCTTCGTTTCGTCATCGCGTTCGCCGTGCTCGCGGCATGGAACGGAGCGACTGGCGAGATCGCGCAAATATCGCATCTGTCAGCCAAAGGATGGATGTTCCTCTTCGTCGTTGCATGCACGTCGGGCGTCGGATCGCTGTGGATGTATTACCACGGCCTGACGACGACACGCGCGTCCGTCGCAACGATCGCGGAACTCGGCTATCCGCTCGCTGCGGTCGCGGTGAACGCCGTCGCGCTGCAAGCGCCGCTTGAAAATTCTCAGATCGTCGGCATGACGATTCTTCTCGTCGCAGTATTTTGTCTCGGTCGCATGCGAACGGAAGAGGCGATGAAAACGCAGCTGCAATAAGCCAAAAATCAAGACTCAATTTTTTCGTGTGTGAAAAAATTTTCAAAAATATTTCGAGCGACGTTTTTTCAAAACGCACAATCACGTCACATTTTCGCTTCTGCGCAGGACAAAATTCTTTTCTTTCCGTTTGCGGGACATACAATGCAAGTAATTTATTTCTTCCTTCCTTCCTATGCCCGCCAAGAAAAAGAAGAAGACGGCGAAGAAGACTGTCCGCCGCGCTTCCAAGACGAAGAAGGTCACGCGCAAGAAGAAGCGCTAAAAGAAGCCTTTATGGCTTCGGGCAATACTCGATGAGGGTATTGCCTTTTTTATATTATATTGTATAATTTCATTAACACACATCCCCACGTTTACATGATCAAATTGATCTTCTCTCTCGCGAAGCCGTCGGCGAATCGCCGCCAGCAATCCGGACCGTCGTCGCGTTTGAACAACGCGTCGTCGCGCAACATCGCGCGCAACCATGAACGGTTCATGGCTGCGGTGCAGAGCAGTGATCGCTGATCTCAACGTGTCGTCGACCATACCGCCGCATCGGCGGACAGTTTCGCGCCGAGCGCCATCAAGACGATGGCGGTGTTCGCGACCCACCCGAACAACGGGATCCACCCGATGAAGAAGAGGGCCAGCCAGTAGCCGAGCGCACAGAAGAAGATGGTCCACCGCGACCATTTCGCATGTCGGTATAACTGCGTCGCGTAGGCGCACACGACTGCGGCAAGCGGAACGACAAAGAGGAAGCTGAGGAAGTACAGCGCCGTCACCACTGCGGCGAGCGGGATGCCGATGATGGTGATGAAGAGAAGCACGGCAGCGATCGGCGTGAGTATGAAATACGCCAAGCCGATGAGTGCGCTCATCCACGGGCGTCGCAGCATCTTGTCTGCCGCTGCGCGACACAGCGGAGAGGCGAGCAGAAGGATGACGCCGATGAACACGGCACTCACCAGGAACCAGTAAACCGAGAATCCGCCGATGAGCGACGCGATGAGCGCGGGTTTCGCCGCGTCGTCAGCACGCTCCTTTTGCCAATCATCATGGAACGTCGCCCCGGCTTTTGCACTGTCGCCGAAATCGGTTTCGCCGCCTTCGGTCGAGTACTCGACGGGTTTGGAGAATACGGCGTCTTCGCCGATCGTGATTTTCCCCACGACCATGCGCGTTGTGCCGTTGATCGTGCCGTTCATCGACAGTTCGTCCATGGAGATGTCTGCATTGCCGTTCACGCGCCCATCGATGACCGCTCTCCCTCCATTCAGGCTCGCGTCGCCGTTCACCGTTCCGTTCATCGTCAATTGTCCTCCGACGAACACGACGTCGCCCCCGATCGTAACTCCCGTGCCGACGTACACTTGTCCGCCGAACACGACGAGGTCGCCGTCGATATTCGCCGAGATCGTCGTCGTGCCTCCCGCGATGCGGGCGTCACCGCCGACGGGAGCACCGATGCGCACGTTTCCGCCGCCGATGGCCACGTCGTCTTGCACCGCCGCCATGACGTCCACGTCTCCGCCTCCGGCAGCAAGGTCGCCCGCGACTTCGCGTGTGATGCGCACGTTGCCTCCCGCCACGTATGCGTCGTCATTGACCGCCGACGTGATGTCGACGGATTCACCGGCGCGCAACATCGCCGCGGATGCCGTAAGTGGCAGAAGGAGGAAGCCGAGAACCAGGAGACGTCGCATGGAGGGGAGGGAACGCATATGGGACGAGTATACACTGCGTCCTTTACCGCTTTTTGGCCCGTTTTTCTTGTTTTTTCGCGGGTGCGGCTTTGCCTATGGCGAGGCCCAGGCCGTCGCTGTCGATGTGCACTGTTTGGCCTTCGGCAAGATCGTGTTCGATGATCATCAGTGCAATGCGGTTGAGGATCTCCTGTTGGATGAGGCGCTTGAGAGGTCGTGCGCCGAAGGTTTCATCGAAACCCCGTTCTGCGAGGTATGCCTTCGCCGCGTCCGTGGTCTCGACCGATATGTGCTTGCGCGAGAGCCGCTGCGAAACATGCTCGATCTGGATGCCGACGATCGCGGCGATCTGCTCTTTGGTGAGAGCATGGAAAATGATGATGTCGTCCACGCGGTTAAGGAATTCGGGGCGGAAAGTTTTGCGCAGAACTTCCTGTACCGCCGCGGCCTGCATCGCGGTCTGCCCGGCATACTGCTGGATCTGCTCGGACCCGATGTTGCTCGTCATGATAACGACCGTGTTGCTGAAATCGACCGTGCGTCCTTTGCTGTCCGTCAGCCGTCCGTCATCCAGCACCTGGAGCAGGACGTTGAAGACATCAGGATGCGCCTTTTCGATCTCGTCGAAGAGCAAGACGGCGTACGGATGCCGGCGCACCGCTTCGGTCAGCTGACCGCCTTCCTCGTATCCGACGTATCCGGGCGGCGAACCGACAAGACGGGCGACGGAATGTTTTTCCATGTATTCGCTCATGTCGATGCGGATCATCAATTTCTCGTCGTTGAAGAGGAATTCCGCTAGCGCCTTCGCCAACTCCGTTTTTCCGACGCCCGTCGGTCCGAGGAAGATGAATGATCCGATCGGCCGTCCTTCCTCTTGGATGCCGGCGCGGCTGCGGCGCACCGCGTTGCTCACCGCCGCGATCGCTTCGCCCTGACCCACGACGCGCTTCTGCAATTCTTCTTCCATGTGGGCGAGCTTCTTCGATTCGTCGTTGAGCATCTTCGTCACCGGGATGCCGGTCCACCGGGACACGACGCGGGCGATGTCATCTTCTGTCACTTCTTCCTTCAGAAGCGATGAATGTTTCTGTACGTCTTTCAATGCTTCTTCTGCGCCAGCGACGCGTTTCTCCAGCTCCGGCAGTTTGCCGTAGCGGATTTCGGCCACACGTTCGAAATTACCGACACGTTCGGCCTGCGCGGCCTCGTTCTTCAGGCGATCGCGGTCTTTGCTGGCGCTCTTGATGATGTCGATCCACTCCTTCTCGTTGCGCCACTGCAATTCGATCTTCTTTTGGCTTTCCGACAGGTCCGCCAGTTCTTTCTCGATGTCGCCGAGCCGCTCTTTCGATGCGGCGTCGCTCTCTTTCTTCAGTGCCTCCCGTTCGACCGTCAGTTGGCGGATGCGCCGGTCCAAACGGTCGAGCTCGGCGGGCTTGCTGTCCATTTCAATGCGCAACGTCGACGCGGCTTCATCCATCAAATCGATCGCCTTGTCGGGAAGGAAGCGGTCCGCGATGTATCGTTGGCTGAGCGTGACGGCGGCAACGACTGCGGCATCGCGGATGCGTACGCCATGGTGCACTTCGTATTTCTCCTTAATTCCGCGGAGTATCGAAACGGCGTCTTCGGCGCTCGGTTCTTCCACCATCACCGGCTGGAAGCGCCGCTCGAGCGCGGCGTCCTTCTCGACGTACTTGCGGTATTCGCGCAGCGTCGTCGCTCCCACGGTGCGCAGCAAACCTCGGGCGAGAGCGGGCTTGAGGAGGTTGCCCGCATCCATCGCGCCGTCGGCACCCCCCGCTCCGACGATGGTGTGCAGTTCGTCGATGAAAAGAATGATGGAGCCGTCGCTCGATTCCACTTCCTTGATGATCGCTTTCAGGCGGTCTTCGAATTCTCCGCGGTACTTTGTGCCGGCGATGAGCGCGCCGAGATCGAGCGCGAGCACGCGCTTGCCCTTCAGTCCCTCCGGAACATCTCCTTCCACGATTTTGCGCGCGAGACCTTCGACGATGGCGGTTTTGCCCGTACCGGGTTCGCCGACGAGGACGGGATTGTTCTTCGTCCTGCGCGAAAGGATTTGCATCACCCGCCGGATCTCTTCGTCGCGGCCGATGACGGGATCGAGCTTGCCGTCGCGGGCGAGACGCGTGAAATCCTGCGTGTATTTCTCCAGTGCCTGATATTTCCCTTCGGGATCGCGGTCCGTCACTTTCTGCGATCCGCGCACGGCGGCGAGCTGTGCATGAACATCCCCGGATTTGACCGGAAGAATGGCAGCGACGTCCTTCTCGCCCAGCAGTGCCAGCAGGAGATGCTCCGTCGAAACGAATTCGTCCCGCAGTTTGCCCGCTTCCGTCTCGGCCCGATCAAGCACGCCTTTCATTTCGGGCGACAGGTAGGGCGATCCGCCGCTGACGGTCGGAAGGGCGCGGATTGCCCGCGTCGTTTCATCGAGCGTCACCGATGGATCGATGCTCAATTTGCGCAGCAGTGTCGGGACGATCCCGTCCGATTGCTGCAGCAAGGCGGAGAGCAGATGCAGCGGAACGATTGCCTGTTGGCCGCCGGTCTCCGCAATGCGCACGGCGTGCTCCACCGCTTCTGCCGATTTTGTGGTGAGTCGTTGGAGATCCATAGAATTAGCACTCAGTAGTTTAGAGTGCTAAATTTTGCCGGTCAAGTACAAGCGGCCAATACGGTGTTATAATGGTGTCCTATGAGCAAAACAGCAGTCGCGACGTTTGCCGCAGGATGCTTCTGGGGAGTGGAGGAAACCTTCCGGACCTTACCGGGGGTTGAATCCACCCGCGTTGGCTACACCGGAGGAAGCGTGCCCGAACCCAGTTACGAGATGGTGTGCACCGACGCCACGGGACACGCCGAAGCGGTGGAGATCGTCTATGACCCGGCGGTCACCGACTATCGCGCGTTGCTCCAGGTATTTTTCGACAATCACAACCCGTGCACGGTGAACCAGCAGGGGCCCGACATCGGGAGTCAGTACCGTTCCGCCATCTTCTTCCACGATGAAGCGCAGCGGAAAGAAGCGGAGAAGTACAAGGACGAACTGGAGAAATCGCACCGGTTCCCACGACCCATCGTGACGCAGATCGTCCCAGCGGTACCGTTTTACGAGGCCGAGGATTACCATCAGAAGTACCTCTTCAAGCGGGGGATGGGGTCGTGCCACGTTTGACGCCGTTTCTTGTTTGGCCGAAGGCGGGTGGTATCATCAGTGCGTCTGTATGGCGAATCACGACGGTTGCCCCAACTACGTCGAATGGGAGGCTGTCTGCCAGCAATGCCCTGGCCGGCAGATCGTGCGCTATCCCACGTTCGAGCATTTGGAGTGCATGGCGGGGCAAACCGAGCATGTGCAAAATCGTCTCCGGCACATTTTGTCGTTGCCGATGGTGCAGCCGCTGACCGAAAACGTCGACTGAGAGTTACGCTTGGATGCGCGAGAACAGCCAGCTGCCCGCCACCAGGCAGAGGGCCGTCATCACTGCCAGCACGCCGACGTCGAGCCAGAGTCCGAAATGCGAAGCGCCGAGCATTACCCCGCGCAAGGCGTCGATGCCGTACGACAGGGGATCGATGCGCGTTGCCACCACCAATCCAGCGGGCAGGTTATCCAGCGGAAACAGCGCGCCGGAGAGGAAGAACAGCGGCATCACGAGGAAGTTCATGATGAGTTGGAAGCCTTGCATGTCTTCGAGGACCGAGGCGATGGCGGTGCCCAGCGCCGTGAAAAGCAGCGCGATGACAAACATCAGAACAATCGCCACCGGCAGCATCGCCCACGATGCCGGACGGAATCCAACGAGTAGGCAGATGATCAGGACGATGAGCCCCTGCACCGTGGCAACAGTAGCTCCGCCCGCCGTGCGGCCGATCATGATGTGGAGGCGCGGCACCGGCGCGACGAGCGTCTCCTTGAGGAAGCCAAATTGGCGGTCCCAGATGATCTCGATGCCCGAGAAGATGGACGTGAAGAGGATGCTCATCGAGATGATTCCCGGCGCAAGGAACTGGATGTAGTTGCCGCCGTTGGCTTTTTCGTAGATGGGGCCGAAGCCGAATCCGAGCGCAACGAGGAACAAGAGCGGCTGTCCGAGGGAGCCGACGATGCGCGCGCGGCTGCGCACGTAGCGCTTCAATTGCCGGAGCCAGAGGATATAGATGGTGCTCATAGAGAAATCAGCGTTTGGGACGCATCATGCGCGCGTGGCTTCGCATCTGGTCGAGACTGCTCGCCTCCTCTTCGCGGATGGCGTTGCCCGTCAGGGCGAGGAAAGCCGCCTCAAGATTTTCCGTGTTCGTCTGTTGCTGCAGCTCTGCCGCGCTGCCCTGGGCCACGATGGTTCCGTGATCGATGATGGCGATGCGGCGCGCGACTTTCTGCGCCTCTTCCATGTAGTGCGTGGTGAGGAAGACGGTGATGCCTTCCTGCGCGTTGAGCGTCGTCACGTAGCTCCACAGATGATTGCGCGTCTGCGGGTCCAGGCCGATCGTTGGCTCGTCGAGGAAAAGGATGTGCGGGTGGTGCAGCAGTCCGCGGGCGATCTCGAGACGACGCTTCATTCCGCCCGAAAAGTGCTTCACTTGGTCGTTTGTGCGGTCGGACAGGCCGACGACCTCGATCAGTTCGCCCATGCGCTTCCGTCGCAGTTCCGTCGGCACGCCGTATAACACGCCGTGCAGTTCAAGGTTCTCCCAGGCAGTCAGCTCGTCATCGAGGCTCGGGTCCTGGAACACGATGCCGAACGACGAACGCGCGGCAGCTTGGTCGCGGACGGGATCGTGTCCGTTGAGGACGATCGATCCGCCCGTGGGATGCAGGAGGGTTGTCAGCATCTTGATCGTCGTCGTCTTCCCGGCACCGTTGGGCCCGAGGAAAGCGAAGATTTCGCCGCGCTGCACGTCAAATGTCACACCGTTTACAGCGGTGAATTCGCCGAAGCGCTTCGTGAGGTTGCGGACGGTGATGATGGGGGAGTCGGACATTGCTGGCGGGCACTCTAGCGAATGAGACGTACGAGTGCGATCATTCTGTCAGGATTCTTTGGTGATCGAAGCATGGCTTCCGCAAAAGCATCTGCTACTGTGCCGGCATGAATGATGCATCCAAAAGAGACGAGATCCGCGCCGCGCTGGCGCACCACCGTGCGACCGAGTATCACGGCAACCGCCTCGGTCCGTACATCCACGACATCGTCTACGGCGGCAACGACGGCATCGTCACGACCTTTGCGGTCGTGGCAGGAACGGCCGGCGCCCACCTTCCGGGCTACATCGTCGTCATTCTCGGTCTCGCAAACCTTTTCGCCGACGGCGTATCCATGGCCACCGGCGCGTATTTGTCGATCAAATCCGAGCGCGATCAGTACGAACGCCTGAGAAAAGAAGAGCTCGCCGAAATTGCATCCCATCCGGAACTGGAACGCGAGGAAGTGCGCGAGGCGTTGGAAGCGAAGGGATTCACGGGCGAGGATTTGGAGCGCGCCCTCGCGGTCCTCACTGCGCGGACCGAAGTCTGGGTCGATACGATGATGGCCGAAGAGCACGGCATGACGCCATCCGCGGCGGAACGCCCTTTCGGCCATGCAATCGCCACGTTCTGCGCGTTCGTTGTGCTCGGGTCCGTCCCCTTGATGCCGTATCTCATTCCGGTGTTCGGACAGAGTTTCACGCTCGCGGCTTCGTCGACGTTCTGCGCGCTGGCCATCCTTGGCGCACTGCGCAGCTACGTCACGCGCGAGCGCTTGATCCGCGGGCCGCTGGAAGTGATCGGCGTGGGGTTCGTGACGGCCGCGATCGCGTACGGAGTCGGGGTCTTGTTCGGAGGTTTGGCGGGCTAGGCCTTTTTTGTGGTGGCGATCACCACACAATGGTGTTCTAGGCCACTCATAGGTCTGGTGACAGGCTGAGTCTGCAATTGCATCAGCAGTTGCTCATTCAGTCCACAGGCAGAAACGAATCTTCTCTGGAGCCGTGCGCATGGTGCGCGCGAATCCAGAAGGAGCCTTTCGGTTCAGGAGGGAACAATGGACGAATTCCTGCGCTATGAACAGTTGCTTGCTCCGGTGGTGTCTATCCTGATGACGGTCGTCATCGTGCCGCTCATCAGCAGGCTGTATCGTCTGCATCGGGAACAGGCGCACATGATCAAGCGCAAGCTGTTCGAGAACACGGGCGTGGTGATCTTCGGTGTGTTCGACGGCAAGATGCAGTCGGACTATCTGGGCGGCTTCCTCACGACGCTGTTCGGCGAGACGCTCTTCGAGCTGATCGTCGAATGGAACGACGAGCCGTCGCCCAATATCATCATCCCGCAGAACGAACACCAGTCCGCCCACATGGTGGAGATCTTGGCGGCGCACGCATCGCCGTACATCCTGCAAAGCCGTCGCATCGACTGTTATTTCGACGGCGCGGAGGAGCACGGCACCAAGTCGTATAAGTTCTGCAAGTTCGTGGTCGGTCTTGCTCGGCCGGACGCCGACAAGCTGGCCTGCCACGACTACCCGCGGGTGATCATGATTGAGGCCGGTCACCTCAAGCAGCTCATGGAGGACGACACGATCCTGCCCCAGTTCCAGACGACGGACGGGGTGACGTGGCTCGAAACTGTCCGTGAGCTTGGCACACGGTATCTCAATGGCGAAAAGGGCATCGCCGTCCTCGAAATCCCTCTCGTTCCGAAGGCCTGACCTGCCGGCGCGACGAGTATCTCGGCCCGACTCTCTCAAGGAGTCGGGCCATTTTTGTGGTGACAATCGCAGGATCAATCTCAGCGTTAATGGTTTCTTAAAACCCATTAATCATGCCTTAACCTCCCCCGCGTAGGGTGGGCGGCGGTTAACCACTACCGTCCACTTTTATCCCCTTTATCCCTTACCCCTTACTCATATGAAACTGAACAAGTTCACCGTCGGAGCCGTCTCGGGCATGTCCGCCCTGGCGATCGGCTTCCCGGTCGTCGCACAGATTACGAACGCGGCCACGGCCACGCCCAGCAGCTCCGTTTCCGCCCCCGCAGACATGCCGTTCGACCACGACCGCACGCCGCTCACCCAGGAGCAAGTGCAGCAGATGGCCGATCATGAGAAGGCCTTCCTCGATCATCTCGACGAGTTCGCGGCGATCCTGAAGACCGCCAAGCAGGCCCACGCCGACGCGCTCTCCGCAGCCGCAAAGATCACCGACGAAAGCCAGAGACAGGAGGCCGTACGTGCCGCCTTCGAAGCAGAGCGTGAGTCGATGAAGAGCGCCATCGAAGCCAATCCCGCACTGAAAGATGCAATGCCTATGGGCGGTCCGGGCTTCGGTCCGGGCGGTCACCACGGTCGTCCCTCTCCGGAGAAGATCGCCGAGAAGCTCGGCATGACGGCCGATGAGCTCAAGGCAGCCCTCGACAGCGGCAAGACGATCCGCGACATCGCGGAGGAGAAGGGCATCACGCTCCCCGAGCCCCCGATGGGCGGCCACGGTCCGTGGTTCAAGCAAGGCAACACCAACACCAGCGCCAACGCGCAGTAATATCATCCGTAGGAGAGGAGGGGCCGCGCAAGCGGCCTCTTTTCGAGGATGCTGTAGAATCGTTTTCATGCCTCGCCGGACGTTTCTCGCCACCGTGATGTTCTGCATGATCGCTTCGGCGTGTGTCGCGCAGCCGTCGCCCGGCCCGACGGCCGTGCGCCAGTGGCCGGAAGGAAAAGTGTCACTGCCCATTCCCGACAGGCAATGGGCGCCCGAAGCGCCACAAGAAGGATGGTGCGGGGAATCCAGTATCCAAATGGCGGCGCTGTACTATGGAGCGTACCTGCCACAAGCCGCGATCAATGCTGCGGGGGAGCCAAAATCCCCCGATCTGTGGGTCGAAGATGTCGGTCGCGCCATGAAGGCGGTCGGCCTGCGCTTCGAACAGTGGCCGTCCCAGAAGAGCGACGACCGCATCGAAGAAGGGAATCGCTTCATCGCCTGGATCCGCGATCAGATCGCGCATGGCCATCCGGTATTGCTCGGCACGAAGATTCTCCCGGCGGAGCATCCCAAGTGGAACGTCGACCATCTCGTCCTTGCGGTGGGGTACAGCGAGAAGGGTCTTGTCATGAACACGAACATCGAAGACCGGCAGACGGTCGTTTCCTACGGGCAGCTCCTCTCGCAGAACAGGGGATACTCACTTCTTTCACCCGAAAAGAAATACTTCGGCTTCGCGATCACGGGCTTCGACGATTCCGGCCAGCGGGCGTCGGTGACGACGGAAGTGGCGAAGGAGACGGCGGATGCCGTCACGCTCTGGGTGACCGTGCGCTCGCTCAAGCCGGGCAAATCGTACGTGCTGCAGAGGGACGACCTGCACGGCGGCGTGACCGAACGCGCGTTCGTCGCGCAAGGCGAGGAACAGGTGTTGTCCGAAACGGTCGGCGCGCACGAGACCGCGGTTTTTCGCGCTGTTCAGGGCGAGTAATCACCCGTGCATGATGTCGTAGAGTTCCAGCAAGATGAGCACGAGCCATCCGATCTGCAGCATCAATTCGAAGAAATTCTCCTTCGAAATGCGGAAGTTCTGCGAAATGATGTCGTAGGCGTTTTCGAGCGTCGAGAGCTTCGTTTTGATGGAATCGCGCCAGCCTTCGAGGCGGAACTTGCGCGCGGCGATTTCGTACACGCGCGCCGCGTACCAATCGCCGATCAGCTTGATCTCCCGGATGATGGAATCGAATTCGATCACCGATGTGGCCTGCATGCTGATCACTTCCTTGTACGCGTGCGACAACTCGCGGTTCCAGAAGACGACGTGCGACACGGCTTTGGTGCGGATGAGGGTATCGATGTGCTGCAAACGCTTGTCCAGGTCCGCGTCGATCATGCGGTACTGCAGCAGATGGAGGTTTGCGAGCTGCAAAAGATCAACGACTCCGCCGACCTTCCCGTTCTGCTGGAAGACGAATGCCCCGTCCCAATCGACCACCAGAAGGTCGTTTTCCCCGTAGGTGATCTGGTTGGCGAGCGAATGTGCGATCTCTTTCTGATGCAGCGCCAGGGGTTCGGACTTGAGGAAACGGACGATCGCCTTGTCATGCGAAAGGAACTGTTCCCCGCCTCCGTCGTATCCGTCCACGACGGCGATGGCGTATTCCTCGCTGATGGCCAGCGATGCCCCGCGTTGGAGCAGGAGCCGCCGGCAGTCGTCGATCAGCCGTTCGCGCAACGCGTATGCTTCGTCCGAAAACGCATCGACCACTTCGCGCGTCACTTCCGCCATCAGCACGTTGGGGTGGTACGCCTTCAGTGTGATCTCACCGGATTGGTCGAGAACGATCTGTCGCGGGATGAGCGTGGGCACGTACGACGGGCCGCTCTGAGGAGGAACGGCGGCTTCTTCGCGGCGGCCGTGCTCGATCGGCCCTTCCGCCAGCACGAAGGCGATGATGCGGTGCATGCGCACAGTGTACTCCTTCAGTATCTCTCTTAAGCTCCACAACAGGAAAACACCCAGCGACGACCGTCGCTGGGGTATGTTTGGTGAACGACCAGAAAACGCGGCGTTCACGCCGGTTTGGATGCTGCAAGTCCGTGGTCCGAGTGGCCTGGTGTTGCGGCATGATGGCTGATGTACATGTTCTTAGCTCTTTGTGCGCCGATGTACACCAGGTGACCCTCGGAATCTTTATCCGAGCAATACACCATACTGAAGGGATTCCGGAATAGCGGGCTTTTGTTTACTACCGCATAGATTGCTAGGAAGCTCACAATCTCCCGTGCACTACAGATTTCTTCCCCAGCTTCGATTAATGCAGGCCAATTATACCGCTGCTTCCCAAAGGAATCAGGAATCGGGATACGGATGCGTCGAAACTGCGGTGGACGCTTGGTATCAGCCCACAAGTACTCTGCGAACCACCTGTTTGTCGGGATGATAAATGGATAGTTCTGGAGAATAGGCAAAGCCAAAAGTTCGTTTAGGCTGAGCCCGGGGTCCTCAAAAATGTAGGTATCTTCTTTCTCAGTCACTATGCCTTTCTCGGTTGCGGCGATGAATGCCTGAGTCTCCGTACTTAATGTCGGACACTTCATGGTATTCACGAGGATCTGCATGAGCTGCGGATCTTCAAGAGTTTTGATGAGCAGGGCATCGCTGCCCCCCTGCTGGGCGAATGCGCGTACCCACTTGTACGCGAATTCAAGCGTGATCTCTTTGCCACTAAATGTTCTTCGCACTGTCCTTTCTACCTTTCTGTTGCCCCCACTCCGAGGGGGCGGCCGGACTTGTGATGAGACAAGCGCTTTAGGCACAGGATGCACAAGGCGCTTATCTCACATCCAAACGATGTTCCGAAAGAACAAATATTTAATAACATTAATTACAAATTAAGTCAACATTTGCACAGTTGTTTGTGTGGCTGGGGAGGAGGGATTCGAACCCCCGTATGACCGCTCCAGAGGCGGTTGCCTTACCACTTGGCGACTCCCCAACGAGTGCGGCCATCGTAAAGAACGTCCGGCGGGATTTCCAGGCATTCTGGCCGTTCACCCCATGTCCTGCTGATATTCCTGTTCTGCCTGCTGTTCGATTTCGTCCTGGCGTTGGGCCTGGGCGATCATTTTGTCGTTATTGGCCTGATCCTGCGCGGTTTGCGTTTCTTCTTCCTGCTTTTGCTCGAGCGATTTCTGACCGAAGTCGCCGATTCCTGGCTTTTGGACATCATTTTTCCGCACGTCTTTGGCCTGTTTCGCCTGGCTCTGGTCCTCTTGGCCCATTTGCTGCTTGAGCGACGTCAGCTGGATCTGGCTGATCAATTTCCCCTTCGCTTTGGCTTTACGGTCGAGTTTCTCCTGTTTTGCGTCCGCGCGCTGGAGCCGCTCGGTGATACTGGGATCGTCGTCGTCTTCGCCGAATGTCATACTGCTCTATACTACCACTGATGCGCACAGAGCTCAGCTGGACTGCGCGAGGCTTGCCGAGAGCATAAATAAAAAGAAGCGCCTGCGCGGCGGTTCCTGTAAAATTGATGACATAGCGCTGCGCCCGTAGCTCAGCTGGATAGAGCGCCTGGCTTCGAACCAGGAGGTCGTGGGTTCAACTCCTGCCGGGCGCACCATTTTTAGAGGTTGTACTTCACGATTGCTCTTCCTCCTGCCGTGAGGGTGACTTTCACGAGGGCAGCCATGATCGAACCGGAGAGCAGCAGCACGTACAGCGGGCTGACGTACGGTTCTCCGGGCAGGGCCACCCCTGAATACACGATCCAGAAGAGTGTTGCGATGCCGGCGCACCCTCCCGCCAGATAGCGCAGGGATTCTCCGCCCGGTTGCGTAGTGATAAGCATGCCGAGTTCGTTGCGCGCATTGGCTGCGCGCGCGAGGGCGCCGAAGGCGAAGGCGAGTGCGAATACCGTCAGCCCGATCGCGCCGCCGCCGACCAATCCCGTCAGGGGCGATCCGAGGCCGACAAAGACCCAGAAGGATTTGCTGAACACCACGCCGTTCTGCAGCGAATAGAGCTGGATCGTGATCTGCGACGGCATGTTCAAGCTCAATGCCCATTCGGGAATGCCGAGGCTCATCGTCTGGCGGATGGGAATGCCTTTCGGGACGGTCGCATTCACATCGATCTTCAATGGCGGAAGGAAGGGCGAATACGTCACGCGCGCCTCGTCGATGTGAATGGGTTTGGCGGACTTGTTGTTGATGAGCCACTTGAACTCGACTGCCAGATCGTGGATGGGGATCGCCGTGTCGATCGACTGCGCGCTTTCGACTTTGTTGTCGTTCACCGTGAGGATGGCGTTTAACGTCACCTGCTCGGCAGCGGCAGCCGGTGCCTCCATGGGCTTCGGACTCGAGACGGCAGCGGCGGGAGGTTTCGGCCTGACCGGCGAAGTTGGTGCCGCCGTCGCGACCCACGGGAGCGCGAGAGAGAAAGCGACGATGGCGAAACGCACGCGATGCATCGTGTCGCAGGGTACTGGAATGCGCGTGTGCTGCCGAGCATTTTGCCGTGCCTCACCCTTTATTGATTGCGTGCTACCGATTCGGCGAAGCGCTCGGACGGTTGTACTTCGACGAAGGTGATGCTCACCGTGCCCCCGCCGTACACCGACGCGAGTCCGGTGAAGGAGAACTCCACCGATTCCACGCAGTTGCCGCTTGGATTTTGATGCAGCGAACGGATGATGCGTTGCAGTTCCTGCATCGTCACCGTCACGGACCCCATGTCCGACGTGAGTTCCACGCGCCCGTTCCACAAGACGTCGCGAATGTGCTCAACGGCCGTCTTGGCATCTCCCGGTGCGAGCCGATCATGGACGACGAAACGCCGTGAAGCGACCTGGAGCTCCGTCAGGTGATGTCCACGCTGCCCGCGGAACGTGACAGGGACCGATGTCATTCTCCCACCTACCTCGATCTCCACCGTCACCGTGCCGTTGATGAGTGAAATCGGGCCTTTGAGGTTGGCGAGAGCCGGCGCGTGACGCGTTTCCTCCAGATGCCCGATCTGTGGGGGCGCCGATGGCCCGTGATCTTGTTGTGCTAAAAACACCAAGGCCATCGCCGAAAAAGCGCCGGCCCGCAACCCGCGAACGAGTGGGCTCGACGACGGTTGAACGCCGGATTCCGGAAGCGGATCCCGCTCCATCCCGGCGACTATATGCCCCTCCGCGGCCGGGGCAAACGCTTACTGCTGGTCCAGATCCGAATTGATGGCGGTGATGCGGATCTTCCTGTGGCCGGCGGGCAGCGGCTTGGCGGCCTTTTTGGGCATCTCGGGCACAGCTTCTTCCTGCACTTCTGTGGTTTGTGCGACGGGCATCGGTCGCTGTTCCGCGGGATGCGGCTCGTCCTGCAGGATGCGGTGCTCTTCCGCGCTGGTGAGCCGGTCGGGAATGCGGTCAGCGGTGCCGATCGTCATTGTGCCGTTGGCCAGGGTCAAAACCCGCGCATTGAGTTCGGCGGCCCATTCCTTCTCCTGAGTGAAGACGATCACCGTCGCGCCGCGCCCTTGCGCTTCCCGGATCAAGGCCATCGCGCTGTGCATCTCGTGCTCATCAAGCGATGAAAACGGTTCGTCGAGCAACAAAATAACGGGCAGGCCGGCGCATGCCCGGGCGATGGAGACGAGACGGCGCTGTCCCACCGAGAGCGTGGACGGCTGCGATCGTGCGATGGAGAGCAATTCGGTCTTGGAGAGGATGTCGCCGATTTGTTGCTGGATGGCATCGTCCGGCCATCCTTTTAATTCCAATGGCAACGCGATGTTCTCCACGACTGACAATTGATCGAGGAGGCGGTCGTCCTGGAAGGCCACTCCGAGGCGCTGTCGGTACAGCTGCAAGATCGGAAGAGGCAACGTGCGCAGGTCCACCCCGTCCACCTCGATGCTGCCGTGCGTCACGTCCGTTGCGCGGAGCAACAGGTGGAGCAGCGTGCTCTTGCCCGACCCGCTAGCGCCGACGATGCAGACGCACTCCCCGGGGCCGATGTGCGCGGAGACGTCCGTGAGAGCGGGAACTGAACGGTAATTTTTGGCTACGCTGCGCAGCACGATCATGGCGGCAGAATAGCACAGGAGCCGTACGGTTGGCCGGGCCAGGGCGAAATGGCATCGCCAAAGCCCGTGGATGTGCTAGCATCATCGCGTCTTCTCCCTCGTTTATGCCCATGCGTACGCTCCTCAATCGTCTGGTCATCGGCGTGTTCCTCGCCCTCGTGGTCGGCGTGGTCATCCTGCAGGTGACGTCCAATAAGGATGTTTCTGCCGATGTCACTCCACCCGCGGAAGAACAGCAGGTGGATGAGCAGCCGGCGGAAGACCCGGCGCAGTTCGCGGCAGGGGAGACGTGCGGAGATCGCGTCTGCAACGGAACCGAGAGCTGCAGCAGCTGCATGCAGGATTGCGGCATGTGCACCCAGACGTACTGCTGCCAGGTGGAGAATCACAGCTGCGACGGTCCGTTCGGCGTGCCGGAGAACGTCAATCCGTGCGATCACCCGGGATACGCCAAGTTCCTGTACTCGTTCCCGAACAGCAGCACCGAACTCCGCGAGCAGGCATACAACAGCTGTCTGCAGACCTGCGGCGATTCCGAGTGATGCTTAGAGCGGATTCTTCTTTGCCGTCCCGACGGGGCGGGGATAGTCCCCACTGAGGGCTGCGGCTTTGCGGAATACGAGCAGCTGACGTTCGCCCCAATCTCCCGGCAGGACGTATCGGTGCGTGAGAACGAGGTGGGCGCTCAATGTCGTGCGCGCCGACAGGCTCGCCTGCATTTCTTCATCGATGTGCAGACTTTTCCATAACACCATCGATCCTCCGACGGCGCAGAAAGGGCTCACGTATTCCAGCAGCGTCGCGAGCGGGGCGACGGCGCGTGCGAGTACCAGGTCGTAGCGCTCTCGATGCTCCGGCGATTGGCCCAACTCTTCCGTGCGTCCGGCGACAAGCGTGACGTTGGAGATGCCTAGATCCGAGGCAATGCGTTGGACCGCGGCGACTTTCTTCTGCACCGCGTCCATTCCCGTGAAGCGCGTTTGCGGCAGGGCGAGCGCCAAGGGGAGAAGCGGGAAGCCTCCTCCGGTACCGACATCCAGCACGCTCGCGTGCTTGTCCACTTGCGGAAGGATCTCGAGCAGCGCCAGGGAATCCAAAATATTGCCCGTCCAACAGGCATCCTCCGTCCGCAGGGCGGACAAGTTGAGCTTCGCGTTTTCCTCCAGGAAGCGCGCCGTTAGCGCGCGGAGCGTGGTTTCGAGGGCGGGATCGATCGTCATGCGTTGAGCGTGTGGTGTGCACATGATAGCCTGCAGGCATGCAAAGCGGACGACGAATTGCCGAATTCCTCCTCGACATCGGAGCGGTGAAGCTGTCGGTGCAGCCCCCGTTCACCTGGACGTCGGGCATCCAGTCTCCCATCTACTGCGACAACCGGATGCTCTACAGCCATCCGGAGGCTCGTACGTTCGTGGTGCAATCGCTTGCCGATCGCGTCCGCAATCTGCACATTCCCGCCGACGTCGTCGCCGGCACCGCGACTGCCGCCATCGGATGGGCCGCATTGGTTGCCGACCGTTTGCAGTTGCCGTTCGTGTACGTGCGCGGCAAGGCGAAGGAGCATGGCACCAAAAAGCTGATCGAAGGCGACCTCAAGCCCGAACAGCACGTGGTTCTGCTGGAAGATCTCATTTCTACCGCGACGAGCTCGGTCGGCAGCGTCGAGACGCTGAGGGAAGAGGGGAAAGCCGTTGTGACGGATATCGTCTCGATCTTCAGCTACGGATTTGAATCCGCCATGGAACGTGCGCAGTCCGCATCCGTGCATTTGCATCCGCTCACGACGTTCGACGTGTTGCTCGAGGTCGCGACGGAGCACGGTCATATCGAAGACGAGGACCGGGCGTCGATTCTCGAATTCGCGCGCGACCCGGAACGCTGGAAACCGCGGGTCCGCTGAGTTCAGGCCTGCGCGCTCAGGTGCCGCTCAAGGTCGTTGAGCACGACTTCGGGATCGTCGTTGAACGTCATGAAGGGGTGCGGGTCTTTCACCACCTTCGCGGTCATGTCTTTCAGTAAGTCCGCGAAACCGCCCGTGCCCGTGACGACGCCGATCGGTTTGCATAAATCGTACGCAATCGTGAACTCGTTGAGCGTGCCGTACTGGCCCGAGATGATGATGCATGCGTCGCATGCTGCGACGGAACAGAGATTGCGGTACTTATGGGCGACGCGCACGTCGCTCGCGGCGGCGAACACCGGCGGGATGAAGACGAACTCCGTGAACCCCTGCGTGGGATTCCCCGCGGCGGTTTGCGCATTGAGATCGTAGTAGCTCGGGTAGCCGATGACGTGCCCGCCCTTTCCGGCAGCGCCTTCCACCGCCGCTTGCGGCACGCCTTTGCACGCACCCGTAATAAGCGTGTGACCGCGCACCGCGATCAATTCGCCCGTCTTCCGTGCGACGTCCAATGCATGCTCCAGCATCGTGCCGGTGGCTGAACCGTAGACGGCGATTTTCATCAGAACTGGCGGAGGAAGCGCAGGTCTCCTTCGTAGAACGACCGCAGGTCGGGAATGCCGTGCTTGATCATAAGCAGGCGTTCGACGCCGAAGCCGAAGGCGAATCCCTGCCATTTCTGTGGATCGATCCCGCAGTTCTTCAACACGTTGGCATGCACCATGCCGCAGCCGGCGACTTCCATCCATTTTCCCTCGCGACTTTCTCCGGCCCCGCGCCATTTCATGTCCACTTCCAATCCCGGTTCGACGAAGGGGAAGTAGCTCGTGCGGAAGCGGAAGATGAGGTCGTCGGAAATCAGCTCGCGGATGGCGGCCGTCATGACGCCCTTCATGTGGGCGAGCGAAATGTCCGCGCCGATCATCAAGCCCTCGCACTGGTGGAACATCGGCGAGTGCGTCGCATCCGCGTCTTTGCGGTACGTCTTGCCGGGGCAGATCATTCTGAACGGCGGTTTGTGGCTCTTCATGTAGCGCACCTGCACGGGCGAGGTGTGCGTGCGCAACAGCGTCTTGTCTTGTCCTTCGATCCAGAACGTATCGTGCGCATCGCGCGCCGGATGGTCCGGATGGAAATTGAGGAAATCAAAGTTGTACTCGTCGCTCTCCACCTCCGGGCCCACCGCGACGTCGAAGCCCATGCGTCCGAACACCTCGCCGATCTTCTCGATGAACTGCGTGATGGGATGCAGGTGGCCGTACTCGTGCCCCGGCACGGAAAGGGTCACGTCCAGCGGATCCTCGCTGCTCAACTTGCTCAGTGCGCCTCCCTTCAATTCCGCCCGCTTCTCGTCAATCAGTCCGGCGAGCGCTTGCTTCGCCACGTTCATTTCCTGCCCCTTGGCACGCCGCTCGTCCGGCGACAGAGCACCCAGTTCCTTCAGGGCGAGCGTCATCACGCCGTGCTTGCGGGAGAAGAGCTCCATTTCCAACGCGTCGACATCGGCCAAGCTGGCCGCTGCGCGGATTTTGTCGTCATAACCTGCCCACGGTGTCGTGTCCGGAGACATGGGCATAGATTACTCCAGTTGGGGCGGAAATCCCACTGTGCCCGCCGCCATGCGCTCGGCCAGGGCTTTCACATTTTCCAATCGGGCCAGCTGCGGCAAATCCGCCGGCCAGAAGAATGCGCATCCCGCCCCTTCTAGTACGCGGAAATCGCCCCAACCGATCGCGGGAAGATACACGAAATAGTACTGCATGCCTCCCTCTATCCGCAGGGCGAGAATTTCCTGCAACTCTCCCGCTGCAGCGGGGATGCCGAGTTCCTCTGCGAGTTCGCGCCGCGCGCAGTGTTCCGGTGATTCGTTCTTTTCCATCGATCCGCCGAAGAAATCCCACTGGAGCGGATGTGCGGGAGCCGCGCCGTCCCGGAATTGCAGCAGCAACCTGTTCTGGCGGTCGCGGAGCAGCACGTTGACGCCGTCGGGTCGCACGCCGGGCGCCATCACGATTGAAGGGCGAGCTCGATGAGGATGAAGACGACGTAGATGAGGATGCCGATCCACCAGTTCAGCAGGCCGATGAGATGGAACGTTAACAGGATGGTGGTCGCCAGGGCGAAGAAAATACCTTCGCGCAGTGAAACGGAGAGCACCTTTCCCGCGTCCCACGTATGCCACGTCACCATCCGCCAGAGCCCCGCGAAGGCCAGTGCGCCCAGGCTTGCGAGCGTGAGGAAGAGACTGAGGAAGAACGCCGGCAACGCCTGGCTTGGCGCGCTCAAGGGGCTGACCCGGAAGAAGACCGTGAGCAGTGATGTCACGGAGAGAAGGGCCGAGATGATGATGCCGAACAGAAGGGTCGTCATGCGTCAGTCGTCATCAATGATGCGGCGCTTCGCCGGCGCCTTCGGTTTGGGCTTCGCTGCCGCCCGTGCCGCGGCCGCTTCGCGTTGATCGAGGAACGCTCGCAGCGCCGCGAAATCGTCGAAGAGCGATTGACGCAATCCGCCGTTGTGCAGCGCCGCTGCCGGGTGATAGATGGGGAAAACCGCAGTGGTTGCATTCAAGACCTGCGGTTTACCGTGCGCGGCGGTGATATTGAGATCGGTGAAAAACGTGCCCAGAGCATGGCGGCCCAACGGCACGATCACCTTGGGCTTGATGATCGCGATCTCCAGCTGGAGCCACGGGAGACAAGCCTCTTTCTCCTCGGGCGTGGGGTCGCGGTTTTCAGGCGGCCGGAACTTGACGACGTTGCTGATGTACACGTCTTCGCGGCGCAGCCCGATCGACTGCAGGAGTTCATCGAGGAATTTTCCTGCTGGTCCGACGAAGGGGCGTCCTTGTTCGTCCTCCCGCTGGCCGGGCGCTTCGCCCACGAACATGATTTCGGCTTTCGGATTACCTTCGCCCAAGACCGGATTGGGGCTCAAGCCTTGCGGGCGGCCTTCCCAGGTTCGGAGTTTCTGCCGCAGTTCATCGAGCGTCAGGGCCATCGGCGTCATCCTACGCGAGCTCTCGTCCCGCGTCACTCGGCCAATTTCTCCAGCGAGTATCCCATCATCGTGCTCACGCGTTCGTACAGGTCTCCCGCGGTGTGCTCCGCGACGGCGCAGCGCAGGTGCGCATCTTCTGCGTTGATGTCCGGGTCGTAGCGCAGCGCGATGGCTAGAGCCCTGTCTCGATGATTGCGCACCAACGCCTCCACCGCTTGCGTACAGAGGTTGCTGATCACTTCGGGGGCTGCCGCCCTCAGCCATCGCTGCATCCGCTCGTCGGTGTGGCGGAACACTTCCGTGATGACCAGTGCGGCATCCGCCAATCGCAGGTGTCCTTGCACCTCGTCGTGGATCATGCCGATCGCTGGCGCGACGCGTGACCATACGACTTCTAGGAGAGTCACGTGGAGAAAACGTTCCACGTTGCCGCGGGCGACCGCCGACATTCCTCCGATCACATCCCCCTCCTTCAATGCGTCTCGTAATTCGGCAAGCGATACGGGCTGGCTCAATAACTCGTCGGTGGCGGACGTGTCGACACCCATTGAACGAATGCTAAATAGTTCGATTTATCTGTCAATATACCGGGCAGGGGTGTTGGTGGAGCTGAGGGGATTCGAACCCCTGACCTCTTCCATGCCATGGAAGCGCTCTAGCCAGCTGAGCTACAGCCCCAATAAAGAATGGTGCGCCCGGCAGGATTTGAACCTACGACTTCCAGATCCGCAATCTGGCGTTCTATCCGGGCTGAACTACGGGCGCACGGCCAAAAGGGCTGGCACACCGTAGCATCGGCGCCGCGCGGAAACAATGCCGTTTCGGCGTCAGAGAATGAGTTTCTCCACCTCCTTGACCGTATTCTCGATTTCGCCCTCCCTGTTGAGGACCCGGGCGTCGCACTGGTCGGCGTACGTGAACTCGGTTTCCATGCTGTGGATGCGCTGCGTCAGCTCTTCATCGGTGATCGGTGCGCGCTTTTTGATGTGGTCCACCAGCTGCGCGATGCTCTCCGGCAGCACGAAGATTGATTGCAGCGTGTACTTTGCGTGCTCTCCGGCGAACATCTCGTGATGCCGGTAGAACTCGAATCCTTGCACGTCCACCTCGCGGACGGCCGTTTTCCCCGCTTCGAGCGCCGGCAGGATTTCGTCGACCGGCGTCCCGGAACGCGCGATGCCTCCGTGGATGCTGGCCCATTCGATCAATTTGTTCTCCGCGATGAGTCGATCGAACTCCTCGTTGGTGACGAAACGGTAAATCTCGTCCCCCTCGCCTGGGCGCCTGGCGCGCGTGGTGGCGGAGCGGGGGATGTGCAAGTCGGGATGCAAAACGCGCAGCCGTTTGATGATCACGCTCTTTCCGACCCCGCTCGGCCCGATGAGCAGTACGAGTTTGCCGAAAGCGGATGGACGGGCGTCCATGCGGAGAGCCGCATCCTACAGGATGAATCCCTGCGGGTCGATAGCCTTTTTGCACGATAATCCTTGCGCCCGCCCCAAAGCTCGCTATCGTCGCTCCCCCTATGTTGGATGTTCTTCAATTGCGGCATTTCGAAGCCATTCCGCAGGTTGATCCGGGGAAAATCGGCAGGGTCATCGGCATGGGTGCCCAGAGCATGGTGTGGTCCTACGGTGCGCCGCACGAGGATAAGCCGCAGGTGATCAAAGCGCCGTTGTGGCAGGTGCGCAACGGCCTGTATTCGATGACGATTGGACGCATGATCGGTCAAACGGCGGATACCGCTCGGCGTGAGTTGGATTTATGCGACGAGTATTTCTCAAAGCATATGGTCCCCACCGAGGTGCACAGGGGTGCCGACGGCAAGTTCTGCATCGTGCAGGACATGGTGCCCATGACCGAGGTTACATTGCAGGTATTCCGCGATGTTTCATCCGTGCGCGACCAATTGAGCGAAATCATAGAGGGCAACCACAAGATGATTGCGGAGCAGCGAAAGTGGCTCGATGCGATGGGATTCAACGCAACCAAACTCCTCGCATTCGCCCTGCGCGGCGAGCCGTACTTGGACAACGTCGCGCGCGATACGCAATCCGGCAATTTGAAGCTCTTCGATTACGGGCTTTTTCCGATGCCCGATCAGGCCTTCTTCCGCAGTTACTACCGCGTCATTCTGGCTATTCAACAGGCCAATATGGCCAAGTTCGGCCTCGATTTCGGCGGTAAGGCATAACAATGGCTTCCAAACGGCTGTTCCCCCTCTTTTTTCTCCGTGTTACACCATTGCCCGGGAGCGAGTTTTTTGCTATACTGATGGGATTTGCTCTTTCACAAAGAACTCCCCGAAACGTAGGCGGGAGAGGCGAGGGGCGACGGCGGACACTCCATATTTGGAGCTTGCTTTCCGCGAACTGTCACCCCTCACCCCTCCCTGCCTACACCGCGGTCCAGACCACCGCACCCTGTAGGTTCCCTCCTCTGGAGGGAGTCGCATACAAACACACACTGCCCACCTCCGGGCAAAGAGAGGGCCGATTCCCGAGACATCGGGATACCACACAAACACAAAGAGCATCGGTGCGCTCTCTCGCTCCGAAGGGTAGGGAGTTCTGCAGCATTGGTCCGCTGCTCGCTCTCGACGTTAGATCGTCGAGGCACCAATCCGGGTACCGGCCAAGCGCCGGTACCCGGTTTTTTTGTCCGTGCTATACTCCGGCCATGCCGCGTCCCAAGATCGCCATCCTGTATGTCGGAGGCTCCATCGGCATGGTCAGCAACAAGAAAACAGGGCGCATCGATCCCATCGAATCCCTGGGCGAGATCCATCGTTTCCTGCCCGAGGTTCAGCGCGAAGTGTCGCTCGATTTGCTGTCGCTCTCCAATGTCGGATCATCGGAAATCACGCCGGACCATTGGATCGAAATCGCGCAGACGATCGAGCACCATTACGACCGCTACGAAGGGTTCGTCGTCATCCACGGCACGAACACGATGAGTTACACGGCTTCGGCACTCAGCTTCGCGCTGCAGAATTTGAGCAAGCCCGTCGTGATGACGGGATCACTCGTTCCGATCAACGACATGGGAAGCGACGGCCGTCTCAACCTGGTGTACGCCATTCGCGCCGCGCAGATGGATATCGCCGAGGTGTGCATCGCGCTGGGTCCCCGCGTGCTGCGCGGATGCCGTGCCGAGAAGGCCGAGCAGAGCATCATCCAGGCGTTCGACAGTCCAAAGTTCCCGCCGCTCGCGGAATTCAACACCGCGATGCGGCTGCATCCGTGGCGCGTCGTGCGCCGCAAGCGGACGCTGTCGTGCCGTCCGACATTCGATCGCAACGTCATGTCCGTCACGCTGCATCCGGGAATGGACGATCGTTTCCTGCGCTGCATGACCGGCTGCAATCCGAGCGGCATCGTGCTCCGGGCGTACGGTCTCGGCATGCTGCCCGAACGGTTGTTCCCGTGGTTGCGCCAGCTCAACGAAATCAACATTCCGGTGCTCATCGTCAGCCAATTGCTGCGGGGGGCCGTCGATCTGCAGCGTTACCGCAAGCAGCTCACGCTCGAGCGCCTCGGGGTGATCTCGGGCAAAAACATGACGACCGAATGCGCCATCGCCAAATTCATGTGGGCCATCGCGCAAACGAAAAACCCGACGCGGTTGCGTGACTTGATGGAAAAGAGTCTCGTCGGGGAATTGGACGAGTGACCGTCACTTGTCGTCGTCTTTCTTCTCGTGCTTGTCCATGAGGGATTTGCCGACGACGGAGCCGATGGCGCCGCCGATGATCAATCCCACCACGATGCGTCGGACAATGCGCGGTTTCTTCTTCTCACGCCGACGGAACAAGCTGAAGGGGAACATAGTGCGAGGTTACCAGGTGATCTGCGGGAATGTGTGGAAATACTCGAGAACTTCCTTCTGTACGGCCGCCAATTTCTCTGGGCTTCGCGCCTCAATACACAGGGACAAACATGGGCTCGTGTTCGCCTGTCGGATACCTGCCCACGCATCATCGCCGAAATCGACGCGCGCACCGTCGAGGGTGTTTACGGGATAACGCTGCGCGAAGTGCTCGGTGGCTTGCATCACGATGCGTGTTTTCTCCTCGTCCGGACAATGCGGGCGTTGTTCGGGCATTTGATAGACCTTCGGGAAATCTGCGAACAACTGCGATAACGGTTTGCCCGATGACTGGAGAATGGAAAGAACGTGCAGTCCCGCGACGAGCGCGTCATCGTACGGGAAATAATTTTCTCCGCAGAAAAAGTGACCCGATTGTTCGCCGCCGAGGAGCGAGGCATGTTCGTGCATCGCATGCTCCACGAAAGAGTGTCCGACTTTGCACATGATCGGTTTGCCTCCCCACTTTTTGATTTCACTCTCGAGAATCCCCGAGTTGCTTACCGTGAAAATGATCGGGGCTCCAGGATGACGTGTCAGATGGTCCTTTGCGAGGAGCAGCAGAATTTCGTCCGCCGTGCGGATCGTTCCGGTCTCGTCCACGATACCGAGGCGGTCGCCGTCTCCGTCATACGCGATGCCGATGTGCGCCTGGGACGAACGTACGGCCTCCTGTAGATCCTTCAGCGTGTCGTGTTTGCTCGGATCCGCGAGGTGATGCGGGAACGTGCCGTCCGGAGTCGTGTACAACTCCACGAGGTCCGCTCCGCACGCGCGCAATACGGCACAGTTCGTGGGTCCGGCGATGCCGTTGCCGGCGTCGACGGCAATCTTCAATCCCTTCGCTGCATTCGGGAAAAGTGCGCTGATGTGCGAGATATATGCCCCTACGCCGTCGATGGTCGTTTCTTTGCCGCTTCCGGTTGCGAACTCATCCGTCTCCGTCATGGCGCGCAGGTGCTGGATGTCTTCACCCGCGTATGCCTCCGCCTGCCGTAACGAAAGTTTGAGACCGTTGTCTTCGGGGCCATTGTGACTGGCGGTCACTTGAATGCCACCGTCGAGTTTGCGGTTGCAGATCGTGAAAAAATTCACTGGGCTCGGACTTTCGCCGATTCGTTCGACCAGACATCCGCTCGCAATGAGACCGCGAACCACGGCTTCTTCCAACGCAGGGCCGTGCGTGCGTGCGTCGCGTCCGACGGCGAGCGTCACGGAAGCACGGTCGTACCGCGCGCGCAGGTCCGTGCCGTATGCACGGGAGATGCGCTCGGCCGCTTCCGGCGTCAATTGATCCGCCGCTTTTCCTCGAATGTCGTACGCGCGGAAGATGGTGGGGGCGATGCGGGGCATTGTGTCGGGAGGAGCGTAGAGCAATCCGTGTCCGAAGGGGAGGTGACGGACCGCGAGTATACCGACAATTTTTTGAATACAAAATGTATTCATGTAATTCGTGCCCTTCTGCGTCTATCGCTATTCTCAGCGCATGATTTCTTCCTCCCGCCCGCTCTGGGCCACTCTCGCCTTGTCCGTTTCCCTGTTCGCGCCCGCTGCGGTTTCTGCAGCTGACGTGTCGATCGTCGATGTCCCCGCCCTTCTCAAGGAATGGAAGGTGACGATGGGGAAGAATGCGGAGATCAACGCCGTCAGTGCGTCGAATGACGGAACGAAAGTCGCCGTGGCGATCGATGATCCCAAGGGGCTCTACATTTATCTCAATGGGAAGAAGGTCGTCTCGCAGGCTTGGGGATATCTGCAGGTCGGCGTAGTGACGCCGCCGCTCCTGTCGTTCACGCCCGATAATCACCTCATCAGCATTTTTGGCGGTCCTGCGTACGGCTTCGCCATCGACGACAAGACGGTATCGAATGATCCGACGTCGAGTTACTACTGGGTCCCGAACATCGTCGCGATCACCGGCGCGGTCATTTATCCCGAATCAACGACCATCAAGAAGTATGATTTCGCGACGAAGAAGTCGACCGTGTTGTACAAGGTGGGGGAATATCCGCAAATGGTCCGCCTCCAAGGAAAGGACGTCTACTACTCCGCGGGAGCCGCCATCTACAAGAACGGCAAAGCAGTGAGCACGTACCCGGTATCCGATACCTATAATTGGCTCCCTTCTTCTGCGGGTGATCTGTATTACTTCACGTCACTCCGCGGCGGATCGTCGTATGCCTTGATGAAGAACAACAAGGCGATGCTGTCGGGAAAGGGGAACGGCTCGTTCTTGTTCGAAGCACCCAACGGAGACATCTGGCACGCAGGCTACAACTGGGGCAGCTACGGGACCGAAGTCACGCTCTACCGCAACAAGACGAAGGTGAATGACAAGCCGTTCGCGAACATGGAGGGATGGATGACGTTCGATGGCACGCATTACGCCGTCCGCGTCGACGCCAATGTCAACGAGCCGGGGGAACTGCGCCTGATGAAAGACGGCATCCTCGTCGGCGAGCCCTTCTTCTTCGGAGACGCGACCAACGATCGCAGCGGCGTGCAGTTTGGCCCGCAGGGCAAGACGTACATGCGCAACAACAATGATCTCTTCACCTTTGCGCTGTACGAGGACGGAACGCCCATCCTCACCCAGCAGCTCGAAACCGTGTACTACTTCCATGCCACCAAAGACGGCGTGAAGGTGTACGCGAAGAAGAAGTGATCGGCGTCAGCCGAGGACTCCCACGAGGAAGGTGATCGTGATCCAACTGATGAGGATCACGATCAAGCCGATGCCCGCCGAAAGGATGAGCGAGCGCGACTTGCGGAACTGCTCTTCGTTGCCCATCGTGACGATCATCATGATCGCGGCGTAGACGACGATGCATACCGCGACGAGCGTGACGAGCGCCAGTCCGCCGTTGACCATCTGCAATCCGCGGCTGATGAGCGGGAGCGGGTTCGGGCTGCCTGGAGGCGCGGCGTTTGCCAATCCGAGCGTCGCTTTGATGGCTTCTGTCAGCAGGATAATAATGATGCCTGCGGCAACGCGCAGCACGGTGGCTTTCAGGTTGTTCAGGCCATCGTCCTTGCCGAAGCCGGCCAGCGCCTGCAAGCCCGCGATGATGATGACGGTGACGGCCGAGACCGCGACGAGCACCTGCACCCAATTGAGCAGTCCGATGATTTCGTCGGTCAGGATGGCGGCTCCGGCTTGTGCCGTACCCTGGCTCGCCAACACGCCCTCTTCGCCGCCGGCCGTGTAGAAGGCCTGCAGCAGGCTCGGCGCCAAGAACATCAGCACCATGCCGGTCGCGACGGCCGCGATGGCGCGTCGCGCTTTGGTTTGTTCGTCATCCTGCGCGCTGTACACCATCGTGAACGCGTTGCGGACGATGTACAGCGTCGCGAGGGTGGCGACGATCATCTGCAGGCGGCTGATGACGAATTGCGTCACGCTCACCGCGCAGTTCGCTCCGACGCATCCGCCTCCGAATGCCATTTGCAGCGGCCCGCCCACCGTCGTGATCGTGTCGCTGATCACGCCCTGCGCCGCCGCGGTCGCCGGAACGGCGAGAAGCACGAGGAGGGCCGCGCGGGAGAAGCGGGAGGACATCACAGCGAGAGGAAGTAGTTTACGAGGACGTACGATGCGAGGATGACTGCTGTCGCGACCGCTGCCGTGAGCATCACCTTCTTGGCTCGCTCGCGCAGCGATTCGTCGATGGACAGGATGAGGAACACGCCTGCTGCGACGAACGACAGCACGGCCAGTGCGCCGAACATGGTCAGGAGGAAGTTGGCGAATCCCCGTACTTCTTCGCTCAAGCCCACACTGCCGGCGCCCGGGAACAGCGCGCCGACGATCGGGTCGACCACCAGGATGACGGCCACGCCGAAGAACGAATTGATCAGGTTTTTCTGGGCGCGGGATTTGTCTCCGCCCTCCTCGCCGATGTTCACGATGAGGCGGAAGCCCTGGACGACGATGACCGATGTAACGATCGCCGCGAGCGCGCACTTGAAGTAGAACACCATGTTGCCGATGCCTTCGTTCAACGGCTCGGGATTGACGAGAGTTGCGCGCGCGCTGCTGCCGAATGCGTCGACGATGAACGTCGCCAAGCTCACCATCGCGCATGCGTAGATGATCTGGCGGTACATGTCCTTGGCCTCTTTCTCCGATCCCTCGTTCTCCGCTTCGGTCACCAGACGCCAGCCGGCATAGAACAATTCCCACAGCGCGAGGGCGATGAAGATCGTGCGCATCGCCGGAAATACGAAATCGATGAGATAATCACTCACGCTGTCGAACCCTCCCGGACTACAGGGCAATCCCGGTATGGGACACGGATTCGGGGCCGCAACTTGGGCGTGGACGAGCACAGGGAGCAACAGTCCTGCGGCGCCGGCGAGGAGAAGGCGAGAGAAACGCATGAAATCCTTCTATTATAGCCTAAAAACGCCCTTTTCACCAGTGGAGGAAAAAGCTCGCCTGAGCGTTGCGCGTTTCGGCGGTTCTGCGTACAATCCGTGGCCCATGGCCACGTTTGCCCCCCTTCGCAGTCAACCCATCACCCTGGAGCCCTCCAAGGAGGCAGCGGTGTACGGTCTTTTGGCTGTCGCCATGGCCGTGAGCGCCGCCGGCATTTTCCTCGGTCTGAGTTACGCCGTGCCGCTGATTTCGTCCGGTTTGGCCCTCATCCTCCTGCTCGTTGAGTTGGGCGTGCTGCTCACATCGCGCCTGTGGATGAACATCTCTCCGCTCAATTACATCCTTTTCGGCGTCGTGCCGTTCTTATCGGGTTTCACCATCGCCCCGTACATCCTGTATTTGTTGCAGGGCTACGCGAACGGCGGAACGATCCTGCTCAATGCGACGCTCGCCACCGCGTGCCTTACGGCTGCCGGGGCCGTCCTCGGTCGCGCCACGAACATCAATCTCTCCGGCCTCAGCGGCATCCTCCTGGTGTCCATCATCGGATTGCTCGTGTTGGGCATCCTGCAGATCTTCGTTCCGGCCCTCCAGACGACACTCGGCGAAATGATCATTTCGGGCTTAGGAATCGTTGTTTTCAGCATCTATATCGCCTTCGACGTGCAGCGTGCAGAGCGCCTGGCCCGCACCGGCGCCAATCCGTTCATGCTGGCACTGAGTCTCTACCTGGACATCTTCAATCTTTTTCTCTACATTCTGCGCTTCATGGTGGCCGTTTCTGGCCGCCGCGATTAACGCAGTTCCTCCCCCTCTCGTATGGCCAAGCGCCCTACACCCAAGAAGAAGCGTGCGAAACGCGCAACCCGGCTGCAGCACAGCCACTATCGCTCGCTCGAAGTAGCGCGCCTGCGCAAGCGTCAGTCCTCGCCGTACGGAGGCCCCGCTGAGCCGAAGAATCAAGGCGACAAAGCGCTCAAGAGCATCACGCGCATCAAGGCCTAAGCGATTGAGCTGCAATTGACAGGCTCATTCGTTCCGACGACACTCCCCAGCGTCTCATGGCCCGCCGCCGCCACCTCTCTCGAATCGCCGTCATGCAAGTGCTGTTTGAGCGTGAGCGGCGCAATGATTTGCTGCCTGCCGATGCATTGCAGCGTGATTCGGAGGAATTGGGCGAGATGGATGATGAATTTGCGAAAGAACTCCTCGAGGGCATCCTCAAAAACGAGCAGAAGCTGAAGGACGCCGTGCAGGCCCATGCGCCCGATTGGACGTTGGATCGGATGGACCCTATTTCCCGTTGTGTTCTGATGGTGGGGGCATACGAACTCCTGTGCGCGCGCGAGGCGCCGCATGCCGTCGTCATCAATGAAGGCATTGAAATCGCAAAGGAATTCGGAACCGACGAGAGCGGGCGTTTCGTCAACGGCGTGCTTAACGCCATCGCCCAGGAGCAAGTGGAGAAGTGAACCGCGACTCCGCTACACTGCACGTACATGCAACCGACGTCCTTCGTCCTTCTGGAGCGCGCGATCGATTGTCCCTTCCGCAAGAAGGATCTGCTCGCCCAGGCTCTCACGCACCGCAGCGCAGTGCGCGAAACCCGCATGCATGGTCATAACGAGCGCCTGGAGTTCCTCGGCGACGCAGTGTTGGAATTGGTCACGACGGAGTACCTCTACAACCTCTCGAGCAAACCCGAGGGGGAGCTCACCAATTGGCGTTCGGCGCTGGTGCAACGCGAGCATTTGGCGACGGTCGGCCGCGAACTGAAATTGGGCGAATATCTTCTGATGAGCCGCGGCGAAGAGGCGAGCGGCGGCCGGGAGCGCGATTCGTTGTTGGCCAACGCCCTCGAGGCACTCATCGGCGCCATCTACCTCGACAGGGGATTCGAAGCCGCCAGCATTTTCTGTCACAAATTCATCCTCCAGCGTTTGCACGGATTGTTGGCGCAGGGCAAGGATCGCGACGAGAAGAGCGTCTTCCAGGAGCGTGCCCAGGACAAAATGGGTATCACGCCCCACTACGAGACCATTGCGTCCGTCGGCCCGGACCACGAGAAATCCTTCACATGCGCTGTGTTCATCGGCAGCGAAAAGGTGGCCGAAGGGACGGGTAGTTCCAAACAGCGCGCAGAGCAGGCGGCTGCGAAGGCCGGCCTGAAGGCGAAGGGTTGGTAAACCGCTAGACGGAGGCAAAAAAATCGCTAGGCTCATATCCTATGTTCGATTTTCTCCGTGAACGGGCTGCCACGTATGCCGACCTCGTGGCACGCATGGGCCTTGAGTATCTGCCTCGGGTTCTCTTGGCACTCATCGTTTTGTGGGTGGGCTTCCGTCTCGTGCGTGTCGTCGTCAGTGGATTGACGCGTGGTTTCCATGGTCGTTCAGTCGACCCGTCGCTCGTCAGTTTCGTTGAAAGCTTCGTATCCGTGCTTCTTAAAATCCTGGTCATCATCACGGTCGCTAATATGGTGGGGGTACAGGCTACGTCATTCGTCGCACTTATCGGCGCAGCTGGCTTGGCCGTGGGTCTCTCGTTGCAAGGGAGCCTCAGCAATTTGGCAGGCGGGGTTCTTGCCCTGTTCTTCAAGCCGTACGTCGTAGGTGATGAAATCGAGGCGCAGGGGCATCGCGGTATTGTGGAGCGCATCGAGATGTTTACGACCATCCTCCGTCAGCAGGATGGTTCCATGGCGATAATGCCCAATGGAGCTCTGAACAATGGCGTGATCGTGAACCACTCGCGGGGCAAAAAGTGAATACAATTTTTATACGATGAACGCCGCACCCGGGATTGCCGGGTGCGGTCGTTCGGTTTGGTCGCCCTTTGGTTCAGGCCAAGGCGTCGGCGCCGAAGGCCGACGGGCCGAAACTGAACGGCAGGAGCGATTCGATGCCTTCCATTCGCCGCACCGTGTCGCAGTAGCCGTCCATCAGCAGGACGAGGCGCTTACCGGCGAGGTCTTCATATTCCTTGATGACCTGACGGCAGCCGCCGCACGGCGTGACCGGGTCCGTCCCACGGTACAGGTCTTCTTCGACCGTTCCGAGGCGGCCCGTCACGGCGATCGCGACGACGTCCTTCTTGTTGCCCATTGCCCCCACCGTGTTGAGCGCCACGCGTTCGGCGCAGGTGCAGAGCGGGTAGGCGGCATTCTCCTGATTGGCTCCGAGGACGATGAGCCCGGAGGCGAGACGTACTGCCGCACCCACGCGGAATTTGGAGTAGGGCGAGTGGCTGTTGGCGGTTGCCTTCCGGGCCGCCATCACCAGCTCGCGGTCCAGCTGCGTGAGTTCACCGAGTGAGTAGTACTCCACCTTGACCGACAATTCCTCGCGATGCATATCGAACTCCTTGAACAGAGGGTGTAACCAAACCGATGGTCCGAAGGACCGATTCCAATCGTGGAACTTATAATATTATAAAATATATGTTTAAACTGGCAATAGATGAGAAATGGCTTCAATGAGCCGATTACTTCATCTTGATCTCAATATCCACACCCGAGGGCAGGGACAGAGACTGCAGCGACTCGACGGTCTTGAAGGTCGTCTCCGTCAGGTCGATCAAGCGGCGGTGCGTGCGCATCTCGTACTGATCGCGGGCGTTCTTGTGCACGAACGTCGACTTGTTGACGGTGAACTTGCGGATGTTCGTCGGGAGCGGGATCGGTCCGTGGACGACAGCGCCGCTGCGCTGCGCGGTGTCGATGATCTTCGCCGCTGCCTCGTCGAGGACGCGGTAATCGAACGCGCTCAAGCGGATGCGGATACCCGAAAGCGCCATCGGATCCTTGGCCTTCTTCTTGGTTTCCTTTGCAGGTTCGGCGGCCGCTGCGGGTGCAGCAACTTTCTTGGGAGTTGCGGACTTCTTTGCGGGGGCTTTCTTCGGAGTAGCCATAGCAGCGGGGAAGGAACAGGGGATAAAGGATGAGAGGCGGGGGAGGCGAGGCCTCCCCCGATCTCAAAGGATTACTTGTTGATCTTCGTCACGACGCCGGCGCCGACCGTGCGGCCTCCTTCGCGGATGGCGAAGCGGGTGCCCTGCTCGAGAGCGACAGGGGCGCCGAGCTCGACCGTGAACTTCACGTTGTCGCCCGGCATGACCATCTCGACGTTGTCCGGAAGGGTCACGGAGCCCGTTACGTCCGTCGTGCGGATGTAGAACTGCGGCTTGTAGCCCTTGAAGAACGGCGTGTGG
>CAYRUZ010000002.1:0-169290 GCA_964427895.1 uncultured Candidatus Peribacteria bacterium
TCATCACCGATGCGTTCGCGACCATTCTCTCCGAAGCTCGTAAGTACGAACTCGGGCTCATCATGGCGCACCAATACATCGGGCAGCTGACCGGCAAGACCGCGGAGTACGAGCAGGCGAACACCAAGATCCGCGACGCCGTGTTCGGTAACGTCGGTACCATCCTGTCGTTCAAGATCGGCGCCGAGGATGCCGAGTACATGGCGAAGGAATACGCGCCGGTGCTCTCCGAGCAGGACGTCATCGGAATCCCGAACTTCCACTGCTACTGCAAGTTGAACATCAACAACACGACGAGTCGTCCGTTCAGCATGAAAACCATTTACGACGAGAGCGGACGCAATGAGAAGCTCGCAGCCCTCATCAAGGAGTACAGCCGCATGAAGTACGGTCGAAAGAAGATCTTCGTCGATCAGGAGATCGAAGACCGCATCGGCATCGCCCGCTCGGCACCGCCTCCCGCGGCGCCCCAGCAGCAGCCGCCCATCCAATTCTGAACGCATAAAAAGAGACCCTCCCGGAGGTCACGTGTCGGTCGGCGGTGGCGGACCTCGACGGACCTCGACGGGAGGGTATGTGCACCAGCGGGGAGCTGGGCAACGATCGGTGAAGGGGAGAATGGTCTCCCGGCGCATAGAACGGACGCATACGCCCCGATCGCGCGGTAAAGTACAGGGTTTTCTTGGGGTTGCCAAGACCAAAAACTACAGTAAAGTGCCACAGTTTTGAGCCCAGCTCAGAACGTGCTATTTCACAGCGCAGGCACGTTTTTCCAATGAGCAATACCATCATGCGCTAGGAGTGTGTTCGCTATGGATACGAAACGTCGGATCGGTTTCACCGCTTTTTCGATGCCCGAGAGCTTCGAGCTCGCCGGGGCGGTGCAAATCCTCAAGGACGCCCGCAAAGCCGGGTTTGGCCACGTGCAATTCCTCATCAACCCCGACAAGAGGCCCGACTACTACACGGGCGTTCGCAGGGCCGCGGAAGGCGAAGGCATCAAACTCAGCGGCCTCTACGCAACCTTCTGTGCCGGCCTCACCGCGAGTTGCCCCGTCCTCTTTCCCGATCGTGCGTTCGACGATGCCACGCAGTGCATCAAAAACGCCCGTCTGATGTTGGGTGACGGGGGGATTCTCTGCAGCCCGTCGCTCCTTCGCGGCCTCGGTGACCCGAATAAGGGCCTCGCGGGTCCGGATGACGCCAAGCTGCAGGCGCAGTTCTTGCAAAAGCTGCAGCCCGTCGCGGCCGGCGAAAAGGTCGTTCTGTGTGTCGAACCCATCAACCGCTTCGAGACGCGGGGGCCCAACGCCGTTGCCGCCGCCCTGAGTCTCATCAAAGAAGCCGGCTTGCTTGGCAGTGTGAAAGTTCTGGTCGATACCTGCCACTCGTTCCTTGAACGGGGGTCCACCGAGTACGCGGACGTGTGGCGCAACGCCGCCGACAGCATCGGGCTCGTGCATCTCAGCGACATCAACCGAGGCCCTTTCACCGGCACGCGCGTCATCAGCGACAGGGTCGCGGACGTTCTCAATATGGCCCTGCGCAACGTGGACGTCGTGTTCGAAGGGTTCACCCGGCGCTCGCCGGACGGATTTTTCAGCCCGCTGATGGTCCACGAGCCCGCGGACGAGGCGGTTCTCACGATGTTCGAGCGGGACCGCGCTTGGCTCATGGATAAGGTGAATTTCGCGGCGTGATACCGCCAATGACGTGCCTGCGGCAGACCCGGTGACTTCGCTGTCACCGGGTTGGTCGTGCCCTGCGCATCTGCTACCCTCATTCGGCTATGCCATCATTCTCTCAAATGCGCGACATGTACCGCATCCAGCGGGAAGCGAAGCGCATCCGCAAGGAACTCAAGCAGATCCACGTCGAGGCCGAATCGGACGGCGTGAAGGTGATCGTCACGGCCGAGCAGGAAATCGTCGCCATCGACATTCCCGAGACCATCGAGCACGGCCGCATCGGACCGGCGATCAAAGACGCCCTCAACCGCGCTCTCAAGAAGGCGCAGGTCGTCGCATCCGAAAAGATGCAGCCGATCATGGGCCAGATGGGCATTCCCACCGAGGCTGCGCAGTGAGGCGACGCGGCGCCAGACGCGGCGGGAAATTCCCGATCGTCGTTCTCCTGCTCTTGGCGGCGACGTACGGGTGGTACCGCATCCAACTTCACCCTGCGGATGCGAGTGACAAGAACCTGCGCACCATCACCGTCAGCAGCGGCATGGGCGTTGGTCAGATCGCCGATTCGCTTGCAGAAAAAGACATCATCAAGTCTACGACGGCGTTTAAGGCATATGTCTTCTTGCACGGTTTGCGCGGGGGATTGAAAGCGGGGTCCTACTCGCTTTCGCCCTCCTTGAGCGTTCAGGCGATCGTTCAGTCACTGTCCACTGGGACGGTCGACGACGTAGTGGTAACGATTCCCGAGGGATATACGGTCCGCGACATCGATGCCCTCTTCGCCAAACGCGGCATCGCCGCCGCGGGCGTGATTAGCGAATGCGCGCGCACCTGCGACTTCTCTTCTTTTGCATTCCTTCCCGAAGCAAAAAATCTCGCGGAGAGAGGGGGAGTCATCGAGGGCTATCTGTTCCCCGACACGTACAACGTGCGTCCGTCGAACTTCGACGCGAAGGCATTCCTCTCGCGCATGCTGGAGAATTTCGATGCCAAAGTGCTCAAGACACTCGATGGAGACATGCACGCCTCCCCGCGTTCGCTCTCGCAGATCGTCACGATGGCTTCGTTGATAGAAGAGGAGACGCGCACGGATGCCGAGCGGCCCCTCGTCTCCGGTATTTTGTGGCGCAGATATGACGAGGGATACATCCTCGGCGTCGATGCCGCCGTGCGGTACATCACCGGTTCGGGCGCACTCACCGCGCAGGATCTGCAGGTCGATTCGCCCTACAACATCCGCAAGGTGCGGGGTCTACCGCCGGGTCCGATCACGAATCCGGGTCTAAAGAGCATCAAAGCCGCGCTGCATCCCGAGACGAGCGAGTACCTGTACTATCTCCACGACGGCAACGGGCAGATCCACTACGCCCGCACGAACGACGAGCACAACGAGAACAAGCGCAAATACCTGCAGTAGCGCCTGGCGATTTCGGTGATTTTCTGGTATGATTATTTGACGGTGGAGCACCACGGAAAGCAAGCAGAAAGTGGCTCTCCATCCGATATTCTTCGCACCCCATGACTGGATTCACCTCGCAAGGCAACGCCCACTACCACCGCCTCAAGTTCGGCGTGATGGGTTCCGCCAGCGGTCCGCAGACGGAAGATCCTCAGGCGCGCGAAAAGGCGCGTGTGCTCGGAGCAGAGATCGCGCGACGCGGGCACATCTTCATCAACGGCGCGTGTCCCGGGCTTCCCCATGACGCCATGATGGCGGCGAAAGAAAACGGAGGGTTCACGGTCGGAGTTTCGCCGGCGTTCTCGGAGTACGAGCACATCCACGAGTATCTCTCGCCCCACGATCATGACTTCGTCATGTACACGGGCATGGGATTCATGTCGCGCGATATCATCAACATCCGTTCGGCCGACGGCGTCATTATCATCGGCGGAGGCATCGGCACGCTCAACGAGTTCACGATCGCCTACGACGAAGGACGTCCGACCGGCATCATCACGAACTCGGGAGGCATCAGCAATTCGATTCCGCACATCGTCGAGGAGCTCTGCAAGCGCGACATCCCGCCGAACATGGTGTTCGACGACGATCCCGTCGTGTTGCTCGACAAGCTCGAAGTGGCCATTCGCGCCTTCCCGTTGCCGATCCGCCAGGACAGCCGCGTGCGCGACCAAAAGAGGCCCGGCTGATCAGCGTATAGAGAGTGCCAAGCCGTCCGATTCCAGGATGGCGTTTTCGTCGGTCGGCGCGTTGCGGCGCAGCCAGGCGATGCGTTCCGCCGCGGACGTCGCCTTCTTCAGGTCGCCCAACTCCTTGGAGAGCGCGACGATATGGCGCAGCGGCTCCTCGTTATAGAGGTCGTAGCGCGCCGCGAGCTCGAATTCCGCGAGTGCTTCGGGATACTTGTTGCGCAGCTCCTGCAGGACTCCCATGTTGAAGTGTCCGGCGCCGAACGTGTTGTCCACCGCGAGCGCCGCGCGGAACGCCTTCTCCGCCGCGTCGATCTCGCCGCGGTCCAGAAGGATGCTGCCGATGTTCGTCAGTGCGCCGACATGCTGCGGTTCGAGTTCGACGATGAGGCGGTATTCGTCGAGCGCGCGTTGAAAGTCGCCGTTCACGTGATACGCCTGGGCGAGACAATAGTGCGGTTCGAAATTCTTGGGTTCGAGCTCAACGGCTTTCGCGCACTGCGCGATGGCCTCGTCCATACGGCCCATCTTCGCGTAGACGTTCGCGCGACCCGTGAGAACCTTGAGGGAATCGGGACGGATGGCGTTGGCGGCATCCAAGTGCGCGAGCGCGGCGTCGTAGCGGCCCTTCGCGGTATCCACCAGGGCGAGGTTCGTCCATCCCGCGACGGCCGTGGGCTGTACGCGCACGGCGTAGGACATCAGCGTGTCGCTGTCTTTCCAGAACAACGACTGCCTCACCGTCAGACCGGCGTAGACCAGCAGAAGGAGTGCCGCTGCGGAAGGCGCGAAGCGGTGCCAGGCGGCTGCGTGACGTTCGCGGAGCCGTACCGCCGCCCATCCGGCGAGCAGCAATAATCCGAGCATCGGCACGTAGAGATAGCGGTCTGATGCGATGTAAAATTCGCCTTTGTCGAAGTTCGCGAATGTCGGGAAGAGGGCGGCGAAATAGAAACCGGCTGCGATCGGAAGGATGGGTAGGCGACGTGCCAGGCACGCAACTGCCCCGGCGAGAGCCAGGAACAACAGAAGCGGCAACCAGAATGCGGCGAGTCCGATGCGGATCTCTCCGACGTACGGATATAGCGGCGACAGGTTCCACGGCACGAGGAAGCTCTGGAGGTAGAACACGGTGCTCTTGCAGGCCATCAAGATCTTCTGCAGCGTCGTCGTCGCACCCAAGGCGTCTGTTTTGCCAAAGAGCGCTATGGCGATGAAGACGACGGCAAGCAGAAGATGCGGAAGCTTGTCGAGGATCATGTTGCGGTTCCTCTCACGCCGCTCGAACACGTCGAACAGGAGAAACAGCACGGGTGCGGTCACCATGCTCACTTTCGACATCAAACTGAGGAAGAGGAGTCCGACGCTCGCCCAGTACGCGGGAGCCGAACCGTCCTCCCTGTACCGCAGATACGACAGTGCGCTGAGGAGGAAGAAGAACGTGCAGAGCACGTCCTTGCGCGCGGAGGCCCAGGCGACGCTCTCCACGTTCACGGGGTGCAGCGCGAAGACCAGGCCAAGGAACAGGGCGATGCCGCGTGAGCGCAGGAGCCGGAACAAGAGCAGCGTGACGAACACGGCGTTCGCCGCGTGGAGCAGCAGGTTGTCGAAGTGATAGATGAAGGGGGAGCGGCCGGCGATGGTGTACTCGATCTGGTAACTGAGGACGGTGAGCGGGACGTACAATTCCGGATCGTACGTCGTGAACGCGGCTTTCAGGTTGTGCGGGGTGATGCCCTTCGCGATGGGATTGCTGTAGAGAACCAGCGGGTCGTCCCACATCACGAAGTCATTGCGGAGCGACGGAGCGTAGGCGAGCAGGCATGCCGCGACGATGAGTACAGCGCCCGCGATGGCGGAGCGCTTATCGGGAAGAGCCGGTAGGAAATCCCGGAACGTCATGTACGGGGAAGTATATCGTAACTTCAAGGCTTATCTCCGGGCTTTTTTCGTACTTTATAGCCATTTTTGTACACATTATGTGTTCAATCACTTCGTGATCCACCGGACCGGCGTTCCCTCGAAGGCGAACGTGGAGCGGAGACTGTTCTCCAGCGTGCGCAGTTGGCTCACTTTCACGTCTTTTGGACGTTTCACGAAGAGGACGAACGTCGGCGGGATTTCATCCGCCTGCGTGATGTGCTTGCTCGTTCCCGTCACGCCCAGGGGCTGGCGCGCGGCGATGGTCTCGAACCAGCGGTGCAGCTCGCGCGTCGGAATGCGGCGGAGGCGGTTTGTCGTGACGGTGTCGATGGAGGGAAACAGGTGCAACAGTCCCTCGCGCGTCTGCGCGGAGCAGAGCAGGACGGGGGCGAAGCGGGCGAAAGGAAACATCGCGGCGATCTCCATACGTTTCTCTTTCTTGGTTTCCGCGTCGAGCAGGTCGATCTTGTTGAGTACGATGATGAGGCCTTTGCCTTCCTCGATGGCCAGGCTGGCGATGCGCTTTTCCTGGCGGCTCACCGGTTCGTCCGCGGCAAGCACAAGGATGGCGAGGTCGGCGTCGCTGACCGCGCGGATGCTGCGCATGCTCGCAAAACTTTCGATGCCTTCCTCGACGCGCGATTGCCGCCGCAAACCCGCCGTGTCCACGAGCACGTATTCTTTCTCCTGGTGTCGCACGATCGTATCCGACGTATCGCGCGTCGTGCCCGGAATCGGTGTGACGAGGCGCGCATTGACGTCGCGTTGCGGGTCAGACATGAGCGCGTTGACGATGGAGCTCTTGCCGACGTTCGGTTTGCCGATGATCGCGATACGTGGCGCGCGTCCCTCCTCGCGCTCGGCTTTGTGCTTTTCAAAGTGGAGGTCTTTCAATCGTTCCACGATGCGCTCCTCGAGCTCGCCGGTACCGCGCCGGTGCGCGCCGCTCGTGGCGATGATGTCATCGCTGATGCCCAGCGCGTGGTACGCCGCGAAGGCAGTATCTTCATCCACGGGATTGTCGACTTTCGTTGCGACGATGATCACCGGCACATGCCGTTTGCGATGCTTGCGCAGCAGGTCCACGACGGCTCGATCGCTGCTCGTCAATTCCGCGCGGGAGTCGAGGGTCAGCAGGATCAAGTCGCTGTGCGCCAATGCCAGTAGGGATTGCTTGCTCACGTCATCCTCCAGCTCGCGGTCGTCCGATCCGCCGCCTATTCCCGCGGTATCGACGAGAAGGAAATCCAGCTTTGTGGTTTCGACGCGCACGGCAACTTGGTCGCGCGTGGTGCCGGGGGTCTCGCTCACGATGGCGTGACGATGTCCCAGCAGCGCGTTGAACAGCGTCGACTTTCCGGTGTTCGGGCGGCCGATGATGCAGACCACGGGCAGGCGAGCCATACGCGCGGCAGTATGCCTGCGAATCGGCGCTTTAGACAGCCATTTCTTGGCTTAAAGCCACTGTCTGAACTGGATTTTCTCGGTGGGCGCTTCCACCGCTTTTGCATGGGTTAATGGCACGGTATAGCCGATTTCATCGAAAAACAGCGGTGAAGCCGCGCTATTCTCACCGAGGAAGGTGAGGAGATCCCTGGCCATCACTTCGGGGACCTGCACCAATCCGCCTGGCGGCGTATCGCTGGTCGCCCAGGATAGGACATGGAGGACGCCGCTGTTCATTTCGGTTACGTACATGCCCACAAGTGTGCGGTTATGAATGCAGGCACGCTCCATGGTGGAGGAGAGCCCGTGCATCGTGCGGAAGTCTTCCAGCTCGAACGGTTTCAGTCCGCGTGCGTCGAAAAATTTCTTTTCCAGACCGACCGCCTGCCCGGGCTTCGTCCATGCCTCTTCCGCGATCCACGTTTCCCTCAGCCAATCCATTCTCGGCTGGACGGTCTTGGGTGTCGCCGTGAGTGGTGCGAATTTCTCGGCGGACAGTTCCAAGCAGTGGCGGATCGCCGCGATGCTCGACCCCATGCGCTGAAGGATCGTGATGCCGGCCGCGATGGATGCCGGACGTTCCTTCATGTGTTTGCCGAAGGCAAGGTACAGACCGTCCGTCACGGGCGTGTGCGCCACCTTTTTCATGCACTGCGACATTTCGGTCCATTTGCTCGTCCCTCCCCGTATCGGATCAACACGATCGATCGCTTCGGCCGGATTCACGTAGACGTTTTGTTGGAGGTAACGCACGTCATCCCCCAGCGCGTCGAGTGCTTCGCATGCTTCCATATCAAAAAGGAGAGTAGCGGATTCTGCTCGTCTTCAGGCTTCCGTCGGCGGGAACGAAGATGCCGTGTTGCAGCGCGTGTTGCTTGCGTGCTTCGCTGCGGTCGATTTTCCTTTTTTGAAAAACGTACCCGTCGCGATCCTCCAGGTACGCACGGTCGACGCCGCGTGCGTAGAAGCCCATGCGTCTCAGATACGTCTGGATATCCAGACGTTCTTCATCGACCGTCACGATGAGCCGGTTGCATGCGGCATGCATACTGCTCAGCGCGTGCTCGAGGAGATCGCTGCCGACACCCTTGTTCCGTTCACGTGCATCGACCCGCAATTCATGCAGATCGATTGAATCCGGGAAAATATCGTACACCGCGTTGCCCACCGGCCGCGTGCGCCACTTGCGGATCATGTGCACCGTCTCCGCGGTGATGTCCACCCGCCACTGCGGCAGGTGCATGACGATGTAGCGGTAATCGTTGCGCGGGTAGAAATCGGGGTGTTCCCGGAAGTACGTGCGGTCCTCGTGTGTTGTTCCACGAATGCGAGTGGACAGTTTTTTCTTCGTCGGTCTTTGTCCGTAAAACGATTCGGGTGCGTATGCGAGGACGGAGTGCAGCAAGGTCTGGATGTTCTGCGATTTGTCCCACACGGGCGATGGTTGGATCGGTCGGGCCGACAGGGGAATGGCGTACGAGAAGAATGGATCGAGCTCTCCTTCGTGCGTCGTGCGCTCGTTCACTTCCGGCGGTAGCAGTTGCATCACCTCGGCGCCCAGATCCATGACGAGGGGCGACGTGGTGGTGCGGAGCACGACGTTCGCCCGGCGACGCACGGCGTTCACCCTGCGCAGCAGGTGCTGCTCATGGTGGTACAAACGGTTGTATTCCGGACCGTTGGGCAAATGGTGCACGCTCACGTTGGTCGCGCAGAGGGCGCGGTAATCCTCCAACAGCGTGGTGATCGTATCGAGATCATGCCAGTGGCGCAGATCCTCGGGCATGCGCGCATCGAAGCTCTGACAGGTTTGCTTGTCAACGCTCCGAAACCGGTATGGCGGAAGTGCCTAAAACCGCTACCATTGGCGCATGCACGACAAGTACACCCCCGGCGAGGTCGAGGCCAAATGGCAGAAGAAGTGGGAGGAGGAAAAGGTTTATCAGACCGATCTCCACGCGGCGAAAGATCCCTACTACTCGCTGGTGATGTTCCCGTATCCGAGCGGCGACAAGTTGCACGTCGGCCATTGGTACAACTACGCCCCTGCCGATACGTACGCCCGCTACCAGCGCATGAAAGGAAAGGACGTCTTCGCGCCCATGGGCTTCGACGCGTTCGGCCTGCCCGCGGAGAATTACGCGATCAAGACGGGCACGCCGCCCGCCGAATCGACCGCGAACAACGTGCAGACGATGATCCGGCAGCTCAAGCGGATCGGGTGCATGTACGACTGGGAGAAGACGCTGGTCACCGCGGATCCGACGTATTACCGCTGGACGCAGTGGCTCTTCCTCAAGATGTACGAGCACGGCTTGGCCTACAAAAAAGAGGCGCTGGTGAACTGGTGTCCGAAGGATCAGACGGTGCTTGCCAACGAGCAGGTGAAGGAAGGTTTGTGCGAGCGCTGCGGCACGGAAGTGGTGCAGAAGACGCTGAATCAATGGTTCTGGAGCACGAAGAAGTACGCGCAGCGCCTGCTCGACGGCCTCGATGATCTCGAGTGGCCGGAGAAGACCAAGTTGATGCAGTCCAACTGGATCGACCGCAGCGAAGGCGTGAACTTCTCCATGAAAGTGAAGGATTTGCCGATCACGTTCGAGGTTTACGATTCCATTCCCCAGACATTCAACGCGCAGACCTTCATCGTCATCGCCCCCGAGCATCCGCTCGTGAAGGAGTTGGTGAAGGGGACGGACCACGAGAAGTCCGTGATGCACTTCGTCGAGGAGACGAAGAAGAAAAAGGCATCGAAGAAATTCAATTTCGATGAAGACATGGAAGGCGTGCCCACCGGCCGCGTCGCGGACAATCCGTTCGGTACGGGCGATCTGCCCATCTGGGTCGCCTCGTTCGTCGTGATGGAGTACGGCACCGGAGTGGTGAGCTGCTCCGCCCACGATGAGCGCGATTTCAAGTTCGCCAAGAAATACGGCATTCCGCTGCGTCCCGTGATGTTTCCTGCGGACGAGGCCGAAGCCGAAAAGGTGCGCGCCCTCGAATACTGCTATACGCGCGATCCGGAGGGAGTCCTCAGCCTCCCGAAGAAATTCGAAGGGCGGAAGTGGGGGGAGGTGCGCGAGGACATGATCGACCACATCGTCGACGCGGGTCTCGGCAAGCGCCAGGTGAACTACAAGCTGCGCGACTGGACCATCTCGCGCCAGCGCTACTGGGGTTCGCCCATTCCCATCGTCTACGATCCGGAAGGAAAGCCGCACGCGATTCCCGAGAAACATCTTCCGTGGTTGCTGCCGACCGACGTCGAGTTCAAGCCGACGGGCGAGTCGCCCCTCAAGCATTCCAAGGAATTCAAGGAGCGGACAGAAAAGATTTTCGGCGCGGGATGGACGCCCGAGTACGACACGATGGATACGTTCGTGTGTTCCAGCTTCTACTACCTGCGCTATCTGATGCTCGGTGACCAGAAGCATTTCGTCGATCCGCACCTCGAAAAAAAGTGGTTACCGGTTTCCATGTACATCGGCGGACCGGAGCACGCCTGCATGCACCTCATCTATGCGCGCTTCGTGATGATGGCGCTCAAGGATTTCGGCATCGTGTCGCACGAAGAGCCGTTCAAAAAATTAGTTCACCAGGGCCTCATCACGAACCAGGGGGCAAAGATGAGCAAGAGCAAAGGCAACGTCGTCAGCCCGGATGCCTTCGTCGAGAAGCACGGATCGGATGTCTTCCGCATGTACCTCATGTTCATGGGGCCGTTCACCGACGGCGGCGATTGGAGCGACACCGGCATCAAGGGCATCGATCGTTTCGTCCAGCGCGTGTGGACGATGTTGCCCGAAAAAACGAAGAACCCTTTGAAGGCCGAAGATCCTGCGGTCCTGTCGATGCTCCATAAGACGATCAAGCAGGTCACCGACAGCATGGAGGGTCTGCGCTTCAACACGGCGATCAGTGCGTTGATGGAACTGCTCAATGAGATCGAGAAGCACGATGCCATCTCGCTCGAGACGGCGAAGACGTTCCTGCTCCTCATCGGCCCGATGGCGCCGCACCTCGCCGAGGAGCTGTGGCACCTGCTGGGCGAGAAGACAATGATCGTCACGCACAAGTGGCCTGCTTTCGACCCCGCGCTGCTGCACGATAAAACCATGACGATCGCGGTGCAGGTGAACGGCAAGCTGCGCGGAAACGTCGAAGTCGCTTCCGATGCGTCGCAGGAAGACGTCATCGCCGCGGCGAAGGCGCAGGAAAACGTCGCAAAGTACCTCGACGGCCAGACCGTGAAGAAGGAGATCTACGTGAAGGGGAAACTCGTGAGCTTCGTGATCTGATTAGCTCTTCATGCTCCGGTCCGACGCGATGATCATGTGGCGAGCCGCGGGCAGCGCACGATCCACACGGATGGTGAATCCCGTCGCGGAGACGATCTGACGCATCAGCGTCGCGTTGTACCGACAGTGTGCCGTGAGCCAGTTATCAAGTCCGCCGTAGCGATTGATTTGGGCTGTTTCAGCATCGCTGTCGACTGCTTGTTCCATGGCCTCCCGCGGCGCGCCCGAGAAGGCGTAGTCCGCAAGCAGCAACGTTCCGTTCGGCATCATTCCGCGGAACTGATCGAGCAGTTCCAGCGATTCCTGTGGTGAAAGATGGTGCATTTCGAAAGTCAGAACGGCATATGCGAATCGCCGTCCGGCATGAGACAGAGCACGCACCTGCGCGAGAATTTCCGCGGGTGATCCGCTCAAGCAGACCTGCGTAGACACACGGTATCCCATCAGCGCTGTGTGCAACGAACGGCTGATGGCGCTATCCGTTCCGTGGGTCGCGATGATGATCGCCGGAGCAGGCTCGAGCCCCGCCCCGTTCCCGAAATCCGCCGCACTGTTGTACAGCGTGTTCGCGGCCGTCATGGTCGGGGAAGCTTTAAGCATCGACTTCGTTCAGATAGTTGCCGTTGCGTGCGTAGTGTTCGAGATCTTGGTAGGAGCTGAAAATCGCTGCGAAACGGGGATCACGTTTCGCCAGGTCATACATGATGCTCGCGTTCGTATCGAACTTCTGTTTACCTTGAGGAAGTGAGTCGGCGAGCGTGGCCATCTCGTTGAATGCCTCACTGCGCGAGCGTTGGTCAGAAAGGAACGCGCGGATGTCGCGGTTGCGTCTGCTGCGAATGAGTGAAATGCGTCGTCGCACTCGCGTCCTTTCCACGGGGTCCGAGACGTCTTTCGATGGGTCGATGTATTCCGTGATCGATTTGGCCGCAGCCTCTCCGCCGAACTTTACGACCAACCGCACGAGTGACTCTTCCAGTGGTGACGGGTCTCCTTCCATATTTGGATAAAATGGTGATACTGCGGCGAAAAAAGTCAACGATCTCACGTGCTCATGCTCATGCCCTCGATCCCGTGTTTTTCCTGCACGAACATCATGGCTTGTCGCGCGACGCCGCAGACATTTCCGTCGTCTGGTCTCGATCGAAATAGATCTGCCAAGAACACGGTGAGACGCCGGCCCATTTCCTGCGTACCGATGCGGGTGGCGACGCTGCGTTCCAACAGCGCGGCGATGCGGCTTCCCATTGCACTGCCAAGGACGCGGATGCCTGCCGGGGAGTCGATATAGTCCGGTGTCACTTCCGCCGCTTCTTCTGCGACAATCGCTTCAATGGCCTCAAACTCTTTAATATCGTCTGCCATTAATAGTATTTATAGAACTTTTTAATTTAATAGTCAATTTTGTACTTCTTCTCTACAAAACAAGCAGAAATCGCTATTCTTCACGTAGTGAGTCCCCAGAGATCCCACCCGTTCGACGCGTATGCGCCGTTCACCGACGTTGCTGCGTTAAAGGAGGCTAGCGCTCGCATGCTTCGAAAAAGCGTGCGCGTGAACACGTTGAAATGCTCGGTTGAGCGTTTCCGCAAGTGGGCGGAAGAACATCAATGGTCGCTCACGCAGGTTCCGTGGTGTCCGGAGGGATTCTTCGTCGACCGTGAAAACCGCGACCAGGCCCTCGGACGAGATCTGTTGCATCTGCTCGGATATTTCTACATGCAGGAAGCGGCGAGCATGTTGCCTGCGGAATTGCTCGATGCGCAGCCGGGCGAACTCATCCTCGACATGAGCGCCGCTCCCGGCAGCAAGACAACGTCCATCGCTGCGCGCATGCGGGGCAGGGGAGTGATCGTCGCCAATGACGTGCAGGAAAAACGTTTGTGGACACTCAAGCACGCGTGCCAACGTCTCGGTCTTACAAATGCCGTCATCGTGAAGAAAGTCGGCCAATGGTATGCGAAGCACATGACGGAACGCTTCGACCGCGTTCTCTGCGACGCGCCGTGTACCGCGCAAGGGACGTCGCGCAAGGACAGCGACGCGCTGATGTACAGCTCGGACGACAACACCGTCCGCATGTCGCGCCTGCAGAAGGAGCTGCTCGAGGCAGCCGTGCACGCCACGAAAGTCGGTGGGCGCATCGTGTACTCCACGTGCACGCTTACCCCGGAAGAAAACGAAGGCGTCATCGCCTTCATTATGAATAAATTTAGTGATCAACTTAAGGTCGTGCATTTCAATGAAGCCCTGAAGGACAACGAAATCCTCGAACAAGCCATTGAAGATTCCTTGCTCGTCCAAGCGGCGTTAAGAGAAGCGGGAGCCTCTATCCCCAAAGAGGGTTGGCCGTTGCTGCGTTTGTGGCCGCAGCGGTTTGATACCGAAGGATTTTTCTGTGCGGTGCTGGCAAAGACCGCACCGACAAAAGACCCCGTACCGATGGATCGGGTGCTCTCACAGGAAGTCCCGCTTCCCGAAGGTCGGCAGCGCAGATTCCAGGAGGAGCTGCAGAAGACCTACGGCAGCGGGTTCATCCACGACGGCGAGATGTTGTACGAGCGAGCGTCGGAGTTGATGCTGACCACGGAAGAAGTGGCCGCGCTCTCGCTGCCAGTACAGGATTACGCGTTGGGCTTACCCTTCGCGCGCCGCATCGACGACGCGGAAGTGCGGCTCAATCATGAGTTGCTTACCCTGCGTGGAGGCGAAGCCACGACGAAAGTGCGCTCGCTCACCGATGCGGAACTGGATGACGTACTTGAGGGGAAGGACGTGGCGAATCCGGACGACCATCGTGGAGACGTCATTCTCCGCTGGAGGGAATTCACCCTCGGCACGGGACTGGGCCAGAGCGGCGTGATCAAGAACCGGTTGTCGCGGTGGCTCGTACAGCGCTCCTAAGCAGCACCGCGCTGGCGGGAATGGGCGGTGGAATGCCACGGGTGTATACTTCTCCTCCTCATGGATCCCGTTCTGGAGATCAAAGCGCGGCTGAGCATCGAAGACCTCGTCGGTCAGTACTGCCAGTTGCAAAAAAAAGGCCGCAGCTACGTCTGCCTGTGCCCGTTCCACAACGACAGTCATCCCAGTTTCCTCGTGTCGCCGGAGAAGGGGATCGCGTACTGCTTTGCCTGTCAGAAGGGTGGAGACATCTTCAGCTTCTACCAGCTCATCGAAGGCGTGGATTTCCCGCAGGCGATCAAGGAGCTGGCGGACAAGACGGGCGTCGTCATCGACAAGCAGCAATACACAGGACCCAAGAAGGACGAGAAGGAGCGCATGCGGGAATGTCTGCAGGAGGCTTCGCGGTACTACCGGGCGCAGCTCAAGGAGAAAGCCGACATCGCCGCGTATCTCGCGAAGCGCGGAGTATCCGCTGAAGAAGCCGCGGCGTTCGGCATCGGATACGCACCCGAGTCGTTCACGGCGACGTACGACCATTTGCTGCGCAGCGATTTCTCCCGCCAGGAGGTTGCCGGTGCCGGACTGAGCATCCAGCGGGATATCGACGGGAAAACCTACGACCGGTTCCGCCATCGGTTGATGTTCGAGATTCGCGATCTTCAAGGCCGCATCATCGGTTTCGGCGGGCGGACAATGGGTGACGATGATGCCAAATATGTCAATTCGCCGGACGGTCCGCTCTACCACAAATCCAACGTGCTCTTCGGCCTAGACCGCGCCAAGGAGAAAATGCGCGAGACGAACACGGCGATCGTCGTGGAGGGATACTTCGACGTGCTGGCGTGTCATCGCGTGGGCGCGACCAACGCCGTGGCGGCATGCGGAACGGCGCTCACCGAGGAACACGTGAAGATCCTCAAGCGTTACGTCGACACGGTCGTGCTCTGTCTCGACACGGACCGTGCTGGGCGTGCCGCCGCCGAGCGGGCGTTTCCCATTTTGGTGCGCGGCGGATTGCAGGTGCACGCGGTGTTGCTGCCCGAAAAAGATCCGGCGGACATGGCCGTTGAAGATGCGACGTTGCTGCAGTCGCTGCTCACTTCGGGCGCCAAGCCCTACGTACAATTGATGATCGAAGAGTCGCTGAAGCAAGATCTGTCGTCTGCCGTGACCAAGCGCGCGGTCCTCCAGAAATTGCTGCAGTTGCTGCGCCCGATTCCCAGTTCGCTCGAGCGCGCGGAATACGTGCGGGCGATGGCGTCGGCGTTCGGTGTGGGCGAGACGGAGTTGGATCGCGACTTGTCGCAGATTCAGTTCGACATGCGCAACGCCGCTCCCGCGCCCGCCGCGAAGCCCGTTGCGAAACAGATGTTCAGCGCAACTGAGGTGGCGCTTGGATTTTTCTTCCACTATCCGCAATTCCTTGCGCTGGCAGGCGAACTCATCGAGCCCGAGGAGCAATTCGCGCGTGAACTGCACACAGCGTTCAAAATACTTTCCGCGGACGAGCAGGCCCTGAAGAAGATGTCCCAGATCGACATCGGATCTCTGCAGTTCAGCACGCCCGAGTTCGCCGATCGCGCCCGTATCCTCGCGTTGTACTTCGAGCAGGACATCCATCGGGGGCTGTCGGAGTGGAGCGACGGGGTCGCTTTGCGCGAACTGCGCCGGAACATCCACAATGCCAATCGCGAGATGCTGCGCCGTAAACAGCAGGAAATAGCCCGTAAGCTCGCCGAGGCGCGCGCCGCAGGCAGAAGCGACGAAGAGGCCGCCCTGCAGGCGCAATCGAAGCAGCTCCTCTCCATCGCGAAGGTCGCGGCCTGAAAATACAGAGTTTCTGTTGTTCTCTTGCCCAAATGTGAGTATCCTGACCGGGCCGTGGCCTCAAGCCACGACGTTTCCCACAATTTTCGTGTATGGCGTCGCACCCGCGTAAGTTCATCGCACAACCGACGGACGACGATCTGAAAAAGTTCCCTGAAGCGATCAAGCACCTCATTAAGAAGGGTCGTGAGCAGCGCTACGTTACTCACCAGGAGATCATTTCAGCCGTTCCGAACGCAGAAGAAAATGTCGACTTGCTCGACGATATTTACACGTTGTTCGTCGATCTCGGCATCGAGGTGATCGACGTGAAAGACGCTCTTATCTGGGAGAAGAAAGGCAAGGCCGCGATGAACGTGCCCGAGTCCGCCGAGGATCTTACGGAGATCGTGTCCGCGGACGAGCCGGCAGCCGAAGGTGATGCGGACGCAGAAGAGGCGGACGAGGAGGGTGTTGCGGAAAAGCTCGAGGAGGACGAGGACAGCGAAGTGATGCAGTTGGTCGCGACGGCCGGCATCCAGGGTGACGAGAAGGAGGAAGCGAAAGAGGAGGACAAGAAGAAGAAGCGCCGCGAGCGCGAGGTCGACCTGCTCGAAATCTCCAACGACTCGGTGCGAATGTATCTGTCCGAGATCGGACGCGTGCCGCTCATCGATGCTAAGAAAGAAGTGGAGCTCGCCCGCCGCATCCGCAAGGGCGACGCGTCGGCCAAGCAGCAGCTCGCCGAGGCCAACCTGCGCCTCGTCGTCTCCATCGCTAAGAAGTACATCGGTCGCGGACTCTCGTTCCTCGACCTCATCCAGGAAGGAAACATCGGTCTGTTCCGCGCCGTCGAGAAATTCGATCCGGAGCGCGGATTCAAGTTCTCCACGTACGCCACATGGTGGATCCGCCAGGCCATCACCCGCGCAATCGCCGACCAGGCACGCACCATCCGCATCCCGGTGCACATGGTCGAGACGATCAACAAGCTGACGCACACACAGCGCCGTTTGGTGCAGGAACTTGGCCGCGAGCCAACGCTGGAGGAATTGGCCGTCGAAATGGAGATGGATATCAAGAAGGTCCAACACATCCAGAAGATCAGCCAGGACATCGTGTCGCTGGAGGCGCCGGTCGGAAGCGAGGAGGACAGCAAGCTCGGCGACTTCATCGAAGACGAAGAGGCCATCAATCCGTTCGAGGCCACCAACCGCCAGCTGAAGAAGGAGAACGTGCATGCGATGCTCGACTTCCTCACGCCGCGCGAGCGCAAGATCATCGAGATGCGCTTCGGACTGCGCGACGGCATCGGTCACACCCTCGAGGAAGTGGGTATGGAGTTCGGCGTCACGCGCGAGCGTATCCGCCAAATCGAAGCCAAGGTGCTCCAGAAAATGCGCGACCACCCCCGGTCGCTCACCATCCGCGAGTACGGACATCCGCCCAAGCGCGTCGGTTTCGCATCCGCGTCGTCCTTCACGCCAGGAACCCTGTGCCCGAAGTGCCAGAAAGGCATCCTCATCACGCTCGTCAAAGACGGACGCAAGATCCAGAAATGCGATCACTGTGCGTTCGAATTTAAGGACTGAGCCGAGAGGTGGCCGACATAGGACGTTTGAACGTTGTCTATCAACGATTTTGTCGAATCGTCAATGATCGAAGAGCCGCCACCGACTGGTACGATGGGCAGGCATGAGCAAGAAGGCGTCACCGGCAGAGAAGATGACCGCGGCGGCACTCTTTGAGCAGGAGTACGCGAAGCTCAACGAACAGCAGAAGCAGGCCGTCGATACCATCGAAGGGCCGGTAATGGTGGTCGCGGGTCCCGGATCGGGCAAAACCCAGGTCGTCGCACTCCGCGTGGCCAACATCCTGCGAAAGACGCAGATGCGTCCCAGCAACATCCTCTGCCTCACCTTCTCGGTCTCCGGGGCGTCGGCGATGCGCGATCGCCTGCGCTGGCTGATCGGCCCGGACGCGTACCGCGTGCGCATCGAGACCATCCACGGGTTTTGCAACGACGTCATCCGCACGCATCCCCAGGTGTTCGAAGAGTTCTCGGCGTTGGAACAGGTGACGGACGTGCAGCGGTATCACTTGATGAACGGCATCATCGATGCCTTGCCGCCGGGCTGCCCGCTAATCAATCCGAAAGATCGCTACGGCAGGACGAAAGACATCCTGTCCCGCATCAGTGAGATAAAACGCGAAGACGTGCCCATGTCGCGCCTGGAGCAAGCGGTGGACGTGCATCGTGCAGCCATGCGCGACAAGAGCAAGCCCGGCACGAAGGCGCACGAGCGCAATCTGCGCGACGCCGAGAAATTCGCTGCATTCGTCGATCTCTACAAGCAATACCAGCAGGTGCTGCGCGAGGAGGGCATGTACGACTACGAGGACATGATTCACTTTGTGTTGGCGGCTCTGCGCCAGGAAGATTGGCTGCTGGCGAGTCTGCAGGAGCGGTATCAATACGTGCTCGTCGACGAATATCAGGACACGAACGGCTCGCAGAGCGCCGTCATTGAAACGCTCACGACGTACGTCGATAAGCAGGAACCGAACGTCTTCGTGGTCGGCGACGACGATCAGGCGATTTATCGCTTTCAGGGCGCCAATGTGCGCAACATGCTGGCCTTCCGCGAACGGTTCCCCGGTTGTCCCGTCATCACGCTCAACGTCAGCTACCGTTCGACCCAGCCGGTTCTCGACGTCGCGATGAGACTCATCGCGCACAATGAGGACCGCCTGGTGAACAAGCTGGATGACATCGACAAGACCTTGGTGTCGGGTCGCAAGGAAAAAGACGGTCCGGCTCCCGCAATAGTCCGCCCGGTATCCGATGCAGTGGAATGTTTTGCCATCGCCGAATTGGTGGAGGATGCGGTGAAAGACGGGATACCCCTTACCGAGATTGCGGTGTTCACCCGCAACAACGACGAGCTGTTCCCCATCCACGAAGCGCTTATCAGCCGCGGAATTCCCGCGCAGGTCACGGGAAAGCTGGACCTCCTGCGACATCCCAAGGTGCGCGAGTGCATCACTCTTCTGCAGGCCGTGACCGACGTGCAGAGCGATTCGGCGCTGTCCGCCGGGTTGGCGTGCCCGTGCTTCGGCTGCCACCCCGCCGATCTTGGTGCGCTCTGGACGTATCAGCGCGAGCAGAACCGCGACGGCGAGAAGAAGACAACGCGCGTCAAGCTCTTCGACGCGCTGACAGCCGTGGAATCGACGCCCGATGTGCTCGACCACCTGCGCAAGCCGAAGGAATTGCTCGCCGCCCGCGACTTGTTGCTGCGCATTGCATTGCAATTGCCAACCTTCACGTTGCCTGACGCGATGGAGGCGCTGCTGCGCGAATCCGGCCTCTTGCCGAAGACCGAGGAGGAAACCGTTCCACTCGACGTTGTCGCGCTCTCGGAATTTTTCGAGCACGTGAAGGAGCGGTGCCGCGAGCATCCACAATTCAATGCGCGCCAGTTGCTCAAGGATCTCGACGACCGCCAGGAATACGGTATCCCGCTGCGCTACGCCATCCCGCACATCGTCGACGACGGCGTGCAGCTGCTCACCGCCCATGGCAGCAAAGGATTGGAGTTCGAGTGCGTCATCATCGCGAACTTCCGCGAGAAGCACTGGGACAACAAACGCGCCCCCGCCAAATTGGCGATGCCGGAGGATTTGGTGTTCTCCTCGACCGACGAAGACGGCATGGCGCTCCAAGACGAGCGCCGCTTGGCGTACGTGGCTTTCACTCGCGCGAAGAAGACCCTGATCATCTCGTGCCCCATGCGCATGACGCGCGGAGAGAAAGAGCAGGACATCGCGCTGTCAGCGTTCGCCGCGGAAGCAGGACCGCTGGAGGAGACCGAGTACGATCTGCGCTCGCCGGAAAAAGCGAGTCTGCTCCTTATTAAGAAGCAGGAAGTCGACGAGGGGCTCGCGGCGTTCCTCCGCCATCGTCTCGAGACGTTCGAGCTCTCCGTCACGGCCCTCAATCGTTACCTGGAGAACCCCCAGCAATTCCTGTGGGAAGACTTACTCGCGTTGCCCAAGGCGAAGAAGCCCGAGCTGGCGTACGGAACGGCCGTACACGCGGCCCTGCAGGAATGGGCGATTCACGTCGGCCGCGGCGAAGACTTCGGACTCGATGCGCTCATCGAGGCATTCGAGAAAGATTTGAATGAGCGCGAGATCCTCACGGAACAGTGGAAGAAGGAACTGGCGCACCTCGGCCGCCAGTCCCTGAAGCGCTACTACGAATCGCGCCTGTTCAACCTGCAGCCGATCGTGCACGGCGTGGAGCAGCGCCTCTCCGGGCGTTTCGGTGATATCCCGCTGAAGGGTATGGTCGACCGCATCGATCTGGAGCAGCGCAACGGATCGCGCGTGCACATCACCGATTACAAAACCGGACGCCCAAAAACGGAGAAGCAGGCGCGCGAGGAACACAACGGCGGATTGTATCGCCAGCTCACCTTCTACAAGCTGCTCAGCGAGGTCTCGCCGACGATGGCCGGATACGAACCCGTGTCCTTCACGCTCGACTTCATCGGCGAACGCGACGAAGAGCCGCGCGTGCTGCGCTTCGAGATCCCCGACAGCGACGTTGCCGACCTGCGTAAACTCGTCACGGAGGTGTGGGGACGCATCCTCGCGCTCGATTTCACGCCGATGGAGAAGAAGGCATCGGACACAGCAGATTGAGGCCGATCTCGTCGTTCGGCGCGCGTCCCGCTCCGCCGCGGTGCGTGCGCAGCGTGAGTTCGCAGGTGGGTCCCACGATCAATTCCTTGATGTGTCCGCCGACCATCGACAGGTCGGGACGCGAGAACGACCCGTGCATGTGGACGATCCGACGGTCACCCATCGCTGCGACGTTGCCGAGGATGGAGACGATTTCGAGTGGCTCTTCCAGTACGTGGTCTTCGTAGCGCTTTTCCCCCAGATGGTAGAACGAGAGGGTGAGCTTCTCCGTGGCGCCGATGGCTTGGAAAGTGCCGCCTGTTATCCCCTGCGCGTCGCAGTAGCGGGTAAGCCCGCTCATCAGCTCTTCTCCGCGGTCGAATCGCAGCAGCGCGCCGTCATCGTCTTGGTGGATGATATGCATAATCACGAGAGGGGGTTGTGCTCAACGTATGAGCGGAATTTCTGCAGCGCCCGGCCGCGATGGCTTGTATTATTTTTTTGTTCAATAGTGAGTTTGGAGAAGACGTCGTCGTACCCGTCGGGAACGAAGCAGCCGTCGAAGGGCAATCCCGGCGGGTGCGAGCCTTCGAGCGTCTCGGTAATATGTCCGTCGACGATGCCCTCGAAGAGATGTTCTTCGCCGTTCGCGTCGATGTAGGCCAAGATGCAGACGAAGCGTGCGCGTTTATTCTCCTCACGCTTCATGCGTTCGAGGAAGTACGCGATCCACTCGTCGTCGGGCGCAGCGGCACCCAAGCCCCAGCGACGTGTTTTGACTCCGAGTTCCCCTGGCAGCGCTTCCACGTAGATGCCCGAGTCATCGCCGAGGGTCGGGTAGCCGTGCGATGTGTAGTGCCGCGCTTTCAAGAGTGCGTTGCCCTCGATCGTGTCCGCGGATTCCTCGACGTCCGCGGAAATGCCCAGGTCCTTCGGTGTGAGGATGTGCACGGACAACCCGTCGAGTGCGCGGGAAATTTCAATCACTTTGCCGGGATTGCCGGTTGCGAGAAGAAGGTGCATCGCGCCGCATTGTACGGTACGCGGCGAAGCGGGAGAACGGCGTGTTCTCCCGCTGTGGGGCTGCTGAATCAATAGTGCAAAACGAGAAGGGCGGCGGCCGATGCGCAGACGGCCAGAGGAACGCACCATACCGTGATGGAGAGCCGCAACCGGTGCACGCAGCGAGTGTTCTCTTCGGCGCGATACAACGCTCGAAGCTGGAGCGCTTGTTCCGCGACTTTGCAGAGGCTCGCCCATGCGACGTTTGCAACGATGAAAGCTAATGTCAGGTGCGCGAAACGCGGTTGGGGATCGCGATCGAAGACGTGAATCATGTACAACAGCATTCCCGCGCAGACGAAGCGGAGGGCGGCATGCAGGTGTGCAAGCTGTATGAACCGGGGTTCCGGCGGGAGGTTCCTGTCGACCGTGTCATGGAAAGCTCTTGTGAGACGGAAACGAAGATGGGCGGCCACGCCCCAACTAAAAGTGCAGACGACGAACACCGCGGTTTGTTCCGGAGTCATGAATGGTCTCCTTCGTGTTTGATGAATGGAAAGGACAGCAGCGCCAAGAATATACAGAATAAAAAAATAGTTTTATATATCTATTTTAATAGTTGGCGTCGTCCGACGTTTTTTGCTCGGAAACACTCGCTGCGATGTAGACCTTGCGAGCCTTCGCGCCGTCTGCAGGACCGATGAGGTTCTTCTCTTCCATGATGTCGAGCAGGCGGGCAGCGCGGGCGTACCCCACCTTCAGCTGTCGTTGCAACAGGCTGGCAGAGGCTTTGCCCGACTCCTGTACTACGCGCACGGCCTCGAAGAAGAGGTCGTCGCCGCCGTTGTCATCGGCTTCCAGATCGATCTGCGAAAGTTGATGCTCTTCGCCGCTGATGCCGATGTCGGTCTCGTCCTGCGGCGTACCTTCGTCGTCTTCGGACAATCCGATCTGCTCGGTGATCTTGCCGCCTCCGGCGATCTTTACGGCGTTGATGACGCGTTCGATCGCCTTGGTCGAAATGTAGATGCCCTGGATGCGCACGGGCTTGGGCGTGGAAGCGGTCATGTAAAGCATGTCTCCTTTGCCCAGGAGGTCTTCGGCGCCGATGCCGTCGATGATCGTGCGGCTGTCCACAGACGACACGACGCGGAAGGCGATGCGGGTGGGGATGTTCGCTTTGATGAGTCCGGTGATGACGTCGACGGACGGGCGTTGCGTGGCGATGATGAGGTGCATGCCCACCGCGCGGGCCATCTGGGCGATGCGGACGACCATCGTTTCCGTGTCGCGGCGGAACTGACGCATCATGAGGTCGGCGAGTTCGTCGATGACGATGACGACGCGCGGCAGCATGTTGGATTCGTCCGTCTGCTTGTCGTTGTACTCCTGGATGTTGCGCACCCCCTGTTCCGAGAACCGGTGGAGGCGGCGACCCATCTCCGCCACGGCCCAGCGCAGCGCCTGCAGGGCTTTCTCCGCGTCGGTGATGACCGGCGTGAGCAGGTGGGGGATGCCGTTGTACGGCATGAGCTCCACGCGCTTGGGGTCCACGAGGATGAACTTCAATTCATGCGGGGCGTTTTGGTACAGCAGTGCCGTCAGGACGACGTTCATGCACACGGACTTACCCGATCCCGTGGCTCCGGCGATCAGCAAGTGCGGCATTTCGTCGAGGGCGGCGATCGTGGCTTCCCCCGAGACGTCGCGTCCGAGCGGCAGGGCGAGCGGCGATTCACTCTGGACGAAGGTGTTGCTTTCGAGGATTTCGCGCAGGTGGACCACGGTGCGATTCAGGTTCGGCATTTCGATGCCGACGAGCGATTTTCCGGGGATCGGCGCCTCGATGCGCAGGCTCTGCGCGGCGAGCGCGAGCGCGAGGTCGTCCTTGAGGTTTGCGATCTTGCTGAGCTTCACGCCTTCCGCGGGCTGCAAGGTGAACTGCGTCACAGTCGGACCCGGGCGTGCGTCGCGCACCGCCACTTCGATGCCGAATTCGCCGAGTTTCTCTTCGATGAGTTTCGCCTGCTTTTTCAGCTCCTCGTCGTTGACCATCAGTTCGCTGTGTTCCTGGTCAAGGAGGTCGAGGGCCGGGAACGTCCACTCCTCGTAACGCGTGTCCTTCATCTCCAGCGCGTTGGGATTGCGGCCCTTAATCGGTTTCGAAGCCAACTTATTCGCCTTGGCCTTCACCAGGCTCTGAGCGAAGGTCGGCCGCACGATGTTGAGTTCGGGCGCTTCGCGGTCTTCTTCGATGAGGTCCTGTCCGTCGTCTTCATCCTCCTTCTCCTCTTCTTCGTCTTCATCCGCATCCAGCGCTGCCATGGCTTCCTCCACCGATTCCTTCTTCATGGACAAGACGCGCTGGGGCCGTACGGGTTCGTGTACGAACAGCGAGCGGATCCATGCGGCGACGGCGCCGAGATCCGGTTCGAAGGAAAGGAAGATGCCGATGAGGAACGCGGAACCGAGCACCGTGTAGCCAACCGGTTTGCTGAAGAGCACCAGGAACGGAATGCTCACCATAAATCCGATCCATCCTGCGTAGTCGGCGTGCTTGGGGCCCACTTCCTCGAAAGGGGCGCCAATGTGCATCAAGCCCAGGAAGGAGAAGAAGCACAGCACGAGTCCGATGGTGCGCTTGAGCTCGACGTGAGGCGTGCGCGTCAACCATTGCAGCATTCCCGCGACGATAAGGTAGGCGGGAAAGACCATGGCCCATTGGCCGAACAGCTCCGTGAGGACGCGATTGAGCGAGTTGCCGACCGCTCCCGCCTGCTCGCGGATGACGAGCAACAGGAAAATGCCGGCGCAGATTTGGAGCACCCCGCTGATCTGCCGCCGGGTCTGCGGCTGCAGTTCCGGACCGGAAGAGGAGCGCCTTTTGGCTTTGGAGCGCTTACGCGGCACGGCGATCAGTATACCCCGTCCCACGCCTGTCGACAGCCATTTTTGTGGCAGAACGACCCTGTGGTGCTCTACACTCGGCGGGTCATGAAAACGGTCCTCTTCGGTCCCAAGGGCTATCTCGGTCGCAATTTCCTGGAGCGCGACGCGTCCATCGTGCCCGTGACTGATGATATCGCCGATCCCCAAGCCGTCGCCGAGGCCCTGGATCGCGAGAAGCCGGATATCGTTATCAACACGGCCGGCAAGACCGGACGTCCGAACATCGATTGGTGCGAGGATCATAAGGAAGAGACGATTCGCGGCAACGTGACGGGTCCCTTGGTGTTGTTGGACGAGACGCGGAAGCGCGGCGTGCGTCTGGTACACATCGGTTCCGGATGCATTTACGAAGGCGACAACGGGGGGAGGGGATTCGCCGAGACGGATCGCGCGAACTACTTCGACAGTTTCTACTCGCGGACGAAAGTGTGGGCGGATGAAATCCTTTCGGAATTCCCGGTGCTGATTTTGCGCTTGCGCATGCCGTTTGACGGCAGCGGCGATCCGCGCAGCCTTCTTAGTAAGATTACAAAATACACGCGCGTGTTGGACGAACAGAACTCCATCACCTATCTGCCGGATTTCATGCGCGTGGCGACCACGCTGATCGAGCGCGGCGCGACCGGCATCTACAACGTGGTGAATCCCGGCACGATTTCGCCCTTCGGCATCATCCAGATGTACCAGCGCATCGTGAATCCGAATCACCAATTCGAGCGCCTGACCCAGGTGCAGTTGCATGAAGTGGCCAAGACCGGCCGCAGCAACTGCGTGCTCAACACCGACAAATTGCGGGGGGAGGGGATCGTCCTCCGCCCGGTTGAAGAAGTGGTCGAAGAAGCTTTGCGGCAGTTGGCTCGATAACCGGAAGACGTCTATGGCTCTGGGAAGCCGCAATTCTTGCTTCAAGGATGCCTTCTTGCTATACTGTAAAGATTATTGTTGACAAACCAATAGCTGACCGTATATTTAGCCACCCTAACTATTTTTTCGCCCGCATGAACAGCAACACTTCGATGCAGGAATTGCTGGAGCTGACGTTCCGTCTGGGACGCCAGATGCGTCGCAAAATGCTGTGCGTTTCGAAGAACGTGAACATGGTGCAGGTCCATGCCCTGGCGATCATCGCCGAGGCGGAAGGAATGACGATGAAGCAGCTGGCGGACAAATTGATGATCACGTCGCCGTCGGCCACGTCGTTCGTGCAACGTCTCGTGACGACCGGTTGGGTGGAGCGGTACAGCGATCCGAAGAACCGCAAGCAGGTGCACCTGCGCCTGACGAAGTCCGGCAAAAGCGTCCTCAGCCAGAAGATGCAGGAGCGGGACGAGGCCGCCAAACTTCTCCTTTCACGTCTTCCCCAATCCGACCAGCGCGATCTGCTCCGTATCCTTCGCCGCCTCGTCGAGTCCCTCGAAGGCTGATTTCCCATTTTGTCATGATCACCCCTCTCACTATCCTCGCCGCGATGCGCCGCCACCCCTGGCGGACCGCCATCATCGTCGCCGTCGTCCTCGTCGTCGGACTGCCGGTGTTCCTTCTGAGCCGGCCCAAGGGACCGTCGTACGTTACCGCGGTCGCCCGCAACGGCGACCTCATCCGCACCGTCGAAGCCGTCGGAACTACTACGTCCGATCGTGATTTGTCGCTGCAATTTCCGACGTCCGGCATCGTGTCGCGGGTTCTCGTGAAGGAAGGGCAGCGGGTCACCGCCGGCCAGACGCTCGCTATGCTCCGCGCCGATGATCTTGCCGCTGGCGTGGCTTCGCAGGAGGCGAATCTCCAGTATCTCCAAGCGCAGTACCGGGCCGTCATCGAAGGCACGCGCCCCGAGGATATCGCCATCGCGCAGGCGGACGTCGATAGCAAGCGCACGCAGCTCGGCGTGGCTCAAACCGTTCTCACCAACGCCGAAGAAAGCCTCAAAGCATCGCAGCAGAAGCTTGTCGTTCTGCGCCAACAGGAAACCGTCGCTCTCGCTGGACTCGTTCAGTCCGCGCGAAGCACCATCCAACAGCAATTGGTAGTCGCGGAGAATGCCTTGGCTGTGATGGATGGAGTCTTGAATGACACGCAGATCGCCGACGCAATCTATCAATCCACCAGCCCCGAGGTCGCCACGGAATTGCGCTTTGCTCGCACGGACGCCCAGACGCGCATCCAGGATCTTAAGTTGAAAGTGGCGAGCGTGACGGATGCCGAAGATGCGCTCGTGATCTTCCAGGACGTTCGCACAGTTGTATCTGACACAGCAAATATCCTCGGCAAAGCCTTCACGACTATCTCGAACCTGAAGGAGTCCGCGTACTTCACCAATACGGAGCGCGAGACGAACAAGTCCACGCTCAGCACGCAGCGCAGCAATGTGCAGAGCGCGCTCAGCACGCTCGATACCGCGTACAAGGCGCTGCAGGATTCTTCCGCGTCCTATGCCACGCAGATCGCTGCCGAGACGAGCAGCATCGTCACCGCCACGGGTACGCGCGATCGGGCCAAGGCGGACATCGCCACCTACGAAGCGTCCATCGCCGTTTCCGAAGCACAGCTGAAAGCCAAACAGGCAGGCTCGCGCAAGTCCGACGTCGATGCCGCCGCCGCGCGCGTGCGTCAGGCCGAAGCGGATCTCGCACGTTCCAGGGCCATTTACGAGAACACGATGATCAGCTCTCCGGTGAACGGCATCATCACGAAGGTGAACATCAAGGTCGGCGAGGCACTGCCGGTCGGTGGCGCCATCGAAATGCTCGGCGACAGTCCGTACCGCGTGGAGCTGTTCGCCGCTGAAGTGGATATTCCCAAGGTCCAGATCGGCCAGCGCGCGAGCATCCTGCTCGATGCGTTCCCCGATAAGCCGCTCGACCTGGCCGTGACGCAGATCGATCCCGCCGCGACGGTGGTTGAGGGAAGCAACAAGTACCGCGTGCTTCTCAACTTCATCACGAACGATGATCAGGTGAAGGTCGGCATGACCGGCGACGTGACCATCGTCACCGGACGCCGCGACGGCGTGGTGATGGTGCCGTTCCGCGCCGTCATCGAGAATGCCCAGAAGCAGAAGATCGTTCGTGTGCTCGAGGGTGATACCGTCATCGAACGCCCTGTCATGACTGGCATGGAGAACGACACGGATGTCGAAATCGTCTCCGGTGTGGGCAGCGGATCGACCGTCATTCTCCTCGTGAAATAAGCATGGACGTTCATTCCGCTCCGCTCATCGAGCTGATCGACCTGAAGAAATCGTACTTCAGCGGAGAGTTGGAGACGCCCGTGCTTCACGGCGTGAACATTTCGATCAATAAGGGCGAATTCGTCGCCATCATGGGTCCGTCCGGTTCCGGCAAATCGACGCTCATGCACATCATGGGGTTCCTCGACCAGCCAACCGGCGGCCGCTACCTGTTCCAGGGGAAAGAAACGGCGCGCATGGACGACGACGACTTGGCTGTCATTCGCGGCACGCGCGTCAGTTTCGTCTTCCAGGCATTCAACCTCCTGCCGAAGACGACCGTGTTGAACAACGTGATGCTGCCGCTGCTCTATCATCCGCACATCCCGGCGGAAGAGCGCACTGCCCGTGCGATGAAGGCCATCGAACTCGTCGGTCTCGCTCATCGTGCGGAGTACTTCACGAACCAGTTGTCAGGCGGACAGCAGCAGCGCGTGGCCATCGCGCGCTCCCTCGTCTCCGATCCAGAGGTGATCTTCGCTGACGAACCCACGGGCAACCTCGACTCCGCTTCCGGCGTGGTGGTGATGGAAACGCTGCAGAATTTGCACCGCCAGGGCCATACCATCATCCTCGTCACGCACGAGCATACGACGGCGCGGCACGCCGAGCGCATCATCCATATCAAGGACGGGCGCATTGCGACCGATACCAACGATTTCCAGCGCGTCATCGCCAACGCCGTCGATACGCTCAAATAACCCATGCTTCTCCGCGACACCTTCACCATCGCGCTGCGCGGCATCACGACCAACAAGTCGCGGTCGCTGCTGACCATGCTCGGCATCATCATTGGCGTCGGCTCCGTCGTGCTCATGACGTCCATCGGCGGGAGCGTGCAGGAGTTGATCGTCGGCCAGGTGAGCAGCTTGGGCGCAAACAGCATGGTCATCTTCCCCGGACAGGAAGACGGCAACGGCGCCGGCGCCGGATATGACAGCCTGACGATGGAAGACATGCATGCGCTGGAGCAATTGCCGAGCGTCACGACCATCGCCCCGATCATCATCGTCAACGGCAAGGTCACATACGGACGCGAGGAGACCAATTCGCAGATCATGGGAACGAGTGACAACTACTTCAAAAACCAGAGCATTTCCGTCGATCGCGGACGCTTGATCGACTCGACCGATCAATCTTCCGGGAACTTCGTCGCGGTTCTCGCGCCCGATGCCGCGAAGGACCTGTTCGGCGATCAAGACCCCATGGGCAAGCGCGTGAAAATCCGCGAGAAGTCCTTCACCGTGATCGGCATCACCAAGCCTCTCGGATCGCAGTTCTTCCAGAACGCCGACAAGCGCGTGTACGTCCCGCTCTCCACGGCGCGGCTGCTCACGGGACAGAAGTACGTGAATTTCGTGACGATGACCGCGACGGTCGATACGGCTCTTGCGGAAGAGGACGTGCAGGCCTTGCTCCGCCGAAGGCATCAAATCAACAACCCCGCCGACGATCCCACGAAAGACGACTTCCAAGTGCGCAGTGCCCAGCAGGCGTTGGACATTCTCGGAACGGTTTCCGTTTCGCTCACGCTCTTCCTCTCGGCCATCGCCGCAATCTCACTCGTCGTCGGCGGCATCGGCATCATGAACATCATGTTGGTGGCGGTGACGGAGCGCACGCGTGAAATCGGTCTGCGAAAGGCAGTCGGCGCGCGCAAGCGCGACATCCTGATGCAATTCCTCATCGAAGCCGTGCTTCTCACGGTGATCGGCGGCCTCATCGGCATCGTGTCCGGTCTCGGCATCGCCGCTTTCATCGCGCTCGTGGCGAAGCGCTTCCTCGCCGCGTACGTCTTCGTCATTTCTCCGGGGTCCATCGTCCTCGCGGTCTCCGTCGCTGCGACGGTCGGTTTGGTGTTCGGCATTTACCCCGCGCGGCGCGCGGCGAATTTAAGCCCGATGGAGGCGTTGAGATACGAATAGGAAAAAGTGACAAAATTTTAATAATATTGTATATTTAGCATGCTGTTTTTTCCACATCACGGTTCAAGCGAGTAAAGGAGCAAAAGAGACGATGGTGTTCACGGCGATTTTCGCAGCATGTACGACGGTCGTGTTGCTGGTCTGGCTCCATCAACTGCTGTCGCTGCGCCGCGTCAGGACGGACCTGCGAGAGAATGCTGAGGCTCTATCGAGCCGCGCACAACTCCTCAAGGAACAGATGGACGACGGTCGCATCGAAGCATTCATGGACGATCGTGACGGTCGGCTTCAGACCCTTAAGGCCCAGAGGCCATGGCTGCAGCGCAGTATGGGTATCCTCGCCCGAAGTACGCACCAGTGGTCGTTGGTGCTCGTCGCGCTGCTGCTGACGACGCTGCTCGTGGCGTGCTGTGAGTTCGTCGCCCGGTCTATTCCGTGATCGAAACAGCGATAAGGGGCCATGCCATGCGCATGGCTCCTTTCGCAGTATGACAATTCTGCAGAGTATTGTATGATGCTCGTTGCTTACCCGTTTCTTCAACCATCGCGAAAGGAGATATCCGTGAATGATTACTTTTTGATCGCTCTTGCGGCGCTCGCCTTGTACGCCTGTTTCAGTACAGTCAGGCTGTTTGCCGCCCGCGAATCCGTGCAGGCGCTCGAACGCGAGAGTGCCGACTGTGCTGCCGAGCGCCAGCGCATCGCATGGCAGCAGCGAGATCTCGATCTGCAACAGATCATGGATTTCCGGGAAAAGGATCCCGGCTACCTCGCCATCTTCGGGCGGCAGGATGCCGCACTGAAAAAAATGAAAGTCATGCGGCGATGGATGGTCTTCCACGCCGTGATGGTTGCCGCCAGCATCTGCGCGATCGTCGTCGTCGGCCTGCTCTGCGCCGACGCGACATTCTGAAAACGCGAAAGGGTAAGCGAGGGCAGACACATCGTCTGCCCCGCTTTTGTGTGCTTCCGCGAATCACCGCCGCCGTCGCACAACGCCGGTTTTTCGTGTACACTCGGTGTCCATGAAGATCCGCATCGCAACCGTGCTGGCGTGCGCAGGGGTGCTTGCAACGCTCGCAGCCTGCAAAACCGTGCGTGTCGACCCTATGGCCGCATGTTTGCCTGGAGTAAATCCGCAGAAGATCGGTGTGACGGTCACGCGGTTCGTGTATCAATCGAAGGAAACAGGCTTCTCACTGGAGGGCTGCTTCCCCGTGGTGAACGGAACGTCCGGAACCGGCATGATCCGCCTCATCTCCGCGGACAAGCGCACGCTGCGTGAGCAACAGGTAGCGGCTCCGTCCGGTCGCAGCGTGGAGTGGAAAGAGGATCGCGTCGTGTACCGCAGCGAAGGCGTGCGCGTGGAGTGGCTGTTGCCCGAAGAGAAGGCGCAGAAATCATCCGTCGCCAAGCCGGTGAAGCCGCCCAAGGAACCCATCAAGAAAACGGAAAAAGAAGCAACGAAGCCTTCACGCTAATTTCCCCGCATCCCTATGTACCGCGTCGTTCACTTCGAAGTTCATGCAGAGGATCCCGATCGTGCGATAGCGTTCTACGGTGAGATTTTCGGATGGGCGTTCGCCCCCTTCCCGGGCCCCTTTCCTTATTGGATCATCACGACCGGCCCGGAGGACGCCCGCGGAATAAACGGCGGTTTGTTCAAGCGCGAGGGAGCAGCGCCTGTCGACGGAGCGGCGGTGAATGCGTATGTCTGCACTATCGGTGTGGATGACATCGATTCCGTTGTCGAGAAGGTGCTCTCAGCAGGCGGAAAGCGGGCCACGAACAAGATGTCGATTCCAGGTGTTGGTTGGCTTGCGTATTGCAAAGATCCAGAAGGCAACATTTTCGGCATCATGCAGCCCGACGCGAACGCGAAATAAGACGGACGTTCATCCGTCATACATCCTGTTTTCCTTCTATCCTTCATGTCGAAACCCATCTGGTTCAAAGCGAAACGCTACGGCTGGGGCTGGACTCCCGCCACGTGGCAGGGCTGGCTCATCCTCGCCGCGTTCGTCGCCGTCGTCGTCTACGACTTCCTGCGCGTCGATGCCGCGTCGCACTCCGTGTCCGACACGCTGATCAATTGGGTGCCCGATGCCTTGGGGCTCACACTCATCCTCATTGTCATTTGCTCCATGACCGGAGAACGGCCGCGCTGGCGCTGGGGCGATGCGGAGCGGAAATTTGACGGCAAAGAGGAATAAGCGCCGTATTGTGCGCAGGGCGTTTTCTTGTAAAATGCCCCAGCAACAGATCGTTCCAGCATATTTTCCGTGGGTCGGTACCGAAGCGGTCAAACGGGCCTGACTGTAAATCAGGTGGCTTACGCCTTCGAAGGTTCGAGTCCTTCCCGGCCCACCAGTCTCATTATCCTCACTTCTTCAGCGCCAGCTGATACAGCCTCTGGCCCGCCGGCGTGGGATAGTTTTGCGACACGCACGCCATGCACAGCTGATTCACGCTCTTGCCGAGGGCGCGGGGGATCGCCTGCACGGGCAGGTACTTGATGGAATCGATGCCGAGATCCGTCGCGATCGCGTGCAGAACGCCGTCGGGCAATACCCCTTTCACAAGGGTGCCGTCCGAATACTTGTGTGCGAGCAATTCACCGACCGTCGAGAAATCGATGCCGTAGAAGCACGGTGACAGGATGGGCGGACTCGCGAGTCGCAGGTGGATTTCCTTTGCCCCCTTCTCGCGGAGCTGGCGCACAAGCACCTTCATCGTCGTGCCGCGCACGAGACTATCGTCGATGAGGACCACCGATCGCCCGGCGATCAGAGAGGCATCGATGTCGTACTTCAGCAGTGCCTTCTGCTCTCGGTCGCCTGGTGTGATGAATGTGCGGCCGACCTCTTCGCGCTTGCTGATGGCATCTACGCGCCGCATGCGGCGGAGATCCGTGTAGCCGTTGGCCGCGATCTTGGCGGATTCCGGCACGGGAACGACGATGTCCCCGACAGGCGTCTCTCGGTCCATCTCGCCCAGAATCTTCCCGCATTCGTAACGCGCGTTTGCGACGGAAACACGGTCGATGCGTGCGCGGTGGTCGGCGAAATACACCGCTTCGAAGAAGCACAGGGCTGGGGTCGGTTCCCACAGTCGACTCTTTTTCACGCTGCGCTTGTCCGCGTCAATTTTGATCATTTCGCCCGGATCGATCGTGCGCGTGCGCACATCGTGCCACAGGGCGCGCAACGCGGAATCCTCCGAGGCAACAGCGACGAGTGATCCGTTCTGCGCGTAAGCGAGGGGATGAAATCCCCATTGGTCGCGCACCGCGTACACGTTTCCTGCACCGTTCATGAGGACGACGTTTATCGATCCATCGAGTGCGCCGAGCGAACCGAGCACTGCGCGCATGCTGCGTCCGCCAGAATCGCGCAATCCTGAAACGATGGTCTGCCCGATGATCTCCGTATCGCCCTCGAACCGCGGCGGACAACCGTTTTCGCGCAACGCGGCTTCCTGGGCTCGATAGTCGGGAATATTCCCGTTGAATCCGAACGCGAATGCTCGCCGCGGGTCGCTGTGCGCGTATTGGAAGGGTTGCACCAGATACGGTTGGAGCGATTCATTCGTAGCGTAGCGCGTGTGTGCAATGGCCACGCTGCCCTGGGCGCCTTTGGCGCGGAGCCGGTCCGGGCTGAGTACGTCGCGCACAAGGCCGTTGTCCTTCAGTGAATCAATGAGCGGTTGCCCGTCGGGCCGTTTCCACGCGATGCCGGCCCCCAGCTCGCCGCGATGCTGCAGCGAGTGGGCAAGAGCCACTGCCAAGGGCACGACGTCCGCCTTCCCCTCGAGGTCAATGACGGCCGCGACACCGCAATTTTCATGCATGGTTGTCCATGCTACAGGAAAAAAGAACACGCGCTCAATACGTGTTCCTTCCTTACTCCATCATCAAAATCGCGAGCATCGCCCCGATGCCGAGGAGCATGCACAGCAACTGCCCGATCGCCTGCACGAGGCGGGATTCTTTGTGAAGTTCCGGAATCAGGTCCGACCCGGCGATGTACAACAGATTGCCCGCGGCGAAGGGGAGAAACCGATCGGTGAGTGATACGAACGACGATCCGAGGAGCAGCACCGCTGCCGCGCCCAAGATAGATGCTGTGGAGACGGACGCGTTGGACATGACCGCGCGCCAATGAGAAAAACCACTGTGGCGCAGGACGGCGTAGTTGCCGACTTCGTGCGGGATCTCGTGGAGGACTACGGCGAGCGTGGTGGAAATCCCAAGGGGGATGCTCGCGAGGAATGCTGCGGCGATCACAACGCCGTCGATGAAGTTGTGGATTGCCTCGCCGACGAGACTCATGACGCCGACGTGATGGTGGTCGTGATCATGGTGATGGTCGTCATCGGGCAACACGTGGCAGTGGTGCCAGTGCACGATCTTTTCGATGCAGAAGGAGAAGACGATGCCGCCGAGCACGATGGCAAACCCTTCGTTCAGACGATCGCCCCCGGTCTCTGCCATCTCCGGGAGAATATGGATGAAGACATCGCCGAGCAGCGCGCCCGTCGAGAGGCTGACGGCATAGAGAAGGTACTTGCGGATCGTCTTTTCCTCGAAGACGAAGAAGAGGATACCGATCAGCGAAAGCAGCGTCGTGAAGAGGACGGCCGCGAAGGTGGAAATGGCTATGGTAAACACACGGTAGAGCGTATCGGCTTTTGATTTTTAATGCAAACCACTTGCAATTGTAGAATACAAAAAGTGTTCATAAAGTACGCAAAATGCGCCATACAAAATCTCTCTTGCATTGTCAAAAAGCAAGACTACGATTCGCACGATTTCTGCCAGCATCCCTTATGCCTACATTTGAATTGTGGGGTCAAAAGCTTGAAATGAACTTGCCCACCGAAGAGTCCGCAACGGACCAACAAGTAGAGCAGCCGACCGCGAAAGAAGACGATGGCAGCCTCGACATCATCGCTGAAGTGCTGGATCCGGTGTTCGTGCATTATCGTCCGTGGCTTATCAATCTTGCCTGCACACAAGGCTTGGATTATCACTCTGCCGAAGATTTGGTCCAAGATACGTATTTGCATACGCGTAATAAGTTCCATCAGCTTCGTGAGCATGAGCGTGTATCTGGTTGGATTAGGACGATTGTAACCAACACTGCGAGGAACCTGCGCGGTCGCAATCGTTTGCAGTATTTCGTAGATCTTGCGAGCGAAGATCAGTCCGGCGTGGAACCGTCATGGCTCAAAGGAATGAGCGTAGATGATGATGTCTTTGCCGGGATGATCGGCGAGGAGACAAAAGACATTCTCAGACTTGCATTGCCGACTTTGGATGATATTTCTCGTCAAACCATCGAGGATTTTTATCTTGAGGGTTTGCATTTGAAGGATATCAGTGAGTTACGCGACGTTCCGGTGGGCACGGTGAAGCGTCGCTTACATGTGGCGCGTTTTCGCTTGCACACAGCTCTGGAGAAGCGAGGCGTGACCGCCGAGGATCTCCTGTAATCACTTCTTGCGCTTCGCGGTCTTCTTTTTGGCCTTCTTCATGCTGGCCAGGATGGCCTCGTACGCTTTTTTCCGCGGCAGAATATTGCGGATTTCCACCCACTTGCCCGGTTCCAGCGTCTTGTAGTTGTTGAAGAAGTGCTTGATCTGCTCGTGCGTGGCGGCGTCCAAGTCGGTCACTTCCTCGATCTTTCCGTACCAGGGATCCACTTTCAGCGAGGGCACCGCGAGGATCTTTGTGTCGATGCCTGCTTCGTCTTCCATCTCGAGCATGCCGATCGGGCGTGCGGAGACGACGCTTCCGGGGAACACGGGTTGGTACGAGATGAGCAATACGTCGATGGGATCGCCGTCTTCGGCGAGTGTATGAGGCACGAAACCGTAGTTGAAGGGGTACACCATCGCCGCGTGAATGAAGCGGTCGACGACCATCGCCCCCGACTTCTTGTCGAGCTCGTACTTGATCGCCGATCCCTGCGGAATTTCGACGACGACGTTCACTTCCTCGGGAGGGGCGCCGATAGGCAGTTTGGAGAGATCCATGGTCGGCGCAGTGTAGCAGTTTCCGCTTTCTTTTGCCAAACGCTTAAACATGCTTGAATAGCCGTATGCCGCGCGAAGATCTGCAGGATTGGGCCGATGTTTTCCTCCATGGCGAACTGGGTCTGCGGCGGGGCATCACCTTCGGCCATCCCTCGTATTCCCGCGGAAAAACCCTATTCGCGTTCCTCTACGACGACGGTCTGTGCATCAAATGCAATCCGGACGTCACGAAGCAGCGTTCGGAAGAGAATCCGGACGTCTATTCGATTTTTACGCCGGATCATCCGATGAGGAATTGGCTCGTCATCGTGCATCCGGAAGTGCAAGAATATGATCGGGAACGGTCTTTTATCGAGGAATGGCTCGGCAAGCTCGTTTCCCGTTGACCGCATGCGTGGAAGCGGCACAATTGCCTGCCGCTCTTTGACAGTTCTATCGCTCGTCCTCCGCCTCTCTACGTTATGGGGAGTCGGGGATCGAGTGGTTCACTTTTTTTTAAGGAATGTCCCATGTCCAAAGGAACGGCGCGCAAACGGCGTCTGCAAGGTGAGTTGGCCACATCATTGCGGGTCCTCATTGAAATGGTCCGGGGGGATGAAGAGTATCTCCTCGGCGAGCGCTTCACCCCGCATGCGGTGAGAACTTTCCATCTTATTGCCGACACGTCTGGCGGCATTTTGTCCCGCGTGGCACTGATGGGGATCAACGATCTCGGTCGGACTCTCAGCTCCGTCCAACAGGCCATCGGGAGCGTCCGCCACCGCGAACGTCAGCTCGCTATCCAAGCCCAAGAGGCCGAAAACGAACGCAGGAAGTCGCTCGGCTTGCCGCTGCTCTCCAACGGACAACCCAAGCAGCAACTGCAGTTCGCGTGATCCACTCCAACACCGCCGCCGGCCTCGAGTGCGAGGTCGGCGGCAATAGTAGTGTTCGCTCGTACACCAATGCTATTGTACGTCATTCGTGGAAAGAATATTCTGTGTTTTTCTCATATTATAAACAAAAAAATTGCATCGACAGAGCGCTTGCGTATAGGGTGTACATGCGTACACTCATGGCATGTCTCCCGCCACCACCTTCACCGCCCGTCCCGTCTCCCCTTCGCTCGTTCTGGATTTCTCCAGTATCGGAAGCGTGCGCGAGGGCGAGCAACAACTGCAGCGCGTTCTCGACTGGGTGCGTGCGAATCCCTCGGGACGCTCGATTGCCGTCTACGTGCCGGTGTCGCTGAGGGTGGGGCAGGGGCGACAACTCAAGACTGCGTTGCAGTCACTCGGTTGCACGGTACGCACCCGCTGCGCCGTCCCACTCCGTCAATGACTTGTTCATTTTCCTCACACAAACACCAACACCATTTTTTTGCAGAGGAAAACACGGCAAGTGCTCGCGACGGAGGGTGTTGATCGGTAGAGTGTACCAATGCACGTCTCCGTCTCGACCCGCACGATTTTTGTCGTCGCGCTCTGCACTGTCGCCGCACCTGTTTTGACCGCGGCTCAAACGTCGAACTGTGCCCCGTACATCTGCCCGTCGGGCAAGACGCATCCGAGCTGCACGGCCGATGGACATGTGATCAATTACTTCATCGATCCGTGCCAAGCCGATGTCATCGGCTCGTTCGGCGATGTCCCAGCCGATTCGCCGTTCGTCGAGGCGATCACGTACCTCCGAACCAACGGATATGCCCAAGGATACAGCGACAATACGTTTCGCCCGTCGAGGAACATCACCCGTGCAGAATTCCTCAAGTTGATGATCTCGATGCTGCGCGCTGTGCCGGATAAGGATGCATGCCGTTCCCGCTCACCATTCAGCGACGTGCCTGCGAGTGCATGGTTCGCTCCGTACGTGTGCGTTTCCAAGGATGTCGGAATCGTGAAGGGCAACCCGGACGGGACGTTCCAACCGGGCGAGAAGATCAATCTTGCAGAAGCGTCGACCATGCTGGCGAAAGCACTGGGGATCGAGATCACGCAGGACACGCCGTGGTACAAATCCGCCGTCCTGGGCGTCGCGGCCAAGAAGGCCATTCCGTCGAGCCTGCGCTCGGTGAATGAGCGCGTCACGCGCGGCGAGGTGGCGGAAATGCTGTGGCGATTGAAGGAAAACATCCCCGAGCGTCCGGCCGCCAACGGCGAATCGCTCCTGACGACTGAATGCGAATGGGTGGATGAGCAGGAGATTCCGGGCGTGGACATGGATGCCGTGCGCCGCGCATGGTTGGGATGGAATAACGAAACGCGCACGGGATTGCGCCTTGCGCCGTACACGATCGAGCCGCAACTCGAACGAACGGCGGTTTTGTGGTCGCAGCACGCGCGATCGCTCGGATCGATCTCCCACAAGCGTACGGCAAATGCCGCGTACTACGATTACTCTGCGATCGAGCAATGGTTCAAGAAGCTGGATGTGACCTTCAAGAACGTCAGCAGCGCAACGTTCACCGAGAACATCGGTTGGGGGTACTACCGTTGTTCCAAGCAGGATTGCACGCAGGATTTCATCAATGCGATCCGTACGACGTACGATTTCTTCCTCTCGGAAAAAGGCAAAGACTACCGCCCGCATTACAACAGTCTCGTAAAGCCCGAGTTCACGCAGATCGGCTTGGGCGTCGTGGTCGACGGCGCCGGTAAATATTATCTGACGGTGCATTACGGCACGCAGATTACGAGCGATCCTGGCCCGGTTTGCCCATGAACGAGAAGTCGCGATAACGACCCGCTGGTGCGTTTTTTTACGCTGCGAGAGCGGGTAGCATGCATGTATGATTTCCTCGCAGCTTGTAGCGCAGATCGCCAGCGGAAAAGACGCACTGATCGGGCGTTTGCGCGATTTCGTCGCCATTCCGTCGCTCAGCAGCGATCCGGCATATGCACCTCAAAGCGAAGAGGCGGCGCGGTGGCTCGTGTCGTGGTTTGAGTCCCTCGGAGGCGCGGCCACGGTTCATCCGTTGCCGGCAGCCGGCGGAGTCCAGCCAAACCCGATCGTCACGGCGCGATTCATGTCACCCGATGCGAAGCGAACAGTGCTCGTCTACGGCCACTACGACGTGCAACCGGCGAAGCGGGAGGACGGATGGGATACCGATCCATGGATGCTCGCCGGCCCGGACGCGAGTGGCTATCTCTACGGCAGGGGAGTCATCGATGACAAAGGACAGGTCTGTTCCGTCATCGCCGCTATCGAGGCCCACATTCGCACCAACACGCCCCTTCCCGTAAACATCGTCTTCCTCATCGAAGGAATGGAAGAATCGGGATCCGAGGGGCTCGACGGGTTTATCGAGCGCGAATGGCAGGCGCTCTTCTCCGACGTGTCGTCTGTCCTGATCTGCGACACGGAATGGATGGGCGAGACGGTGCCGACAGTCGTGCACGCGCTACGTGGATTGAATTACTTCGAGGTGACGGTTTTGGGTGCCTCGGAGGATCTGCACTCGGGTACGCTCGGCGGAGTGGCATGGGAACCGGCGAACGATCTCATTCATTTGTTCTCGCGTTTGCGCGAGGGGCCCATGGGACCGATTCGGATTCCGGGCATGTACGACAATATTCTCGGGTTGCCAGACTCCGTGCGCGCGATTCTCAAGACGTCGTCGTTCGATGTCGCAGAATTCCTTCGCGAGAACGGATTGCGCGCGTCTGCCGTCGGGGAAGACGTGACGGCGATCGCCGCCGCCAAGGCCTTTGCACCGACGCTGAGCATCCATGGCATCGGCAAGGTGTTTCCCGGTCCAGGCGCCAAAACCGTCATACCGGCCAAGGCCACGGGCTACATGAGCACGCGCCTTGTTCCTCGGCAGGACCCCGCCACTCTGGCGCAGGCGACGATCGATTTCCTGCGAGCGGAATTTGCCTCATTCGGTTCGCCCAACACGCTCGACGTGCAACTCCTCAGCTCCGGGAATTGGTGGTACGCCGATCCGAGCAGCCCGCATATCGACGCCGCACTCAGGTGCCTCACGGAGACATTCGGCGTCCAAGCAGCGCCACTCGCGGAAGGCGGATCCATTCCGGTCGCGCACGTTTTTTCACAGAAGGACGTGCCCGTCGTGCTGATGTCATTGGGCAAGGCGTATTCCCGCGCGCATGGTCCGAACGAGCGCCATCACGTCGATTGTCTCGTGAAGGGCGCCGAAGCCGTGGCGCGATACCTCGATGCTGTGGCCGCGCTTTAGCAGGGGACGTTCTGGTCCGATTCCCACTTGGGTTCGATGAACACGAGGCTGCGGCCCGTGCCTTCGACGGCGTACGGCGTGTTGAGCGGCACATACACCACGTCGTGCGGCTTCACGGGGAATGTCTTTCCATCGATGATGAACGTCATGTCACCATCGATGATGAACATTGCTTCGGTGCATTTGAGGTTCTTGCGGAAGCCCTGTTCGGGATAGCGACCGACCTGTTCGACGTATGCGCAGGACAGGCGTCCCGTGGGACAGTCGGGGTAGAGGTAGCACACGCCGCCGGGGATGTCGTATTTCTTCGCGTCGGCTTTCGTGACGATAGGGGACTGCTCTGACATAAAAGGTGGGGAAGAAAATTACGGGATGATGAATTCCTTGGGATACTGCGTGATGTTTTCCTTGCGGCCGTCTTCGTGGAAGACGATGACGTCTTCCAGTCGCACGCCGCCGATGCCCGGGTAGTAGAGCCCCGGCTCGATCGTCATCGTCACGCCCGGTTCGAGCGAATCGGGGTCGCCTTTGCCGAAACTCGAACCTTCGTGGACTTCCAGGCCCAATCCGTGCCCCGTGCGGTGCATGAAGCCTTTCTCCGCCGATGTTTCGTAGCCGAGTTTCGCGAACGCCTCGACGGTTTTGACGTACAGATCTTCGCATTGCACCCCGACCGCGGCGTAATCCAGCATTGCGTTCTGCACGTCGCGCACGGCGTCGTACATCTTGCGCATCGCGTCGGTGGGGGTGCCTTTGCAGTACGTACGCGTCATGTCGGCAAAATATCCCGTATCGTCGTTTTGCGGGAAAATGTCGACGATGATCGTGCTGTTGGCCAGCAGCGGGCCGTTGCCGTCATCGTGCGGACGCGCAGCCTGCTCGCCGGAGGAGACGACGATGCCTGCGGGATTGGAGTATCCCTTTTCGAGGAAGTATTTTTTCACTTCGCTCTTCACGTACTCGCTCGTCAAAGGCTTGTCGTTGAACATGATGGCGTCGCCTTGCACCTTGCTGACGTGGAGGATTTCCTCGACGAGGCGGTATGCACCTTCCGTCACGCGTTGTGCGTCGATCATCAGTGCGATCTCGCGTTCGGTCTTGGAACGACGTTCACGCGAAAAATCGCGCGTCGTCACGGTCACGCCTGCGTCGATGAGCGTTTTCGCCCAGCCGAAGGGCAAGGACTCCGATACTTCGACGGTATCGATGCCGTTGCTCTCCAGGATGGCGAGCACTGCCTTTTTGTTCCGGGGAAGGGGGCCGGGCATTCCATCGGCTTTGTCCAAAAACGGCTCCAGGCGTTCGATGGCAACGCCGGTTCCGGCTTTTTCCAGGCGGATTTTCTGTATCGCGTATTCGCGCGCGTCGAAATACACCGTGCCTTTTTCGCCGGGTTTGGCGAGATACGTGAAGGTATCGGGTGCGGTGATGCCCGTGCGGTGCCGGATTTCCGGTCCGTGCGCGTCGATGAGGAGGATGGCGTTGCTCATGGGAGGAAAGTAGAGGGTGTCAGAGGGAAATGCGAGAGGGGTTCTCCAGGCGGGGGCGCCGCCTGGAGAACGTGTGGCTGCGCAAGGCAGCCGGTTGTCACTGTCATCGCCACTGGCGTTTAAGCCGTGAGATGATCAGTAGGCCCGTTTGACGCAAAGGATCGGGGTGACGCAGTCGAGCGCGTCGAAGGTGTGCATCAGGGGGCGATCGCCGGAAAGCACGACGATGTTCTCTTCGCCGAAGTCCTCGGCGTAGATCTTCGCCAGTGCCGAGTATTCGCCACCCTGCTTCAGCACGATTTGACGGATCGCGTTGTCACTCAGGTCGGGGGAGAACCAGCGCTTGTAGAAGCCGCCGTTTTCCTTGACGATCTGAGCGATCACCTTTTCGGGGTTGCCGAAGACTTCGCCGATGCGGCCGAAATCGCCCGCGGCCATCCGCCGGGTTGCTTCGGTTGCGTAGGGGCGCAAGCGACCCTTGCAGCGATCGGCGTCGCAGAGTTCGAGGCGCAGCGGCAGGTCGGTACCCATCTTCGCCCGGAAGGCGTCGAGGGACTTGCTGCAGCGGCGAACGAATTCGGCGTAGTCTTCGCGTCCCAGCACCCGGCGTTGGATGTCGATGTCGTCGGCTTCGAAGTCGCCGATCCCGAAGACCATTTCGTGGTCCACGCCCATGGAGGTGAGAAACTCCGAGATGGGGCGCGTCACGCGCGCGAACTGCTGGGCCACGAGCCCCACGCCTTCGTTCAGCCCGTCGAACGTGTACCGGTACGGGAGGTTGGGGTCTCCGGTAGCTTCGTACGCGTAGTCGGGGCAGAAGGCACCGAGGACGTAGATCTTGTGGCCGGCCTTGCCGCGGTTCAGCACCGTGGCGAGCAGGCTGCTCATGGTCTTGTCCGGCACGATCATCCGCTGTGCGTGGAGCAGGTGGCCGAGTCGGCTGCCGTCGTTACCGAGCGCGTCGATCAACGGCTTGCTCTTTTCGAGCACGTGGCGGTGGATGATGTCGTGGACGTCGTGACCTTGGTAGAAGAGAAACAGGTGACTCGCCCAGCTGGTGCGGGGAACGCCGTTCTGCGCCTTGTACATCGTGACGCGGCTCTTGTGACCACGCTGTGCGTTGGTGTGCGGGTGGTGGTCCAGTTCGACGTCGAACAGGTCGGGGAACGACGCTTGGGTGAGGCGGTAGAGCAAGCTCGCCGCCGCCGTGTCGCCGTTGACCAGTTCGATGCCCATGGCCCGCGCGAGGTCACGGTTGCTCTTCACGGTCTTGATGTTGCCGATACGGTCGGTGCTGAGGCGCTGCCAGTAGAAGTCGGCCTCATCGCACGTCAGTTCGGGGCCGCCGATGGCGGTGCGGTACGTGACCTTGGCGCTGAGCCCGGCGGTGATGCACAGTTCCTTGAAGCGGTCGTAATCGCCCGCCTTCTTGGCTTCGTGCATGTTGCCGGCGGTTTCGACGTTGGCCGCGCACTGCAGTTCTTGGTCTTGTTGCGTGATGCTCATGACAAACTCCTTCGGGGTGGTTGGTCGTGGACGTTAGGTCGTCCGTGACCGGGTTGAGACGGAACGAGAGACGAAACTCGACGGATACTCTCCGGCGAGGTGAAACGAGCGCGAGTGGATCAATCCCTTGGCGCTTGCTTCTGGTTGAAGGCATTTCTCCTACGAAATGTTGTTCCTTTCATTTTCCCTATCCTTTGCGTAGGTAGGGCAGAGTGTCGACCGCTGCAGGCAATCGACACGCTGCCCCAACCACTATGCGATGCTGTGTAATGAACCAAAAAGCCCCCCGGGCGGTGAAGCGAGGGGGGCTGTTATGACGTCGTTATTATCGTCTTAGCACGTCATGGCCCGTCCCCGCTTCGGAATAAAGCGGCAGAGCTGGGTAAGCCAGACGTGGGCGTAAGACTGATTCACTGACCGCGGAGTCTGCACGAGGCGAAACGTGATGTCAAATACATTTTCAAAAAGTGGCCGGCGTCCCAGTGGGACGCCGGCTCGAAAGGAGGTTCGACGGACCAAAACGGTCCGACGCGACTGGGGAGACACTCCTCAGTCAGAGGGTTGGTTGCGGGGACTCCGTCCCCTGTTTTGCCGTGTCGTCGGGCGGAAGCAGTTCCGCTCGAAGGATTGGAACATCTTCCGGAGCGTCAATGCCGAGGCTCATCCGAGACCCGTCGATCTGTGTGACGGTGATCGTAATGTTGCCTCCGACAATGATCTTCTCCCCGACCTTCCGTGTTAACACGAGCATGTGAATGACCTCCAGTCATTTCGCCCCGCTTTTCAACGCGACAGCTACCATGCCGTCGCCCGTCGGGACCGGGACATTTTAAAGATGTAGTGTTTGATTGACAAGCCTATAAAGGCCGTTTTATTAGGCCTGCAGGCTCTTTCGGCAGAACCAGAAGAGCAGTGCGACGCTCACGAGAGTGATCGCCCATGCTTCGGGGCCGGTCTGCGGTACAGTCGTGGTCGTATGTACGTACTGCTGCTGCGCGAGCAGCGGCGCGCCGCCGTGGAGCTGCTCGTTTGCAAGCGGCGCGGCGTTCTGCGTCACCGACGGGGAGGACGAGGAAGGACGGCTGGTTTCCGTGCCAACGACGTGCGGATTCTTGGCGATGCCGGCAATAATCTCGTCTTCGGACGAAGACGAACCTGCCGCATTATGCGGGATGGCGAACGTATCGTCTCCGGTGGAGAGGATCACCGAGCGGGAAGACGAGCTATTCGCAACGCCGATGACGCTGCCGGATGCTTGAAGCTTGCTGCTGGCGCTGCTCTGCTGCTGAGAGGCGCTGGACGTGCTGCTCACGCTCGCTGCGGAAACAACCGACGTCGCGGAAGACGTCGCCGATGCGACCGATGCAGCGGAGGCGATGGAGGAATCCGTGCTTGTGGAACTCATCGTTTCGCCAGAACCTGTTGCGGCGATTTTCTTGGTGATGGTGATCTTGCCGAGCACTGCGGCGCCGTTGTCGTCATCCGTGTAGGAGTAACTGCCAACGTCGGCATCTTCGGCCACGACGATCGTCGCCGATGATCCGCTCTTGATGGCGAGCTTCGTCATTGCACCGCTCGCGGTGAGAAGATCACTGGAGATGGTGCGCGTGACGGTGTCCGTGTTCTTCCAGGTGATGGGCTGGCCTTGCTGGATGGAGAAGTTCTTCGGCGATGCGCCTGCTGCCGTGATGCGGACGATGACGGGAACGGGGGCGACTTGCGCGGAGAAGTTTCCGAGAGATTGAACGACGCCGAATCCGATGGCGATGACGCCGAGGATGCCCAGGATGGCGGCCGGACGGCGGGACCCCTGGGGGACGGCGATCGACACCCGAGTCGCCTCGGATCTCTTCTGCACCGTGCGGCGCGGCTGTTGCTGCTCGCCGCCGTCGGTGGCGTCCCAATGAGGATGGATCGTCGTCATAAAGAAGTGGAAGTGACGAGAAGTTGGCGGCGGAACGCGAAGATCGTTCCGATCACCGCGGAGGCAAGAAGCAGCATCGCGAGCGTGGTCGACGTGCCGCTATTCGCGGTCTTCGTCGAATTGTTGTAGGAACCGTTGGTCGGCGTCACGCCTGGATGTGCGAATGCGACCTTCGTCGGCGTGACCGTGCCTGTGAAGGGTGCGGGGGCGGACGAAGAGGACGAGGGGGGGCTCACCGAACCGCCGTCGAGCGGGCTCGTCGACGTGGAAGGATTGCCGATCTGTACCGAGACTTCCTGGCTGTAATCCGATTCCGTGCCGTTCGCACCGACTCCGCGCAGGGCGAAGTAGTACGTCAGGTTCTGCGGGAGGTTGCGGATGGTGGTGTTGGTGGTGGCCTTATCGAGCGTGCGGCGCTGGATGTACTGGCCGGAAACCGTGCCGTAGTACAGGTTGTAGGCGGTGATCTGGCTCGACGTCAGCGTATCCCAGGAGAGGTAGGCGGACGTCCCTTCGGTTCCGACTCGGACGTTCTGCACCTGCTGCTGCGAGACCGGCACGTTCGTGCTGGATACGGACGAGGAGAAGTTCAGGCTGGAGCGCGAAGAGCTGGAGCTCGTGCTGGACGAGCTGGAGTTGGAGGACGAAGAGGAACTTGTGCTGGAAGAGCTCGAACTCGTGCTGCTCGATGAGACGCTGGAGCTCTTGGAAGAGTTGGAACTGCTGCTGGAGGACGGGACGGACACGGTTCCGCCGAAGACGGACGATTGCGACGCCGCGCTCGATACCTTCGAGGAAGCTGCGCTAGAGGCGGGTGCGGAAGATGCACTACTGACCGTGACCGAATCCGTAAAGCGGATGACGAGCGATCCCAGCGGGGAAGACAGGACGTTCTTTTCCGAGGAACTCGTGCCCGAAACGGCGACCGTGTGCTTCTTTGGATCGTCGCCCACGTCGTAGAAGCTCAGAACCGTGCTGGAGCCGTCGGTTTCGATCACTTTCAGGCGGATGCGCGCGACGGTGATGCTCGTGCCCTTCTGTGCGCTGGATGCGCTGGCGCCGATCTTGATGTAGGCCTGCTGCGGCGAAAAGTCGGCTTCGCCCGGCGTTACGGTCGGGAAAGACTCGCTGATCTGGACGGACGATCCGGAGAGGACCGTGGGGTCATAGGCGATCCAAGCGCGTACGCGGTTGATCGATTCGGCATCCGGGTTCTGCAGTACGAGCGCGATATCAAGCGTGTCGCCCTTTTTCACGACTGCCGTCTCCTGCGTAAGGGGGTCGCGGACGGTGAACGGCTTGCACGCATCGCTGCCGATGAGCAGGGGTGCGTCCGGCAAAGGACCGCCGAAGCCGGAAGACGACGATGAGGCGGCTTCGCAGGCGTTGCGGAAGAGGTACGTCGCCTTGCCTGCGCCAAGCGCGGTCTGCGGCAGGGAGAGGGCGAGCACCAAGATCGCGCTCTGCGCGGCGATGAGTCGGTTGCGCAGCATCATTGTGCGGGAGAGAGGAGGTGGAGAATCGCGAGTGCGTCGCTTACCGTGATGAATCCATCGGCGTTGGGGTCTGCTTTGCGTTGTTCGGGGGTGGCCGTCTTGTAGGCTTCGGCGATCTCCAGGGCGACGATTGCGTCGTTGATGGTGAGTTCACCGTTGCCGTCCAGGTCACCGGTGGATGCTTCCGTCGCATGCAGCGATCCGATGGCGGTGAGTCCGCCTGCGGTCTGCAATCCGATACTGAAGAAGACGATGGCGGTGAGTCCTCCGGCGATCATCACGCCGGGTGAGACGCGGGCCTGCGGGGTCTTTTTGTGTGTTGGCATTTCCTCCAAGTATACGACAAAACGGCTTTCTCCTCAACGGCGCAGGCATTGACGTACTATAAGATAGTGTCTGAATACTAAATTGATTCATCGCTTCCGTAGGGGCTGTCCGCTGCGTATTGTTGGGGCGTGACCCAGATCTACCTCTTCACCGGCGACAATACGTACGCTCTGCGCCAGGAGGTTCGTCGGTGGTCCCGTCAGTTCGCGCAGAAGCACGGCGCGGAGAACCTTTTGGTGCGCGACGGGGCGAAACTGACCGCGAAGGAGCTGCTCGACGAGGTGGCGGTGATGCCGTTCCTGTCCGAACATCGGCTCGTCTTCGTGGACGGGGTGCCGTCCTTTACCAAAGAGCAGGCGCAGATGGTGAAGGAGCAGATCCACCCCGCGGTTCTGCTCGTCTTCATCGACGATCCTGCCAAACGCAAAGCGGCGGGAAAACGCACGGTGGCCAAAGACGTCGTGAAGATCGCGGACGAGACGAAGGACTTCCCGGCCCTCAATCCGCGGTCATTGCAGACGTGGATCGTCGATACGGCTCGCGCACAGGGGGCGACCCTCGCGCCTTCGGCCGTCGCCGCGCTCATCGAACTCTGTGGATCGGAGCAAGACATGCTCGCGACCGAAATCGATAAGTTGGCCCTGTACAAGCCCAGCGGCGAAGTAACGCGTACGGACGTCGAAGACGTGGTCGCCCCCTCGGAAGAGGGCATCATCTGGAAGATCACCGACCACATTTCCGCCGGCAACGCGAAGCAGGCGGCGATCGACGCACGGCGGTATATCGAAAGGGGAGGGGAGCCGCACGCGCTTTGGGCCGTGCTCCTTGGATTCGTGAAGAACGTGGCGATCGTGTATGCGGCCCTGCAATCCGGCGCTTCGACCGCCCCCCAGGTGGCCGCAAAGACCGGCATGAGCCCGTATGCCTTGCGGACGCTCGTTCCCTTCGCCCAGCGCATCGATGAGCGGCGCATGGAAACCCTGCTGGATCGGGCCGTTCAGGCGGATATCGATTTGAAGTCGGGCGGCGTACGCGCCACAGATGAATGGCCCGGCGAATTGGAGGCCCTCATCGATTGGATCATCCTCTCGGCTTAAGCCTCGTTGATCTTGTTCAGTAGATCCTCGGCGCTCTGGTCCTCGTTGGCTTTTGCGGCGTTTTCCGCTTGAGAACGCTCCTCGCTCTTGCGGCGGCGGTCTTCCTCGACGCGGCGGATGAATTCCTCTTGGCCCACGTCGGCGATTTGCTGGCCGTATTTTGCATCAATGGCAGCGAGCTGCTGACGTTCGTTCGTGAGGATATCGCGGAGATTCTGCAGCTGCTCCGGCGTCATGATCGGCAAAATGTTGAGCCAGTACTGCCTCTCCTCGTCGTTCATGCTTTCCGAATGCAGAATCAGCTCCACCAAATCGGGGAAGCGCGACTGGATATCGGGCGGCACGACGACATTGCCTGCTCCGCCCGTCGCTGCGGAATTCTGCTGTGGCTGAGCGGGATCGGTCATGCGTGGGTGGAAGTTACGCGACTTTCAACACGTCGTACTCCACGGTACCCGACGGAGTGGCGATGCGCACGGTGTCTCCCTTGCGGCACGAGAGCAATGCCTTTCCGATGGGCGATTCGTTGCTGATCTTGTGCTCGAACGGATCGGCTTCGGTGGCACCCACGATGGTATACGTCTCGGGCTCCGAGCTGCCGCGCGTGCCCTGGACGGTAACGGTCGAGCCGATGGTCACTTCTTTGCCCGTAGTGGTCTTCTTCTCGGAAATGATTTTCGCGCTCTTGATCTTCTCCTCGAGTTCGAGGATGCGTCCTTCGACGAAGGCCTGCTCGTTCTTTGCCTCTTCGTACTCGGAGTTTTCCGAAAGGTCTCCGTACGAGATGGCTTCCTTAAGACGCTGTGCCACTTCCTTGCGGCGCACGTTCTTGAGATGGTCCAACTCATCCTTCAGCTTCTTGAGACCTTCCTTGGTCACGAGGGTTTCCTCGGAGCCGAAGTCCTGCGCCGAAGTGTCGTCGCCTGTGCCGGCATCGCCCATCGAAGAGCCTGCCATGCCGTCATCGTCCCCCATGGGATCGATCGTATCGTCGTCGTTCAACATAGTGCAGGCAGTATAGGCACCCGCAGAGGGGGGCGCAATGCGAGTATGAAGGCGCTTTCGCCCCGTTCAGGCCGTCAAAAGCTGCGGCCAGGGCTCGATCGGGAGCTCTTCTACCTTCTCCTCCGTCAGGGCCACGACCAGGCGCTTTGCGAGCTGGACGTTGGTGATGAGGGGAATGCCGCGGTCCACGGCAAGGCGGCGGATGTGGTAGCCGTCGGTCAATTCGACGCCGCTGTCGTGCGTCGGAACGTTTATCACAAGGTCGATGCGGCGATTCTCCAAATACTCACGGATGTTCGGCGAGCGCGGCTCGGAAAGCTTGTACAGCTGGGCGCACGGAATATCGCGGGCCTTGATGAATTCGTGCGTGTTCAGCGTGGCGAAGAGTGAAAAGCCGGCTTGGTGCAGCTGCAAGATGGCGGGCAGAAGCTCCACCTTGTCCTCCAGCCGGCCGATGGTAAGCAGGACGCTCTTCTGCGGAAGCTTGAATCCGACCGAGAGCATGGAGGTAAGCAGTGCCTGTTCGGCGTTCTGTCCGAAGCAGCCGACTTCTCCCGTGCTGCGCATCTCCACGCCCAGGCGCGGGTCTGCTCCGGCGAGACGACTGAAGCTGAACTGCGCGGCTTTCACTGCCACGTGATCGAGGTCGACCGTTTGGTAGCGCTGTCCCATCGGTGCTGTACCCAGGAGCGCCTGCGTCGCGAGCGTTGCGAAATTCGTCCCCGTCACTTTGCTGGCGAACGGGAAGCTGCGGCTGGCGCGCAGATTGCACTCGATCACTTTGAGGCGGTTGTTCTTCGCGAGGAGCTGAATGTTGAACGGACCGGAAATGCGCAGGGCCCGCACGATCTGCTTCGCGATCAATTTGAGACGGCGCAGCGTTTCGATGTTGACGCGCTGCGGCGGCAGCACGATGGTTGCGTCCCCGGAATGCACGCCGGCGTTCTCGATGTGTTCACCGACAGCGTACAAGAGAAGTTTGCCGTCCTGGGCGACGCCGTCGAACTCGATTTCCTTCGCGTTCTCCTCAAATTTTGAAATCACGACCGGTGCGTCGCTGCTCACGCGCGTCGCGTTCTGCAGGTATGCGTGCAAGTCTCCGTGCGATCGAGCGACCGACATCGCGGCGCCGGAGAGCACGTAGCTCGGGCGGACGATGACGGGGTATCCCACCGTTTCAGCAAACGCCGTTGCCGACGATGCGTCGGTGAATTCCTTCCATTCCGGTTGATCGACGTGCAGCTCGTCGAGGAGCGCGCTGAACTTGTGCCGGTCCTCCGCGCGGTCGATGTCCTTCGGGTCCGTGCCGAGAATCGGCATGCCAGCACGCGCGAGCTTGGGGCACAGGGTGTTCGGGATTTGCCCGCCCATGGAGACCACGGTTCCTTTTGGGCGGAGAAGATCTGAGATGTCGCGGACGCGCTCTTCGGTGAGTTCCTCGAAGAAGAGTGCGTCGCATTCGTCGTAATCGGTGCTTACCGTTTCCGGATTGCTGTTGATCATCGCCACCTCATGGCCGGAACGCTGCAGCTCTTTCGCCGTTTGTACGCAGCACCAATCGAACTCGACGGATGATCCGATGGAGTACGGTCCGCCGCCGAGCACCATCACGCGCTGATCGTTCGGAGCGAATGTGACGTCATGCTCCTTTCCGTTGTAGGTCAGGTAGAGGTAGTTCGTGTGCGAAGGAAATTCCGCCGCGAGCGTGTCGATCTGCTTCACGATCGGCGTGATGCCGTGTTCCAGGCGCACGGCGCGGACGTCTTGCGCGTCGATGGCGGCGATGTGCGCGATGCCTTCGTCCGAGAACCCGGCTTTCTTGAGCGCGAGCAGCAACTCTGCCGAGAGGGGATTTGCGCGGCGCTGGAAGAGCACTTTCGCGAGGTTTCCGCAGTGCTGGATGCGCTGGAGGAACCACTTGTCGATGCCGGTGGCCGCATTGATCTGCTCCGGCGTGTGGTCGCGTTGCAATGCTTCGGCGACCGCGAACATGCGTCGCGGCGTGGGACGACGGATTTCCGCGTCGATGTCCTCGACGGCGAAGGGGACGGGATACAAGCCGTCCGCACCGATGTTGAGCATGCGCATCGCTTTCTGCAGGGCTTCCTCGAAACTGCGGCCGATGGCCATCACTTCGCCGACGGATTTCATCTCGCTCGTCACTTCATCCGACACGTGGTGGAATTTCTGCAGATCCCACCGTGGGACTTTCACTGCGACGTAATCGAGCGACGGTTCGAAATCCGCGCACGTTACCTGCGTGATCGAGTTCTTCAACTCAGGGAGCGTGTAGCCGAGTGCCAATTTCGCCGCGACGAACGCGAGCGGATAGCCGGTTGCCTTGGATGCCAGCGCCGAGCTGCGGCTGAGACGCGCATTCACCTCGATGACGCGGTATGCACGGGACTTGGGATCGAGCGCGTACTGAATATTGCACTCGCCGACGATCCCCATATGGCGGATCACTTTGAGTGCGAGATTGCGCAGCATCTGATATTCGTCGTTGTTGAGCGTCTGGCTGGGCGCGACGACGATCGATTCGCCCGTGTGGATTCCAAGCGGGTCGACGTTCTCCATGTTGCAGACCGTGATGCAGTTGTCGGCGTTGTCGCGCACGACCTCGTATTCGATCTCTTTCCATCCGGTCAGATCCTCTTCCACGAGGATGAGATCGGACTCGACGAATGCTTTCTGGGCCAGCGTGTGGAGTTCGGTCGCCGTCTTCGCGCGTCCACTGCCTTTGCCGCCGAGTGCGAACGACGCACGGACGATGACGGGGAAGCCCAGCTCCTTCGCGGCCGCTTCGGCCTCCTCCATCGTCGTGCACGAAAAGGAACGGGGGACATCGACGCCGATGGAGCGCAGTTCTTCGTTAAAGAGGCGGCGGTCTTCCGTCTTGCGCACGCTTTCTATCGGCGTGCCGAGCAGGCGTACCGCATGTTTCTTCAAAATGCCTTGATCGGAAAGGGCGAGGCCGCAGTTGAGCGCGGTCTGGCCGCCGAAGCTGACGGAGATCGATTGGGGTTTCTCCTTCTCGATCACGCGTTCGACGAACTGCGGTGTGACCGGAAGGAAGTAGACGGCATCCGCGAGACCCCAGTTCGTCTGGTTGGTCGCGATGTTCGGGTTTACGAGGATGACGCGCATGCCTTCCTCCTTAAATGCTTTGATCGCTTGGCTTCCGGAGTAATCAAACTCGCCCGCTTCACCGATCTTCAAAGCGCCCGAACCAAGCAACAGAATGGTTTGTGGCGGAGAAAAAGCCTTCCCACCGCTCTCGGCGGTGTGGGAGGGTGGACGGGTGGACCCGTGTGACATGCGCGTCGGAGGCTACCCCACCCATCGCGGGGGAGCAAGGAAAGCGCGAGCCACCCGACGCGAGTGCCTGTCAATCGCCGCGAACGTAGTGCGCTGCTACTGTCGGCATATGAAGCGCATCGATGTTCTCTTGTGCAGTATCACCCTGCTGCTGCCCGCCCCCTGCCTTGCGGCGTCGGGCAATGATTTGTTGGATGATGCAGGAATGATGAGTGTAACGCTCACGGCCGACGAGAATGCCGCCAAACAGGATGCGGTCGACGAGGCACTGGAGAGCGCCGATGATCTGTTGCCGGTCGCCGGTCATTCAAGCTCTGCTTCGTTGCCGTCCGACGTGCTGACCATCGTGGTGGATGGCGCGCGCATCGCGTTGAAAGACGTGCCTCTGACGGCGTGGTTCGCCCAGTACATCGAAACGGTTGCGGACGCCGGCATCGTGTCCGGATACCGCGATTCTGCCGGAAGGCCCTTGGGCATGTTCGGTCCAGCGGACAGCGTGACGGTCGAGCAGTTGGCGAAGATGGCGGTGGTCGCGAAATCGATCAACACGGAAACATGCGGCGACACCGCAAATGCGACGGCGCGCGGACGGTGGTCGGAATTCTATGTCGCTTGCGCGGAACAGCATGCGTGGTCCGTCTACAGCGACGCGACCGTCACCGTCACGCGGCCCGCCACCAGGGCGGAAGTGGTTGCCACGGTGCTCCAGGCTTTCGGGGTCGAGCCGGCTGCGGCGACGGGCAAAACATTCACCGACGTGAATGCCTCAACGCACTTTTCGGCCTTCGTGGAACGCGCCGCGGCAGATGGCATCGTATCGGGTTATGCGGATGCGTCGGGCAAGCCCACGGGAAAATTCGGGCCGTCCGATCGCGTCAACCGCGCGGAAATCGCCAAGATCTTCACGCTGGCGCTGTCTCGCTATTCGCGCTGAGCGGGGTGTGCAACAGATCGGGATGATGCGGGCGGAAATGCTGCAGCAATCGGCGCGGATCGGGCAGGCTGTGGACTTCGAACAGCACGGTGCCTAGCAACACGAACAGGGCTCCCACGTAATGGTAGGAGAACAATTTTTCTCCGAAGAAGAAGCTGGAGAGCCCCGCTCCTCCGATGACGGACAGCGTGCTGAGAAGGGAGACGGCCGAAACAGAAATGCGTTCGATCGCGTGGTAGAACGCCAGGATCGGGATGAGGCGCGAAACGAGGGCGAATCCCAGCAAAAACGAGAGGTGGGAGAAGGAGAAGTGATGGATGTTTTCGAACGGCGCTGCACCCGTGAAGGGCAGGAAGAGCGCGAAGGACACGAGTCCCGTCAGTGAGCGAACGAAGAGCACGAGATGCGGTTTCTGTTCATGCAGGTAGCGGCGGTAGATGATGCAGCCCAAGCTGTAGCACACGCTGCTGAGGATGAGGATGATGTCGCCCGGCTGCATCGAGAACGATCCAGAAAGCACGCCGCGCGTGGCAATGACGGCGGTGCCGACGCCGATGCACAGGGCAGCCATGACGTGTTCATGCGTCATCCGCTCGCCGAGCATCGTGCTGGCGAAGAGCATGATGAAGACAAGATCGATGTTGCTGAACAGCGAGGCATTGAGCCCCGTCGTTTGCGCGAGTCCGGTGAACCACAGCAGCGGGCCGAAGGTTCCGCTCAAAAGACCGACCACGAGCAGGGGCAAAACCACCTCGCGCGGCATCTTTCGCAATGCATGTCCGATGGGCACCGCACCGTAGACCATCAAGAGGAGTACGACGGACAGGCATTCGCTGACCAGCAGCAAGGTGAGCGATGGGAAAATCGTCGTCAGTTCTTTCGCAAAGGGCGTATAGGTCGATGCGCCCAGAATGTTCACGCTTAGTGCCAAATAGCCAGCAAATTCCGGTTTGGCGGTCAGCGCCGACCACCGCTGCGAGAGCCGTGCACGGAAGGCACCGTGTAACATAGTGTATTTCCTTTTATTATACGTTATTTATCGCTTTTTGGCAATTTTAGGCTCGTCGCTGAATATGTGGAAAACTTCTGCCCCAAAAAAGAAGGCTGAAGCCGCATAATAGAGCCAAAAAAGCAAAACAAGGACTGATGCTGCCAATCCGTACTGCGCACGGAGGCTGGTGTAGCCCAAATAGACCGTAACGAGCGTTTTGCCCAGCATGACAAGCACGGCCGCGCAAAACGCGCCGGAGAACAGGGGACCGAAGCGCACGCGTCCGCCTGGAAGCACCGCATACAGCAGGGCGATGAAAGCCGTCAGCATGAGCGTGGTGGTTATGCTGTTCATCACCGAGAGGGTCATCGGCGGCATCTGCAGCCAATGCGAGGCCGAAACGACGATCGTATCGATGAGGGCGCTGGTCACCACCGACGTCGCCAGCATGATCGCCGTGGCGAAGAGCACGAGGAAGGAAAGGGCGTATCCCGTCAGGCGCGTCATCAGACGATGCCGCGGGGTAGACCCCACTGCCAAGATGCTTCGAAGAGCGGCGCGCAGGTGAAGATAGAGTCCGACGGCCGACAACAGCAACACGCATGCGCCCACGCTCGTGACGACGATGTTGGTCCGTCCGCGTGCCGTCTGTGAAACGGCGACTTGCAGCAGGTCCGCGGCGTCTTTGCCGACGAGCGACCGGACTTCGCCGAAGAGCGTGGCGCGGGCGCTTTCGGTATCGAAAATCAGTCCGAGAAGAGCCAAAAGGATGAGAAGGAACGCAGGCAAAGAAAATACCGAATAGAAGGCGAGTGCCGCCGCTTCGCGACTGATGTGCTTCTCCTGCCAGTCGCCGATGAGCTTGCGCAAAAAAGACATCATCCCAGTCATCATACACCCGACGAGGATCTTCCCTTGCGGCTGCGCTTTACAAGAAGTGATGCACCAGCGTGGCTATGCCGATAATCGTCGCTCCCAGCGATTGCATCAGTACCAAACCCGCGCAGAGATCCTTGAGTGCGCCGACCAGCGGGTGATGTTCTGGATGCAGGAGATCGAGAAAATTTTCGACGATCGTGTTCACCAGCTCCGCCCCCAGAACCAGAAGCATCGAAAGCGTGATGGCGAGCATTTCGACGAAATCGAACTTGGCCGCGATACTGAAACAGAGGACGACGACCGCGACGATGCACTGAATCCGGAAGTTGGCTTCCTCCTTCCAGACGAGACGCCACCCGTTCAGGGCGTGGCCGATGCTGCGGAGCATCCTGGGGGACACGCCGCGATGGTAGGCCCATCCGAAGGCGGAAGCGAGCCAAAATTCGCGGTCCAAAGTTCGTATGGACGCAAAACGACGATCGGGGCGATCCTTGCTCCCCTTTATGGTCCGAATCGGGCATACTGCTGTCATTCCGGCGCGCGGTTTCCGTCATCATACGCGCGCACATCGTATGAGTTCATCGTCCTCCAACCCGAACGCTCTGCAGCGGCTCATGTCCTCTCCGCAACGGCGCGCTATCGCCGCGCTCCGTCTGCGTCTCAACCGGGTACCGCCGGGATCCCTGTCGATCACGGTCATCATCCCCGCGTACAACGAGGAGCAGTACGTGGCCGATTGCATCGAGAGCGTGCTGCGTCATAAGCCCGAGAATTTGCGCGAGATCATCGTGGTGGATAACGCGAGCACCGATGCGACCGCCCAGGTCGCCGCACGTTACCCGCACACGAGGGTCGTTCACGAGCCCAAGAAGGGGCTGACGAGGGCGCGTCAGCGCGGCTTGATGGAGGCGACGGGAGATTTGATCGCATTCGTCGACGCGGACACGCGCGTGACGCCGCGTTGGTTCTCGCAGGTGAATGCGGCGTACACCGATCCGCAACTCGTCTGTTACAGCGGACCGTACGATTACTACGATCTGCCCGATTGGCAGCGCACCTTCGTGACCGCGTACTGGCTCTTCGTCGCGGTCCCGACGTACGCGGTGACCCGCTACATGGCCGTCGGCGGCAATTTCGTCGCACGGCGCGACGCACTGCATGCCATCGGCGGTTTCGATGTCGGCATCCATTTTTATGGGGAAGACACGAATATCGCACGGCGCTTGTACGAACAGGGGACGGTGAAATTCGACCCCCTTTTCGTTGCCCGTTCGTCCGGTCGTCGGTTGCAGGCGCAAGGATTTCTCACCACGGGCGTCACATACGTCGCGAACTACCTCTCCGAGTCGATCCTCCATCGCCCGATCACCAAGAGTTCACGCGACGTCCGGTAAGGTAGGATCTACCCATGACTCCCGAGTCCATCATCGCGCTGCTTGAGGCGTATCGATACTGGATTCTTTTCCCTCTGGCGTGCATCGAAGGCCCCATCGTTTCCCTGGCAACGGGTTTCCTCATTTCGACGAACTATTTCCGGTTTTGGTGGGCGCTTGCGGTGATCGTCCCCGGTGATGTGTTGCCCGACCTTTTGTATTACTGCATCGGACGATTCGCTGGCAATTCCGGCTTCGCCGTCCGCAACAGGCACAAGATCGGCCTCACGCCCGAGCGTTTGCAGCGCATCGAATCGCTGTGGTCGGTGCATGCCGTGAAACTCATGATGATTTCCAAGTGGGCGTACGGGCTGAGTACGCCGTTGCTCATCACGGCCGGGATGTCGCGGGTGAACATCTCGGTGTTCGTCCTGCTCAGCACCGTCCTCAGCGTGCTGCAGTATTCCATCCTGCTGTTCCTCGGATGGAAGTTCGGCGAATCGATCCAATCGATTTCCCGCTCGTTCGAAGCCGTGTCGATCATTGCGACGGTGGCTTTGGGTCTTTCGATCGTCGCGTACGGCATCTTCTCGCGGTACATGCGGTCGACCTTCCTGCGTGATTGATGCGCATCGCCGTTTTTACGGATTTCGGCCTTAAACAGATGACGGGCGTGAGCGATTCGCTCGCCCTGACGATCGGCCGCTTGCAGGCGCGCGGACATGACTTGATGGTGGTGGAACCCACGGGTCCGGCAACAACGCAGCGCTCGCTCGATGTTGCGACGGAACAGATCCATTCCATCGGCATGCTCGGTGCGCCGGACATGCGCCTCGTCCTTCCATTTGGCGACGTGCCGTCCGTGCGGCGGTTTCGTCCGGATGTGATTCACGTGCATTCGACGGGGGGAGTCGGGCGACGCGGTGTCGCCATGGCTCGGGCGATGCATCGTCCGCTCGTCGGCACAGACCACACCTTGCCAGCGCATTACCTGCATTACGCGCGTCTCGATTATCCCTGGGCCGCGCGATGGGTATGCAGAGACGCCGCGCGTTTCTTCGCCCGATGCGACGTCGTGACCGCGCCGTCGCGCGCGATGCTCGAAGAGTTGCGTGCTTTCGGGTGGTCGGGCGAGGGCCGGGAAATCTCCAATCCCATCGACGTCCAGCGGTTCCGTCCTCTGCCCGCGGCAGAATGTAAAACGGCATTCGGAGTCACGGGACAGGCGGTCTTGGTGCTTGGCAGGCTTGCGAAGGAAAAATCGATCGACGAGGCGTTCCGCGCTTTTGCCGCGCTTAGCGGCGGCCCAACGATGCTCGTCGTTGGCGACGGCCCTGAGCGCGGAAACCTCATGCGTTTGGCACACGAGCTCGACATCGCGTCCCGCGTGGCATTCACCGGTGCGCTGCAGGGGGACGAACTCGTCCGCGCGATGAACGCCTGTGACGTGAAGCTCATCACGAGCCGCAGCGAGACCCAGTCGATGACGACATTGCAAGCCATGGCGTGCGGCCTGCCCGTGGTCGCAGTCCGGGCGGGCGCGTTGCCCGAGTATGTGCGGGACGGCGAAACGGGACGCGTCGTGGAGGCCGGCGACATCAGTGGCTTCGTTCATGCGCTCGGCGAAGCGATGTCCGACGAGCGTCGCCGGCACTGGGGCGCGCGCGGTCGTGCCGTCGCCGAATCGTACGCGCCGGATGCCGTGGCGGACCTTTGGGAACAACTCTACGCAAACGTGCTCAAGCGCCGGTCGTGAATGAGAAGAGCAGTACGCCGGCGCATGCGGTCATCAATACGGCGATGAGTCCGCCGACGAGATTCGAGAGCAGTCCGTTGGTGCGTTTGCCCATCACTTTCTTGTTGTTGCTGACGAGCAGGATGAGGATCAGCAAGGGCGGCGCGGCGAGGCCGTTGAGGATCGCCGTGTAATACAGCAGCACGAAAGGCTGGATGCCCGTGAAGAGCACGAGCAATCCTCCGATGGTGGAAAGGATGATGACGCGGTAGAACGCGCGGGCTTTGTGGAAGGGCAACGAAAGACTTTCTTTCCAGTCAAAAATTTCCGCAACGGCGTATGCGGCGGAACCCGCAAGGACCGGAATGGCGAGCAGTCCCGTGCCGATGATGCCGAGAGCAAAGAGAATTGACGCGAAGCTGCCGGCGATTGGTTCGAGCGCTTTCGCCGCGGCCGCTGCGCTTTCAACGTGCGTGATCCCGTGGCGGTGCAGCGTCGATGCCGCCGTGATGATGATGAAATACGACACGATGTTCGAGAAGACCATGCCGATCGACGTGTCGATGCGCATGTCGCGGATGTCCGACGTGGATACCCGCGGCGTGCCGACACCCATCTGCTGAATGCGTTTCTCCGCGACTTCCTCCTCCACTTCCTCCGAAACCTGCCAGAAAAACAGGTACGGGGAGATGGTCGTTCCCAGGAACGCGACGACGGTCATCAGTGATTCCTGGGAGAGCGAGAATGTCGGCAGCAGGGTCGCGGCGAGAATTTCGCGGACGTCTTGTTTCACCACGAAAGCGACGACGACGTACGCGAAGAGCGACAGGGTGAGGTACTTGAGGTACGTGACGTAGCGCTTGTAGGGGATGAGGATCATCATCGCCAACGTCGACAGCACGACGGCGGTAAGAAGGACGGCGTAGGGGAGGGGAACGACCAGTCGCGCTGCGGCGGCCATGGCCACCATGTCGGCACCGATATTCACCATGTTCGCGATGCACAGAAGCGCGACGGCTCCGTACAGGATGGCGCGGGGGTAATGTTTCTTGAGGACGCCCGACAATCCCTTTCCCGTCACCAGTCCGATGCGGCCGCACATTTCCTGAACGGCGATCATGAACGGGATGCTGAACAGCGTCAGCCACAACTGGCCGTAGCCGAATTGCGCGCCGATCTGGGCGTAGGTGGCGATGCCGCTCGGGTCATCATCCGAGGCTCCGGTGATGAACCCCGGTCCCACGCGGGAGAGAACGGATCGCTTTTTTTCCCGGACGGGTTTTTTCCGCAGAGGAGTCACGGAAAGGCAGTATTGCATTTGTGAGGATAATTGGCCAAATATATTAAATTATTGTACTATGCCAATAGCCTCGCGCAGTCGCGCGGAGGCACCAGACCTTTCACACCGAGGTAGTCATGTACAAGCTCGCAACCGTTTTCGCCGTCGCGTTCATCGCGTTCGGCTCGCCCGTCAATGCCCAGCAGTTCCCCGCGTCCAAGGGATGCGTGACAGATCACGCGCAGGTGATGCAGCCGGCCACTGTCGCCCAGCTCGAAAAGGAGCTGGCGCAACACACCGCCGACGGCAAACCCGCCGTGGTCCTCGTCACCGTCTCGTCACTCGAGGGGCACACCATCGAGGCGTATGCGACCAACCTTTTCAGCCGATGGGAAATCGGTGACCCGCAAAAGAACGATGGCGTTCTGCTGCTGGTCGCTCCCACCGAACGAAAGGCCCGCATCGTTCTCGGTCGGGGTATCAACACCCATGCCAGCAGGCAGCTCGCCGCCGCGGTCATGTCGACGCTCGTCGACGCGATCAAGGCCGACAAGCTCGACGACGGCGTGGCTGCAGCAACGCGCGATCTCATGCGCCAAGAATGGGTTACCACTCCGACGAGAGAAGAGCAGCAACGCCAAATGCTCTACGCGCTCCTCTTCATCGCCGCGGTAGCCGTGATCGTCATCGTCGTTTCATGGGTCTACACCCGCTACGAAAACAGGCGACTGTGCCGTGCATGGCTCGCCGAAATCCACTCGTCACTGGAGCGCGTTCGTCCCCGTCTGCAAGCCGAAGGGGTCAAAGTCGAACGCTCTGCAGCTTTCAAACAGCACGAGCGGACGTACGGCGAATGGCGCGCGGCGTGTGCCGGAAAGACCAACTGGAAGGTCGCTCGCGCCGCTATCCACACCTTGCGTTACGACGTGCAATCGTTGGAGTGGCAAGTGAGCAACGACCTGCGATTGGTGGCCGACGCCAAGGCCAAGCTCCCCCAATTGCTCGCGCAGTTGCCGCAAACTCTCTCCGATGCTCAGTCTCGCATCGACGCCGCGGGCGACTCGGCTCGTGCACGCCGGGCGCGCGAAAAGCTTCGTCAGGCACGGCTGCACAGCGATCAGGCGAGTACGACGAACAACGTGGGGGATCTCTCGACCGCAGAACTGGTCGCCCTCTACGTCATCGTCCGCAACGCGTACGACTCCTGTGCCGCGGCCGACGACGCGCTCAACCCCCCGACCCATTCGTACGGTGTCGACGGCGGCGTGGCCGGCGCGTCCGATTGCGGAGGCGGCGACGGAGTGACCGGTGCGTGGTGACCTACCGCGGTGAAGATCTGGGGAAGGGCCTTGGCCGCAAGCCAAGGTCCTTTTTCATGCAATGGTGCCGCCGGCTGGAATCGAACCAGCATGCCCGGTAAGGGGCAGGGGATTTTAAGTCCCCCGTGTCTACCATTTCACCACAGCGGCAAAGACCGGTCGCAGTATAGCGAAGAGACGGCACTCGATGGCATCCCGTTCTCAGATCGGCAGCACCTCGACCTTCACCTGCGGCAGGATGTCCTGCGTGCCGTGTTGGCCCACGCCTAACACCGATCCCGTGAGCGGGTCGACTTCCGTCGACGTGACGATCATGCGGCGAAGTGTGGTGCCCACCGGCCAGCACGTCATGAGCGTTCCCATGCGGCGGTCCGTGGGTTGGTCGAGCACCGTGACGTCGCTCGGGCGCACTTCCTTTTTGCTGTCGACCACGAAGCGGTGCTTGTCCCCCTTGTAATAGACCCAATACTCGTCTCCGACCTCCAGGTCGCCAAGGCGGGCGAACACCGACTTGTACTTGCCCGGAGCCCAGGGGTAGTAGGAACTGTGGCCCGTGAGGAAGAAGTTGCCGCCCTGTCCCGGCTGGGCCGTTCCGGGATAGTGCACGACTCCGTCCTGCAGTGCCGTTTGAATTTCTTCCTCGAGCCCCTTCCAGTCCTGGTTGATCAAAGGATCGTCGCTCGGAATCACGATCGGTACGTTCAATCCGAGCTTCGGAACAATCAGCTGGGGCTGGGGAGGACCGACCGGGGGGACATAACTGAAGAGATTGTTCGTGTTCGTATTCACCTGCGGCGCCGCGTCGGCGGAGGCAGGATCTCCTCCCTCAGTGAGGATCTTTTCCAGTTCTTCGCCAACGGGGTCCGCGACGGCGAGGTTCGCCTGGTTGAGCGGCTCCATGCGGGCGCGTGCGATTTCCCAGAAGCTTTGGTAGTTGAGGACGAGGAAGAGCGCGGCGAAAATGCCCGCGAAGGTTCCGCCGAAGCGCACGATGTCGATGACGAAGAGCATGCCGCGGCTGCGCTGCACGGGGATGGCGCGCTTGCCCGGCACCCACACAGGCTGAAGGAGGAATGACGCGAAATGGCGCAGCATCGAGCGGCTGCCGCTGTAGAATTCCGCGCCCAAGCTCGAGGTGTCGCGGATGCTCTCGCGGTATTGGCGCGATCCCTCTGTGAGCAATTGCGACGTGAGGGTTTTCATTCCGCCCGTCATGTTTTTGAGCACCTGCGTGCTCTTTCGCGGTCCGCGCTTCTGGTGCGACGGCGCGAAGTTCACCACGGGGACCGGCTTCGGCATCGTTTTTGGGGCCGGTTGGCAGGCGGCATTGCGCTGCTTGCGCGAAAGTGCCACCTCGGGAACCGTCATGGGGGAGATGTGTGCGGCCGCCGCGTCGACCTCTGCGAGGATGTCGTCATCCGTCATGTCGTCCTCTTCCACGATTTCTTCGTCGACGAACTCTTCCATCGTCTCGACGACATCCGCATCCTCTTCTTCCTCCGTAATCGTCACGCGCTCGACGGTCGATGCGTCATCGTCCGATCCGGGCAACATGATGTGTCCGTCGTCGGTATAGGAGGCCCGGCGGTGGTTCTGCGGCTGAGGTATCACGATATTGTAGCAGAGATACTCTTTCTGTGCATGGCAAAAGGAGTTGATGCTACAATGTATCAACAAAAAGTCAATTTATAGCTGCATGAAGCGATTTCCGCGCATTTTGACCTTATGCGGTCACAGGATGCGTCATAACCCCACCTCCTACCACTTCTTCGCCGCGGTAGAGGACCAGGGATTGCCCTTCGGCTTGCGGGCCGACGGGCGAGGAAAACGTGAACACGCCGGTATCACCCGTAAAAGAAAGGGTGCCTTCTTTGCGGTCGGACAATGAACGCAGGCGGCAGGAGAAGGGTTCGTGTTCCGTGTTCTGCGGCCGCCACGACACCCATGTCAGTTGTTCCAGTGCGATGCGCGAGACGAGCTCCGTCCCTTCATCGGCGACCACGAGTCGGTTGGCATCTCCGTCTTTCGACACGACTTCGAGTGGAACGCGCAGTCCGCCGATGCCCAAACCGCGTTTCTGTCCGACGGTGTACATGGCCAACCCGGCATGCCGCCCGACCACGGTTCCGTCGCGCCGCACCACGTCTCCCGGTTCGAGTGTTTCGGCCAAATAGCGCTTGAGGAATTCCTTCGGCGTCTTCTCCGGGAAGAAGCACAAGTCCTGGCTCTCCTTATAATGGCGGTCGAAGGGCACGCCGTAGTGCTCCGCGAGGCGGTACACTTCTTGCTTCAGCATTGTTCCAAGCGGGAAGAGTACGCGAGAGAGCTGCGATTGCGTGAGCCCGTACAAGTAGTAGCTCTGGTCCTTTTGCGAGTCGACTGCCTCGAGGAGGAGATGACGGGTCTGTCCGTCATTGAGGCGTTCCACGGCGGTCCGCGCATAATGCCCCGTCGCCATGGCATCGCAGCCGAATTCGTCCGCGATGCGCAGGAGATGGCCGAATTTGATCGTGCGGTTGCAGCGTATGCACGGATTGGGAGTCCGTCCGGCGCGGTATCCCTCAAGGAAGGGGTCCACGACTTCCTGTTTGAACTCCTTTTCCAGATCGACGATGTGCAGCGGAATGCCGAGCGTTTTCGCGACGGATGCCGTGCGTGCGGCCGTTTGCGCATTGCAGCATTTGCTTGGCAAAACCTGCGCCATGGCCGGCGCTAGCGGGTCGTTCCACAGGGTGAAACGGACGCCGACGAGCTCATGTCCTTGTTCGGCCAGCAGGTGCGCTGTGACCGAAGAGTCGATGCCGCCGGAGAGCGCGACGAGGATGCGCATGGGGAAGCAGTCTAAAGGGCGCTTTTGGCCCAAGTAAAGCAACTTTCCCTCGACCCGGGATGGTCCCAGGGGTAGGCTTCGGTCGATGGCTTCCCTGCAATCGTTCATCACCCACGCGCGCGACAAAGGCATGGATCACTCCACGATCCGTATGATCCTCCTTTCCGCGGGCTGGAAAGAGAAAGACGTGGCACAGGCGCTCAGCGCCCAGAGCCTGGAGATGCCCGTGCCCGTCCCCCCGGATATCGGCGGCGCACGCGACGCGTTTTTCCATCTTTTGACCTTCGCGTGTCTCTACACCTGCGTGATCAGCCTCTTCATGCTGTTCTTCACGTACATCGACAACGCCCTGCCTGATGCTGCGGTCGATTCGTACTTCACCGACGATTTCTCCGGGGTCCGCTGGTCTCTCGCCGCCCTGATCGTGTCGTATCCGTTGTTCTTCTTCCTGTCGCGCAAGATGCTGCAGGAAATGCGCACGCATCCCGAGAAGGCTTGGAGCGGCGTGCGACGCTGGCTGACCTACCTCACGCTGTTCATCGCAGCGCTCGTCATGCTCGGCGACGGCATCACCCTGCTGTACAACCTGCTGCAGGGCGAGCTGTCCCTGCGCTTCATCCTTAAGGTTCTCGTCGTGCTGCTCCTGAGCGGCTGCACCTTCACGTACTACTTCCTCGCACTGCGAACCGATTCACCACAGCCCGCATGAATTCCTCGCTGCATCGCACTTTCGGCATCATTTCCGCGGCAATCGTCCTCGTGGCCGTCGTTTGGGGGTTCGTACTGGCCGGCGGTCCCGCCAGCGAGCGATTGCGGCGCTTCGACGAGCGCAAGCTGCAGGATCTGCGGACTATGTCGAACACGATCAATACGATCGTCTACGACGGATACGCCATGGAACCGTCCAAGGAAAAGGGCGTTCCGCGCGCTTTGCCGAAGACCATCGATGAGATCGCCAAAAACTCCACGTACGAGAAAATCACGGGTATCGACCCGCAAAACGGCGAGCCGTACGAGTACGTGGTGACCGGCAAAACGACCTACGAGCTCTGTGCCGGATTCAACCTGAATCGCGACCAAAACTACGACGTGTTCTGGAACCACCCGGAGGGCCGGTACTGCTACAAGCTCGACGTGCTCAAGCCCAACCGTTAGGGGAGACCATGATCGAGAAGTTGCGCCAACTACGTGCGACGTACGATGCGCTGCAATCGCAGATGCAGGATCCTGCCGTGTTCGGCGATCCCACGCAGCTGAAAAAGATCGGCAAGGACATCGCCCGGCTAGAGCCGTTCCTGCCGCTGTTTCGCGAATACGAGAGTGCCTTGGCGGCGATCGATGCCGAGCGCGAATTGGGTGAGGACCCCGAGCTGGGTGAAGCGGCCAAAGCCGAAGCGGACGTGGCTCGCCTGCGGTTGCCGGAGCTGGAAAAGGATCTGCAAAAATTCCTCGTACCGCCCGACCCCAACGACGATCGCGACGTCATGCTCGAAGTGCGCGCGGGCGCCGGCGGCAACGAAGCGGCGCTATTCGCCGCGGAATTGCTGCGCATGTACATCCGGTACGCCGAGAACTGCGGATGGACGACCGAAATGGTCGATACGTCGCTGACGGACGGCGGGGGACTGAAGGAAGCGTCGGTGCGCATCGTCGGTGACGGCGTGTACGGCAAATTGAAGTTCGAGTCCGGCGTGCACCGCGTGCAGCGCATACCGGAAACGGAAAACAAAGGGCGGGTGCACACGTCGACTGCCACGGTCGCCATCCTTCCCGAAGCGGAAGAGCAGGACGTCGTCATCAAGAACGAAGATCTCCGCATCGATACGTATCGGGCAGGTGGCGCCGGTGGCCAGCATGTGAACAAGACCGAGAGCGCGGTGCGCATCACGCACATCCCGACGGGCACCGTCGTCGCGTGTCAGACGGAGCGCAGTCAGGTGAAGAACAAAATGCTGGCGATGAGTTTGCTGCGCAGCCGCATCTACGCCGCCGAGCAGGAAAGAAAGGCGAAGGAACAATCGTCGGCTCGCAGCGCGCAGGTTGGAAGCGGCGAGCGCAGCGATAGGATCCGGACGTGCAACTTCCCCCAGGACCGCCTTACCGATCACCGAGCGGGGGAAAGCTTTCACAACCTTCCGTCCATCATGGAAGGCAACATCGGCGACATCGTCGACGCGCTGCGGAAATGGGATTGGGAAATGCGCAGTTCGGCAAATTCTTAATAATTGGTTCAGCCCTGCATTAAGCCAAATTATTGACGTGCTTCCATTTGCCTTCTTTTTGCCCGCACGCAGTTGCGCAACAAGCTGGCGACGGTCATCGGTCCGACTCCGCCCGGAACCGGCGTGATAGCCGATGCAACCTCGCGCACGTCAGCCGAGCAGTCTCCAACGATGCCCTCGTCGCTGCGCGTCATGCCTATGTCGATGACGACCGCGCCTTCTTTGATCATGTCTTTGGAGATGAGGTCTTTTTGTCCGACCGCGGAGAAGAGGATGTCGGCGTGGCGAGTGAAGCCCGCGATGTGCGGCGTTTTGCTGTGGCAGACCGTCACCGTCGCGTCGCGGTTGAGCAGCATCATCGCAAGCGGTTTGCCGACGATGTTGCTTCGTCCCACGACAACGCACTGCTTGCCCGCGACCGAAATGCCGTAGTGCTCAAGCAACAGCATGATGCCCGCGGGTGTCGCTGGGGGCAGATGTTCGAATTCCGTGGAGAGCATCATTTTGCCCAGGTTGTACGCCGTGAAGCCATCGACGTCTTTCATGGGATCGATGCGCTTGGTCAGCTGCGGCTGTACCTTCCATAACGCGTCGGGCAGGGGCAGCTGCAGGATCATGCCGCTCACGTCCGTGTCGGCGTTAAGCGCGTCGATCTGCGCAGCAACTTCCTCGGCGGCGGTGTCCGCAGCGAGATGCACGTGGCGGTGGCGCATGCCGATGCGCTGCGCGCTTTCCATTTTCTTGCGTATGTAGCTGTCGCTGGCGGGGTCGTTTCCCACTTGAATGATGACGAGCTGCGGGTCAAGCGCGGCGACGTCCTGTTTGAGCGAATCAAGCAACGCTTCTGCTGGCTCCTTGCCGGTGAGCGATCGTGCGGACATGATCGGATTGTAGAGAATATCCGTCCGGCTTCCTATTTCTTCCCGTTGCCGTTAACCGGCAACGCGTTGACCCGGTAGCCAGAGACTTCGCGCATTTGTCGCATACCGCGGGAGCACTTGATCAAATGTTCGGCCGTTATGCAGGGTTCCTTGTCGTTTTCGACGAGCGCCCACACCTGTGCGGACCTCAGCACCGCTTCGAGCTCGCGGACGTTTTCCGGGAAGGGATAGGTCATCAACAGGTCCATAGCGCCATCCGTGAGCTCCGTATTCGGTTGAAGCTTGCGGACGAAGTGCGCGATGAGCACCGGCTTGTCCGCGCGTTCGCGCAGAGGCTTGAGATTGATGGGGAACGCGCTTGCCAGACGGGCGTGCATGTCCGTGCGCATGCGACCGCTGTCGCGCTCTTCATCGATGTTCTTCGCGGTCGCGAAAATAATGTGCGCCTTCACGTCGATTTCTTCCGTGCTGCCCACGCGCTGGTAGCGTCGCTCCTGCAAGACGCGCAACATGGTGGCTTGCACCTTCGCATCCATGTCGCCGACTTCGTCGAGGAACAGCACGCCGTTTTCCGCGGCTCCGAAAAATCCCTTTGTGTCACGATCCGCATTTGTGAAAGAGCCCTTCTTGTGGCCAAAAAGGAGAGCTGAGGAAAGATCGCCTGTAAGCCCAGCCGTGTTCACAGCCACGAAGGGCTGATCAGGCCGCGCAGCCTTCGCTACGGCGCGCGCGATCAACTCTTTTCCCGTCCCTGATTCGCCGTTGACCATTACCGGCAATCCCATCTGCCCGACTCGCTGGATGGCTGACCAGTTTTCGTGCATCGATGCGATGCCGTAGCACAGCTCTCGACCGTCTCCGAGTTCGCGCGTAACAATCTGCTTGATCGGATCGCTCGCGAGCAAATCCTGCACGAGATCGTCTCGCCCTATTTTGCTTGCGCGAACAATGTCGATCATTCTGTCGGCAATGCCGTCGAGAATGACGGCGATCGTTTTTTTGTCATTGGCGCCGGGGTGGCGGGCGTTGACCTCCGGAGCGATGAAACGCTTCATCGATTCCAGGTCGAACACTTCCACTTTGCTTCCCGACGCGATGAGATTGGCGGCACCCAGGATCTGGAAAATCGCGACCCGCACCGTACCGCTTGCGCGCGGCAGCAGAGATTGGACTTCGCGTTGTATATGAAAAATCTCCGCCTCGATGCCTTGCCGAACAACGGCGCTCAGATTCGCCACCGGCGCAATCTAACCTTCTTCCATGCAATGTCAACTCAGCGCGATGCAGCCAAGATCTCCGCCGCGACGACCTCAACGGAAGGGGCGGAATCGATGACGCGGATGGTCGGATCCTTGGCGGCAATGGAGCGGTATCCGGCATGCACCAATTCCTGCAGCTCGCGGCGTTCAAAGGCATCGGTCGTTCCCCTGGCAGCCATGCGTTCGAGGCATATGTCCAATGAGGGGAGCAGGAAAAGATGATGCGTAGGTTGTATAAAATATTTATTCACATCGTACAGCCAGTCCGGGTTGACGCCGAATGCGCCGCCGTAGGCTACGGTTGAGGCGCTATAACGGTCCGAAACGACGGTCTCCCCGCGTGCCAATGCAGGTTGCACCACTTCGTGAAGGTGCGTGGCGCGATCCGCGCAAAACATGAGCTGAATCGCAGAGGGCGGCAGAGATAAGCCATCCCGCAGTTGCTGCCTGATCCATTTCCCGAGCGGGCCGTCGGTAGGTTCTGCGGTCAAACACACGGTCTCGCCGGCCTTTCGCAGGGCATCGGCAAGAAGTGCGGCGTGCGTCGTCGTACCGCTTCCATCCGGGCCGTCGAGGACGATGAATCGACCGGTCATATTCCTCTCCCAAGAATACCGGTTTTTTGCTATAATAAAACGATAAAACACATGGACACCGCACTCACGATCCCAACGGCTCAAGCGCGTCCCGTTTCCGGTCCCGCAGCGCTGATTCATTGGTACTTTTTCGAGGCACCAAAGGGCGCCACGAAACGGTACCTCCAAACCGCCGAAGCGATCTTCGAAATCTTTTCCGTGATGTTCCTGTTCCGCACGATGTTCTCACGCTGGAAGGGCATCTCGGAAGCGTATCCAGAAAAGGGATTCAAGCCCGCCGAAATGCTCAGCACGTTGTGTCTTAACCTCACCTCCCGCTTGATCGGCGCGGCGGTACGCATCGGTGCGATCATCTTCACGCTCATTCTTCAGGGGATGCTCGGCGCGGGATTCGTCGCGTACCAGATCGCATGGGTGCTTGCTCCGGGCCTGGTGCCGATCCTCATGCTTACGTTGTTCGTCGTGCTCTTCACCTGATGCTGAGCTTCTTCGATCTGCCGCAGGCCGGCGCGCACCAGCGCGCGTACTGGAAGAATCTCCTGATTCGTCCCGTCAGCGTGCTCGTGTACGGAACGGCGTTCATCTACTTCTGCATCGCACTGGTAACCGGACACGTGCAGGCGGGGTTGTTCGCGGTCGTCCTCGGAGTCTTCACGGTGCATGTCGTACGCCGCACGTGCAACGAGGTCCAGCTCGACGTGCATCTGGAGAACGGAGCAGAATGGCTTGATGAAGGGCTGATTTCGAAATTGCCACTTGATGTGAACATCCATGCTCTCACCGTAGCGGCTGTCGAGACCCTTGAAGGGCGCCGTCTCGTGCGCGTCATGGGAGTCGATGCTTCCAAGGCCGTGACCATTGTGGAAAAACAAACGTCCATCGAACTTCTTCCTTTGCTTGAGACCGCCAAGCAGCTCGCTGAGGCGGTGGGTGACAAGCGTATCAACGGAGCAACGATGCTTGCCGCCCTCTTCGTTGCGGAGAAAGAACTCGAGCCGTTGCTCAACGAAGCGGACCTGACAACCGACGACGTGCGCCGCCTTTTGCGCATGGAACGTATCAGGCAGTCATTCACATACAAGCCTCCGCGTTTTTCGCCAGATGGTTTGCGCCGGCAGTTCGGTTCCATCGGACGTTCGTGGGTGGCGGGCTACACCAATGCGCTCGACCAGGTATCCACCGACGTGCACACGGACAAGTGGATGCATCGCGAGGGATTGGTCGTCGCGCACGTCGATGTCATGCAGTCGATCCTGCACGTCCTTTCCCGGAAAGATTCACACAATGCGTTGCTGCTTGGCCGCCCAGGAGTGGGCAAGACCGCGCTGATCCAGAACGCGATGACGCAGTTGCGCATCCTTGAACAGAACGAGGGGCTGCCACCCGCACGCATCGTCGAGCTCTCGACGCAAATGCTAATTTCCGCCCGTAGCAATCCGGATGCGATTTTGCTCCGAGCCCTTACGGAAGCCGAAACATCCGGACACGTTATCCTCATTATCCACAATATCACGCAGTTCATCCTCAGTGCGTCGGAGCCCATGAAGGCGGTCATCAGCAAGTTCCTTGTGTCACCGAGCATCCACATTATCGCAACTGCGGACAACGAGTCTTACCACTCGATCATCAAACAGAACCCCGGCTTCGATGCGGCGTTCGAGAAATTCCTCGTCGAAGATGCCTCCGATGACGACACGTTCTCCGTCTTGCTACTCACGGCGTTCAAGATCGAGAACGAGACGCGGCTGACCGTGTCGTACAAGGCGTTGATGAGCGTCATCGATTTGTCGAAGCGCTATCTTACCGCCGCGGGTGGAATGCCCGGTCGTGCCGTCGCTGTGCTGGAAGAAGCGGCACTGCTCGCCGCGAAGAAAGGCGGCGGAGTGGTTGCCGAGTCGGATGTGCGCGACGTCGTGTCGCTGAAGGCGAAGATGAACATCCAGAAGATGACGGATGGAGACAGACAGATGCTCCTCACGCTGGAAGACCGGATGAAGCGTCGCATCATCGGCCAGGACGAAGCCATCTCGGTGCTGGTCTCGGCGCTTAAGCGCGCCCGCTTGGATATCCACGGCGGCAAGCGCCCCATCGGCACGTTCATGTTCCTCGGACCGACGGGCGTGGGAAAGACCCAGACGGCCAAGGTGCTTGCCGAAGAGTACTTCGGTTCAGTTGACGCTCTCGTGCGCTTGGACATGAACGAGTTCTCCACCGAGGCATCCGTGGCGGGCATCATCGGTTCCACGGACGGCGGCGACCGCAGCGAAGGCTTTTTGGCCAAACGCGTGCAGGATCGGCCCTTCTCGGTGATCCTTCTCGACGAGCTGGAAAAGGCGCATCCGCGCGTGCTCAACCTGTTCCTGCAGGTGCTCGACGAAGGCTTCCTGATGGATGCGACGGGCGCTCGCACGGACTTCCGCAACACCATCATCATCGCCACCACCAACGCCGGTGCGCTCTTCATCCGCGACTTCATCGCCCAGCACGGCAGCGAGGACCGCGAGACGCTCAAGGGCTCGCTCATCGACGCGATCATCCGCGAGCGCACGTTCAGCCCCGAGTTCCTCAACCGCTTCGATGCCACGGTGCTCTACTATCCGATGACGCCGCAGGTGGCGGACACGCTGGGGCGCATGCTGGTGGGAGAGATCGTCTCGGACGTGCAGAGGAAGAAGGGGATTACCGTGAACTTCTCCGACGCCTTCGTCGAAAGCCTTGTAAAGAAGGGCTACAGCGAGCAGTTCGGCGCCCGCGAAATGCGGCGCGTGATGACCGAAAACGTCGAAAATGCCATCGCTGACGAGCTGTTGAAGCGCGACGTGAAGCGGGGCGACACCATCACCATCGGCAATTGAGCGCAAATAGTTGCATCAATACAATAATATTTTACAATATTAAAGCATTGTTCGTGGTCGATCCGTTACACCCTCGTTTCACGTGTTGGAGGACGTTCGATGGCCGTCTACGCGATCCTGTTCCTGTGCGCCGCTTTTGCCGGTGCCGCCGCCCAGTACCTGCTCGTGTTCCACTCGCTCGTGCACTTGGTGCGCGCGCGTGGCACGAAGAGGCTCTCGGTGGTCGCGGCGGTGATGTTCCTCGTCATCTTCTCCGTCTGCGTGGCCCTCGTCATTCTGGCCATGCTCATCGACCAGGAGAATCTGGCGGACTACGTTCTGGCGACCATGCTGGGGTACATGCTGGGGAATGTCTGCGGGTTTATCCCGCGCATCAAGCGGCTGCGGTTCTACGCCCGGCCGATCCTCACGCACTCCCGCCCCGACATTTACGTCTGATCGAGTGATCAATGCACGCCGGCCTGCGAACACACAGGCCGGCACACGTCATGCACTAAAAAACCGGCCCCGCGAGGAGGCCGGCTGAAATGCTGGATAAGAATTACTTGGCGACGGACGAGCTCGACTTGGAGGAGCTCGGCTTCACCTTCAGGACGGAAGCGGACGGAGCCGGCTTCTTCGTGACGCGCTTCTTCTTGGCGGGAGCGGTCTTCTTCTTGTTGTCGGCGACCTTGCCGCCCTTATCCGCGGTCTTGGTCTGACCCGGGGTCGGAGCCTTGGCGCTGTCGCTCGGCTTGGTGGTCGTGCAGGCCGCGAGGACCAGGGCAGCGACGGAGAGAACGGAAAGAGTGATGGTGGTGGTGCGTGAAGTCATGCACAGAGTGTCCCCGAGTCGCCTGCGAACAACAATGGACAAAACTGCCACATGCGGACGAATTGATATTGTATTCGCGATCGCCCGAGGCAGAGTGTCCGCCGACGTTCCAGCGACACAGTCGATCCGGCGTGCGTCTCCTCGCATATCCTTCGATGCCTACGCATCGTCACACGTCACATCGCTTGTCACATCTCGTTGCACATCCATCGCACGCCGGATGCAGAACGTCACGACGACCCGGACATCGCTTACGCGATGCTCCGGGTCCACTTCAATTGGTGTTCCTGCGGGCTTCCACCTGCTCCTCCAGATGCCGGTAGAGCAGCTGCAGTGATTTTTCGCGCGTGCCGTTGAGGTTGAGGAGCACGGTCGTGGCGATGAGCATGTCGGCAAATCCTTCGCGCGGGAGAGTGAAAGCGACGTCGGTCTTGTAGCGCTTTCTTTTGATCAAGAGCGTATCGCCGTCCAGTTCCCACGCACGGCTGACGCTCGTGGTGTCGGACCACTGCAGGTTGAGGTCGTCGCCATCCTCGCTGAGGTTGGATGCGAGTAGCCCCTCCATCAGGGCGTGGAACGCCGTCGCATGGCGCTCGCACTCCACTTCGCACGCGCGCTCCAGCGATGCTCGCACGCCCCGTTTTTTCAGATTCAGGCGCATTTCCAGCATCGAGTTCTTCACCTGCATCTCCACCTCCTTGCCGCAGCGCAGGTACGACACGACCCCGATGTGCGGAATAGCAACGCTGGTGTAGATAGGGTCGAATTCCATGGAGGAGCGGCAGGGTAATCCAGTTTTTGCACCAAGAAAAGCCCGGAAGCCCCGTATTTCCTGCCTCTCTTGGTGTATTGCTAAAACATAATTTATATGTCTAAATATACGAGCAAACGGCCACATTTGGCCGGATTGCTGACCGGGTGCGTCCCGGCCATCGCCCATTTCCATCACGAGGACGTGTCATGCCCGAAGTGCGCAAGGTGTTCGAGGGGAAAGTGTCCTCCCTCGACCCCGCCAACGTGACGGTGACCTGCAACGGTTCACCGCTCCTTTTCCCGTCCGAGCTGGCGCAGCCGGACCGCCGCATCGGCTGGGGGGCCAACGACAAGGCCACCGCGAACTTGGTGAACATGCTGGCCGTCGCCCTCTTCAACGGGACCAACGACGTGGTCACCGAGGTGCTCACCCGCGTGTTCCTCGGCCTGCCCGCCAACGCCCCCTGGTGCATCTTCGACTACGACCTCATCAAGTTGATCCGCGAAGAGGCCATGAAGCGTCAGTGATGATGGAAGCAGCATGCTGACTCGCTCAGCGTACCGACCGCCCAGCAATGGGCGGTTTTGACGTTTCCGTGAATATTGCAAAAATTGAAAAAAATTATAATATATACATTGTTCTACCACTCAGTTCCTTTTCATTGGAGGTGTTATGAAAGCAATCCGGAGAATGTATGAAGGCCGAGTGTCGAGTATTCCGAATCGACCGTGCGCGGTTACGGTGAACGGCGTGCCCATCGTCACACTGGACGAACGTCAGATTCCTCGCCAGTACAGCTGGGGGCACAAAGGCGCCGGGCCGCAAGCGGTGGCCGATGCCATCACGCTGCACTATTTCGGCGAGATGTTCCACGAAGTCCGGGACATCATCCTGCGAGAATTCGTGAGCATGATGGTGCAAGATCGGCCGTGGACCTTGTTCGATGTCGATATCGAAACGCTCGTGTTCCTGCACAATCACAATTTGTGGGAACAGCTGCGAGAAAAATACTTTTCCGACACTTCGCGACTGCCGTAGAACGCTGCCAGACTCGTTTGGCGAAATAGACCTCCTGCGGGAGGTCTTTTCGAAACAGTGCATGCACAGATGTCTTCCAATCATTCGGTTGGCACTTCTTTGTCGTCACAAAGAAGTGCCCAAGAAAAGACTGCGCGGCAAGCCCACGCTCCGCACGCCCTGTGTCTTCGCGCTTCGCTGCGCGCAAGCGCTCGACAACACGCGCTCTCAGGAGCGCGCAGGGCTACCCCGTCACCCCCGCTGCCGCGCCCTCCCTGGAGTGCCCGTCGGGCACCGCTGAAGCGGATAAACTAGTATTAGAGTTGTTATGAATTAATAATCTCGACTATGACTTCTTGAATTAATTCGATGATGCATGGAAGACTATAGTTTTTGATCGGCTTCCCCTGTGTAAAAACAAACTTAAAATTCTTTGTCTTATGACTAAAGGTCGAATCAGCTCCACCTGAGGAATGGATACCCTCAGAGTGAAAACAATTCTTCATCAAGCGCAAAGTATTAATAGCAGGGGGGATGGATCCTAACTTATTAATAAGAATATTTCTTATGTTGCCTTTAGCACCCTTTCGATAGTGGGCTTCAATTATCCACCAGACATCAGTGGCCAACATTCGAGTGATTGAAGTTTGGTACATCCCAAAATCCTCGTCGAAAATTTCTGCTTCAAATTTGCCCTCATGGGTAGTGAGCTCAATTTTCTTGTTATCCCACCATTTACATTTAACTGGAGAGTAAAAAGCAATTAGTGCCATCCTCACCCTTCGAAGAATCAAAAACATAGTTCTTTTTTTGCCAGAGTCGCTTAGGGTCGAGAGCTCTTTCACTAGATTTTCAATAAGGTCTGCCCAGTCTTTTAGCAATGTCGTAAGCGGATATTGCGTCATAGTGATAAAAAAGCCCCGCCTTGCGGCGGGGCTAGAAATCTTAGAAGTCCATTCCACCACCCATGCCTCCGCCACCGGCCGGCATGGCCGGTTCATCCTTTTTGGGGATGTCGGCGATGGCGACCTCGAGCGTGAGGAACATGGAGGCGACGGATGCGGCGTTCTCGAGTGCAGCGCGGGACACCTTCTTCGGGTCGATAACGCGTGCTTTCACCAAGTCTTCGAACACGCCGGTGAGCGCGTTGTAGCCCTCGGTGCCCTTGGTGTCGTTGAGCACTTTGTCGACGATCACCTTGCCGACCACGCCGGCGTTCTCCGCGATGTTCTCGAGCGGAGCGGTGATGGCCTCGCGGACGATCTCGATGCCGATCTTCTCGTCGTCGTTCGTCGTCTTGATGTCCTTGAGGGAGTCGAGAGCGCGGATGAAGGCGGTGCCGCCTCCCGGAACGATTCCTTCCTCCGCCGCGGCGCGGGTTGCCGCGAGCGCGTCCTCCACGCGGTGCTGCTTCTCCTTCTGCTCCACTTCGGTGGCTGCGCCGACCTTGATGACGGCAACGCCGCCGGTCAGCTTGCCCAGGCGCTCCTGGAGCTTCTCGCGATCGAAGTCGCTCTTGGTGGTCTCGATGCCGCCCTTGATCTGGCCGATGCGGGCCTCGATCTCCGCCTTGTCGCCGCCGCCATCGATGATGGTCGTGGCGTCCTTCGTGGAGATGACTTTGCGGGCCGTGCCGAGATCGGCGACGGTGGCGTTCTCCAGCTTGAGGCCGACTTCCTCGGTGATGACGCGGCCTCCCGTGAGGGCGGCGATGTCCTTGAGGATCTCCTTGCGGCGGTCGCCGAAGGCCGGGGCTTTGACGGCGAGCACGCTGAAGGTGCCGCGGATCTTGTTGAGCACGAGCGTGGCGAGCGCCTCACCCTCGACGGACTCGGCGATGATGACGAGTTCCTTGCGGCCCTTCTGAGCCACGGACTCGAGCAGCGGCAGGATCTCCTGGATGGAGCTGATCTTCTTGTCGGTGATGAGGATGTACGGCTTCTGGTACACGGCCTCCATGCGGTTGGGGTCCGTGACGAAGTACGCGGAGATGTAGCCCTGGTCGAACTGCATGCCCTCGACGAACTCCATCTCGATGCCGAGCGTCTCGCCCTTGTCGACGGTGGCGACTCCGCCGGCGCCGACCTTCTCGATGACGTTGGCAATCACTTCGCCCACTTCCTTGTCCTGCGCGGAGATGGTGGCGACCGCGGCGTATTCCTCCTTCTTGGAGACAGGCTTGGCCTGCTGTTCCAAGTGCTTAGTGACGGCTTCGACGGCCTTGTTGATGCCGCGCTTGATGCCGATGGCGTTAGAGCCCTTCGTGATGTGGCGCATGCCCGCTTCCATGAGGGCGCGGGAGAGCACGGTGGCGGTGGTGGTGCCGTCGCCGGCTGCGTCGTTGGTCTTGGTGGCGGCCTGCTTCACCAGCTCGGCGCCCATGTTCTCGTACGGATCTTCCAATTCGATCTCCTTGGCGACGGTGACACCGTCCTTGGTGACGGTCGGGCCGCCGTACTTCTTCTCGATGAGCACGTTGCGTCCGGAGGGACCCATCGTGGCCGCGACGGCATCCGCAAGGCGCTCAACGCCCTTGAAGATCTTGTGCCGTGCATCATCGCCGTACATGAGTTGCTTAGCTGACATACGAATGAGGGGAAGAGGGGAGTAGTGAAAGGATTAGGCGACCTTGCCCAGAACGGATTCGAGATGGAGGATTTTGACTTCGACGTCCTTGCCGTGCTCGTCCTTCAGCTTCACTTCGTCGCCGGCGTACTTGCCGAAGAGCACCTTGTCGCCGACTTTGAGGAAGTCCTTCGGGTTGATCTTGTCCTCGCCGATGCCGCCGGAGCCCAAGGCGATGACGATGCCTTCCTGCGGCTTTTCGCCCTTCGCCGTATCGGGAATGACGATGCCAGAGGCCGTCACCTGCTCTGCTTCGAGCGGGAGGACGACGACGCGATCACCGAGCGGTTCGATCGTGACGGAGAGCTTGGGAACTTTGGCGGTTGCCATAGCGCGAAATGGGATGAGAAATAAGGATTGAGAAATTCGATTTAGCAGTCGAAATTTTAGAGTGCTAAAACGCAGTGTCAATAGCACTCGCGATTGACGAGCGCTAAGCGGAAGGGGATAGCGCGAGAATTAGCGGCAACTCCGCAAAAGCAGTTCCGCCAGCAGTTCGTGGTACCGGTTGTACTCGGGGACGTCGAGCGCGGCGATCATGCCGGGAGGGGCGTTGAGTTCGATGAGCATCCAGCGCCCGTCGCTGCGGCGGCACATGTCCGCGGAGTAGACGCGGGTGGGGAAGTGCTGGAGTTTTTCGTCGATGGCGCGGGAGAGCGCCCACTCATCCGCCGGAATCTTATCGTCCGGAATGGGGAAGTACGATCCGCCCAGCGACACATTGCTGATGAGCGATCCCTGCTTCGGAATCTTGTATTCCGCGTAGGCGAACTGTCCGCCGACGATGACGATGCGGCTGTCGTGCGTTCCTTCCATGATGCCGGGGATGCCGGCGGACGTGTCGATGAATTCCTGCACGAGGATCGGATAGATGTGATCGGCCGCCAGGATTTCGTTGGCCTTGCCGATGATGACGCCGCGACCGCAGGCGCCATCGATGGGCTTGGCGACGATGAGCTGCGAGGGAATCTGCGCGACCGCGGCCGCGAGATCGTCCTTCGTGTCGACGCGGATCGTGGTCGACATGAATTCCTTCAGCAGCGCGTACGTTTCGTCCTTGTTGGTGCACACGTCGTAGAATGCGGCGTCGTTGATGACGTTGGTGCCGTCATCGAAGCGCAGGTCCTCGCCTTTGTTGTAAACCACGTCCGCCTGGATCTCTTCATTTACTTCGACGAAATCGCCGTTCTCATACTTCCAGTACCGGGAAAATTTGCCTTTGCCGAGGAATGTCGTTGCTCCGCGCGCGATGAAGAGTGCCGCGCCTTTGCCCTGGATGCGCTTGGCGAACTCGCGGTACGACAGGCGGTACTCCTCTTCGTCGAAGGGGACGTCTTCGTGGTTGGGCCGGGTGAAGTAGACGACGATGCGTTTCATCGGGCGGCGGAAACGAGAAGGTCAGCGACGGCTTTGACGTACCGATCGTACTCCTCGGCGGCGAACGGGTTGGGGGCGCCGGGCTTGGAGTTGAGCTCGATGATGAACCACCTGCCGCTCGCATCGCGCCCCATGTCCAGCGAGTAGAAGCGCGTGGGGAACTCCTCGAGCGAGCGGTCCACGACGCGGTAGATTTCCAGCGCCTCTGCCGGGATCTTCTGAATCGGCACGGTGATTTCCTTCCCGCCCTTCGAGACGTTCGCCACGAGCGAGCCTTCCGGCGGGGTGCGGATGTAACTGGAAACGATGGTTCCGCCGATGGAGAAGATGCGGAAATCGTGATGCCCTTCGACGATGCCCGGGATGCCTCCGGACGTATCGATGAATTCCTGGAGGATGAAGGGGAACTTCTTCACCGCGCTGCGAATCTGGTCTTTGGGGGCGATGACGACATCCTTGCCCATGCCGCCGTCGACGGGCTTGGCGACGACCATGTTGGTCGAGAGGGCATCGAGCGCCCAGGCGATGTCGCCGTCGCCGTGCACGATGATCGTGCGCGGGCAGTACGGATTGTACGACGTGTACGTCGCCCCTTTGTCCTTGCAGAAGTCGTCGAAGCGCGGGTCGTTGACCACGTTTGCCGCCGCATCGCGGAAGTAGTCCTTGTTCCAGATTACGTCGCACGCGACAGGCGCGTCCTGGCGCTTCCATTCTCCGCCGACGAACCCCCATCCGCCCGAGAAGCGGCCGTTGCCCAGGTATGTTTTTTCATCGCGCACGATGAAGAAGCGCGCGCCTCGCGCCGTAATGGCCGCGGCGATTCCGGCGTAACTTTCGCGGAATTCCTGGTCGTGGAACGGGTAGTCGTCGAAGTCCGGTTGTTCGAAGAAGACGGCGATTACGGGGCCGGCGGTATGCGCACCGTCTGTCATTGTCATCCATATTATACCCGTTTTTCAGCCTTCGGTCAGCCCGGCGGAAAAGGCTTTTTTGGCCAATTCTGCGCGCAATCCCTTCTCACCCTGGCGCATCACGTAGTTATGATTGGCCGAGAAAAAGGGCCGGAGGATGGGCGAAAGGTACCGCAGCAGGGGCTTGGCGGCCCGCACGTTCCAGTCGTAGGTGACGTCGGTCCACTCTCCGTCGGCGCGGAACGTCCAGCGTCCGGTCCCGATCAGTTCGCCCCATGCCTCCAGGGCGTACCCGTTCGGCTCATCCACCTCCGTCACGCGGAAGCTCCATTTGAGCGTGTAGGGAAGGAAGCCCTTCGATTCCACGTCCACGGTCTTGCCCGGCCCGTGAGGAACGCCTGGGTCGGTCACTGTCACGCGGTGATACAGCGCCGGCCACCAGCGGGCGACATCTTCCGTGTCGCTCAGCATGTCGTAGATGAGTTGCGGCGTGCCCGGCACGCGCCAGCGGGTGACGAAGCGGTAATCGGCGGAGGGCATATCAGAAATTGACCGATCCGAAGACGCTCGGATGGTCGGGGTAGAGAAGCATCGAGGCGCTGATGGGGCAATCTCCGGCGTACAGGTACGGGAAAGTCCAGCCGATGGGGGAGACGGTCGTGGCCCCGAATACGTCGGGCAACGTCGCCCGCCCGCACCCGCTGCCGCGGAAGCTCGGCTCTTCGATGATGTCGAAATCGACGGCATCAGGCGCCGGGACACCGGGGGGCAGATCCAACCGCTCCTGCTGCCGGGGTTCCCCGCGCACTTCGGCGGCTGGCAACGCGGCCATCTCTTCGTCAGAAACGCGCAACGACTCCTCTTCGGGGGTTGCCGAAAGGAGAAGCGGAAGCAGAGCGATGGTGACGAGTATCGTCCTGCGCGACATGCGCGCATCCTATCACTTCTTGCTCGATGTCGAGGACGCCGCCGCGGGAACGGGCGAGCCGGCACGGATCACGTTGGTCATGTACACCTCGGTCTCGCCGTTGGTGCACGCCGTGGTGCCGTCGTCGCGGTCCATGCATTCGGTCCCTTTGTCCATGATGATCAAGAGGCGGAAGCCGTCCGCTTCCGACTTGCGGAAGACGAACTGGCTGGAGTTCTGCTCCTTCTTGTCGAGCGCGGTGAAACGCTGCCAGCCCGATGACTTGATGTTCTGGAGGATGTCTTCCTTGCGCGCGGCCAATCCCTGGTCCGGCGAGAACATGGCGAACACGATCACTTCTTTTTCTTCGCGCGGCGCATTGGTTGCCGGATCGATGACCGTCACGGACGGCAGGCTGCGGCGCACGCTGCGCGACCACTGCATGCTCGGGATGATCTCCTTGATGGCGGCGAATTCGGCAACGGTGACTTCGTCTCGGGGTGCTTCTGCCGGGGTCTTTTGCTGCTTGCGTGCCTGGATCTCACGACGGTCGTGCTCCACCGGCTGATCAGTGGGAACGAGGCGGGCATCGGGGCTGCAGGCAGCCAGGAGGCAGGTCAACAGGGCGACGGAGGCAAAACGGGAAGCAATGCGCATATGCGCCAGCATACCCCCATCCCGGCCGCTATCGCCAGCCGTTATCCCATTTGCCAGACCCGAATGGCATCGATGGGGAAGAGGAGCATGAGCACGTTGAGCGTGAGGTTGTCGCGGTAGAGCACGAGCATGATGAACTCGATAAAGAGGAAGAGCGCGACGCCGAACCCCAGCCCCTTTTTATGCGTCAGCCAGAACCCGAAAGCGCAAGAGAGAACGTCGCCGAACGAGTTGAGAATGCTGTCACCCGTGTAGCCTCGCGCCGCCGTCTCCGAGCGGTAGCGGTCGATTACCATCGGGGTGTTTTCGAACACTTCCCATCCCATCTCGATGCCGATCGCCAAGAGCAACCGCGTGGGCCAGGAGATGCGGTGTGCCCATGCGTCGAGGAACCAGAAAAAAATGACGCCGTGCAAAATATGCGAGAGCGAGTAGGGATCGAGCAGGTGCTGAGATGTTTCCGCGCCAGCCGCGTCGAACGTGTACAGGCCGATCCCGCAGTCGCAGATCCAGAGGCGTCCCATCCAGCGGAGGATGACGGCGAAGATGATCCCCATCGAGACCGCGCAGGCCCATGTCCGTTGATCGCGTGACGGCGCTTTCACGCGGCGCATTGTACGCTTACAGGCTCATGCGCAAATCCATGTACTCGCTCTGCGTGAAACGCGTCGTGCTGGCTTCGAGGAATTTGAGCAGAACGAAAATGGGATAGCTCTTCGGATCGAAACCTTCGACCGACCGGATTGCGTAGAGAACCTTCATGAAGGCCTGCAGCGCGTCGCGTGTTTCCTCGTAGCGCTGGATTTTCGCCGGGTCCGGAGCCGCAATCGCCCGGATCGGCTGTTCGCCGATTTCTGCGGATCGATGCGCTGTATCCAGTTTTTCCATGTGCTCTTTCCTCGCAAACTTGATTTCGGAGGCGATGATCACTGCATAGTACGCGACGATCGGCAGCATGCGCCGCACCACGTCGCGTTTCTCCTCGTCCATCGGACCCTTGAGGATCGGCAGCACGCCGTTCGTCAGGACGTCCGTGTACAGTTTGCACTCGCTACCGCTTTGAGGAAGAACGAGCTTAACGCGATCATACTCCGCAGTAGTATCCTGAAATGTTGGGAGAAGACGGGTGATAGTGCCTTCGCGATCGGCAATGTCATACTGCACGTCCCCCTCTGCGCAGTATCTTTGGATGATTTCCTCATCTGCTTCTCGCAAGTACTGGCGCCATTCGTGATGCTGGTACCCCCTAATCAACGCGTCAGGGATGTGTTCTGCAGGACTCTCCATGATGTCCTGTCCGATCTCCTCGATAACGGCATTGAGCGTCGCTTCGAAGAGGACCGATCGCTGGTCTTCGTCGAGGAACATGTCTTCGCCTCCGAGAAGGGGCGGAGCAGCGCGGTCGAGGACGTCCCATGCCGTTTCGCGCCATTGCTTGTGCTTGACCTTCAGTTTTGCCGGGTGGCGATCGGTCAGTTCCGGGAAGGCTTCGCGCATGAAGCGCTGAGTCTGGCTGATTACCGCGTCCTCCGAGACGAACTCCCCCGTGAGCGCCGTAAGAACGGCGTTGTCTTTGTTGCCCCACGACCCCATGGCTTTGTCGAAGACAGCCACCTCGTGCCCGTCGGAGCCCCGCTCCTTTTTGGGGGCGGACGCGAACAGGGGTGATTGTGGATTCGCGACAGTAACTTTTGTGGCGTCTTTCGCCTGCAGGATGCGGGAGGCAAGACTGCGGGCGAGGTACCGCTCGTTGTTGCCGGGCAGGAGCTGACGGTACAGCAGGTGCATCATCGCCTCGTTTGCCGCCCACTGGAAAGTGGTGCGACGCGCGTCGGAGAAGGTGTATCCGCTCGACGCCTTCACCGCGTTGCGCTTCAGCCACGCTTCGGTGCGCCCGCGGCACCACGCGAAGAGTTGCTCTGCCTCGATGATCGTCTCCGGTTGCGCTTCGACGAAGGTGTGGTTCGGGATGAGCCGCGCGACGAGGTTCGCGACCAATTCGTCCGATGATGCTGGAGCCTGCGGCTCGTTGATGGTTGTCATAGTGGCCAAGCATTATAAAAGAATCACGACTTCCCGCAATGGCGCAAAGCGCCGGAAGCGGCCCAAAAGACGGCATCGGAGCGCGAGAAGTTTCCCGTGCGTTTTGGCGACGGTGAATGCGGTTGGCAGTACACTGAGTGGGATGCGTCTCCTGTCCGCCTCGATCGCCGCTCTGCTGCTCCCTTCGCTCGCGTTCGCCGCGTCGCCCATCGCGGTATCCGTCGATGCGCTCGCACTCCAGGACGTGGCGCAAGGGGCGCAGCGAGTGCCGGTGTTGAGCGTGAAGATCTCTGCGACGTGCGAGAAGAGCGTGACGCTCTCCTCCGTCACCATCCACCACGAGGGGCTCGGGTCGGCGTCCGACATTCTGCGCGTGTATGCGGTCAACGGGTTGCAACGCCGATCGCCCGGGTACTCGCTTCCGAAAAACGAAGATCTCACACTGTCCTTGCGCGCGGTGAGCGTACCGGCGTGCAAGAGCATCACGCTGCTCATAGCGGCGGATCTTTCGCCCCAAGCAGCCGTCGCGACGTCGCACCGTTTCAGTCTCGTGAACGTCGAGACGGGAGACGGTAACGTGGCCACTCCCTCGTCGACTGCGCAGCCCGCACCGATCGCCGTTTCTCCCCAGGGCCAGCTCGGCACCGTGACCATCTCGTACCGCGCCCTCACGGGAACGGTGTCGTACGGGTCACAGCGCGTCTTGGCGCGGCTGCTGCTGCAAGGTTCGGGGGCCAATCAGGAAATCGATGCCATCACGCTGACCAACGACGGTTCCGCGTCCGATACTGACCTCCGCAACTTGTACTTCGAGGACGCCGCGGGCACCGCGCTGACGGGCACGGTCGATCGTCTCGACGGCGACCACGTCCGTCTTGTTTTCGACCCGCCTCTGTCGCTCGAGCGCAATGCCGAAAAGCTCATCCAACTCCGCGCCGACGTGCGGGCCAGCCGCAAAAAAACCATCGAGTTCGTCGTCGAGGAAAATGCGGACGTAGAAGCGCGCACAGTCCGCGGACGTCGTTGATCAAAGCATCGCTATTTTCTCTTCTTCAAGCGCCTTTGGCAGGGAAAGGGTGAAGACAGATCCCTCGTTTTCGCGTGAGGTGACCTGGATGTCGCCGCCCAATGCTTTCGTGAGAAGCGCGACGAGGTACAAGCCAAGGCCCGTTCCCGTCGTATCGCGCGACACGATGTTGTCGCCGCGGAAGAATTTTTGGAAAACGAGCTTCTGCTGGTGAAGCGGTATGCCGTAACCGGTGTCTTTCACCTCGATGACGACTCGGTCATCCGCGTCGCGAGCGATCAGCGAGATGGATCCTCCGTCGGGCGTGTACTTCACGGCATTCTGCAAAAGATTCATGACGATTTCACGCAGGCAGATGACGTCGGTCTTGATGCGCAGGCTGTCGGGCGTGTCGATCGTGAACGTCTGCTTCCTGCGGGCGCATTGATCACGGAACAATGATTCCTTTTTACGCAGGAGTTCGCTGAGATCCACCTCTTCGGATTTGAGAAGCGTATTTTCGGATTCGACGCGCGAAATGCGCAGCATCGCGTTGATGGTTTCGCTCATGCGCGCCACGCCCTGTTGGCCTTCACGGAGCACGTACTCCTCGCTCTCGGACATCCTGCCGGCAAGTTCTCGCTGCAAGCGCGACAGGCTCCAGCGTATCGCGGTGAGAGGAGTGCGCAGCTGATGCGAAGCGAGCGACATGAATTCCGATTTTGCGCGGTCCGAGCGTCGTTCTTTTGTCACGTCGCGGTAGAGGAAGAGCAAGCCGTGGTACACACCGTCCTCGCTGATGGGGAGAAAATCTTGCGGGACGACGCGGCCGTCCATCAAGCGACTGTCATCCGCTACGATCGGCTCTCGTGCCTCAATAGCTTTGTGCACCCTCTCGGTGTGTTGTTCGGGGGCGGCTAACATACTGTGGAATTGGCGGAACACTTTGTCCTGTCGCAGGCTTGGCGACGCTTCGATGTGAAACAAGCGGCAGTAGGCGTCGTTCAATTCGAGAATGTTGCCGTGCGCGTTCATCAGCAGCGCACCGACGGGCATGTGGAGGATGGTGGAACGCAGCCGTTGAAAGTTCGCCCTGTCCTGTTCTCGCGCTTGCTCCAGCTCGCGCGTGCGTTCGCGCACTTTTTGCTCCAGTGCCTCTTCCGAGGCGCGTCGTTCCAACATGGCGGAGGAGAGTAACAGTCCCAACGCCGATGCGACGATCATGAACACCTGCAACAACAGCAGCGACGCGTTTGCGTCGTTGACGAAGAACGGACCGACTTGCCGCAGCGTCGCTACCACTGCCGTGGTACAGAGTAGGAAAGTCGCACCCATCGTTTCTTTCGGGCCCATGCGCACGCCGATCCACAGGATCGGGAGGAAGCACACGAACGCTAACCGGTAATGCGTGATGCCGGGCGTGATGCGCGAGGTGAAGAAAAACATGTTCAGGCTCGTGATCACCAGGCAGACGATGAGCGCTTCGATTGCGAGCGGCATTGTCCACTTCCGGGCTGGTTGGAGCCAAAGAATGACTAAAATGGGTGTGACTCCAAGCAGTCCTCCAACGTCGCCCAGCCACCATGTGGTGAACACCGACAGGTGCCGGTCCGGTACCAGTCCGGCTGCCGACAGCACGGCCAAGCCGATCACCGCGCTGATGATGGCGCAGAGGAGCGTGCATAAAGTAAAACGCAAAACGTTGTCGCCGCGACGGTAAAAATTTCGCCCCTCCGCGAAGATTTCCATTAAGAGCGAACAGGTAACCGCTTCGATCGTGTTGCCGACGGCGATGCCCAGAGACGTCCAGACTGTGCCGTACGTGGTGATATTCACGAAAAATGCTCCGGCGAAGACTGCCGGCCAGACGCGTCTTCCTAGAAGGAGGCACGCGGTGAGCGCGATGCCGGACGGGGGCCAAAGTGCCGATGCACTCGGGTGTTGGAAGGCGAGTAAAAGACCCGCTTTGCCTGCAAGGAAATACACGATGGCGATCACGGGAAGGGTGACCCAGTCCGGTGGCCTGCGCAGTTTCCCGAGCGAATGTATGCGAATCAGTCTACCGGTCTATGACAAACGGCAAACAAAAAGCGATGTGAAATACAATTTTCAAACGGTTCATCGTTGTCGCGCGTCAAGCGCGGCTCGCAGAACTTTGGTGAGGAAAAGCAGCATGCGCAAAACAACGAAAACGGTGCATCCGACGATGAGTGCATGCTGCAGTCGCTGCATATCCGTGAATTGGACGACGGTGCAGGATTCGGCGCACTGCACGAACGTGCCGTCGTCGAAGGCGGCGAATGCCGCCGTTGCAAGCGACCCGAGCAAAAACGATATCAGCCATGCATGGCGAACGATCCAACGCACGGACCATATATACGCTTTCCCGCGTTTCTTTTCATCGCCCGAACACCGGCGTACGCTTCTCTGTAAATGATGAGCGAGGCGCCAACAGCCGCCGGCGAGCTGGAAGAGAATAAGCACCACAATGTTCCCAGTTCGCGCGGAGGATCCGACGACGAAATGAATTTGTCGCTCGTGCGGAAAGCGCGGCACGACACCTATCACAACACGTGGGCCGCCAACCGCATCCCCTGCGTGCTGACGCGGTTCATGGCGCTGCATTCCATCGGCGCCGAAGGCAGGACGCTCGAACCGCAGTGCGTGGACACGCTGTTTCGCATCACGACGATGACGAACTGGCACAAGCTGTATGTCCACGGAGCCATCGCCCCGGTCACCACGCCCAGTGCATGGAGCAAATTGGAAAAGGTCGCGAGGTACACTGTCACGCATCTTACGGAAGAGCGCTTTCTGCTGCGCTCCACGCTTCACGGTCTCACGAACGGTGGAATGCTGCCGTCGACGAATTCCTTGTTCCTCAATGCGGCTCTCAAGTTCTTTGGCGTCAAGAAGATGGAGGATGCGATCCATGCCATGTATCACGAGGAAAACGGCGGGCATCTCACATGGGTCCGTCCCATGCAACGCGATACTCGCAGAGACATCGTCAGAACGATCGGCAACGCAACCGCCCCTCTCGACGATGCACGCATCGAAAGACTCGTCCCGGTTCTCGAGCGGCAGGAGTCGTTCATTTCACGATACATCCGCGAGTGGGATGCGCTGGCTGATGCCGGCGGGACGGGGAGTTTCGCATGAAAAAGGGCCCCCTTGGGGCCCCGTTTCCGTTAGCAGGTGCACGGATCATTTCCGCACGTAGGACACGTATCCATTTCCATGGGAAAATGAGGAAGGAAGTAGAATCTTCATCCTACGATCGCTCCTGGAAGTGCGCGAGCAAAAAGTCCGGCATTTTTGATGGCATTTGAAGGCAACCCCCCGTGGTCGCCGAAGCGATTAGGGGGATTGTCGCCTTCACAGCCGCGCAGCTCACGCGAGATATGGTGCAAACATTTCAAGAACTTTCGGAGGAACCCCACGCAACTTGCGGTTTTCTTCGTCCGCTGCTTGCTTGAGTTCGTCCTTGTTTTCTTCTACGAACTCTTGGCTGCAATGATGCGCAAAACTGGGGACTGGCCCTTGGGCGACCTTCTTCCATCCGTCAACGTGCGGACGCCCGTTATTGATCTGCACCACCAGCTGATCGATGACCCACCACGTCTTTGGATGATTCGGGTATCCCAAAGGAGTCTGAATGTCGTGGTAGTTCAGTCGACGCCAATCCACGTTTTCCGTTTTCGCGATTGCCAGAATGATGCCTTCGGCGGAGTTGATCGTCGAAGTCACGATGGCTCTTCCTTCCGTTGCGATTGCTGTGAAGTACACGTCTTGCCCAAGTACAAGGTACGCGACGCGACCGTTGTACTGAGGGGCGGTTCCGTTATACCACACGGCTTTCAAACGACTCATCAATCACCTCATGTTGTTGCTGCTAGCTGTGAAGGATCTCGACAACGAGGTCCCACAGCGAAGCATAGTTAGGGACGTAAAAGTTGTCTTAAATACTTAATAATATACAATTTATATTTTGTCAATAGTGGTGCCCAGAAGAGGACTCGAACCTCCACATCCGTGAGGATACACGCTCCTGAAGCGTGCGCGTCTACCAATTCCGCCATCTGGGCACGGTGCTATGAAATGAACATCTGACGTCGCGGGTCTCGCGGGTCCCGCGACGGAGGATACCGCAGAGGGAAAGAGAGTACGCGAGAGGAAACCATCGGTTTCCTTTCGCGAAGACGCAACGCGTCTACCAATTCCGCCATCTGGGCACGGTGCAGACAAGAAACAGCGGCGAGATCATAGCAGAGCTCGCAGTGCGCACAATCGCCGTTTGCTGCATACTGCCCTCGTGACAGTGGCTTTCCTCCTCTCTCCGGAGTTCGTCGTCCTGCTCTTCACGTCCTTCAGTGCCTTATGGAAAGGCGGTAAGGCATTGGATGCTACCTGGCTGTTCGTCCCCGTCGCTTCGTATTGCGTATGGCGCATGTGGCGCGCGGCCGAACGCCGACCGGTGCCGGCAGCCGTATGGTGGGCGGCAGCAATCTTTCTTGCCTTGAGCGTCGCGAGTTTCACCGCCTCACTCACGCAGAACTACGGATTTGATGAATTGCTGCGCGATGCGTCCGCGCTGCTCGTCCTGCTCTGGGCCGCGCGTTGCGGACGCACCGCCCTGGTGAGTGGCCGTCCGTTTCACGAGCGTTTCCTTGTCCTGCTCACGACCGTGGTCGCACTGGCGTGCGTCGTCGGGGTCGCGGTGTATGCGCTGCAACCGGTCAACCGCTTCGTTGGCACGTTCTTTGATTACCGTTTCCATACCGATTACTGGCCGAATGCCTGGGCCGAGTTTGTTCTCCTGTGCTGGCCCGCGGTCGCGTACGGATTGATGAGATCTGGTCCCCGCTGGCGCATCGCGCACGCCATGTTGCTCGGTGGGGTGCTGGGGTGCCTTGTTCTCAGTTACTCGCGCGGCGGCATGATCATGTTCGTCGGGCAGATCGTCCTATGGTCGTTATTGTGGTCGATGCATGCTTGGCAGGGCCGCCTCTCGATCAAGCCCGCCGTCGTACGTCATGCGTTTTTGACTGCTGCGGTGGGAATCGTTGCGTGCATTTTCGTGTTCAGTGCTGTCAACGACGTGCGCTCGCGATTCCACCAGGTGGAGAACCTGGGCCAGAAGATCGAGTTCAAAGCTGACGAGGGAAGTTCCTCCTTCACCGAGCGTCGGGATTTCTTCATGCAATCCTGGCAGCTCTCCTGGCAGAGACCGTGGCTGGGTTGGGGGCCGTACGCGTTCCGCTTCGTGCAGCCCCGCCTGCAGACGGGCGTGCTGGCGACATCCGACCATCCGCATAACGTGTTCCTCAAGACCGCAATGGAGCGCGGCTGGCCTGCAGCTCTCGCGCTGGCGGCGCTGCTTGTGTCGATCCTCTTGCCGGTCCTCGTTCGCGCGTACCGTGGAGTCCTTTCGCCGTCGTCTCCCGAAGTCGCGTCGTTCATCGGCGTGTGCGGCGTTTTGGCGCACAACCTGATGGATTACAACCTGCAGTTCGTCGGGATTCTGTTGCCGTTCGCCATCAGCCTCGGCTTGATCGTGCGGGGGGAGTCGCCCGAGCCGGCGCCGCGGAAGTGGCTGGAACGTGTCGTTGCTCTGGCGGTATTGCTCCTGCTGGTCCTCGAAACCCGCGCGCAGGTATTCGCCAGTCTCGGGCGCAGGGCGGAAGCACGCAACCGGCCGGCCGAGGCGGTTGCATATTATGAGCGGGCGGAAGGCGGGTGGTTCTTGCGCGACGTCGAGCTCAGCAGGGCGCATATCCTCATCGGCCAAAGACGCTTCGATGAGGCGCTGGCAGTCATCGCGTCGTACAGGGAAACCAACCCGGAAGATCCGCGGGGATGGAAGGAACAAGCCGAGGCGTACCTTGGGCAACGAAAGTACGAGGAGTCGTACCAGGCCTATCAAAAAGCATTCACGCTCAATCGATACAACGACGTCGGAGCCATGGCTGGCTACGTCCAGACAGCCCGTCTATCCGGTCACCGGGAAGATATTGCGAAAGCCAAGTCCGATCTGGATGCGCTGTTGCGCGAGTTCCATGACGCCGTCGTGAAAAACGCCCACTTCATCTCTTTGTCATCGAATGTTGAGGAATTCTTGAATGTAACGCGGGAAATGAGTCAATTATTCCCGCAGGACCGGCCACTCTACGTGCAATTATCCGACGACGTGGAACGCGAATCCACGCGCATTCGTCGAGAGCTTCAGGCACGCCCCCCAGGCTATCTTTGGTAAGTAAATTGTTGTGTAGTAGTACTAAAGTCACGTCTTAGCGGTCGCTTCGGCGATTCAGCAAGGCGAGTAGTATCCAAAAGCCGCCCCACCGGGGGGTGGGGGGAAGCAAAGGCAGACTAGTGAGCGATGATGCGCCCGACCTCGGGCGGTGGAACTCCACTTCCGTGACGCTTACCGAAGCGTCGGGACGCTCATCACAACGCTCAACGTGAGGAAGAGGATGAGCACCAGGTGCATAAGCACCAGGGGAAGTGAAGTGCGTTTCGTAGGCATCTTCACGAGATTCATACTACCCCGGGAAAAGGGTGCCGGGAGTGTGCAGATAGGGGTATTTGTTGTCTAGCATTACTTGACTACATCGTTTGTTCACATTCCAAAAGCATTAATCATGTGGAGGAGGGGAGTCTCGTAAAAATTCATCGCCGGATGCCTCTCGTGCGAGGTCTCAAGTTGTATAAAAAATGTATACAAAGTGTGTGTAAGAGATGCGTCTGAAACGTTGCGAGACATTAAATTTAATTGTGTATTACTATATATAAACCCTGCTGGTCGAAAGACACTTTTGCGTTTAAAGAGTGCCTTTGAAGAAGAATTCACAACGCAAACATGTTTTTGTTTATTGGCCATGGGCAAAGGTATGCGCGACGTTGTTCCCCAGCGAGTGCGTGCTACTATCGGGCGCGTCGGTATTTTTCCCATCGCAGCCGCAATCGGGACGTAGCTCAGTTGGCTAGAGCGCACGGTTCGGGACCGTGAGGTCGAAGGTTCGAGTCCTTTCGTCCCGACCATTCAACGCACAGATGCACATTGAAACGGATCTTATCGGGTACCTCGCCGCTGCGGTCGGTACGTTGATGATGCTGCCGCAATTGGTGAAATCGGTCCGTCACCGCCGGACGCAGGATTTGTCGTGGGGATTCATCGCCGCGTACATGGTGAATTGCCTGCTATGGGAGTGGTACGCGCTGCGTCTCGGCGCGATGCCGATGATTCTTTGTAACGGCGTCGCCCTCGTAATCGGCGCCGTCCAGGGCGGATTGAAGTACCGGTATGACGGACCCGTTCGCTAAACTGCGATCATGACGGATGCTCCATTGCTGCCGCTGTGTGTCGATCTCGACGGAACGCTGGTGCGCAACGACACGCTCTGGCAATCGATCTGCCGGGTGTTACGGAGCAATCCGCTCAGGGTGTTTCCCATGTTGTTCGCTTTGCGGGGGGGATATGCCAAAGTGAAAGCGCTGATCGGGGACTGGTACGTACCGGATGCGTCTGCGCTCCCGTACAGAGGCGAGATTCTCGAGTACCTCAAGGCGCAAAAATCATGCGGTCGCATGCTCGTCCTCGCGACGGGGAGCGACGTGCGCACGGCACAGGCGGTGCAGCGGCATCTTGCCATGTTCGATCTCGTGCTCGGCAGCGACGGGGTGACGAATTTGAGCGGAGATCCGAAAGCGCGCGAACTGGTTCGACGGTTCGGGGAGAAAGGGTTCGCGTACATCGGCAACAGCACCAAAGACATTCACGTCTGGTCTCGCGCCGGGGAAATACTGGTCGCGGGAAACGAGCCGGGTTTGGATGCGCAGCGCGCCGCCGCGACGAAGATATTTTCTTGAAAATCGTCCATCGCCGCATGACGCGGTCTGTCAATTGTTGATGCCCCCTCCCCACCCTAGAGTGTCGGCCTATGCCGTACGCGGACGTCCTCCGTCGCACGCTCTCCGTCGTCTTCACCGTTGCAGAGTGCTGGTTGGGTGTGCGTTTTCTCATCGTTCTTCTGGGGGTGAACGAAGCGCTGCCCGTCATCCGCTCACTCATGCTCGTTTCCCGTTGGTTCCTGCTTCCTCTGCACGCCATCGGTCCGATCGTGACGAAGAGCGGACTCGTCATCGAGTGGAGCACGTTGCTCGCAATGGGAATATATTTGCTGTGTGGCATGATCGTGCATCGCTTTCTCCGACCGTTTCCGCTCTCACATGAATAAACGCCTTCTCTGCCTTCTGTTTTCCTCTCTTGTCCTTGCGGCTTGCGGTAAGGACGCAACGGCGCCCGCGCTGACTCTGACAAGCCCCGCATTCGGCGAAGGGCAGGCTATCCCCAAAGAATTCACGTGCGACGGCCACAACGTCAGCCCGCCACTCTCGATCGGCAACGTGCCGGACGGTACCAAGAGATTGGCGTTGATCGTCGATGATCCCGATGCGCCGGGAGAGCCGTTCGATCATTGGCTCGTATGGAACATCGATCCTTCTACTGCACGCATGGAAATCGGCAAGGCACCCGACGGTGCGAGCGAAGGGAAAACGTCCGCGGGAAAGCCCGGATACCTGGGCCCCTGCCCGCCGTCGGGCACGCACCATTATCGTTTCCAACTGTACGCGCTTGACCGCCAGCTCACGCTGCCTGCCACGGCGACCGGCGGCATGCTGCGAAAAGCGCTTTCCGGTGCGATTCTCCAGAACGTCGTCCTTACGGGAATCTACAGCCGATCGCACTGAGAAAAGTGCCGCGCAGGGCTGGTTGAAGCCACAATTTTGTGGTATACTCTTGAGATACCCAAATACCCACTTCAGAAGCGGCATACGACTCACGTCGCCCTTGGCGTGCGCAGCGCGCTGGCGGTGATTGCGGCGGCATTGGCCGCTACCACGGTGCATACCGTCTCGCTCTTCGGTGCAGTCTCTTCCACCAGCGTGCAGATCGGCCTCACGGTGCGCGGACAATTGGCCCTCAACATCCGGAGCATCCCGGAAAAGCGCGTGCCAGCCAGCGGGAACCATTCGCCGAGGATGAACATCAAACTGTATGCGCCGGGTACGAGCGACCTGCTTTTCGAAGATACCGTGATCAAGACCGCGACCGGATTCTACGGCGGGCTCGACACGGGATTGCACCCGGGAACGTACGACGTGGTCGCGAAGGGATATTCCCATTTGTCAGTCACGCGAGCCGGGATGAACCTCACCGACGGTGGGACGATCGATTTTACGTCCGGAGGATCAACGCCGCTGCGCGCGGGAGACGTGGATGAAAACGACGCCATCACGCCGGATGACATCACGCATATCGGCAGTCACGTTTGGGAAGATGAGGAAAAGTACGATCTTAACCGCGATGGCGTGGTGAATGGCATCGACCTGACTGATGCCACAGTGAACCTCGGGCAAACGGGCTTGAGTTCCGGCACGCCCGCGCCGCGCGCGCTGACCGGTGCGGTCAGGTTGGTTCAGCCCGATGATAAAACATCCTACGAAGTGGGGGATTGCTTCCGCGTGGATGTTTTGGTCGAGACCGACGGAGTCGATACGAACTCGGTCGACGTCGTGCTGCCGTACTCGCCGACAGTCATCCGTCCGTACGCGGATGCTGGTTGTTCCGTGACTGCCACGGGAATGCAGACTGACGCGGCGTTCGGGACGTATCCGGGCAACACCATCCAGGATAACCAACTCCTTCTTACCGCGCATGACGCGGATGGCGGATCGCCGCTCAATACGGGTGCGTACGGTACGGACACGCTGCTTGCTCACGTGTTTTTCAAGGTTGTCGGCGAGCATGCGGGCTATGCGCTCGCACTCGATTTTTCCGCCGGCAGCACGCTCGATACCAATCTTTCCGAACAGGATGGAGACGGGACGGATTACCTCGATCATGTCGAAGGACTGTCCTTTATCTTTACGCAGCGCAGGGTGGTGAGCACCTCGCCGGAAACGCCCGGCGGAGGAGGCAGGCCTGGGGCGGGGACGTTGATCGGCGAGCCTCTTCATGGCGCCGCTCCGTCCTGCCGCGAGCGCAAGAACATCCCTTCGCCGTTTGCGGACGTGCCCGCGGACAGCTGGTTTTCGCAGGCCGTATTGTCCTTCTTCCAGCAGGGCCTGGTCGAGAACCGCCAGGCGTTCGAGCCTTCCCGCAACGCGCAGCGCGCGGAGCTCGCTGCACTGCTTGTGCGCATGAAGTGTCTCTCGCCCCTGCAGCCCGATTCGCCGCATTTCGTTGATGCGCCGGTAGGGGAGTGGTACACGCCGTATGTGGAAGAAGCCGCAGCCAACGGCTGGATGTTCGGCGACGATAACTGTTACGGCACGGTCCCGTGCCTCGTCCGTCCGACGTCGATGATCACACGCGCGGAGGCGGCAGTGATGATCCTCCGGTACTTCGGATACGACGCCCTCGCACTGGCTCCCGCGTTCGACGATGTCGCGCAGGACGCCTGGTTCGCCGGCGTGATGCAAATTGCCGCCGACCATTGCGTGCTGCGCGGCGTTAACGACTCCCGCAGTGTAGAGCCTCTGCGGCCAGTGACGCGTGCGGAGTTGATCACGATGCTCGACCGCGGGGAACAGGCGCAGCGCTATGGTGCGGATTGCGGAACGCCGATCGTCGGCATGCAGTCGGTTGCGCAGCCGCAACCCGCTCTGGCTCCGTCGAAGCGCCGCGCTCGTTTGTAAAGGGAAGCTGTGCTACCATGGCGTCGCACTTTTCCCCCAGTTCTGCATGTCGTTCAAACCGTGGATGATTATCGTTGCGATTGTCGTGGTAATTGCCGGCTGGGCCGCAAGCGGATATAACGGCATGATCGCCAGCAGCGGAAACGTGAAGGCGAAGTGGGCGACCGTCGAGGCTTCTTATCAGCGCCGGTTCGATTTGATTCCGAATCTTGTGAACTCCGTTAAAGGAGCGTCGAAGTTCGAGCAGGATACTTTCCGCCAAATTACTGAAGCGCGAACGGGATGGACCAGCGCCGAAAGCACCGGAGATCGTTCTCAGCAGATCGCAGCCGCACAGAAACTCGATTCGATCTACGCGGGATTGCGCATCAATGTTGAAGCGTACCCGAACTTGAAAGCCACGGATGCCTACCGCGATTTGATGACGCAGCTTGAGGGTACCGAGAACCGCATCACCGTTGCTCGCGAGGATTACAACACCGCGGTGATGGAATACAACATCCGCGTCATGCGCTTCCCGGGCAATATCCTGGCGGCCGTCTTCGGTTTCCAGCCCGAAACATCATTCCAGTCCACGCCTGGTGCGGAGAACGCCCCCGCCGTTTCGTTCTAAGCTCACGATGACGCTCACCGCTCGCGCCGGCTCCATCGTCGCGATCGCACTCTTCTGCATTGCGACCGCTCACGCGGCATTCCCCGTGCCGGATAACGATGGATTCATCACGGATACGGTCGGCATCCTTACCAGCGAGCAGGACGCGGAACTCGAGCGCATTTTGACCGATTACCGTGCGACGACAAGCAACGAGATCGCGGTGCTCGTCGTCGACACGCTTTCCGACGAGCCGATCGCGGACGCTGCCGTCGCCACTCTCCGTAAATGGGGCGTGGGCAATAACGAAAAGAACAACGGCGTGCTCCTGCTGATCGCGTACGGCGACAGGAAAGTGTTCCTGGCGACGGGATACGGATTGGAGGGCGCCATCCCTGACATCACCGCGAAGAAGATCATCGATCAAGAGTTATTGCCACAGTTCAGCGATGGTGCCTATTACGATGGCATCCATGACGCCGTGAGTGCCATTATCCAGACGATCGGCGGGGAATACACCGCCGACGAAGAAGAAGGCAATACGAGCGGTATACTTCTGCCTTCGATCATCCTGGGGCTGTACTTGCTCATCAATGTCCTGCGCGTGCTCGGGGTGATTCTGGCGCGTTCGAAGAGTTGGTGGTTGGGCGGCCTCATAGGCGGGGGATTCGGCGTGATTTTCTCGCTCATCACGGGAGCATGGTGGGTGCTCATCCTCCTCGTCATCGTGGGATTCGTGTTCGATTATTTCGTCTCCAAATACGGCTACAGTCCGCGCAGCAGATACCGGCGCGGAGGCAGTAGATGGATTGGCGGTTCCGGTGGTTGGGGTGGGGGAGGAGGAGGCGGTTTCTCCGGGTTCGGCGGAGGTTCTTCGGGCGGAGGAGGAGCGGGCGGAAGTTGGTGACGTTCCAGACTCGCTGGCAAAACGGCGGTCTTATTGTGGTGTTTCGCTAGCTCTTGTGGAATACTGATTGCCGTTCTTCCATGCGTCGCACGCTCATACTGGTTTCGGCGTCGCTGCTGCTCGTCTCGTGCTCGCTGCGATCCAATCCCGACCCCGCGGAGGTGCTCTCTGCTGCCGCGAAAGCGAGTCGTTCGCTTGAATCGGCGCATTTTTCGGTGAAGGGCACCGCATCCACCGACCCTCTGAGACAGTATTCCTTCGCCTTCGACGGCATCCTTCGCGATGCGGGCGAGGAGGTGCAGACAGCCGGCGTGATAGAAGTGAAAAACAGCGAATCGAACTCCGCTTCGAACATCGAATTGGAAGTGATTGTGGGTGCCAACCGTGATGTGAACGTCCGCGTCGGCAGCGTGTCCGGTGATGACCCCCTGGTTGCGTCGCCGGCACTCCGTGCGATGGAAGGCGCGTGGTACCGCTTGCCGTCGGAGTCCGGAGCCTCAATCGATCCCGTAAGCCCCGATCCGCAGTTGCTCCGTCTGCAGGCGGAGGTGGTGAAGGTCACGCACGATTACGGAACGGAAAACGTCGACGGTGCTGACGCGTATCATTATGCCGTTTCAATCGATCCCCAAAAACTGGAACAATTCCTCGCGCAAGCCGCCGAAGAACAGCACGCGACTTTCGATCCCTCGTCCACGCGGGATTTCTTCATTGCACATTCCGTCACCGGAGATTTGTGGATCGATCAATCGACGTCATTTGTGCGCAGAATCCGCTGGATCGTTTCGCCCAAAGACGGTGGTTCCGTGACCGCGAACGTGACGATCTCCCTGACGGACCACAACGAGGCTCCCGAAATTCAGCCTCCGCAAAACGTGCGCGCGTTCGACCCGCGAACGATGCTGCAGATGCCGCTGATGATGGAAGGCCAGGAAACGTCTCTTCCGCCCGAGCTCGAAGAACAGCTGATGAACTCCCTCTTTCTCGATCGCTAAGTGGCAGATGCGCCTTCCACACTAGACGGCGTGAATGCGCAACCGGCGGCTCCCAAGCCTGCCCGTCCGCCCGATGTGACACCGGTGAAGCGCATCAAGCGGACCATTCTCGCGTTGTGGGGCATAGGCTATTTGGTGTTCTTCCTGTGGGGTTTCGTACTTCTCGCCTTACTGCCCGATCCAAACGGCGGAATGCAGGGGTTGAAGTTCGCCGGAGTCGTATCGTGCGCGGTTGCAGGCTTTCTCCTCATTATTGGTGCGATCCTGGCGTTCCTACGCATCAACAACCCGGAAATTGACATTGAAGTGCGTCGCGCCGCCCTCATCCGTTTGGGAGTCGGCGTCGTTCCGGGGTTGATCTTCGCGCTCACCGTGCCTTTCATGATCACGCGCGAGCCGGTGCTGAAATTGGACATTACGAATCCCACGGCGGCTGCGGATTTCGTCGCGCCGCTGGCCGTGACGTTCAGCGTGGAGGACGCCGTCGACGTATTGCAACGCTTGGGCAAGCGCGCGGTGCAATACCGCTGGGACGTCGACGGGGACGGAAAGGTAAACCAGGAAACGGTGCAGCCTGTGCTGACGGCGACGTATGAAAAAGAGGGTATCTACACGATTCAAGTCCGCATCGTCCTCAGCGACGGCGACACGCGCGTGGCCGCTCGACGCATGATCATCAACCGGTCCGTCTTCGCCATCACCCCCAGCCCGCCCATCGTCGAGCGTCCGGCGGTGTTCAGTATTGCCCACCTCATTCCCGACAAGCAGCAGATCAAGGAGATCGAATGGGACTTTGAAGGTGACGGAAAACAGATCAAGAAGACCAAAGAGCCCGAGATCACGCATACGTATTACAGCCTCGGGAAGAGGAAAGTCTCCGCCATCGTGTCGCTCAACAACAAGACGAAGACCAAATACGAGCGCACGATCGAGGTGGTGAAGGCCCCGCCCCTGCCGTTCCCGATCGCCGTCATCACGGACCCGAAACATCTCACGGGCAATCCGAAATTCGGCGTACGCTTCCGTATCGAGACGGAAGAGCCGCTCGGGGACGTGGAATGGGACTTCGGCGAAAACGAAGGCGAACCCGTCCATGAAAACGAGGCTGTGCACACCTTCGAGCAAAAAGGCACGTATTCGGTTCTCATGCGCGCCCGTTCGGCGAGTGGCCAATTGGCCGAAATCGCAACGGTCGTTCGCGTGGTGGATGAGCTGCGGCTCAATGATTTGACGTACGCCGGAACCCCAGAGCTGACGCAGGACCGCAAGATCGTGGCGGAGGCCCCACTGACCGTGGATCTCACTCCAAAGACGTCCACGCCGTTCGTGCAGTTCTACTGGGAGGCGCCCGATGCGACGGAGGTGGGTTCGACCGAAGGCCGCCTGCAAGCCATTTACCGTTTGCCGGGCGAATACACCATCACGCTTATCGGCGAAGACGCGGAGAACCATGTGTTCGTGAAGAAGATCCCGGTGGAGGTCGTGCCGCCGACGTCGTCGCTGTCGTTGCAGATCCAACCCGAAGGAGGAGTCGCGCCGCTCGACGTCACGTTCGACGGCTCACTCAGCTTCGTGCCGGACGACACCATTACCGGATTCATCTGGTCGTTCGGCGACCGCTCCGACGATGTCTTCGGGGCCGCAGTCGTGGAACACAGGTATGAAGAGCCAGGTACGTACACCATCGATCTCACCGTGAAGACCGTCGGCAAAAAGGAATACAAGATGAGTAAGCAGATCGTCGTCCGCGCGCCGGTGATCGATGCCTGCATCCTCCCGAGTCGCACCAATGGCAAAGCCCCACTCGGCGTCCACTTCGATGCCGCGTGCACCGAAGGCAAGGTGACCAAGTACCTTTGGGATTTTGGTGACGGTGCACAAAGCGACTTACCCACACCCGACCACGTGTTCGAAGAAGAGGGGACGTACACGGTGAAACTCACCGTGACTGGAGAAGAGAAAGAGCAGACAAGCTCGCAAACTGTTACCATTAACGTGAAACCCCGCTAACCCTATGAAAAAGGCGACTCTCGTCCGCGCAGTAGCGGCATTCGGCGTCCTTGCGATCATCCTGGGAATGCTCCTTCCGGCTTTTGGGGCCTGATTTTGGGCCTTGTGCAGCTATTGGACGAACCATGATGTCTGGCGTGAATTGTGCTAGTATTTTCAGCGTCAATGAAACACGGTTTTCTCCTCATCGATAAGGCCATCGGGCCGACGAGCCACGACGTGGTTTCGACCGTCCGTCGCGTCTTGAAGGAGCCGAAGGTGGGACACTTGGGAACGCTCGATCCTTCCGCTTCCGGATTGCTCGTTCTCGGAGTCGGTGCGAAAGCCCTGAAAATCATCGAACTTTTCTCCGGTCTCGGAAAGGAATACGTCGCCGATGTTCACTTCGGCGAAGTCTCGACCACGTACGACGGAGACGGTTTCATGGAACAAGTCATTCTCAAGCCCGGCGTTTCCCCGCCAGATTTGATGGCGATTCAGAACATCATCACGGCGCGGTTCATGGGAAAGATTTCGCAGGTACCGCCCGCGCATTCCGCGGTGAAGGTGAACGGCATGCGAGCGTACGAATTGGCGCGCAAGGGCAAGGACGTTGCACTCAAAGCGCGCGACGTCGACATCGCCGCGTGCGACGTTCTCGAATTCGCGTATCCGAAACTCAAGCTGCGCATCGCCTGCAGCTCCGGGACGTACATCCGTTCGCTGGCGCACGACATGGGACAGCTCCTGCGCGTCGGCGCGTATCTCGAGGGGCTGCGCAGGACGCGCGTGGGTAACTGGTCCGTCGATGACGCCGTGAGTGCTGAAAAAGCCGATTGGGGCGATGTTCTCCCGCTGAAGGACGTGTTGCGTCCGTACCCCAGCATCGACCTGACCGCAGAGGAAGCCCGCTACGTGCGGAATGGACGCACAATCGGCCGCCGGATCGATCGTCAGACGTTCGGCTGGTTCGATCAGTTGCCGATCGCATTGCTGGTTCCGTCGCAAAACGACCCGGCGATGTGTGGCCCGCGCAAGGTCCTTTGATGCAAAAACATTGACTGGCTGCGGATTGTGCTTATCCTTTTCAGGCTCTCGGGCGAGTAGCTCAGTTGGTAGAGCAGTTGCCTCTTAAGCAATTGGTCGTGGGTTCAAGTCCCACCTCGCCCACCATTCCGTCTCTATGCGCGCGATCACGAATATGTCTCTGGCGGCGATTGCCTTCGGAGTATTGAACATTTCCACTGCCTGGGCATGCGATCCGCTCGGATGCTTGATGGGCGGTCATGATCAGGATGTGCTCGTCGTGGGTGATGTCCAGTCCGAGGGGGATGATTTCTCCATTCTGGTACATGACGTTTTCCCGCAAACCACCGTGCGCGGGATCACGGTCGGCAAACGACTGCCCTTTTCGTCTTCCGGAGCCGTCAAAAACGGCAACACGTACTTGCTGTCACTGCAGCGCAGCGGCACGGGATACACCGTCGCATGGGGGGCATTCGAGGTGACGGGCAACGCGCTTGCGGACATGCGTTTAGCCGACGTGCGCGATGCGGAAGACGCGGCGCTCCAGGAGTTCATCCGTTCGGGTGGGAAGGAAAAGGATTTCTTTTTCCAGGGCGAGACGGGATTCGTTCGCCGCGCAGGCGTTTCCATGCAGATCTATCCCGCGACGGAGGACGCGCTCGACCCGACTGATCCGGTGTCCGTCGTTCGCGTGGGCGGATTCGTCTTTTGGATCATCATGAGCGGTGCGGGATTGGTCGTGTTTTTCGGCTTCTTGCTCATGCAATGGAGAAAGCTCTGATGCTGGCGGCTTGTCTTGCGAATGATTTGCAATAAAATGTATTCATGGTGATGCAATCGGACATTCTGCAGCGTCTGCAAAAAGATGGGTTTCGTATAACTGCCGGGCGTAAGGCGACCGTCGGTCATTTTGCAACGCGCCACGAGCCGTTCACCGCGCCCCAAGTCCATGCGGCTTTGAAGAAGAGGGGATTGAAGACGAACATCGCGTCGGTATACCGCGAGCTCTCTTTTCTGACAGAGAGGGGAGTCCTGCGCGTGGTTCAATTTTCTGATGGTATTCAGCGCTTCGAAAGCGCAGACAGCCATCATCACCACCATCTGGTGTGCGAAAAGTGCCGGTCGATCCAGGATATAGCCCTTCCGAACGACCTTGATCAATTAGAGGCGAAGATTGCTTCGGAATCCGGTTTTGTCGTGAAAAATCACGCGCTGGAGTTCTACGGACTCTGTAAGGATTGTCAGTAAGAGGGACTTGCCATAAACGTATATTAGTGGCATAGTTTCTTCCTTTCTTTCTCCGTATGCCCATCCGAACCATTCTCGCAGTTGCAGCGCTCTCGCTCACCCTCGTCGGCTGCCGCGCAGCGGGAGGATCGTCTTCCGGCGCGTCGGTAACGCCGACGGAGCAGTCGGCGGATACGGGAGCGGTGGTTGCCGAAGCCATCTCGTCGAGCTCCTCGAGCGAAAACGTCATCGACGGTTCCTTCCCCGAAGACGGATTGATGGTTGAACAGGTTCAGCGTTCCTCCGTGAGTTCGCGCGCGGTGAGCGGCACCACGACGTACGTTACGCACACCGTGACAACGGGCACCAGTGCCACCTCCGCGACGGCATTGCCGGGCGTCGTGACGCTGACGCTGCTCCCGGATCGGACGGAGGCACAACCGGGAGATTCCGTGCGCGTCGGCATCGCAGTCGAGAACCGCACGGGCAGCGATTTGAAAAACGCACAGGTGGAGAGTTTTTACCCCTCGGATCTCGTCGTGCTGACCGATAACGGCGGTGCAAGCGTGTCGGGCAACCGCCTGCGCTGGACCATCGATAATCTGCCGGCCGGCCGTACGCGCACGCTGTCCTACGGTGTGCGCACGTCGACCAATCTCCTGCATAACACGCTGCTCAACTTCCCGGTGAGTTTGTACGGCGGGAACCTGGGCAACAGCGTCAGCGGCGTCGAATACGTCCGCATTCTCACGTACTTCCCGCAAACGGGCGTCAGCCTGCGTTCTGCCATGATCATTGCAGGCGTTTGCGGCATCGCTCTTATCGCAGGGGGATGCGCCACGGGCATGGCCGTTGCCCGCGCCATGATCCGCGCCTGAGGTCAGTACGCCAGTACGGACGGTGTGGCGAACTCCGCGAACACCGCTTTCGGAATGCTCTTGTAGGTCGAGATGATCGTCTCCGTGGTGCTTGTGCCGTCACTGCGATGCAAAATGCGCTCCCACGCGATCTGATTGCCGCGCAGCGTTTTGTCCGCGGGCAGTGACTGCGGCGGATTGGCCGCGAAGTACGGTCCCACTACGTCCGATGAGCGTCCGTCCGGAATGCCGTACAGCGACACATAGGCGTTCTTGTCGTCGTCCCACCAGGCGCGAACCACCAAGTCGTTGCCCGTATCGTTGACGAACGACAGGTCCTGCGCGCCGGGGAAAATCGTCGCGTCCAACCCCGCGCCTCCGCTGACGTAGTAGTGCACGAAGAGGCTGTGATTCTTGCGTTTGACGACTGGCAGGCCGGCCATCAGCACGGAACGGTAGAACGTCGTTGCGGTTTGGCAGATGCCGCCGCCCGGCGTCGGGCGCAGATCCCATCCTTCGAAGATGCCCAATTCCTCCTTCCAGCCCTTGCCCGTCGTGATGGGCGTGCCGAGCATGGAGTTGAAGGAGAACGTCGACCCGGCGGGGACGACGACGTTGTTGATGCGTTCTCCCAGGGCTTTGCGAATGTTGAAGATGCGGTTCGACGATGAGGTTAGGAACGACGACTTTCCCAGACCGACGGAGACAAGGTCCTTGGTTGTTTGACCGTCGCTGTACGTGACGACGCCGTCACGCTGGACGACGGGAACAGCCAGTGTCGTGTCGTCGGAAGCGAAAGCGTCGATGACACGCGTTGTAAGCTTTTCGCGGTCGAACCAGTATCCGTCCGACGGGGTACCTTCCATGGTCACGCGGCGCACGCCGTAGGAGTCGGGTTCTCCCGCGACTGCCGTTGCGTTGACTGCCGCCGGTAGCGTCGGAACGTCCGCCTCTGTAATGCCTTTGCGGACGGCGTCCCCGTCAAGCGTGAACGTGACGTCGGAACCGTGCATCGAAAAGCGGACCCACTCGGGATTGTGGGACGGAGACAGCAGCCAGTCTGGATGGGCTGCAGGGTCTTCGCCGGACTGGAATTGCACCGTGACGAGCGTGCTCATCAATTCACGGCGGCGAACGATTGCTTGCTTCAGTGTTTCGATCGAGGGTCGAACGTGATAGCGGCGCTCGATGCGGTCCTGGAGGATGTGCGCCGTGCGTTCGAGTGGATCGACTTTGAGCGGTGCGGCGTCGTGGAGCTGCTCGCCGCGCGAAGACGGCTGCGGAAAGTCCTTGATCGAGCGTGCGTCCACCTCCGAGTAAAGCGGGACGATCGCCAATGCAAAAGCGGCGACGGTGACGCCTGATGCAGCAACCCAAACGCGGCTATTTTTGTGTGTCATTTTTTATTATTATAATACAAAATAAGTTAAAATGCAAATACGAACGACATGTCTCCGCGACGGGCCGGTATAGTCGCTGCATGCAGATGTTGCGAGACGCCTTCCGGAACAGAGCCGTGCGGGATGCAGCGGTGGTAACCCTGCTGTGCGCCGCATGCATTCTGCTATTTTTCGGCCGTACCATCGCATTCGGGTTTGCTCCAGTCGATGACGGAGAATTGATCATAGAAAACTTGGCGGTACACGCAGGGTGGACGCGTGCCGTGCACATTTCTTTCACGACGTTTGATCCGGAGCTGTACATACCGCTCACATTATTGAGCTATCGACTTACTGCTGCAGTGAGTGATTCCGCCGGCGCGTTTCACGCGGTGAACCTCCTTCTGCACTTGTGCAACGCAGTGCTTGCCTATCTGCTCATCGCGTACCTGACGGGCAGGCGAATGGCTGGTGCGATGGCATCGTTGGTGTTTGCGATCCATCCCGTCAACGTGGAGACGGTCGTATGGCTTTCGGCGCGCAAGGATCTACTCATGACATTTTTTGGTCTGATGAGTGCCAACGTCCTCGTTCGTGCCAGCGCAGTGACTGGGCGGTCTTGGGCAGTGGCTCTTTTCGTCGCATCGCTCCTGAGTAAACCGAGCGCGATGCTCGCGCCAGCCGTCGTGCTATTCCGCGAAAAAAGGCAGCCATGGACCGCCGCTGCCTTTGGCGTCGTGTCGTTGAGCGTCGCGGTTGTCGCGGTAGTCGGCAAATCACATTTGGTACAAAGTTTTTCTCCGGTTTCTTCTTTGCTCATTGTCGCGAAAGGGGTCGTACTCACGGTGGGGAAAATCTTCCTCATCGTTCCGTTGAGGCTGACGTACGACGAGCATTCAGCGGTTTCTTTGCTGACCCCGTCGTACGCACTTTCTGTACTCGCATGCTTTGCTGTGGTGGCAGGCATCGCTTTTCTCCGCAAAAAGAATCCGACCGCTGCGGGAGGTTTCAGCCTTTTTGTCCTATTGCTTGCTCCGGCGCTGATGAACGCACGAGCGGGATCCCCGCTGCTCGCGCCCGATCGGTATGGGTATTTTCCGCTCGTCGCGTTCTTGCTCGGCATCGTCGCGCTCTTACCCGAATCAGTGGAGCGATTCGCCACTGCCCCAGGAAAGGCGATGATTGCGTCTTTCGCAGTTCTTTTCATTGTTTGCGCCTTCCGCACCGTCCCCTTGGTCTCTGTGTGGAGTTCGCCACAGGCGTTGTACGGCAGGGTGCTGAGCGTCGATCCTGCGTCGTCCCCGTCGCGCGTCGCTCTTGCCCGTTTGCGATTGGAACGCGATGACATCGAGGGGGCGTTCGAGTTGTTGCGCCAGGGTTTGGCATACGGTGACGATGCGTTCCTGCACATCGGAGCCGCCGAGGTCTATGCCGCCGCGGGCCAAACGGAGGATGCATTGCAGCAACTGCAGATAGCCGAAACGTTCGATCCAGGAAGCGCGGATCCCCTGTATGCGGAAGGTCGAATTTACGCCGAAACAGGAAAGGCGGATCTGGCATTCGACGCGTTCTCGCGTGCCATCGTACTTGATCCCAGTTTCGCGGAGGCGCATGTCGAGCTGGCGAAGCTCCTCATGGACGGTCGCCAATGGACCGAAGCAGAGGCGCATTTGCGCGAGGCCATGCGATTGCGACACAGTTCGTACGAGGCGCATGCCGTATTGGCAGAACTCCTGCGGGCGACAGGACGCATAGAAGAAGCGCAGCAGCACTTAAACGACGCAAAAATTGTGCGTCCGCAACAGTGAGCCGCGATTGAGCCGTGGAAGTATCGCTCGTATACTTCGCGCCACACTATGTCCCACACAGTCGTCATCGTCGGAGGGGGATTTGCCGGAGTGCAGGCGGCGCTGCATCTTGCGAATGATGCGCGCGTCCGCGTCCGCCTCATCAGCGATCGCCCGTACTTCAACTATCACGCAGGAGTCTACCGCGTGCTTGCCGACGGCAACGCGAACGGCGTGGCATTCCCACTTGCTGACATTTTTCGCAGAACCCATGTGGAGGTGATTGTGGATCCCGTCACGTCCGTCGATCCCGCGGCGAAGACCGTCGCTACGGCATCGGGCACGACCTTGTCCTATGACTCATTGATTGTGGCCTTGGGAAGCGAACCGTCGTACTTCGGTATTTCGGGAATGGACAAATACTCCTTGCCGGTCATCACATCGGATCATGCACTTGCGCTCCGTGAACATCTTTCGACGACATTTGCGTCACTTGGCTCCATGTCCGACGCCAACCGCGATTCGTCCGCTCGCATCGTAGTCATTGGCGGCGGCCCCACGGGTGTGGAAGTTGCCTCCGAATCGATCGCACTGGGCCAGCAACTTGCGGTAAAAAACGGTGCGGACCCCTCCGTCGTTCGCGTCGACATCATCGAGGCGCTCCCGAGAGTGTTGCCCATCATGCCGGAAGAGGTGAGTGGAAAGGTGCAGGAACGGCTGTCGTCGCTCGGCGTCCATGTCATGACCTCCACGGCGGTCGCTTCGGTCGACGTCGACACGCTGACGCTCAAAGACGGATCGACCATAAAAGCTAAGACCATCGTGTGGACTGCGGGCCTCAAAGCCAACGGGTTGTACGCGCGCATCCCCGGAGTCGTGGCGGACAAACGCGGACGATTGGAAGTCGACGAGTACTATTGTGCGAGGGGATTGAAAGACGTGTTTGTGGTCGGTGACGGCGCCGTCACGCAGTACTCCGGTATGGCGCAAACCGCGGTCCACGATGCCTCAAACGTGTGTAAGACGATTCGTTCCCGGCTCGATGGCGTCGAGCCCGTTTTACACGAACCGCATAAGCCCGCCTACGCAATACCCGTCGGCAAAAACTGGGCAGCAGTATCGGTCGGCCCCTTCAAGTTTTACGGTTTCGTCGGCATGTTGTTGCGAAAAGCGGCGGATCTTCGGTATTTCTCCGGTATCCTCCCCTGGTACAAGCTCCCGGGGCTCGCGTTCCGGTGAGACGCTCATCGCATGAAAACCATCGCGCACATCTCCGATCTCCATTTTGGAAAAGAAGACAGCGACATCGCTGATGCTCTTGTGACGGAGATCAATACGCGCAAACCGTCGCTGGTGGTGATCAGCGGCGATCTGACGCAACGCGCGCATCCGAAACAATTCCGGCGCGCACGTCTGTTCGTTGCAAAAATCGAATCCCCGGTGCTCATCGTGCCCGGCAATCACGATATCCCGATGCTCAATCTCGTCCGTCGGTTCATCACTCCATTGCGGGCGTACAAAAAGCACATCACCAAGAATTTGTTTCCGATTTTTTCCGACGACGAGATGGTGGTCGCAGGATTGAACACGGCGCGTTCGCGCACCCTGAAAGAAGGACGCGTGTCTCCTGCCCAGCTTCGCCGCATTCAAGAAGCGTTCGGATCGCTGCCCAACGACGGACGCGCGCGTGTCCTGGTGGCGCATCATCCCGTGATCATTCCGATGCAGTTGAAGCGCAAAAAATCGAGCATCCGCAAGCCAAAAAAAGTGGTCCGTCATCTGGAGGCATGCGGCATCGATTTGGTCTTGTCGGGCCATTTGCATCTCGGCATTCACGGCGACGTGCGCAGCCATCTGCCGACGGCGACACGCTCGATGATCGTCGCGCAGGCGGGCCCCGCCATCGCTCGCTGGTATCTCAAAGAAGGGAATGCGTACAACACAGTATCGATCGACGCCGAGACGATCACCATCACCGTTCGCAAATGGGAAAACGGATCATTCGTCGACGTTGAGCGCGTCGTGTATCCGCGCGAGCGGATGATTACGACTGCTTGATCAAATACGGTTCGACTTTTCCCCACAACTCCTCGGCATCGATGTCGCATTTTACGACGTAGTCCTTTGCGCCGAGTGTGAGACATTTTTCTCTGTCGATCTCATCGCTCAAATTGCTCAGGATGATAATGGGAAAACGATAATACTTTTCCCGCACATGGCTGAGCACCGCATACCCGTCCTTTCGCGGCATCAGAAGGTCCAGCAGGAGCAAATCGGGCAGTTGCTCTTCGATGTGTGCGATCGCTTCCTCGCCGTTTTTGGCGCTTCGAACGGCCGCTCCTCGTTCGCTTAATTCCACTTCTATGGTATCGGCGAGAAACGCATCGTCTTCGGCGATGAGAATGTTGAAGGACATAAGATGACGAACGGTCATTCTACCGTTCGACATGCGGAAGACAACATGTACGTGATGATTTTCCCGTTCACTCAGAATTTTTTCGGAAAGACGACGGACATGAGGAGCGAACCGCCGAGACAGACGGCGACGATCGCGAGCGATGCCCCCGAGCTGATGTGTATGTCGACGATGTCGAGCAGCATCTTTGCGCCAATGGCAATGAGAACGACCGAAAGTCCTTTCTGTAAATGGTGGAAACGGTGGATTACGGCTTCAAGCAGGAAGAACATCGCGCGCAGTCCGAGAATGGCAAAAATATTCGACGTATACACGACGAAGCTGTCTTGCGAGATGGCGAACGCCGCGGGGAGGGAATCGATGGCAAAGACCAAATCCGTCCACTCCACCAGAATAAGGACGAGGAATAACACGGTGGCGTAGAGCTTTCCGTTTTCGCGCACGAAGAATTTGCCGTTGTGATGGGACTTCGTGAAACGCAGGTAACGGTGCGCGAGTTTGTACGCGCGGTTCTGGGTGAAATCGACATGTTCTTCCTTTTTCTCGAACAGCAGTTTGCAGCCCGTGTAGATCAATACCGCGCCGAAGATGTACAGGATCCAGTGGAACTGCGCGATGATGATGGAGCCGAGGCCGATGAACAGTCCGCGCAGGACGATCGCCCCGAGGATGCCGTAAAACAGGACACGGTGTTGGAAGCGCTCTTCTATGCTGAAGAAATTCAACAGCAGCAGGATGACGAACAGGTTATCCACCGAAAGCATCTCCTCTGTGACATACGCGCTTAAGAATTCCGTCGCTTTCACGTGATCGTAGAATGCGTAAATGCACGCGTCGAAAGCCAGCGCCAGCAAGACGAGACAAACGGTCTGCCACGCAGCGGATTTGACTGAAACGGCATGCGGGCGGCGATTCAATACCCCAAGATCAATAATAAGAAAGAGCGCAACAACAATGCCGAACCCCCATTCAAGAATGTGACGTATTTCCATGGGCGGAGACTACGCGTCGGTTCTGTCTGGGGAAAGAACACTCTGCATCACATCTCAGATATGAAATATTCTGTTGTTGCTAGCAAAAATGCGTTGAAATAGACTATTTCGCATATTACGTAACAGGACTATTGAATATCAAATGCTCTTGCTTCAGTGATCAAAACAAGGATTATTGTTCAGATTTATTTATTTCTTTTACTGCATGACCGCCCCACCTATTCAGAACCGCATGTTCAGCAAACTGTTCATGCCTTTCTACGTTCTTGTTACACTCGCACAAGCAGGTATCCCGACGATTGTCTCAGCGGCCACCACACTCACAACAGCAACAGGAGGATCGGCTATCGACAGTAGTACCGTTGGTGGTACGTGGACCTCGCTTACTGGACCGATTTTGAGTGGAATCGACGATAATGACATGAGTGCTTCAAGCGGTACGCTCAGCATTACTGCGCCCACCGGATTCGAATTCGACACGACGGGCACGGCGCCTCGACTTCGCGTGAATGGTGGTACAAGCAACAACAACGTCAACAATCTCGCCAATAACTCTACGATTGCCACTTCCACTTGGAACTCGACGACGATCAGTTTTACGATCACAGACGACGTAGATGGTGGAACCAATACGTTGACCTGGGAGAATGTCCGCGTGCGCCCGACTGCGGCAGCACCTCTCGCTTCCGGCAATATCGTTCTCTCCGGCTTCACCTTCTCCGGTCTGGGTACCGCAAACGTGGGTTTCTTGCAGCAAGTGAACCCCAACTGCTCCGGTAAGACGGTGTACGTGAACGGGAGCAACACCATCGTCGGAGGACCGATGAACGGATTGCCGTTCTCTGGCATGCTCGTGGGAACGAGCGGAACGGATATTATTGATGGAACCAGCTCCGCCGATTACATCGACGGAATGGGCGGAGCCGACGTCATCTGCGGCCATAACGGAAACGACATCCTGAACGGAGGCGACGGCGACGATACCATCTACGGCGACAATCAAGCTGACAGTATTTTCGGAGGAGCTGGAGCCGATACGCTCTACGGAGGAAATGATGGAGACGTCATTTACGGAGGCAACGACAATGACACGATTGATGGAGAAAACGGTTCTGACAGCTGCAACGGCGGTTCTGGGACCAACACGGTCACCGGATGCGGCGACACGCAAGCCGCAGTCATTACCATCGTGAAGAACGCTGTTCCGGATTCCGCGCAGAACTTCACCTACGTCACCAACCAGAGTCTTCCCGACTTCTTGCTCGACGACGACACCGACGCAACCTTGTTGAACAACTGGACGTCCGCCGTGTCGACGTCGGCTCAGTACACGTTCCAGGAGAGCTCCGTGAGCGGCTGGACCGTCTCGTCGATCACCTGCAACGGCGCGGGCGTGGACACGACCGTCAACCAATCCACGGCAGCACGCACCGCAACCGTCAATGCGGACAGTGGCGAGGAGGTGACGTGTACCTTCGTGAATACGCAGAGCGCGGTTTCGACGACCACGACCCTTGAAAGCAACCTGAATCCGTCGACCGTTGGCTCGTCCGTCACGTTCAAGGCGACCGTCGCCGGATCTTCCCCGACAGGCACCATCAAGTTCCTCGACGGCGCGAGTGAGCTTTCCACCGTTGCCATGACGGGCAGCTCCGCTTCTTTGGTCACGTCCAGCCTGACGGCCGGCACCCATTCGATCGTTGCCGTCTACAGCGGTGACGGATTGAACCTCACGAGCACGTCTTCGACGCTCTCGCAGGTCGTCAACAAGAATGCCACGACCACCACGCTCATCACATCCGGCACTCCGGTGAACTTCGGGACCTCCGTCACGTTTACGGCGACGGTCACGGGATTCGTGACCCCCACCGGCACGGTGACGTTTAAGGACGGCGCCGCCGTCATCGGAACGGGCACGCTCGTCGCCGGAGTTGCGACGATGAACACCTCTTCGTTGTCCGTTGGAACCCACCAAATCACCGCCACCTACAATGGTGACGCAAGCGATGCAGCGAGCACGTCGCTCGAACTTGCTCAGAGTATCGTCGCCATCCTCGATATCACGACGACTTCTCCGCTGAATGACGCGGTGGTCGGTCACTCATACTCCGCTACTTTCGCCGCCACTGGCGGTTCCGGAAGCTACGTGTGGTCCCTCGGCTCGGGTTCGACGCTTCCGGCCGGTTTGTCCTTCAGTTCCGGTGGTGTCCTGAGCGGCATACCGACGACGGAAGGGGAGTACTCCTTCTGCATCCAAGTGCAGGATGCTCTCGGCAACATTGCGTGCGAGACATTCGCGGTGCACATCAACAACGGCGGTAATGCCGATCTCTCTATCGACAAGAGCGGTCCGACCGGCGTTCTCGCCGGCACAGGTACCTTTTCGTACACGGTCACGGTGACGAATACGGGCGCAACGGCGACCAACATCGTCATGACGGACGAGTACCCGGCTGAAATGGAGTACATCGCCGGTTCCGCTCCGGAAGAGCCGTGTTCTGAGGTGGGCGGCGATGTGGTGTGCACGCACGAACAGCTTCTCGCAGGAGAGTCGGTGACATTCACCCTGGAATTCCAGTTAAACGAGCCCAGCTGCGGCATCGAGTCTCCGCTCCTGGTCAATACGGCTTCCGTCATCGCCGATCAGGATGATGCGGACATGGATAACAATAGCGACGATGCGAGTACGCACGTCTTCTGTGACTCCTCCGAAGTCGCCGACCTGACCATCGCGAAGAGCGGCCCCAGCCAGGCTCAGCCGAACGAGACCATCACGTATCACATCGCTGTGGCAAATTCCGGCACGGGTGCTGCCTCGAACATCATGGTCAGCGACCGCATCCCCGCCGGTTTGACGTACAACGACACGAACGAGAACTGCTCGACCGAGGGCGGTTTCGTGTTCTGTGAAGTTGCCGAAACGCCGGCTTCCCTGGACCTCTCGTTCACCGTCGACAACGATGCATCGTGCGGGAGCACCATCACCAACACTGCAACCGTCAGCGGCGATTATGAATACACGGACGCAGGGAATTCCGCTTCGACGCAGTTGACCGTCAACTGCGTACCTGAATCGGATTTCGAAATTGATAAGTCCGGGCCGTCGGTCGTCGAGTTCGGTGATGACATCACGTACACCATTACCGTCACCAACAATGGACCGGACGACGGTTCTGTCGTTGCTATCGACCACTTCCCGGTCGGGCTTACCTTTGAGTCCAGCAGTATCGAATGTGATCTGGAGGGAGGAGAGATCGCTTGTGGCTTTGCACTCGCGAACGGCGAGAGCGAAACCTTCACGATCACTTTCAGCTACGTTGCGGAGTCCTGCGAGCTCACTTCGTTCCAGAACTGGGCGTCTGTTGATTCGAAGAATCAAGATCCGAACGAGACGAATGACATAAGCGAAACCGTCGTCACGCAACTCATTTGTCCGAGCGGCGGCGAAAGTTCGAGCTCTAGTTCCAGCAACCCGAACGTGAGCAACGACCTTCCGTCCACACACCTGGGGCATCGCACAAATGAGATCTGGGGCGCGCTGAACGGAAACAGCCCCCGCTTGCCTAACGACGGAAACGGCCTGCCCCCGGGAGGATTCGGAGGAGGTGAGGACACGCCGTTCACCGAAGAGCAGTTTGCGGACATCTGCAGCGCCAAAGTGATGCTCGATCGCATCGGCTACACGGAGGGCTTGCTGCGTTGGACCGTCAACTTCCTCCTCGACAAGTACGACTTGAGCGATGAGTTCGACAACGATATCTATCAGATCCTCTCGACCGGAGAGGGCTGCTACTAACGCTCCGAACCGCCAAAAAAGCCGGCCACCCGCCGGCTTTTTTTGTGTTCACTGGTGCTGAGCGATGAACGCGATGGGATGGACAGTCCACTGCGATGCTTCACGGACGGTCGGCGTGTTCTTGGGCCAAAACGGTACATGGGGCAGGTCTCCGGTGTCTCGATCGATCTGCAGGTGCAAATGCGGGCTCACCGTGTTTCCGGTCATGCCGACCTGTCCGATGACGGTACCGGAAACAACGTCGTCTCCCGTTTGCACGCTGGCGGAAGCCAGATGCCCGTAGATCGAGAACACGATGCCCTCGTCGTCGGTGTGGTGCTCGATGATCACGTGGATGCCGAGGTTCGCGTTTTCGCTCACGTCCACCACGCGCCCTCCGCCGATCGCGGCCACCGGAGTACCTTTTGCGACTTTCAAATCGACACCGGGGTGCTCCCAGGTGTACTCGTCGCTGTCGATGTCGTATGCGGAGTAATACCGGGTCGAATAGAAGAGCTTGGCGGTGATGGTGGCAACGACGTCCGGGGTTTGTTTCGAGGCCTGCAGAATGCTGAGAGGCGTCGTCAACGCATTCATGTCGTATGCGGGAATTGCGACGAAGTCGGTGTCGTTCATCTGGTCATACGTGCGGTTCCATTCCTTGGAACTGTGCATCACTCCCCAGTTCGGCGTGCGCGAGAATGGGAAGGACGCCTTGCCGAATGCGGGAAATTCTCCCGAAGAAGGAGCTGCCGCCGTTCGAAGCGGCGCTGCCGACTTCGAGGAAGACGAGCTGGCTTGCGCGGTTCGGCATGATTGCTGGGTGAGACACGTGGGGACGGCACGGCGCGTCGTTTTGCGTGCGGGAGTAGTCGGTTTGGCGGGCAGGGCCGGACGTACGGCTCCGCGCGTGCTGGGAGGCGGGGGAATGTGTCCGATCAGGCGTCCGATCGGGTGCTCCATCACGCCATACGCCAAAAGCACGATGACGCTGAATCCAACGATGACCAGGGAGCACCAAAACGCGTGTTTATACTCCAACGCCGTCAATCGTGTGATTTTGTGTACCATGTGTGTGTTTCAACAAATTATTATAACATAAAGCGATTAAAACGTAAATTGCCGTGCAAGACGCTACTTGCAGGGATTTTCGGGCAAAATCCCTGCTTGGGCGAGAAACGCCCTGATTTCTCTTGCCGGCATGTAACCGCCGGACCGCTGGGGCGTAGTAGCATGTGTAGGACCTACCGACTGCAGTCGCTTCTTTCTTTTTCATGGACGCTTCCGAATCCGATGCCATCGCCTCCTGCCAAGCGGGGAATCTGCAAGATTTCGATGCCTTGTACACGGCGTACGTCGATAAAATCTACGGATACCTATCGCGGAGAATTTTCTCCCGCGAAGTCGCCGAAGACCTTACGAGCATCACCTTCATGAAGGCACTCGAAGGCATCCGCTCTTTCGATCCATCCCGCGGCAACTTCCAGGCATGGCTGTATCGCATCGCGCGTAACAGCCTGATCGATCACTATCGCGATCCGGCCCGTCACGTCGAAGACATTGAAAATGTTTGGGATCTGCCGGGTGATGAATTCGCGTCGCAAAGCGCGGAGCGAAAAATCGATGCTGCCCACCTTTATGCCGCACTGAAGACCCTCAAGCGCGACCAGCGCGAAATCGTCCTTCTGCGAGTGTGGGAAGGCCTTTCCTACAAAGAAATCTCCGCTATCACGGGCAAATCCGAAAGCAACTGCAAAGTGCTCTTCTGCCGCGCCGTAAAAGACCTCCGCGGCAAGTTGCCCTCCCTCCTCATCCTTCTTCTTTTCCCTCACATAGTATGAATCCAACCGTTTCAGCCATCCTCAAAGATCTCTATGAGATCGATCCTGAATTGCGCGAGCACGAAGATTCTCTCGTTCCCCTTGTCGAGCAGTTGTTGGCCCAGGACCCGACCCAAAAGCCGACGCGGCAATTCGTCGCCCAACTGCGCAGCGAGCTGAAGCGACGGGCCGCCATGCTCAACTCGACGCCATCGGCCGCCACGTTCACGCCGTTGCAGCGTTTCTTCTACTACGCCGGAGGCGTGATCACTGCGGGCATCATCCTTCCCGTAGTATATTTCGCCGCCTTGCGGCCGACCGTCCCGACGCAGACGCAAGAATCGTCACAGAAAAGCGCTCTGTTCGCTTACGACGTCAGCGACGTGAAGTCGCGCGCGTTCGGAGCGCTCGATGCGCTCGGTCAACAGCAGAATGCCGCAAGGCCGCAAGGCGGCGGTGGAGGCGGCGGAGTGGCTACCGCTCCCGCCATGGATGCGAAGATCGCCGGTGATTCCATGCTGTATCCGATGGTTCAGTACGACTACGCCTTCGACGGCACGCTGCCAGAGTTGCCGGGCAAAAACGTGTCGGTTTATCGGCGCAATCCGTCGGCGACCACCTTGCCGCTCTCGAGTCTCGGCAGTTCGCTCAATTTGGGCAACATCGATCTTTCGAGCTTCAAGGGGGCGAATGTCGACTCGATCAATTTCATCCAGAACACGCCGTTCGGCTACTACATTTCGGTGAACCTGCGCGACGGATCGGTGTACATCGGCGGCAACTGGGAACAGTGGCCGATGAGCCAGTGCCAGACGGAATCCTGCTTCGAGCAGCAACGCGTAAAGTCGAGCGACATTCCGTCCGACGACGCCGTCATCGGCATCGCGACCACGTTCGCGAACGACCACGGCATCGATCTCAGCAAGTACGGCGCAGCGGAAATCGACAAGGCGTGGCGCTTCGAGTACGACCGCGCGGCGGACAAGGACACCGCGTACATTCCCGATACCATGCGCGTCATTTTCCCGCTCCTCATCGACGGCAAGCCCGTGTACGACCAGGGCGGCAACAAGACCGGCATCAACATCGGCGTGCACGTGAAACAGAAGCGCGTGTTTGACGCCAGCGGCATCATGAGCCGCGTGTACGAGAAGTCTTCGTACGACGGCGTGACCGATAGCGGCGCGATCATGCACTACCTCGAGACGCTGGATCAGTACCCCGGCCCCGTCATGCCGTTGGCGGCCGAGGATGCCGTGCGCGACTCCGAGAGTTCTCAGCCTCAGGTCGCCACGCGCAAGGTGACGCTCGGAACTCCGACCGTTTCACTCGCCACGTTCTACAAGAGCGAAGGCGTGAAAACCGAGGAGTTGCTCGTTCCGGCCCTGATCTTCCCGGTGAAATCCGTGGAAGGCGGAGAGCCCTTCTACCGTCAGACGGTGGTGGTACCACTCGCGAAAGACATGCTGGAAGAAAGCATCGGCGAGGTGCACACCATGCAAGGAATGCAGCGGTGAATGCACGCATCGTCGCGCAACACCCCCGCCGACCGCGGGGGTGTTTTTGCTTGTCTCTGTCGATTGTTTTCGCGTTCTCGTCGGGACAAGCTGCATTCATGCTCAAACATGTCGCTCTAATCGCTGCGGTCGGAAGTTCTCTGTTGCTCGTCGGTTGTTCGAGGCAGGACGAATCACGCGCAATGCTCTGCCCTCCGGGGGCGCCCTGCGCCTTCAAGAAGGCCGCATCGTCGTCTTCCAAGGCGGCATCCAAACCCGCACAGAAAATCACAAAGGAGCAGCAGAAGCAGGTGGAAAAGCAAAAGCAGCAGGAAACCAAAAAAAAGAAGGATGAGGAGCAAGCATCGCAAGGCATCCAACTCTGTACCGTGGTTGCCGACAGTTTTTGTAACGGAAAAATGGCCAATTACAGCTGCATCCGCGCCATGAACGGCACGTATTCTCGGATGCGCACGTGGGAGGCGCAATTGGTGTGCATCGCGCACTCACCGGTGAAAGCGGGCTTCTGCCGCGTGATGACGGACCAAAAAGCCGTCTGCGGACAGGCGTGCAAGTCGGGGGAAAAGTGCATTGCTGCGTTTTCCCAAGGCGGAGGCATGACGTCCGCCTGCGTCCCGGACCAATCTGCGAAAAAGTGCGACGATTAAGCGATCACTTGTAAACAAGCGTCATCGTGCCCGAGTGGCTGAATCCGCCGCCGCGCCCTGTGAAGTTGATCGTCACGGTTTTCGTCGTTTTGTTCAGCGTTCCCGTGTAGTCGGCTCCGGCCGGAATATTGACGAAGAAGGGGCTACAGACCCCGGACATGGTTCCGCCGACCGTGCCGTTGCCCGCAACGAACGTGCCGCGCACGTTGCCATCGCAGGTATCCGACACGCTGCCGGTTAGCGATCCACCCTTGAGGGGGATGTTCATCACCACCGCGACCGTGTACCCCTTGTGCGTGTAGGTGCCCGTCGCAGTCACCGCCCCATCCGGCTCGGGCAGGTCTTCGGCTTGCCCCAAGAGGCAGTCCAGAAGGTTTTCCGTATCACAGTGCGTGTAGTAGTAGCCCACCGCTTCGTTGGATCCGATCAAGAGAAGGATGACAACGATGAGAACGAAAGCTGCCATGGGGCCGCAGCCCAGTTTGCTCGCCATATGGGCAATTGAACGCCCGATCGCCCAGGGGAGTCAATTTTGGCTCTTGCCGCGCCAAGTAGGCTGTATTTCAGCGCTGAAAGCCCATATCGTATGGTCATGGCCATCTCTGGATCAGCGGAAGGACAGGCAAAAGAGCCGACGACGATAGAAATGCGCTCGAACCTCGCGGAAGACGCGCGCATGCGCAGATACTCGCAAGCCGTACTCCTGGCACTCATGAGCGCCATCGAGGCCGCAGGGAGCAGTGGCGGAAATGACAGCGGACAAGACCAAACCGCCCAGGGTAATCCTGCGTAAGGCGAGGAGTGGTGAATCTGTGCGAGAGTTGGAGCCAGCTTCAAGATGCGATCTTTGAATGGCACAGCATCCTTTCGTTGTTATGAGAGGCTGGGTTTGAGCTTTATACTGCCTAACACTCTCGTACACGTAACTCACAGGGTGTGAATAGAATCTCTATCAAGAAAGCCCGCATCGACTCTGGTGAGTAGGTGCAGGGCTGGGGGGGAGGCTCTCGACTGTTGTGCTCACGACCCGATGCCGCAACGAGCGAAGAACTCCTTCGCTCGAAGTAGCAGGTCTTCATGGTTGCTCTCGCCGTTGTCGTTGATGACGGCATCGTCGTAGAAGCAGAAGTGTCCGAGTTGCTTGCACTTCTTCGCCAGCTCCCACCAAGTGTACGGGAGCTTGGAGGAGGCGCGGACAAGGCACGGTTCGGTTGGAAGGGATTCCAACGAGCCGTTCCAGTACGCGGGTTCCAGTTCTACACCGAGGGATTTGATCAGCCCGAAGAGTTTCGGCGAGTAGGCCGAGGAACTCACGACGCTGACATAGCCGGGATACATGTAGATCTTCATCGTAACGTCCTTTCGCGAGACCTTGGGTGGTGAGGTCATAACAGCTTTGAAACTTCACCCATCAAGACTGTTTCAATGAAACCCCCTTGATGGAGGGAGAAATGTTGATAAAAAGACCTTTTACTATTATATACTAATAGTATTGAATTTAAATGTCTTAACTGGTCAAACTAGCAGTTTTGGAGATTTTTACGCCTTGTTTCGATGCTGCTTCTGCCGAAGCGCTTTCTAACATGGTTGGTGTTGGAAAATCGAAGTTGGTGGAGCTGATGGGATTTAAACCCACGACCTCCGCAATGCGAATGCGGCGCTCTATCAGCTGAGCTACAGCCCCACGTTTTAATGACAGCTGCGACATTCTATGCCGTCGGAGCCAAAAATCCACCCTTCTCTCCGCCCCCGGGCATTGGTATAGTCTTCCGGCTTGAGTTGGCCCGGTAGCTCAGTGGTAGAGCACTCGCCTGAAGAGCGAGGTGTCGCCGGTTCGATCCCGGCCTGGGCCACCACTAGCAACGCACGGTAAATCGGGCGTTTTTCGTATCAAGTCGAAGCTGATGAACTGGCGACGGATTTATAGATACTCGTCCACGCGCGTCTTCCCGATGAAGACGGGGACATCGTCGCTCTTTCGCAGCGGCTTGAGCGCACGCATCAATCCGATGCGTTCCACCACGTCGCGGAAGCGGTCGACGCCGCCGCGGTTGGAGAAATCGGTCATGGTCGTGAATTGCTCCAGGCGCTTGCCGGTCACGATGATCGCGTCGTCGCGTGCCTCGATGCGGTACGCGCCCATTTTGGGCGACGAAAGGTGGGGCCGGAGCACGGGAATGGGTGCATCTTCGGCGGCTTGGATCTCCGCTTCGACGGCTGATTCCTTTTCGCTCAGCACCAAAGGCAGCAGCTTTTTCTTCAATTCATCGGTGCCGCCGCGGGTAGCCGCGGAAATCACCGCGAAAATTTCCAATCCGTCTTCGGCGATGTCGGCCAGCAGCGTATCGAGCTCATGCGGGATCAAGTCCGCCTTGTTGAGCGCGATGCGTTCGGTCTTGGCCGCCAGAGTGGGGGAGTACGCCGTGAGTTCCTTGCGGATGGCGTCGTAATCTTTGCGGAGAAGAGCGGCGGACGGCTTGCCGTCCTCCAGGCAGCGGCTGATATCCAAAACGTGCAGGAGAATGCGGCAACGCTCGATGTGCTTGAGGAAGGCGTCGCCGAGGCCTTTGCCCTCGCTCGCGCCTTCGATGAGCCCCGGAACGTCGCAGACGACGTACGAACGGTCATCGACCGTCACGACGCCGAGATTCGGTACGAGCGTGGTGAAAGGGTAGTCGGCGATTTTAGGTTTCGCAGCGCTGATGACGGAAATGAGCGTGGATTTGCCGACGCTCGGGTACCCGATGATGCCCACGTCGGCGACCAGCTTGAGTTCGAGCGCGAGCGTGCGCTTTTCTCCCGGCTCGCCGAGTTCCGCGAAATCCGGACGTTGTCGCGTGCTGGTGGCGAAGTGCGCGTTACCGTATCCGCCGCGTCCACCGGCAGCGACGAGCACACGATCGCCGTGATGCGTGAGGTCGGCCAGCACGGTGCGCGATCCGTCTGCCGCGACATCCGTGATCTGCGTTCCCGGCGGAACGAGCAGCACGGTGTCTTCGCCGTCTTTCCCGTGCATGTTCTTCCCCGATCCATACATGCCTTTCTGTGCTTCAAAACGCTTTTTAGAAGCGTAGTTCGACAGCGTGTCGGTATTCGCATCGGCCAGAAGAATCACGTCGCCTCCGCGACCGCCATCTCCGCCGTTCGGACCGCCGTTCGGCTCGAATTTTTCCCGCCGCCAACTGACGCATCCGCGCCCGCCGGCTCCGCCTTGAACCGTGATGACTGCCTGGTCGAGAAACATAGAAACAGTATACGGCTTTTTCGCTTAAACAGAAGCCAAAATCAACGAATTGCGCCAAAAACATGCACACGTCATGCAGCGGTTTTTCGTTGTCCGGCGAGCTCTTGACCCTCTCTTCTTAGCACTCTAAAATATCGAGTGCTAATTTCCCCTTTGTTCGAGTATGTCGAAAATTATCGGAATCGATCTTGGAACAACCAACTCTTGCGTCGCCGTCATAGAAGGCGGCGAACCGGCTGTCATTCCCAATGCGGAAGGCAATCGCACGACACCGTCGATGGTCACGTTCAAGGATGACGGCGAAATCCTCGTCGGCGTGGCCAGCAAACGCCAGGCGATCACCAATCCGAAGAACACCATTTTCTCGGCCAAACGCTTTATCGGCCATCGCTACGACGAAGTGAAAAAAGAGTCGTCGAGCATGCCGTTCGTGGTGAAGGAAGGAAAAGAGGGGCGAGCCGTCATCGAAGTGAACGGCAAAGAAATGCTTCCACAGGAAGTAAGTGCCAAAGTTCTGCAAAAGCTTAAGCGCGACGCCGAGGCGTTCCTTGGGCAGCCGGTGACGAAGGCTATCATCACCGTCCCCGCGTACTTCGACGATTCGCAGCGCCAAGCCACCAAAGATGCCGGCCAAATCGCCGGACTTGAAGTCGTGCGCATCATCAACGAGCCCACGGCAGCGGCCCTCGCGTACGGCTTGGACAAGGGCAAGGAACAGAAGATCGTCGTATACGATCTCGGAGGAGGAACCTTCGACGTCTCGGTCCTGGAACTCGGAGACGGAGTGTTCGAAGTGCTCGCGACCAACGGCGACACGCACCTCGGCGGGGACGACTTCGATCACGTGGTGATGGAATGGATTCTGGCGGAGTTCAAAAAAGAGCAGGGTGTCGATTTGAGCAAAGACACGATCGCTTTGCAGCGCCTCAAAGAGGCGGCGGAGAAAGCGAAGATCGAATTGTCGTCCGCGACGGAAACGGAAATCAACCTGCCGTTCATCACGGCCGACGCGACGGGCCCGAAGCACTTGTTGCTCAAGCTCTCGCGTGCGAAGTTGGAAAGTCTCGTGCAACCGCTCGTCGAGAAAACCGTCCAACCGTGCTTGCAGGCGCTGAAGGATGCAAAAATCGACAAGTCCGATATCCAGGAGGTGGTGCTCGTCGGCGGCATGACGCGCATGCCGGCCGTCGTCGCGATGGCGAAAGAGCTGGCCGGCAAGGAGCCGCACAAGGGCGTGAACCCCGACGAAGTCGTCGCCATCGGCGCGGCGGTGCAGGCGGGAGTGATGAGCGGTGACATCGATAAGGACATCGTGCTCGTCGACGTGACCCCGTTGTCTCTCGGACTCGAAACGATGGGTGGCGTCATGACCAAACTTATCGAGCGCAACACGAAGATCCCCACGCAGAAGAGCCAGGTGTTCTCGACTGCCGCCGATAACCAGCCGTCCGTCGAAATCCACGTGCTCCAGGGCGAGCGCGGCATGGCTGCGGACAACAAGTCACTGGGGCGTTTCATTCTCGACGGCATTCCCCCCGCTCCGCGCGGCATGCCGCAGATCGAAGTGAGCTTCGACATCGATGCCAACGGCATCCTGTCCGTCCGTGCCAAAGACAAAGGCACGAACAAGGAGCAGCACATCACCATCCAGGGGTCGACCGGTCTGAGCAAAGACGAAGTCGAAAAGATGCAAAAGGACGCAGAGATGCACGCGGAAGACGACAAGAAGAAGCGCGAACTCGTCGATGCCAAGAACGAAGCCGATTCGCTCATCTTCAACCTGGAGAAAAATCTCCGCGAATACGACGCGCGCATTCCGGATGCGACGAAAAAAACCGTGAACGAAAAAATGTCCGCGTTGAAAGAACTTCTCAAGAAGGAATCTGTGCAGGCTGACGAAATCAAGAAGTCTGCCGAGGATCTCGCTCAGTCGGCCCAAGAAATAGGCAAGATCGTTTACGAAGAAGCGCAAAAAAAGAATCAACAGCAGACGGACGACGCCAACAAGAAGGCGGGTGCGGACAATGTCGTCGACGCTGAAGCGACCGACAAAGAAAAGAAGGAATAAGGCAGGACAATGAAAAAAGCCCCGAACGCGGGGCTTTTTCGTATTCTGTTTACGCGAGGAAGATCAGTGGAGCCTGCAGGCGTTTCACGTCTTCGATGCGGTAATCGAGCATTTTGGAACCGACGAAGATGATGGAGATGTCGTCGGAAGCGATCAATTGTTCGATGTTTTCCTGCAGCGTCCCGGGCCTGCCGAGGAATTCAAACTGCATGTCTGATTTGCCTTCTTTCCTGCGCTCGGTGTTGACGGCCTCGAAGAGGTTGCCGGCATCGATTTTTACCTGTGCCAAGAACGCTTCGGTGTATCGGCTCTCGGGACAATGCAGAAGTGTGACGTTTTGAACGTGATGGCGATCGGCCCAGTCGACGACGGTGCGAAGGCGATCAAGGAACGAGTGCCCGCGTGAGCACAAAACAGCGGTCGGTCCGCGCTCGGTACGCTTCGGGAACTTTGGAGCAGGGCCGGCTATGCCCAGGCGCTGCGCGACGAGGGGCGTCAGCGGCGGTTGAACGACAAGCGTGAGCAGAATGACCCACAATCCGATGAGTACGGCCTTGTCGGTTCCCGGAATGCCGGAGGCTCCAAGGCCCATCAGCAACACCGCCGGAATGACTCCGGTTTCGCGGACGAAAGACATGAACAGCAACTCCCGGACGGAGAACGAGTGCTTTCCGCGCATGAACGGCGAAAGCGTGATGAATACCGCAAGCGGGCGGATGATGAAAATGAACGCCAAGCCCGCGAGGATTCCGGGCCCTGCTACCTGAAGGAGTTTTTCGACGTCCACTGTCGCGCCGAGAAGCATGAAAATGAGCGGCTTCATGAAACCCTCGATGGTGTGATTAAAGTAATGCGACACGTGAGACACGTGCTCTTCCATTTGGAACAACAGTCCGCAGATGAACACCGCCAAAAACCCGCTGCCGTGGAATGCGACCGCGACCAGATAACACAGCAAGGGAATTGCCATGAAGAGCGCAGCGTCGGCCTCGCCTCCTTCGCTCAAGCTCGGCTTCCATCGGCTCCAAAAAAGCAACAAGAAAAATCCGGCGATGCCTACGCCGAACCCGATAACGACTTCTTTCAGCACCTCGATGCCCGTCTCGGCCGAGAGTAGATGCATGTAGACCGATCCGATGGATGTGGCATGACCGCTTTCAAGAAGTACGGACAGGAAAACGCCCGTCAATACGGCGCCGACGACGTCATTGATGGCACTCTCGCTGACCGCGATATCCTTGACGCGCGGATTGGGGAAGAACAGCGATTTAAGACTCGGAATAATCGCCGCTGGATCGGTGGAGGCCAGGGCGGCACCGAGCAGCACAGCCGCGCCTATTGGCAAAGCGGTCCCGAACAAAGACGTGATAGGCAAAAGGAAAAACGACAGGAGTGCCGCCGTCAGCAACGTGCCGATGAAGGCGATGGAGAGAATCGGACCGACCAAAACGCGGAATCGTGCGAAAGGCGTTTCGAGACCGCCTCCGAAAAGAATGAGGGCGGCACCCAGGGTCGTGAGTACCCCCAGTGTCCCCGCATCTCCAATAAGCGGCAGCAGTGGCTTTCGCAGTAACATTCCGACAAAAATCGCGATGACGAAGGATGGAAGGGGAGTGGGCTGCGCGAGTTCGTAGGCGAAAAAGCCAAAGAGAAGAATGAGGCAGGTTTCGAAAAACACGAGCAATGTCGGATCCAGGTGTTCTACGAGCCCCACGGTTTCGAACGACACAGCCGAGCTGAGCATCAGCAAGATCGCAATCAGGATGTAATGTCGACCAAAGGTCGCAAGGCGGCCGGAAAAAAGAGTGGGTTGGCGGGACATGAGAGGGGAGAAGACAGTGCAGCTGTATCACAAAACCGCGACCCGGTTCAACGGTATCGCGGCTTGGTATGTGAATTTTCGGTGATTACAACTGCGAACCGACGAACTTCGCCAGCTCGGTGAGACGGTTGCTGTACCCCCACTCGTTGTCGTACCACGCAAAGACTTTGGCGAGATTTTTGCCCATCGTCTGGGTGAGTTCGGCATCAACGATGCAGCTGTGGCTGTCGCCGACGATGTCATGGCTGACGATCGGGCGATGCTCGACGCGCAGAATGCCTTTGAGCGGGCCAGACGCCGCCGCATCGAAGGCGGCATTGATGGCCTCGGCCGAGACGTCCTTGCTCGTGACGACGGTCACGTCGTTGAGGCTTCCTGTCGGGGTTGGGACGCGGATGGCGACGCCGTTCAATTTTTTATCAACTTCGGGAACGACCAATCCGATGGCTTTTGCGGCACCCGTGCTGGTCGGCACGATATTCACGGCCGCGGCACGCGCTCGGCGCAAATCCCCATGCGGGAGATCGAGGAGGTTCTGGTCGTTGGTGTAGCTGTGCACCGTCGTCATGAATCCGCTGACGATGCCGAACGTGTCGTTGAGGACTTTCACCATCGGGGCGAGGCAGTTGGTGGTGCAAGAGGCGTTGCTGATGACATGCATTGTCTTCGGGTCGTACTTGTCGGCGTTAACGCCCATGCAGAAGGTGCCGTCGATGGCTCCCTTCGCAGGAGCGGAGAGGATCACTTTCTTCGCGCCGGCTTTGAGGTGGGCGGCTGCGGCTTCGCGCTCGGTGAAACGTCCGGTGCATTCAAGTACGACGTCGACGTTCAAATCTTTATGAGGAAGGGTGGCCGGATCCTTGCTGGCCGTGATTTTGATCGACTTCCCGTTGATGACGATCGAATCGGCGGTCGACTCCACGCTTCCTTTGAAAACGCCATAACTGCTGTCGAACTCAAACAAATGGGCGAGTGTCTTCGTATCGGTGAGATCGTTAATAAGTACGACGTTGATGTCAGGATGCTTGTCCAAAATGATGCGCATCACCTGGCGTCCGATACGGCCGAAACCGTTAATTGCGAGGTTCATGTGAGTGGGAAGAAAAGATGTTTGTATTGTACCAGAAATCGCACTTCGCTCCCACCGGTCAGTTCATCGAACTGAATATGGGGTACCGTTCGCGCAGAGTGAAATTGAAATTCGCGCGAGGGACGACGAGGGCTTCGTTGACGAGTTCCAACCACAACTGGTCGTTCACGACGCCAGTGCCGGGCATCGCCTCGCCGCTGGCTGGATCGATGTCTCCGATGACGCTGCCGCCGGTCAAGGACGGATGCATCATCAACGAACAATGGATTTTCCGGTGGTTTCTGCCGGTTCCTCCGCCGTCATCAAGGCTCGTCGATCGGCCAAACTCCGTATCGAGCACGATCAGCGTGTTTCCGAGAATTCCGCTTCGCTGGTCCTCAATCAATGCTTCAACCGCCCGGTCCAGGCGCGGACCGAGGTGGCGGACGACATCCCGTGCCTGAGAGTGCGTATCCCACCCGCCGTACGCCGTACTGTCGGATAGGCGGACAAGGACCGACGTGAACAGACCCGAACGGATCATTTCGCGCGCCCGAAGAATGCCCAATCCCGTCGCGTGCTCGCTGTTTCCGCAGTAGCGTTCGATGTCATCCTCATCCATGTCGTCTTCCAACTGTGCTGCTTGCCGGATGATGCGTACGGCGGTTTCGCGGTGTTCCGTATATTGCCGTGCTGCCGGAGCATCCTTCACCGCCGGCGGGCCCGAGCGTTCAAGTCGATGGAGCAGCCCGTTGCGCTGTTCGATGCGTTCGACTGTTGCCTCCGCCGTTTCGCCGGGCTCTGGCACAAAAACGGTCGGCGCCGGGTATCCGCCAGTCGGCGTACGAACGACTTCCAGGGAGTTTTGCGTGAGAAACGCTTCGTTTCTATACGGAAAGGCGTTGATGACATTCGGCGTTTCGATAAATCCGAAACGGGTACGAACCGTTCGTGCATCGTGGCGTTGTAAAAAATTCGACCGGTCCGAGCGACGTGTGCCAAGTTGCGTCTGCATGGCAGGCAAATGATCCGTCGACGATGCTTCTCTGGCGCGGAATAGCACCATCCTGTTCAGCAGTTGCGCCATTTTTGGAAATTCACTGCCTAGGCGAACGCCATGCACGGACGTTCGAATCCCCTCGAACAGCGGCTGAATCCGTCCGCGGGCGGGTTTGGGATTGAACGTGTCGATGTCGCTCGCTCCGCCGTCCATTTGCAGCCACAGCAAATTGCGATACCTCGAAGCACGCTCATTCTGCTGAGCGTTGATGCGTGCGTGAAGTTGAGAGAAGAGGAGGGTCGGAAGTGCGAGAGCAGCACTCCGGAGGAGTTCACGCCGATCGAGCAGGCGATCGGGTTCCATTGCCGTGCGTTCTACCCCTCGCATTCCCGGCTGTCAAAACGCCCTTGTCGTCGAAAGCTTCCCGCTTAAGGCTTTTGGCCGAAAACAGCGGCAAAAGTGATCAGTCGAAGTGTTACTTCAACCGTGCGTACGCCGAAGACAGCAACAGCGTTTCCTCTTCCAAAAGAGGAGACTCGACGACAAGTGTTCCGCCGACGCCGTAGTCTTTCAGGACAGACAAGAGTTCCTTCCACCGCGCGTCGCTTTCGGGGAACGGAAGATGGTTGCGCTCTCCTTTTTCGGTGTAATTGATGCCGGAGTAGTGCATGTGCATTTTTTGAAGGGACTTTTTGCCCAGCGCCTTTGCGTAACGGTCCAACTGCGCGCGCCACTCGGCGGCTGAGTTTTCGCCACCGTTGCACCTGGCATGGATGTGCGCGAAATCGACGCAGGGGAAAATGTCGAATTCCTTGGCGATGACGAACAATTCCTCGTACGTGCCGAACTGCGTGGGCTTTCCCATGGTTTCGTAGGCAAGATTCACGTCGGGAAAATCCTGTGACCGCCGCTTCAGGATGTCATGCGTCGCATCCATCACGCGCTTGAGCGTTTCTTCGCTGCTTGAACCCTGATAGAACGCCGCGTGCACGCAGACAGACCATGCTCCGGCGAGCTGTGCCATGCGCAAAGCGGAAAGAATGCGGAACTTACTGGCCGCAATTTTCTCCTTTTCCTTGCTGTTGAGATTGATGAAATACGGCGCATGGACGGTCAGCGTCATGTCCAGTTCCGTCGCAGAGGAGCGGATGAGCGCCATGTGCTCGGGGTTTTTCGGCACGGACTGGACCCACTCCATTTCCATGGCTGCGATGCCCAGCTCCCGTGCACGCACCAAACCTTTCAGCGTTCCGCCGGGAGACGGAGTCGAGAGAGGGGAGCCTGCGACGGCAAAGCGCAACATGACGACGAAGCGGGTATGATGGCAGTATGCCGCTTCCGCCTGGCATCGTCGATCGGACCATCGCACGCCCGTACGGCGAGGCCGCGTACCGCGTCGTCGAAAAACTTGCGGATGCGGGATTCGACGCGTGTTGGGTGGGCGGCGCCGTCCGCGATATGTTTTTGGGAAAAGTGCCATCCGACATCGACATCGCAACGTCTGCGAAGCCAGAAGAGGTATTGCGAGTGTTTCCCGGTTCCACAGCCGCTGCGGAAGACCTCGGCAGTACCCGCGTGAGCGTCGACGGGTTTGTGTTCGAAGTGACGACCTACCGCATGGAAGGCGCCCTCTCCGACGGGCGGACGCCGAAGTCCGTGATGTTCACGGATCGCTCGCATGATGCCCTCCGTCGCGATTTCACGGTGAACGCGTTGTATTTCGATCCCGTTTCACGCGCGATCGGCGATCCGATGGGAGGGGAAGCGGATTTAAACGAGCGGTTAGTGCGTTTCATCGGGGAACCGAGCGACCGCATACGGCACGATTACTTGCGTGTGCTACGGGCCGTCCGGTTGCGCGCCGCGATCGGCGGGCAATACCACCCGCAGACCGTGGCGGCACTCATGGCCTTGGGGAGAGAAACGAAAACGCTTTCCGGATCGCGCATCCTGCAAGAGTTGGAAAAGATGCTGCTCGGGCCGAACGTGCAAGTGGCGCTTGAGGATTTGTGGGAGATGCGCGTGCTTGAGGCGGTGCTGCCCGAGTTGCACGTCTGCAAAGGAATCGCGCAGCCGACGGAGTTCCATGCGGAGGGTGACGTGTGGGAACACACGAAGAAATGTTGCTCCGCCGCGCGCGCGGAAGACGGAATCGACGTGCGCTTGGCGGCGCTCTTCCATGATTGTGGGAAGACTATCACGTTCTCGCTGAAAGAGCGCATTCGTTTCGACGGCCATGCCTCGCAGTCTGCCGCCTTAGCCACGCACGCGTTGACGCGTTTACACTGCTCCGGTGAGCGCGTGCGGAAGATCGACTGGCTCGTGCGGCATCACATGATGGTCGTGCCGCTGCTCGAAATGCCCGCAGAGAGGAAGGCTCATTGGTACTACCATCCGTGGTTCGCGGATTTGCTGCGTTTGTTCTACCTCGATGTCGCAGGAACGGATCCGGGCGACTTCGACCTGCAGCGTCGAGTCGAAGAAGACTACAACCGGTTTCTCGATGCCCGCCCTCGGCCGCCGAGGAAATTGTTGTCGGGCGAAGATGTTATGGAGATTCTCGGTGTGCGCCCGGGCGAAGAAGTCGGGGCAGTTCTGCAAGCCCTGCATGAAGCGCAAATCCGCAAGGAAGTCACGAATAAAGCCGAAGCGCGAGAGTTCGTACAAACATTTAAAAAAATATAAGGCAACTTTTCTATTACCATGCAATGCCTTCCTGTAAGGGTATGGAGAGGTCGGCGTCTCAATACCTGCGTTCTTTGGTTCGTAAACATCTCACATCATCCATCATTGCTCGACCGGCAGACCGAAAGGCGGCCCCCACAAGGGGCCGTTTTTCGTGTCTTCGAACATTAGTAAAAAACAACGGCACCCAGTAGACTTTGGTCATGACTACCGCCTCCCGCATCACCCTTGGAGCCGTCGCATTGGTCTTTCCGCTGTTGGTAAGCGCCCATGAGCACGGCACGTACCGCATCGGTGACAAAACCTACCTCATCGAAATCGGCATGATTGATGAGCCATCTGTGGTGGATAAGGCCGGCGGCGTGGAACTGTCCGTTTCACTCCATGAAGGGGAGGAAACCGAGCATCACGATGACGAAGCGGGGGAGGACCATGAAGAAGGTACGCCTGTGACGGGTTTGGAATCGTCCGTGAAAGTGGACGTAACGGCGGCGGGAAAGACCAAGACGTTGGCTCTTTCGCCCGCGTGGGGCACTCCCGGTTCCTACGAGGCGATGTTCGTTCCGACGGCGAGCACCACCTACGCATTCCGTGTGCACGGCACGATCAACAACACGGATGTCGATATCACCTATGTCTGCAACCCGGCGGGACACCCGCAAACACCGGAGGAAACGACCGAGAAGAAGTTGTCGGACTCGGTTACGCAATTGAGTCACGAAGGCGCGTTCGGTTGTCCGCTTGCGCGTGAATCGGTGACGTTTCCCGATACGCTCCCGGGACAGGCGCAAATGACCGGTGGAAGCGGCGCGATTGCGTGGGTCGGAGCGATCGCAGGCGTGCTCGCCCTCGTTTTGTCAGTGATGGGCATGCGTAAGCGCTCGGCGTAAGCTTCTTGCATGCGCCCATTATCGGTTGCGGCATCGCTGGTAGTTGCACTGAGCGTGCCCGTGTTTGCAAATGCGCATTTTCCCGGATGGAGCGTCGTGCAATCCGCAGGCGACTACGACGTCGGAATATCCCTGAATGATCCGGCCCCGAACGAACAGAACGCAATGGGGATTTTACTGCTTCGGCGGCAACCGACGGCGATGGAAGAAGAATTCGACTCGGTTGATGTGGATGTCACGCATGACGGACGCCCGTTTGTTCACAGCACCCTTACGCAAAAGACATTCGGGCACGCGTGGATGGATATCCTGTTTCCCGAGAGTGGGTGGTACGAGCTGCATGTGAAGGTATGGCGAGATGGAGAAAACATAGCCGAAACGACTGTCCGCATGCCGATTGGCAATGTGTATGAACGGCAGAATCGGCGAATCGCCGTCATTTGCGGTGTTCTGGCCTTCGGCTGCGTGGTACTCTATTTGGCCGCACGTAAGCGCAAATGACCATCCCGCGTCGCTCAGCCCTCGTACTGGCCGGACTGCTACTGCCGTTGCAGGCATGGGCGCACGCGACACCGACGCAGTACCTTCCCGCAGCGGAATCGGTGCAGTCCGCGGCGCCTGCCGAGATCTCCATCCGTTTTACTGAAAGAATCGAGCCGGAAGTGAGCACCATCACTGTTTTTGACCCGAATGGTCAACGCACGCAGTCGCAGGCGACGGTATCCAAAGAGGACAGGAGAACCCTCCGGATGCCACTTGTTGCCACCGGTACGGGCACGTACACCGTCTCGTGGAACGTCGTCTCGGCGGATGATGGTCACTTCACTCGCGGGGCGTTCAGTTTTGCCGTTGGCAAAGCGTCGAGTGGAGCGCTCGCACTCGGTACCAATTATCAAGTCGTGCACAGCTCGCCGGCGCCGGAAGCGGTGACTATTTGGCTCGAGCTTCTGGGCCAGGCATGCATCGCCGGTGTGTTGCTTCTTTGGTGGCTGTGCCGAAAAAGGTTCCCGCAGGTCGATGCGCGGTTCCGAACCATCATGTGGATCGGAGCAGGTTTGATCGTGTGCGGTACGGCGGGATACCTCTATTTGAAAGCGGACGAATTGAGGCTCGCCCAGGAAACGTCATTCAATCTCGCCCTGCAGCAGTTCGCCTCAACTGCCGCGGGTTGGTCGGCCCTGCTGCGCCTCATTGTAGGCATCGTCATCGCTTTCGTCGCGCAGTTCCTCTCCCAGCCCGGGAAAAAATATTACGAGTGGTGCGCGCTCGTCCTGCTTCTGCTGGTATCGGCGTATGTGCGATCGAGCATCAGTCACGCTGCGGCGTCGACAGTCGCTCCGCAATTTTCCATAGTCGTAAACTTCATCCACCTTCTTGCGAAAGAAGCATGGGTGGGCATGCTCGTGGTCACGTCGGCTTGCATGCTCGTAGAATTGCAGAGACGCAACGACGCCATCCTCGCGGCGCATTTCCTCACGTCCCTTTCACGGTACATCGCCGTAGCGTTCGGTATCGGCGCTGTGACGGGCTGCTACATTGTCGCGTTGCACCTGAAGAATTTCTCGAACGTTGGGATTACCCACTGGGGGATGCAATTCATCATTCTATGCATTCTTGCGGGCTTTCTGCTGTTCATGCGTTGGTACAACGCGTTCGTGGAGGAGCGCATCGTCGTGTCCTGGAGCAGAGGAGAGAGGTCGAGTGAAAGCTCGCTGGGCATCACGCTCGGGCTCGAAACCTTGCTCGGTGTCGTGGTGCTCTACCTTAGTGCAACGTTGGTCATCACGACTCCGCCGATGCGCAACGAAAGCGTGTTTTCACAGACACTGCCGACGCGTGAGGGGACCATCACGCTCGAACGTGACGCGTGGGACGAATTGCGCATGCGGGTATTCGCGACGACGCCGATCCGCACGATCACCGGATCAACGCTGTCCCTCACGCTGACAAACGCCGACGCGAACGTCGGACCCATCGTCCAGCCGGCAACCGCCATTTTCCCTGGAGGATTTTCGTTTCCCGTTTCGGCATTCACCGTACCGGGAACGTGGACGATCCAGGCGACCGTGGTGCAGCCCGGTCACTTTGACGCAACTGGCACGTGGACGCTGAAGGCGCCCGACGACCTGATGGCCGTTCACGAAACGGTGAATTCCGTGACGCTGGTATCCCTCGTCCTTGCAGTATGTTTTGTTTTCGTCGCAGGACTTTTCGTACGAAAGTCGCGCCGCTTCGAGCAACTGATCGGCCACCACGCCTCGGATGGCCGGCTCGTGCTGGTGGACTACAATTTCTGGATCATCGCACCTCTCGCCCTCATTCTGATGCAATTCGGCGGAGTGTTCTCTCATTCGCACAAGACGGCGACGGCGTTCGCCGCCCGTTGCTCCCAAAACGGGCATGTCTGGATCGAAAGCGTTCCGATCCGTGACGGACACCCCACATCGTCGTACGCGCGCCTCGGCTGCACGTTGGGCACCGGCACTTCCTTGCAGCACTTCGTGGATTTGCGCGAATACGAGGCGTACGTAGCGCCACTCAAGCTGGAAGTGTTCCTCGAACACCCGCAACCGTTGCTCGTGGGAAAAACATCGCACCTGCTGCTGTCGGTGCATGACGACGAGGGGGCGCACATGAACTTGGAAACCACGCACGAGCGTATCGCCCACATCATCGCCATCGACGATCGTTTCCGCTTTTTCGCCCATACGCATCCCGAAGACGCGGCCGGATACGACGGGAGCCGTATCGGTCACGAATTGCCGATCGATATCGCTTTCCCGCATGCGGGAAAATATCTCGTGGGCGCCGACGTAACGGTGAAAGCGCAGAACGTCCAGCAGCAATACACCATGATCGTGCCGGGTCCCACCGCGGAAGGTGAAAAGGCGGTGTATGGCACGACGGCTCAGGCGGGAGACATTTCCGTCGTATTCCATGGAGCGGATTCACTGCGTGCCGGCAGTCCCGCTCTCGTCTCGTTCTCCTTCAGCAGTTCGAGCGGATCGGTAGCCGACTTGCAACCGTATCTGGGTGCTGCGATGCACATCGCCGTCGTCAGGGACGACATGATGACGTTCATGCACGTGCACGGCGAAGTACCGCCGACGTGGATCCAATGGTTGGCTGGCCAGCGCTCGGGACAGGGACATCTGCACAGCGCATTGCCATCGCACTTCGGGCCGACGCTGGATGCGCAAATGGCCTTCCCGTCGCCGGGGACGTATTACGTCTTCGCCCAATTCAAACGAAACGAGCGGGTGTATCTTGCGCCGTTCACGGTGACCGTCCGGTAGGTTCAGGCAATCCAGATTTTGTGGGTGAATGCCCACGCCAAATGATATTGGCATGCAGCGGCGAAAATCACCGCCGTGGTATACGCGATCCACAACCCTGTTCGCATGGTTTTGCTCATGGCAGGCGCATTCGCAGCAAGGTGCGTCACCGCCAGAACCAGAAGAACATGCGAAGGCAACAAATATCGCAAGACGCTTTGGAAGTCGTTGCGCGCTTCGGCTACCGCGGCAAGGACGGCGATGAGAAGCGCACATGCGTACAACGGCACACGACGGCCAAAACCATGAGCCTTCATGCGCCATTCCGCAATCGCAGCGCCAACGCATGACCAGAGCATGACGGCGAATCCCACTTTGTTGGCGTAATCACCGTCTTCCGAATTAAGCGTAAAGAAAGGGAAAAGCACTTGCAGCGGTTTGCCCAGAAGCAACAGCGGGTCGGGGACGACATTCCATCCCACGCTCTGGGCGTGCATGTAGAGGTCGAAGTGGCCAAATGCAACGAGGGTGAAAACGAAAAAACTGAACGTACCTGCGGCGATGGCGACGCAGGAGGCACATCCTCTCAGAAGGACCCGCTTGGCATTGGAACTATCGCTCAATGCATCACTCGCCGAGCGGAGGAGGGGATAGAGACAGAACGGAAGAGCGAAAATGCGCGTTGCACCGAGCACGAAGCCGCCGATCGCCCCAAAAATTATGCCGAACCGCGCCGGATACTCGTACGCAAGGATCACGACCATCATGGAAAGCGCGAACAGAGATTCGGAGTAGGCGGTGACGAAGAAGAACGAAGGGGGATAGGTGAATACCGCAATGACAGCGGCGATCGTCAAACGACGCGATACCTTCCACCGCCGCAACAGAGCCAAAACGCATGCCCAAAAGCCGGCGCTGCACAAAACGGACGTCAAAAGAAGCGAAAGTTCGGGCGTCAGCCCGGTAACGCCTTTCGTCACTCTCGACAGGAGGGGATATGCCGGAAAAAAGGCAACGTTTGTCCCATCGAAAATCTCATCGCGCACGAGCGCCGGATCGTACGGACCGCGCCCGAATCTCCAGTAATACCCGTCCTCTTCAATCCGCAGGTAGTGAAGGCTGTCCCACTGCACCAAGCGTGCCACTGCCGCGTCCAATGGCTTTTGCTGGAGCACGATGACTCCACAAAGTTGGATGGCGGCGAACAAAAGCCCCATCGCGCAACACGCGAGCCACTGTCGAGCGACTGTCATAGAGGGAGTATGACAGAAATACTACAGGAAAACATTGTGCCAACTCCTCAGCTTTGTCGATTGAGACGGTATTTCTGCATGTACCCTTGCTTTTCTGTACAGGAAGTTTTACATACAGATCTATGGGATATCTCGAACAATCGAATGTTCCGAATGATGCCGATACACCAAAAAAAGCGATGTCATACAGCGATGTGCGGGAAATGCACCGAGATATTCTCCATAATACGTTTCACCCTGCCGAAGAGCCGAAATTGCCCGAGCTTGCACCGTCGCTCCCTCCCGATGTCAGCATGGTACTGCTCACTCAGACCGTGCACCGAGCGCATGCGCGCATGCGCCAGCCGACGCTGACGCAGCGGTTGTGGCGCACAATCACGCCCTCGGGGCGGTCGGATGCCGCAGCAGCCGTACCGGAAGCCCGCAAAAACATCATTCTCGCGAGCGATATTCTGGCGACCCACCCAGATCGCATGGCGCGCGAAGAAGAAGCGCACGATCAAGAGTTTCGTCGTCGCATGCGCCCGGACCAGTCGTTGATCATGAGTGCGATGGCGCACATTTTGCACACGGATGAAAACGAATGGAAACCGTACGTCGACGATGTGCGCGCGAAGCTGCTGGAGCACGTGGATGCCGGTCCGTACGAGCAGCGGGCAATCCTCGCCCGAATGCTGAGTCAGTTACATGTGATTTCCCATCGCGCGAGCGACCAAATACGGGAGCTGTGCGCAAAGCGCGAACTGGAACTGCCGACGCAGAATATCGGCATCCTGCAGCGGTCCGCTTCCACGTTGGCGACGGCGTGCCTGCGGCTGCAACAGTGGGAATGCGTCGATCCGTGCTCCATCAAAAAGAATTTCGTCATGGACATGAGAATGTTCGACGGAGACTGGCATCGGTAAATGCGCACGTGTAGCGTGCTTCGGCTTCATTCGACCCGTGCTTAGCCGACAGCAAGAACATTGGCTGCATAAGATCTTCGACGTGGCGATAGTCATCAAGGGGATAGACGGGGCCATCGAAATCATCGTGGGCATCGTGCTTGCCGCATTCAGCTCGGAACAGATACGCAACTTTTTGCGCGATTTCACGCTGTACGAACTCGAGAAGGACCCGCACGATGTTTTGTTCGGCTTTATCCAGCATCTCGCCACGTCGATCACACCGCACGCCAAATGGGTCGCAATGATCTATCTGCTCTGTCACGGATGCCTCAAAGTCGTCGTCGCGCTGCAGCTCATCCGTGGCAAATTGTGGGCATACCCCTTCGCCATGGCGGTACTTGTCTTTTTCATCGTCGTTCAGACAACCGATGTTGTTTTGCACCGCTCCGTCTTACTCGCAGGACTCACCTGTCTGGATGCCGCCATTTTGGCAATGGCGTGGCACAAATACCGTTTACAACGTACTGCGTGATTTTGCTAAATTAATATAATTATTGTATAATAAAACAAACAAATGAAACGCACACGACACGCACGATTCGGCGCATGCTTAGGGCTTTTGATGCTGTCGATCGGTGTCTTGGCGGTGTTTGCTCAAAAGTCTGACAAACGCGAAGAGCATTCCGAAAGGATGAAGCACGAGAGTGCCGTATGGAAGGCGAGTGTGTTGGCTGCGGATGCAGCGCAAAACGATGCCGTCGAAGCGGCTCACGCGGAAAGCGAGCGAATTCTCCACGACGTCGTTCGGCCGGGCATCAAAGATCTGCGCCCGGGACTTGGCGAAGCGTGGACGGCGGAAAGCGTGCAAAAAGTCGTCGAGCTCATCCGTATGCGCAACGATTCGCTGCTGCAGGAAAAAACTGCAATCCAAACGAGTGGCAAAGAGGAGAAATACAGCGAACGGCTGGCCAGCATCGACAAACACTACGACGACAACGTTCAAACCATCTTCCGTTTTCAAGTGGTGACGGCAGCGCGCGCGGAGAGCGATCGAGTATTGCGCGAAGAAGTGCGTCCGGGCATCGAAGCGCTCCGTCCGCAGGACGGGGAAAGATGGAAACCGGAAAACGCACTGGCGGCGGCAGATCTTGTCCGTAGTCGTAACGCCGCACTGGAAGACGAACGCAGTGCCATTGAGCAAAACGGCTACGCCGATTCGCACGATGACAGACTGAACCGCATCGACCAGATCCTCGCAGAAAACGAAGATGCCATCCGCCGCTTCGAACAACTTGCGGAAGAGGCTGCGAACAAAGACGCGGAGGAAAGCGCCAGAGAAAACAATGGCTCGAACGACACGCCGTCAAACACGGACTACCCGACGGGCAGCACGCCGGAACCGACCGCAGGCTCGGTGGAGCAGCCAGGTGAGACCGCTGTAGCGCCCCAGCAGAACCAATCGCTGACAGATGACCAGTGCGGCCGCGTACTGCATTACCATTTCGAGAGCATCGATCCGCGTTTCGGAATTTCCGAAGACCAGGCGCGCCAATTGTTCGTCGAAGCAGAGGCCGTATGGGAGGGGCAAACCGGCATGAATCTCTTCGAGGAGAAAGCAGGTTCTTCGCTCCCTGTCCGCTTTGTCTACGGACGCAACCAAGAGGACTACAACATTCTCGATCAGATGCGCGTGGAAATCGACAGTGACCGTGCCGACTACGACTCGGCGGTGCAGCTGTACCGCGATTTGGTTGCGCAGTACCGAAACGACTCGAGCAACGAAGACCTCGTGAACCGCATCAACGCGCTGGTGGATCACATTCGCCGAGTCGGCCCCCTGCTGGAAGCTCGCATTGACCGTTTCAATCGCATCGGACGCGGTTCTGGACCGATGACGCTCGGCTACTATTTCCGCCAGGGCTCAAAAGAGGGAATCGACGTTCTCGTGTTGCAACGCCAGGCGTTCAAACGCGTCCGCCTTGTCGCCCACGAGCTCGCTCACGCTCTTGGATTGGACCACGTAAGGGATGCGGAAGCCGTGATGTACGCACTGAACAGCGGCGACGACAACGTTCTACGCCAAGACGACAGGGACGAACTCGACAAAATCTGCCGACGCCGGAACGCCGGACGTTCCGTGCACGACAGGACGGAGCGTGAAGAAGTGCAGGAAGTGTGGTAACTACTGGCTCAACGAAGTCCGTTGCGTGTGAAATGGGGGATTGAACCGGGCCCGAATGAAGAGTGGTTTGGAAGAGAGATTTCTCACGCTATGGCACATACCAGCAGCGACGGTATACGTTTGCCCAGGCAACAAAACGCGTTTCTCACCATTCACTGTAATTTCGGCCTCACCGTCGATGATTTCCACAATCTCCTGGCCACTGTGAACATGCGGATTCGTGTGCCCGTCCGGCTCGACCCTGGCGATGAACACCTCGCCGTCGTTTTTGGTGAATCCGGCGTCGACCATGACGCCGGGATGCGCCTGGCCGCAGACGACATACGGGACCCAGAGCGAATCATGTTTGATCACGGCAGTACTGTATGCCGAGGTATGAAGCAGAGTCTATGACAAACATGCTGCGCAAAAGCTGGAACAAACAACAGTTGCTTTCTGTCTCACGGATCTGTGTTTGAATTTCTACTTCAGTACGGCGTTCATTCTCTCTTCGATCTTCTTTACCATTTGCGTCGACAGAGAGAGATGTGCCACTGCAGGATTGCCAATTGCCATTTCCCGAAAGAATGAATTTGATCTTTCCGCTGGTGTGATGTCGCGGTAGGGAATCAGCAACGGGGGATGACCAATACGGAACACCGGCCAGACGGATAGATAAACCCCATCCTGCGTCAGACCGACTCGTAAGGCGACTCTGTAATTCGCAAACCAGTTGATCGACCCTGTACAGAAATTGTGCATCTCAGAAGGCGCTTCTTTTGTCGTGCGGTAGGAACGTGCGAGGGCTCTCCACCCAAACTGCGCTATGAGCCAGCTTACGCCGAACCATAGACCAGCAAATAGAGACATTAATGCTAGGACATACAGAGCTTCCATTAAAGAATAGGGGAATTCTTGTGAAGGTTTACCGTTCTATTGTAACAGAATCGCCATCGTTACAGCATGGTGGGCCAGGGGGGATTTGAACCACCGACCGCCGGTTTATAAGTCCGGAGCTCTAACCAACTGAGCTACTGGCCCATATACGAACAAAGAACGGCAGCGCAAAACGCTCTCGTTGTAGCAGCCATTGACGAGGCACGCCAGCGCGGATTACTCCGCCTGCACCACAACCGACACCGGCTGGGACAGCTCGCCCAGGTTGACCTTCACTTCGAAGGAACCGGTCGACTTGATCTGCTCGGGGACTTCGATGGCCTCTTCGGTCACTTCCATGCCCAGCTGATCCTTCAGCGCCTCGGCAATAGCCTTCTCGGTTATTGCCGCGTAGAGCTTGCCGGTCTTGGTAACTTTTTTCTTGAAGACAACGGACTTACCAAGCAGCGCCTGTGCGGCGCCCTGCTGGCTCTTCTTTTCTAATTCCTTCTCTTCAGCGCGGCGCTTGATCTGCTCGGCGTAGCGCTTGCGAACCGTCGGAGTGGCGACGATGGCCAAACGGCGCGGAAGCAGGTAGTTCAAGGCAAAACCGTCTCCAACGACCAGGAGGTCGTTCTTCTTGCCGATCTTTGCCACATTTTGGAGGAGGAGGATTTCCATGACGCGAGCACCCATTGTAAGCGGCCACCCAACCAGCGTCAATGGTCAATTCTCGTCCCGTTGTGGGCCTTTTGCCTTCTTCGCTGCACCGGAGCCAACCAGAGAAGGCGAATCCGGCGCTTCATTTTCCGATTGGCTAAGCATCCAAGAAAAGAATGACATCCAGTTCGTTCCAGGTTTAAAGACGCGTTCTTGCTTGACATACCATCGATATAGTGTGAGGAATCTATCAGAGTGCAAAGACAAGTCTCCAAGCTCAATCCCGAGAATGCCGTCACGATGTGCAAAGGTGTACAACGGCGTGTACAGGAAGATAGCGGGGACGTCGCGCTTAAGAACGGCCTGGAGTTTCGTGAGTGCATCGGCCCGTTCCTTCTCGTCCACCGTGGAGCGGATAGTCTCCAGCAGGGTATCTGCTTCGAACGAGGAGTACTGCGAGAGGTTATAGGCGTCGAGCTTCAACTCGTTGCGGTTCGTCGTGTTCTTCTGCATGCCGCTCGTATGCCAGTACGGATAACTGTCGAGGTTATCAAGCAAGGATTGCCCGAAAAGGAGGACGTCGTAGTCGCGCAGGAGTAAGCGCTCCTCGAACGCCTCGCGGGTTGCGGGTATCTCGATGTTCACCTGCACGCCGAGTTTGGCCCATTGCTCTTTCACGTCCTCCGCGACGCGCTTGTAATCAGGAGGCGAGGGACTGGTGAGCAGCGTGAGCACGAGCAGTTTGCCCGCATCATTCACGCGCGTGCCGATGGGGTCCTGCGGCGTACGCAAACGAAGGAAGCCGCGCTCGAGCGTCAGGTCCTTCACCGTGATGCGCTGATCCGCAGGAATCTGGTTGTTGCGCGACTGAACGAATTGCGCCAGCAACTGCTGCTCGCCGTCCGCGAGCCGATAATCGTCCGCATTCGTGGTACGCCAGATATAGAATGAATCGATGATGCGTCCGGTTTCATCGTTGAAGCGCACGAGATTTTCACCCAAGGCCAAGGCGCCGGTGCCGCTCCCTCCGGGAATATTCACAAACCAGCTTCCGCTGGCCGTGCTGTCGGACGTGACTTCCAACCCGTTGACGAAAAGCTGCTTGCGGTCGCCAAAACTTCCGGTGACGCGCAGTGTCGCTCCCGTCTGCAACAGCACGATGGGGCTGAGCTTGAATGGGCCGACATCATTGGCCTCCTTTTGTTCGAGCAGATGTTGGAGACGGATTTTTTCTGGGAAATACCACTGCGACTCGAACAGTGCACCTTGGGCTGCATCGGGATCGAAGTGATAGCGCCAGTCGGAATTGTCGATTTCCAAAAGGGGAGTATCGACGATCGCGGCGTTGACCAGCATGTCGGAAATTTCCTGCTTGTTCGTTCCCAGCTGCAGTCCGAGACGCAGATTTTTATCTTTCAGCGCCGAGCGAGAAAGATTGAAGAAGAGTCCGACGTACTGGGGGAGACTGTAGTTGCGAGCTTTGAAGCGGCTCGGAATGGCGGGTTCGCCTTGGTCATTGTGGGGAACCAGCCGAATGCCATCGAGATCCTGCAGATCGCTCAGCAGGCTCTGGTAGTCCGGGAAGATGCGGAACACCACGCGGTCGAGGCGGTACGCCGGCGGCAATGCGCGGGGAAACCGCTCGAGTGTGACTTCCACGTTCAACTCGGTCTGAATAAGGGACTTGAATCGATAGGGTCCGGCGCCGATGGGCTCGAGCCCGAAGTCGATCGCTTGGTCGAGATTGCCAACGGGAATGTGCGCGAACGACATTTGCGGAAGCAGTCCCAGGGTGAGATTGCTCGGGAAGAAGTGATACGGCTCATCAAGGATGAAACGCACCGTGCGGTCATCGACCTTTTCGATCGTCACGCCCTGGAAGTTCTGGCGGAGCAGCGTGTTGGGAAAAGCGGGATCCTGAATGGTTTTGAACGTGAACACGACGTCGTCCGCCGTGACGGGGTGCGGCGTTTTTTCGCTGTGGTCATGCCAGTAGATGTTGTCCTTCAAATGCGCCGTGTAGACCTTGCGGTCTTTGGACATCTCCACCGTGGCAAGGTCATCCTCTATCTGTTTCGTCTGCGGGTTGTACCGTAGCAAACCTGCGAAAACGAGGGAAACGATGTCGCGATTGACGTCATTGTTCACCGTAAACCACGGATTCCAGGGCAGAAGTTCTCCGACCGATCCTTCAATATACGTGCCACCCGTGGTGGGCACGAGGATGGTACTGTCCCAATAAAAACGCATCAGCAGGATGCAGAGACTGCCGACAAAGGCGACGCCGAGCCCTACGAGGATCCATCGCTCCCACCGGACCACTCCCGTGATGAATCGCAGCGCGAAGCGTTTTAGATGCGCACGAACCATTGCAGCACGGGGATGGCGAAGAAGATACACGACAGGATGATGGACACCCTGTACAAGACCTTCTCGGCCCCTCTGCGTTGCACGTACGTCACGCCGCTGCCGCCGAATGACTGCGAGAGACCCGACGCGCGCTGCTGGATGAGGATGCTCGCAATCAGGAGCAGAGCCACCGGAACCTCAATGAAATCGAAAATCTGCATACCCGAAGAGTGTAGGCGGCCGCCGACGGAAAGGCAACCGCTCCGAAGCCCGTAAAAGAGCGAGATTTCCTGTTTGGACAGCCCCTGATACACTCCGTGTGATTCGGGCGGTTAGCTCAGCTGACCACGGCGAAGCTTGCGAGCCGTGAAATGGAAAATAAGCGGTCCTTGCTGAGAACTGTACTATCACTTCATCGGGCGGTTAGCTCAGCTGATTAGAGCACCGAGCTTACACCTCGGGGGTCACAGGTTTGAATCCTGTACCGCCCACCATCTCCCATGGCGATCTCCACCTTCCGCATCAAGGCAAACTGTACGCACGACGACCTGCTCCGGTCCTATCGGCTGTACGTCACATCCGTTTTTCACCGCAGCTGGGCCATTCGCGCCATTGTGACCCTCATCGTCGTTTGCGCGGGACTCCTTCTCTTGCTCGGTTCGGTAAGGTTCGGGGGTGCGTTTTTGGCGTTCGCCGTCTTTTATTGGTTCGCCGTCCCGGAACTCTCGTTGCTGGGATACCGCAAGTACATCAAGACCCTGCGTCCGCAGTTCGTCTTCACGTCCACGCCGCAAAAAATTTCCATTGCGAACGTCACCAAGAGCGCGAAAAGCAACATCAGCAGCGAAGTCACCAGTAATTGGAAGGCGTTGATCGCCGTCATCGAGGATCGGCACACGTTCTGCCTGCTGCTGCATCCGCGCATCTACGTGCTTCTTCCCAAGCGGTTCTTTGCTTCCGAATACGAACTCACTGCCTTACGCGATTACGCGAAAGCAAAACTCGCCGCAAAGCACGCGTAATTTCCCCCTTCGCACGATATGGATCCCCGCATCACACAGCTCGCCACCCTCATCCTCGACCACTCGCTGCAACTAAAGAGCGGTGAGCACTTGGTGATCTGCGCGTCGGACATGAGTCAGATGGATTTATTGCGCGAATGCTACCGTTTGGCACTCGGACGGGACGCGTTGGTGCATGTCGACATCCATCACATCAGCATGTATTTACAAAGGGCGGATCACGGCGGCTTGTTTAAGACGTTCCTGCATGCTGCATCAAACGACACTCTTTCACGTCCGGCACCCATGATGCGCGAGACCATCGCATGGGGGCAGAAATTCCTGCTGCTCAACAGCGTGCATAACCGCAGTTTCCTCTCGGACGCGGATCCGAAGAAGATCGCCCAATGGCGGCGCGTCACGTCCGAGGACTTCGCGCCGATTCTGAAGAAAGACCGCTGCGTCACGTATCTGCCCACGCTTGGCACGGCGCAGAACGCACACATGTCGCTCGAGGATTTCGAGGCGTTCTACTACGACGCGGTCCTCGTCGACTATGCGAAAATGGGCAAGCAGATCCGCGTCGTCCAAGACATTTTGGACAACGGCAAGCGCGTGCACATCCGCGCGAAGGATACGGAGCTGACCATCGGCATCGAAGGACGCTTGGCGGCCGGTGCCGATACCGGCAGGCGCAACCTTCCGGACGGGGAGTGCTTCATCGCGCCCCAGGAAGACGTCACCGAAGGAACCATCAGCTTCGAGCTGCCGCAATCCAAAGACGGCCATGAGATGACCAACGTCAAACTCCGCTTTGAGAAGGGGCAAATCGTCGAGGCTTCGGCGGAAAACGGGGCCGAGCACCTGCATGCGGCCCTTGAGGATCACCCGAACAACCGCCGCTTAGGCGAGCTCGGCATCGGCCTCAACCCACGCATCGACCGCTACATCCGCGATACCATCTTCGACGAAAAGATCCTCGGCACGTTCCACATCGCGCTCGGAAGCGCCTACGACTACGAACGGGGAGGAGGACCCAACAAAGGCACGATCCACTGGGATTTGGTCAAAGACATGCGCCACAAAGGCAGCGAATTGCGCGTCGACGAAACGATCATCCTGAAAGACGGCGTCCTGCAGGTGTGATTATCCGCGCAACGACTCGAAGATCTGGCGCATCAGGTCGATGATGTCCGTGAAGCTCAGATCGAAGGGAATATCGAGCAGGCGGCTAACGCCTGCCACTGCGAAGAACGCGAGGAAGGTGACGATGAGACCGATGATCGAGTAGCGAATGGTCTGCATCGCCTTCTTGATGGATTCCTCGTTGCCAGCGGACAAGATGAAGGTAATGCCACCCCAAATGATGAACGCGAGGCTGAGGATGGACGCCGCGATGAGGGCGAGAGCGAGGAAAGTGGTGACGATTTGGAGCACGCTGCCGTTTTCAAGAAGATCGCGAAGCATAGGGGAGGGGATTATGCGTTATTGGGCTCGAGAATTTTCAAATTGATGCGCTGCTGCTGGTTGCCTCCGAGCAAACGGAGCAACGTGCGCAAGGCGCGAACTGTCTGGCCTCCTTTGCCGATGAGCTTACCCATATCGCGCTCACTCACTTTGACCGTGAGAAGCACGCCGAGTTCATCGATTTTGGACTCAATGGCCAAATCGCCGTGGTCTTCCACGATCGATTCAAGTACGTACCGAAGGAACGCGAGTCCCGGTGTAGCGTCGCTGGGCTGGCTAGACATGTGTGCTGGAGGATACCCCATGCGGGGGGCCTTGTCATCAGGCTGCGGGCGCAGCCTCGGCAGCCGGAGCGGGGGCGGCGGGGGCCGGAGCTGCTGCTGGAGCAGCCGGAGCCTCCTCCTCTGGGTTCTTCGACTTCTGCTTGGCGTACCGTTGGATATGGGGCTCCATACCCTTCACGCCGGCCTTCTTGAGCAGACGGGCGACCGTATCGCTCGGCTTTGCACCCTTGCTCATCCAGTGCGAAATGCGATCCTCCTTGAACTGGAGAACCACCGGATTCTGCTGCGGCAGATAGTGTCCGACGATTTCGTTGAACTTTCCTTTGACGGGGCGAGCTTTCTCGGCGACGACGAGTCTGTACGTCGCGAGGTTGCTGCGGCCGGTGCGCTGGAGGCGAATGACGAGCATGTGGGACGGCAGTGTAGGGATAGCTCCGAAGGCGTGCAAGCCGTTTTTTTAGTCCGGACGGCTCACCCGGATGTCTTTGACCCCTCCTTTGGGGCATTCTCGCTCCAAATAGACCGTCAGATTCGTGCGCAATTGGGCGATTTCGTGCAAAGCGATCGAATGGGCGCAGTTGATTGTGAGCACCCCGTCTTTAAAGGTACGGACGCTGACCGCTTCGGCGATTGCCGGGGCCTGTTCTTCGAGCCAGCGCTGGGCAAGCAACACGACAAGTGCCGACTGCGCGTGCACTTTCAAACCGCGCTTGGCCAAAACCCGGGGGAGGAGAGTATTCAGACGCTCGATAGTTCGAGTGTACAAGGAAGGACAACGCGAGACACGGAACGACGCACGATTTTACGGTGTTGTCTATTGCATGGCTTCTGGCGCGAACGTAATACTCAGCGCATTCCCTTTCCCACTACGTATGCTTCCTTTTACGAAAATTCGGTTCACGCGCACCGTCGTCGCCGCCCTCACGGTCGGAATGGCGCTTGGCGCGACCGGTATGAACTTCGCCTCGGCGGCGCTTCGTGGTTCCGCCATTTTCCCGGATGTGCCCTCGACGACCTTCGGTGATGCAGCCATCGGTCGCATGTACGAACTCGGCATCATCCACGGATATGCCGACGGACGGTTCGGTAAAGATGATTACGTCACGCGCGAACAACTCGCGGTGATGTTCGACCGATACATCAACGGCGACTCCGTCAGCTCGTCGTCGAGCAGGAGCTCCAGCCGCAGCTCGTCGAGTTCGTCTTCCAGCAGCTCAAGCAGTAGTTCTTCGAGCATCGCGTCCATCCCGCCCCAGGGCGCCATCCGCTTCACTGCCGGAGGATATACGGTGAATGAGAACGCCGGTTCGGCCAGCCTTACGATCGTCCGCACGGGCGGCAAAGCCGGCGCCGTATCGGTGACCTACACAATGACCGGCGGAACGGCCATCGCCGGAACCGATTACCCGGCCACCACCGCGACGCTCGACTTCTTGAGCGGCGAGAGCAGCAAGACGTTCACTGTGCCCATCACCGATGACGCAAGCGCCGACGGGCCTCGCACTGTCACCGTGGTTCTGCGCAATCCCACGAACGGAGCAATCATCGCGGATCCGTACGTCACCACGATCAACATTACCGATAACGAAGGCGGATCCAGCACGAGCTCCTCGAGCAGCAGCGTGTTCACGTCTTCGTCGTCGTCCGTCTCCGCGGGCGCAGCTGGAACGCTCGGCTTCAACGCCACCGCGTACTCGATCGGCGAGAAGAGCGGCTCCGTGACGATCACAGTCGTCCGCACCAACGGAAGCGCCGGCGCGGTATCCATCAACTACGCAACGAGCAACGGTTCCGCGACCAATTCCAACTACGTCACGGCCAACGGAACGCTCTCCTTCGCCAACGGCGAAACATCGAAGACATTCACCGTGACGCCGATCAACAACGAAAGCGCCGACGGACATAAGACCGTCACGCTCACGTTGAGCAATCCTTCTGGCGGAGCCGTCGCGGCCTCGCCGAACACGGCGGTCCTCACGATCATGGATGATGAAGTGCAAGCCTTCGGTTCAGGCGCATTCAAGTTCAGCGCAGCGTCCTACACCGGTCATCGCACGGCTGGCAAAGTGGTCGTCACGGTACAGCGCGTCGGCGGAGCGCAGGGGTCCGTAACCGTCAACTACACGACGGCGGACAACACCGCGCACTCCGGAACGGAGTACAGCGCTTCTGCAGGCACGCTGACCTTCCTTGCGGGAGAGTCCTCCAAGGACATCACCATCGCCCTCAATACATCCGCGGTGGTAAGCACCGACAAGAACTTCACCGTCACGCTCAGCGGCGTGACCGGACAGGCCTCGCTCACCGACCCGATCGCAACCACGGTGAACCTCGCCGACTGATAAACCATCACAGTACGAACAAAAGGAGGACGGGCAACCGTCCTCTTTTTACACCTGAGCGAGAAGCAGTGCCTCCAATTGCTCCGCTGCCGCCTGCCATTCCCACCGACGCACGGGCGTGCGATCAACGGGCGGATTTCTAAGCGCCTGCATCAACGCGTCGTGCGTGATTGCCTCCAAGAAACGCGCGTGCGAATCGTCGGCGATGACATCGGGGATCGCGGATTGCCGCGGTGCGATGACGGGACAGCCGCAGGCAAGAGCCTCGACGAGCGGAAGACAAAAACCCTCGTACGCCGATGCGGTGACGCAAGCGACGGCACCCGAATACAGGGCGGGCAGTTCCTGGTCGGCGACGTCACGAAGCAGCCGCGCGTTGGGTGGCAGAGTGACGGCATCGAATTCTTTTCCTCCACCCACTACCGCGAGGAAGGCGCCGCCGTTCAGGGACGAAACAGCAGAAAGAAGAAGAGCGACGTTTTTGTGCTGTTTGGCATTTCCGACGTACACGAAATACCGAGCGGGCAAATCATGTTTCGCGCGCAACGCAGAAATGACGGAATCGGTCTGCGGTTGAAAGTGCGCTTCCACGCCTTCACCGATGACATGGACGCGGCGCGCGACGTTCGTTCCGTACTCCTGCTCAATCTCGCGCGCGACGAACGGCGTGACAGCAACCACGGCGCGAGCCGAGGAAACGGCGCGCTGCATTAGCAAACGGTACGCCGCTCGCTTAAGGGGCGACGCGGCATTCGGATAGCGATGAAGGATGAGATCGTGCACGGTAACGACCGCCGGGAGCGGGCAGAAGAACGGAACGTTGAAATGCGGGGAAAAGAGGAGGTCCGCTTTGGTGGACAGAAGCACTCCGGGCAAACGCAATTGTTCCGCGAGGCTGTAATGGGGGATATCCGCAGGGACGACGGTGACTTCCAGTCCTTTGAGCCATTCCTCTTTTTCGCTGCGAACCAGCAAGACGTACTCGGCTCCGCGGCGCTCCACCAAGGCACGAGCCATCGAACGCGTGTAGCGCCCCAGACCCGCGTGGAGCCCGGCGAATCGACAGTCGATGACGATGCGCGGCATACGGGTATCATAGCGCCATGCGCGTCTGCGACGCACTCAAAGGCCCTCTTGCGCCTACCGACAGCGAAATCCTTCTCGCATGCGTCCTGCAGTGCGACCGGACGCGGTTGTTCGCCCATCCCGAGCAAGAGCTGTCCGAGGAAGAAGAAAGACGATTCTGCGCGTACCGCGCGCGACGCGAGAAGGGCGAACCCGTCGCGTACATCGTGGGGCAGAAGGAATTTTACGGCACTACATTTTTCGTGGATTCCTCGGTGCTGATTCCGCGTCCGTCGACCGAGGCGCTCGTGGAAGAGGCCATTGCCTATCTGCGACATCCGTCAGACGTCGTGCGCGACGTCGAACCCTCGGTTGTCGTGTGGGTGCACGCGCAACACAACGAAAAGGCGACGCGCATCGTTGATGTCGGAACCGGCAGCGGCATCATCGCATGCGCGCTTGCAGACAAAACGCACCTTCCCGTCATTGCTACGGACGTGAGCGATGCGGCGCTGAACATCGCGCAAAAGAATATCGAGGCACACGCTCTCCGCGATCTCGTCGAATTGCGCGTTGGCTCGCTGCTAGAACCGGTGAAAGGCATACGTGATCCTTTTCTGCTCGTCTCCAATCCGCCCTACGTCCCGACCACCTTCAAGCTCGCCGGGGACACGACCTTCGAACCCAGACAGGCGCTCTTTGGCGGGGAAGACGGCGGCGATCTCGTGCGCGCCCTCGTGGAACAAGCAACGATGCACCCCTATTGCGTCGGGTGGGTCATCGAGTGCCGCCCGGAACACGCGGTAAAGTGACTTACTTCTCGCTCTCGCCCCAACGCAACTTGCTTCGAAGTGTGGCGAAATACGCGTCTTTTTTCCGTCGCAGGAATTTAATGGCGTGCGGCTTGCTGTGCGCTCTGATGATGTCGCGCGGCTCAAGACCGATGACGGTTTGCCCGTCGAGTGTGAGATTCACGTCGGTGTCGATCGACGACCCGCTTTTCGGGGCAACTTGCACGTCGATCGTTTGCGTCGCAGGAATGACGAGCGGTTTTTGGCTGAAACTGTACGGATTGAGCGGCGTGAGGATGACCGCCGAAAGCAATGGATGGACGATCGGTCCTCCTGCCGCCAGCGAATAAGCCGTGGAACCCGTCGGGGTCGCGATAATGAGTCCGTCAGACCGGAAGGTGGTGAGCGGTTCATCGTCGATGGACGCGCGCAAGTACAGCAAACGGGCAATGGAGCCCTGCGCGATAACGGCTTCGTTCAGTACGAGACCGCTGTGGATTTTTTTCCCGTCGCGTACGACGTCGATATGCAAGAGAGAGCGCTGCTCGATGACGGCGTCACCCTTAAGCAGCAACGGAATCACGTCGGCCGCCTCTTCAAAATGCACTTCGGACAGGAAGCCGATATTCCCTCGGTTCACGCCGAGAATCGGCACTTCGCGATTGGTCAGCTCGCGCACGGCGCGCAGAATCGTGCCGTCGCCGCCGACGACGATGAGCAAATCGATGTCGTCGGTATTGTCGTAGCGCGGAAGATTATCGGCGCTCGGCAGATTTTTGCAGCGTCTCGCATCGACACACAGATGCGCGCCGGCTTTCTCGACGACGCGGATGATCTGCTGCACCACCTCGTCTTTGTGGCTGAGGCCGGTCTTCACCGTGAGGCCGATGTGCTTGTACTTGAGTTTCATCAACGGACGAGTGCCGGAACGGACAGGAAAAGATCGACCGTACGCTTCCACGAATAGTCTTTTGCCTTCTCACGACCCTTTTCGCGAAGCTTTTCGCGCAAATGCTCGTCGTTGATCAGCTGATGCAGGCCCTCGGCAATCGCCGAAACACTCTCGGGATCAACCACCATCGACGCATCTTTGGCCACCTCCGCCAGACTTCCGCGGTTTGACGTGAGGACCGGCACGCCGTGCTGCATGGCATCGAGCACGGGTAGGCCGAATCCCTCATACAGAGACGGCAAGGCGAAAATGGTCGCGTTCTGGAAAAGAATCGACAGTGCGTCACCCCTCACGTAATCCATCCACTCAACGCCGGCAGTGGCGGCAGCCAACGCGACGATTTCGTCATCAAACCACCCGCGTCCTCCCGCCAACACCAAGCGCCACTTTTTTCTCGTAGCGGCATCGAGCGATGCATAGGCGCGAATGAGACGAAGTTGGTTTTTGCGCGGACACAGGGTGCCGACACAGAGGATCGTCCGTCCGTCCGGCGTGGCATTATGGGGGGCCACCCTGGTCGGTCCGGAATAAATCGCCGTCACGCTCTTCGACGTGAGCACTGGATACCGCAAGAGAAGGTCGTCACGCGTCGTCTCGCTCACCGTACAAACGTGCAAAGCATTCCTGCAGGCACGTTTGAGCGTGAGCCGCTCGATAAACGTCGCTCGCGGATCGTGGTGTTCGCCGCGGAAAGCGATGAGGTCGTGCACGATGGGAATGGAAGGCACGCGCATCGAGGCGATGGACGGAACGATGTAACTCGTCGGGCTCACGTACGCATCCACGCCCGTGCTGCGCTGCAGCAATCGCGCAACAGCGATGTGCCAACGGAATCCATGCTTTTGAGGGGAAAGCACGCGGACACCCTTTTCCGACACCGCGGACGACCACTCGTCCGGCAGCGGCGCGTTGGTGCAGAGCGTCAGAGTGAGATTGCGCTTCAGTAACTCACTCACGAAGCCGTACGTCCATTGCCCTTTCCCCGTTCGCTCGGCGTTGCATGCCTCGCGTACGTCAATGGCCAAATGCATGCGCGCAGTCTACTGCAAGAGCGCTTGTTCTGCTACGATCGGGTCCATGCTGAATCGTTTGCAGCGAGCGCTGTCGCTCTTGGAACTGGAGGAACGCATTCTCAACGGAGGCGCCCTCGTGACCGCCATCGGCGTGTTTCTGCCATGGATGTCCGGCGAATGGCTGGGAGGGGAGGACGTGACGTACACGGGACTGGGATTTTTCACGTCGTTCCTCGGCTTGGCCGTCCTCCTGCTGCACCTGTTCATTTTGGCCGTCACCGTGGTTCCCTTGGCGGGAGGCCCGATCATCATCAAGCGCAAATACATTCACATGGTGCGATTGGTGTGTGCGTGCCAGGCGGCCATTCTGGCTCTTGCGTCGCTCTCGGTTCTCACGAAAGTGACCCTGGAATTCACGCGCATCGAAGTGCGTTTCGGACTGTACGTCACGATTATCGGCAGCCTCATCACCGCGCTCTACGCATTCCTGCAGTGGCAGGAACAGCGCCGCAGCGAAGTACGCGAGTTCTTCCACCATCCGGAGGATCCGCAGGTCGTCGTGCAGGAGAAAGATTCGCGCGTACCGCCCCCGCCCCCGCCTCCTCCTCCGCCCGCTCCGAAGGCGGAAGAGCACCATCTGCGCTGAAAAATGCAGCCATTCGGCAGCGTGAGCCTGCTATACTTCCTGCATGGACGACGTAGTTCCTCCTTCCACCGACGCTCCTGCCCCTTCGGCGAACGGCCCCTATAAGGACGATGATTTGGTGTACGTCGATCCGGAATCGCGCACGGTCGTGGGCCGCGTGGAATGGAGCAACACCGGACGTCCCAAGTCCCTCGAACGGCCGTCGAAGGTCGTCGAGGAGGACGATGACGACGGCAAGGAGAAGGCGAGTGCCAACCCGAAAGACAAGGGCAAACGCGGTGGCCGGCCCATGCGCAAGCCGCGTGTCCGCTACTACCCGTGGGGAACGTACCGCTCGATGAAGAAGCTGTTTAAGATCGAAGGAAAAGTGCCGGAGGTGCGCGGAAACGCCACGCTCGACGACGTGCTGCCGAAAGCCCTCAACGAGGCTTTCTGGGATTAAAGCACCATCGCGTTGCCCGTGATCGCGACGATCACGCCGAGCCCCGCGCAGAATGCGCCGAGGATCCACATGCGCATGGTCACTTTGCTTTCACCCCAACCGAGCGCTTCGAAGTGGTGATGGATCGGAGCGGCGATGAAAACCTTTTTCCCGCCGCGCAGTTTCTTGCTGCTCAGCTGGATGATGACCGACAGCATTTCAATCACGTAAACGATGCCGATGAGGGGCAAAACCAGCACCTGGTCGGTCATAAGCGCTATGACGCCGAGCGCTCCTCCCAAGGCGAGCGAACCGGTGTCGCCCATGAAGAAAATGGCCGGGGGAACGTTGTGCCACAGGAAAGCGGCGATGGCCCCGACGGCAACGGCGCAGAACGCGCACAGGATGTAGAGGCCCGTGAGATACGCAATGATGCCGAACGCGCCAAAGGAGATCACGAGGAGTCCGCCCGCGAGTCCATCCAATCCGTCGGTGAAGTTCACCGCGTTCGCCGTTCCCGTAATGATGAACATGAATAGCGGGATGTACCACACGCCGAGGAAGATCTTTCCGTAGTAGGGAATGTGGATGGAATCGATGTCCAGCTTGAAGTAGAACCACAAGCCTCCGAGCAAGCTGATGATGAGCAACGAAGCGATCTTCGGCAGTGCGTTCAATCCCGCCTTTTTTCCCACGCCGCGAATATTGAGGTAATCGTCGACCGCGCCGAGGAGACCCAAACCGACAAGCATCATCAGCGGCAAATACACCTGACCGCGCTGCAGGAGCGAGTGTTCGACGATGCCGAGGTATGAGAAGAGGCGCGACACGGCGATCGTTATGAGCATCGATCCCCAGATGAGGATTCCGCCCATCGTCGGGGTGCCGTGTTTGTTCTCATGGTACTGCCGGAACACGGTCGGGTCCTTTCCGTCGATGGTCTGGACGCGCAATTGCTTGCCGACTTTGTTGAAGCGCAGGAAGGAAACAAACCACGGCGTGAAGGCCAAGGCGATTCCGAACGCGAAAACGGCGTAACCAAGAATGGCCAGGAGAGGAATCTCCGGACGGGGCGGCAGTGTGTCGAACATGTCGAAAGCTTAGGCGCCGCCGTGGGACTTGTCGATATCGTAGAAACGCATCTGTTCCTTCTTGAACATGAGCTCCACGCGTCCCGTGGGTCCGTTGCGGTGCTTGCGGATGTAGATGTCCGTGGCGCCGGGACGGCTGCTGTCTTCTTCGTAGTAATCCTCGCGATACATCATGAAGACCATGTCCGCGTCTTGTTCGATGGATCCGGAGTCGCGCAGGTCGGAGAGCTGGGGAATGTTTCCGGGGCGCGTCTCCACGGCGCGAGAAAGCTGCGAGAGCGCGATGACCGGTACGCGCAGTTCGCGGGCGATCTGCTTGAGCGCACGGGAGATTTCCGAGATTTCCTGCACGCGGTTGCCCGCGTAGCTGGCGTTGCCCGTACTCATCAGCTGCAAGTAGTCGACGATGATCAGGTCGAGGCCGTGTTCCATCTGCAGGCGGCGGGCCTTCGTACGGAATTCGGGAATGGAGGACACCACGGAATCGTCGATGAAGATGTTCGCCTTCGCCAACTCGTCCATGATCGGCCCCATGTTCTGGAAGTCGCTGTCGTCGAGTTTGCCGCGCTGGAGTTTCCAGGAATCCACGCCGAGCATCGACGCGAAGAGGCGGTCAACCAACTGCTCCTTGCTCATTTCCAGCGAGAAGATGCCGACGGTCTTGCGATACTTGATGGCCGAGTTTTGCGCAATATTCAGAGCAAAAGCCGTCTTTCCCATGGACGGACGGGCGGCGATGATCACGAGATCGCTCGGCTGGAACCCGGACGTCTTGATATCAATGGAGTGGAACCCGCTCGGCACGCCCTTCACAAGATTGTCATCCTTCGCCTCGTGCAATTCCGCAAACTTTTCGTAGCGCGCGTCGAGAATCTCGCGCACATGGATGAACTTGTCCTTCAAAAACGCATTCGTGATGGAGAAGATCGTCTTTTCCACTTCGTCGAGCAGCTCTGGTACCGGGCGATCGACTTCGTACCCAAGACCTGTGATCTTCCGGCCTGCATCGATGATGTTGCGATGAACAGCCTTCGCTTTGACGATCTGTCCGTACTGGTAGATGTGTGACGACGTGGGGATCGACGAGGCCAGATCGGCAAGGAAGGCGCTGCCGCCGATCTCCTGGATCTTTTTCACGTCGGAGAGTTTGTTCGCGACCGTCACGAAATCGATCGGCTCGTGCTGTTGATAGAGATCGAACACCGCCTGGAACACGATGCGGTACGTCGGATCGTAAAAATCCTCCGGCTTGAGGAAGTCCGAAATCTTGATAATGGCTTCCGGATCAAGCAAAAGCGCTCCTAGCACCGTACGCTCGGCTTCGGGCGAATGCGGTGGTGCTTCGAGAAGCGACATCAAAACAGGGGGAGGGGCCCTTCATTCTGCACTGCATGCCCGGCACATACCAGTGGATACACTGTGGAAAACTTCCGGATTATTTGTGGAGAGACTGTGCAAACTTCAGCAGTGCATACCCGCTGAGGACGTGCGTCGGCGTCTGTGCGTTGATGATGTCCATAGCCTCTTCCAACGCCATTTCATGCACTTCGATCAACTCCGAGTCGTCTTGGGGCAGGGGATCTTTGACAAGATCGCGTCCGATGTAGATATGGTTCTTGAAGACGAACGACTCCGAGTAGAAGCAGGTGTGAAAATGTTCGAGGTGATCGGCACGAAATCCGGTTTCTTCACGAAGTTCGCGTTGCGCCGCCAGCGCCAAGTCCACATCTTCGGGCTTATCCGCCTTCCCGCTGGGCAACATCCAGACGTACTGGCCCAAAAACGGGCGGTATTCCCGAATGAGGAGAATCCGCCCGGGTGACGGGATGGCGATCACCTGAACGCTGTCGGCGCGGTGGATCCGCAGCTCCTCCTTCACCCGACCGTCGGGGAGGGGGGCGGAATCCACCGTGACGCGCCAGCCGCGTTCGTTGAGGAGTTCGCGCAATTCCGCCATGGCTTAGGCTGCGTTTTGCATGCGATCGACAATCTGCTTCTCGATGCCGTCGGCGATGTCCGGGTTCTGCTCGAGGTACTGGCGGGCCTGCTCACGACCCTGGCCGATGGTGTCCTCGCCGAAGCGGAAGTACGCACCGGACTTCTCGAGGATACCGAGACGCAGGCCGAGATCGAGAATGTCGCCCGTGCGGCTGACGCCCTTGGCGTAGAGAATGTCGAATTCCGCCTGTCGGAAGGGGGGAGCGGTCTTGTTCTTCACGACTTTGCAGCGCACGCGGTTTCCGACGATTTCCTGGCCTTCCTGCTCGGGCGTTGCGGCCTTCTCGAGGATCTTGTCGATGCGGCGGATGTCGATGCGGCCGGAGGCGCAGACCTTCAGTCCGTTGCCGCCGGTCGTGGTCTCGGGGTTGCCGAACATCACGCCGATCTTCATGCGCAGCTGATTGATGAAAATCACCGAGCAGCTCGTCTTACTGACGATCGCGGTCAACTTGCGCAGCGCCTGGCTCATCAGGCGCGCCTGCAGGCCCATGTGCGAGTCGCCCATGGTGCCTTCGATTTCGGCACGGGGAGTGAGTGCGGCGACGGAATCGACGACGATGAGGTCGACGGCGCCGGAACGCACGAGCGTTTCGGTGATCTCGAGCGCCTGCTCGCCGTCATCCGGCTGCGAGACGAGGAGCGTGTCGATGTCGACGCCGATCTTCTTGGCGTATTGGAGGTCGAGCGCGTGCTCCGCGTCGATGAAGGCGGCTTTTCCGCCTGACCTCTGGATTTCCGCGATGGCATGCAGAGAAATGGTGGTCTTACCGGACGATTCCGGGCCGTAGATCTCGATGATGCGTCCGCGGGGGATGCCGCCGCCGAGAGCGAGATCGAGCGAGAGGGAGCCCGAGGAGAAGCGGTCGATGTGCACGGCGTCACGCTCGCTCATTTCCATGATGGCGCCATCGCCGTACTGCTTTTTGATCTGTGCGAGAGCGGCTTTGATCGCTTCGGCTTTGGGATCGGCTTTCTTGGATTTCACGGTATCGGATTCGGTCATGATGGTGGAAGAAGAAGAGGAGGCTTTAGCCATGGTAGGGGAGGGGAACGGAGAAAGGGAGGTAAACGAACGTACACCCACTATCGACCATGGACAGACGCACGTCAAAGAAGTGCTGTTGCGTTTCAGCGTGAACTTATGGTGTATTATCGTACACCCGTTTTTCAGGAGCCAACCGGAACGCAGCTTCCTGTGCTGTTTTCGAGCCCGCCGGAGACTTGGCACAGATAGCCCTCCGGACAGACGAATCCAGCGATACCTCCGCAGGAACGGCCGGCGGCATTGCCGCTGCCGGTGGTCGGAAGCGTGGTCGACGTCACATCGAACTTCACCGTGTTCACCACGCGGCGATACTTCGCCTCCAGGTCGACGCCCTTGATAGGCAGATAGCGCAGCACGAGAGTCCCGCCGTTGTAGGCGAGATACGTCACCTGCTCGCCGGTGAGCGCGTCTTCGGTGCGCACGCCGATCTTGGTGCCGACACCGATGCTGTTGCCTTGCGGAATGTCCTGCTTGGGCTCGAGCGCGACGGTCATGATAGTCACGCCGGACAACGCGTAAACGGCTTTCTTGTCTTCCAGCTTGAGCTGCCAATCGTCCGGCACGCTGACATGGACCCCGACGGACTGCAGCGCGTCGTCGCGGGTCGAGAGACCCTTGGCCGTTGCGGCGGTGACGACGAGGACGGGGAGATACTGGGGATCGATATTCGCAACAAATGTCCCCTTGAAGGTAGCGCTGACACCCTCCAAGTCGCGCAGGTTGACCGTGGAACTCTCCACGAGGCAGCACTTCGAGCCGTCCGCCAGCGTGAGGAAGTGCGTGCCGCGGCGTCCGCGGGCGATCTCCGCGCGCGTGAGTACGCCGGTAAACGTCTGCTCGCCCTTGGGCAATTCCACAGATCCTCCGCGTCCGCACGAAGCGAGGCGTGAAACAACGAGGAACAGGACGATCACGATTCCGATCAGGAGGAGGCGGCGAGGCATGTCGCCATTGTGCTGCCGGATCAAGAGAACGCAATACGAAAAAGCCGCCCTTTCGGACGGCTTTTGATTGCAGTGTGGGGGACGATTACTTCTTGCTCGAGTCGAAGGCGTACACGGCGCGTCCAACACGGACGAAGTACGGCATCTTCTGGAGGTTGAGGGAGATCGTTCCGACCTTCACCGTGCGCTGCTTGGCGACCTCGGCGATGATCTCGCGCTTGGAGAGAGGCCCCTTCTCGGCGAGGATCTTCTCGATGACGTCGGCAACGGTGCCCGGCTCGTAGCCCCACTCCTTGAGGGCGTAGAGGCCGCGACCCACGAGAACGAACTGCGGGTAGCGGATGAGCTCGTTGTGCACGGCCTGGACCGTGACGTTCTTGTGGTCGAAGGAGGCCTCGCGGATGCGATTGGCGATATCCATGAAGTGCAGCGGCTGGCCGGCTTTGCGCAGGATGATCTCGACCTTGTCGCGGATGGAGCGCGGGCGGACGAAGCGCCATTCGGTGAGACCCCAACCCTCGTCGATTTCGCGAAGACGCTCATCGATGGTGAGGCTGCTGGAGATCAATTCGCGGGAAGGGATTCGGTCTTTGAAGAGGTTGAGGGCCTGGACGCCGGAGATGAGTTCATCCTCGGACATGCAGCTCTTGCGCTTCTTGAGGATCTTCACGCCGCTCTCGACGAGCAAGGAGATATCCTCCATCGCGAGGCTCTCGAGGCGCCAGAACGGCACGAAGGTGCCGCTGTGGCCGGAAGAGGCCATCTCGTTATCAATGGCAAAGGAGAGGCGCAGCACGGCTCCGTCGAGCTCGCTGCTGTTGGCCGTGCGCTTGAGGACCTGGGTGATGAGGGCGTCCTCGCGCATCACGCCACCGAACATGCGAAGCACACCCTTGGCCATCTCATTCACCTCATTCAGACGGGTGGTGCGGACCGTGCGGCGGAGTTTGCTGAGCGCGATGCTCTCGATTTGACGGATGCGCTCGCGTGTGACCTTAAAATGCTTGCCGATCTTCTCCAGGGTCTGCTTGCTCTGTCCCTGAAGGGCGAAGCGCTTCTTAATGACCAGCGCCTCCTTCTCGGTCAAAACGAGAAACAGGTCGTCGAGCAGCGACTGCAAGTTGACGGACAGCTTAGGTGCTGCCGTAGTTGCTTGCGCGGAACTCGTGGAAGGCTGGGGGGACATATGAGCAGAGAGGAAGAGGGGAGAGGAAGCAACCCTCGTTCTACCAGAACATTGACAGAAGAAAAAGAACGCACAACGGTTTGGATGGACGAATCTCAGGGGTTATTGTTTCCTGATATTCTGACAACCAAACCAACTTTTTCTCTACCGAACTATGCTAATTTAAAGCATTTTTACTACTTGTCAATAGCCCTGCGGTCCAAGAATGTGCGGAGGATTTGGAGCGCTGCATGGGCATCGCCATCGACGTGTTTATCCTTCGTCGAGGTGTATCGCTCATCGAGCGTGTGCACCGTCCAGCCGTGCGAGCGGAGAGCCTCGACGCACGCAAGAACGAACTTCGCCTGCGCCCCTTCGTCGCCGGACGGAAGCAGGGGAAGACCCACGACCAACTCCTCGGCACTGCGGTCTTGGGCCAAAGCCTCGACGGCAGGAACGATCTGCTCGGTCTCTTCGCACTCAATGGTGTCGAGCGGGATGGGGAAACCCACAGCATCATGAAAAAACGCCGCTCCCGTTCTGCGCTCACCGATATCGAGCGCCAGGATGGTCATGCTTACTTCTTTCCGAGCATGCGCGCCATGCGCGACTTCTTGCGCGACGCGTTGCTCGCATGGATCAGGCCCTTCTTGGCCGCCATGTCGATGCTCTTGTAGACGGAGGCGAGCATGCCCTGGGCATCGCTCGTCTTTCCGGCCTTCACGGCGTCGGAGAACTTGCGGATAGCCGTCTTCATGCGGGTGTTGTACGGCTGGATGCGCTCGCGGCGAACGGCGTTCTGGCGGGCGCGCTTGATGGCTGACTGAGTGAGAGGCATAGGAAAGTGGAGGGAAGGTACGGCAGGGGAGGGGAGGAGTCAAGGCATGGTTTGGCCCAAAAGCCACCAGCGGGACCCTCAGGAATGGGGTGTGACAAGTTGATTGACCAATATCGCTCGTTCACTACAATACCGCGCATGTGTGGAATCTTCGGATACGTCGGCACCCGGCAGGCAGCCGGTTCTATGACCGTGGACGGATTAAAGAAACTCGAATATCGCGGCTACGACTCGTGGGGCATCGCCTGGAAAAATGATGCCGGGACCATCGAGCTGCAGAAGGAGACGGGCAAAATCAGCAACGTCGACGCAAGCGCGTGGGGCAACGATTGCCCCATCGCCATCGGCCACACCCGCTGGGCCACGCACGGCGGCGTGACGCGCGCCAACGCGCACCCGCACTTAAGCTGCGACAAGACCATCGCCGTCGTCCACAACGGCATCGTCGAGAACTACCAGGAGTTGCGCGAGGAGCTGAAGGCCAAGGGCCACTCGTTCCTCTCGGAGACCGACACCGAGATCATCCCGCACCTTATTGAGGAGAATTTGAAGAGCACGGGCGACTTCGCCCAGGCCGTTCGCTTGGCCTGCCAGCGCTTCACGGGTCGCTACGCGATCCTCGCGATGCACACGGGCAGCAACACCATCGTCGCCGCCCGCACGGGCTCGCCGCTCATCATCGGCGTCAACAAGGACATGGGCTACTTCGTCGGATCCGACACGCCCGCCTTCATCAAGTACACGAACGTCGTGCAGTACATCGACGACGGCGAAATGGCGGTGACCGACGGCAAGACCATCATCTTCTCCGACATCGAGACGGGTGAAGAGCGCGAGAAGCGCGAGATCGAACTGACGGTGAAGGCCGAGGAAACCGATAAGGGAAGCTTCGAGCACTACATGCTCAAGGAAATCATGGATCAGAAGGAGAGCGTGGCGCGCGCAATCAACCAGAACGAAGACGAAATCATGACGCTCGCCAAGGCCATCAACGAGGCCAAGGGTACGTTCCTCGTCGGCTGCGGCACGGCCGCCAAGGCCTGCATGGCCGCCGAGTACTTCTTCTCCGTCGTCGCACAGAAGCACGTCAACTTCGCTCCCGCGAGCGAGTTCACGGTGTACCACCACTTCCTCAAGCCCGAGAGCCTGCTGATCGCCGTCTCGCAAAGCGGCGAGACCGCCGACGTGCTGGAGGCCATAAAGGTGGCCAAAAGCAAAGGCGCGAAGGTGCTCTCCATTGTGAACACGCAGGGCAGCAGCATCGAGCGCGCATCGGACTACACGCTGCACATCAATGCCGGACCGGAGCGCGCCGTCGCATCAACGAAGGCGCTGACGGGACAACTCGCCGTCCTCCTCCTCGTCGCCCACGCATTGGCCGACAAGCTACAGGAGGGAAAGACGCTGCTGCTGGAGACCGCATCGAAGATCAACGACATGCTCAACCCCCGCTACGTCGAGCGCATCACGAAGCTGGCGGAGAAGATGAAGGAGAAGGAGGACCTCTACATCATCGGCAAGAGCTGGAACTACCCGATGGCCCTCGAGAGCGCCATCAAGGTGACGGAGGTGAGCTACATCCACGCCGAAGGATTCGCCGGCGGCGAGCTGAAGCACGGCCCCATCGCCCTCATCGAAGAAGGAACCCCGTGCATCGCACTGATGGGCCACGACGAAGTCTTCAACGACATGATCAGCAACGTGGTGCAGCTGCGCGCCCGCGGAGCGTTCGTGGTGGGAGTCGCCCCGGAGAACAACGAAGTCTTCTCTGAGTGGCTGAAGGTGCCGGAAGTCGGCACGGCCCAACCGATCGTGAACATCATTCCGATTCAGGTGCTCGCGTACTTCCTCGCCGTGAAGCGCGGGAAGGATCCGGATATGCCAAGGAACCTGGCGAAGTCGGTGACGGTGAAGTAAGCTTAACTTTGATGACTACATCGGATCAGCAATCATCAATGGCACATCTGGTTGAGCAATTCAAAAATTCACTTAATGTTTTTAAAACTGTTCAGCCCGATGGTGTCATTTATCCACTAATGGTGAGCCCATTTGAAAACATTAATGAAAATATTTTGTTTGATACTCTGATCAATCTTAAAATTTTAGGAAAGGTCGATAAACTCAACGTGCTTCTTTATTCCTACGGTGGCGACGCCCACTCTGCTTTTCATGTGGGTCGAATTCTTCAGGCATATGCTAAGGAATTGGTTATCTATGTGTTGAGAGAAGCAAAAAGCGCAGCGACGATTATTGCCTGTGCAGGAGATAAAATAATTTTTTCAGATATCTCGGCACTTGGCCCGGTTGACCCTCAAATCAAGAACAAGCAACCCGAGGGCAAAGATAAATACAACAGGACACGCTTTAGTCCTTTGGCGATTAAGCACATGTTTGAAATGCTTCATAAAGAATCTGCTCAGGGGCACAACGAAATAGTTTCCATTCTTGCTGACAAACTTCCGGAGCCTCTGATACTGGGTGAGCTTCTTAAATCGCTCGAAACCAGTAAGGACTATTTAGGAAAATTAATGCAGGCAAGAATGCTTGTGACGGAAAAGCCTGCCAGGATTAAGGAAATTGCTGAAAAACTTGTGACTGGATACCCGGATCATGGTTATTGCATCGATTATCTTGAAGCGAAAAGCTGCGGACTTAAAGTTGAGATGATTGCTGATGCAATCGACTTTGAATTATTTGAGATTATGAAAAGTTATAAGGACATTTGTGATGAAATAGGTAGAAATCTTGGCAAACCCGAAGGTGAGCAATTATTGAATCTAACCAACAAAGCTATAAAGATTTTTATCCATGCTCAATCAGCTATCGCAGATAAAATGGATGCGGACGATGCAGAAGATGTAGGTCCTTTAGCTCTAGCTGAAGCTGAACCCTCAGATAGCGATACTCTGCAGCTTGCCCCGGACGAAGATTAATTGAAATAACACCGTCGTAGCGGTCGGATTCACTGTCGTTTTTGATCCAAAAACCTCGTCAATGCACCCAGGAACTCTTTGCGATCCTTATAAGGGCACCGTCATATCGGACGGCGTCACGGTCGAGGAAGGCATGCGCGACGTCGCGGACGACGAGGACTTTGCAGACGACACGCTCGACGACGAACTGCTCACGGAACTCGCGGACATGCGCGAGGCCGCCATCGACGCCTGCGACGAGTTGATCATGTCGCGGACCGTATCGACGGCCTCCACCACGCACTGTCGCAAGCGGGTGCGAGCGGACACTTCCGCGGCGCGCACGCTCAGCTTCTCGCCCGTGCCCGCGTAGGTGGCTTCGTACTGGCGCACGCACGTTTCCAAATTGTCCCGCAACGCTTCGGTGGCCTGCGTGCGGCCGGGCACCATCAGCTTGAACGCGATGACGACGGCCACGATGGCGATGACAAGGACGGCGAGGGCTTTGTAATTCATGGGGGAGGGGAAGACAGGATCGTTGACGGATTGGCAGTGTACGCCATGACAAAAGATACGCGGTACTCCGCGCCCCACTACCATCGTACATCTCCCGTATTAGTTGTAGTCCGGCGGGATGCCGTAGTACTTAAACAGGAAGGTAGCGATTTGTTTGAAGACCGGAGCGGCGGCCGTCGCTCCGTGACGGGCGGCGTTCACCTTCGGACGGTCGAGCTTGATGAGCACGAGGAAGCGAGGATTCGTGACCGGGTAGCCGAAGAATGACGCGACCGTGGAACCGGTGCCGGTTTCGTAGCGCCCGCCTGGACCGGCGATCTGGCTGGTTCCCGTTTTACCGGCGACACGATACCCGTAGACCTGCCCCTTCTTCGCGAATCCGTGTTCCACGGAGCTGACCAGCATGGCAGTGATGGTGTCGGACGAGTCTTTCGTTAGGACCTGGTCGATCATCTGCGGCTGGGTCTCTTCGACGGTGCCGTCGTTCTTGATGACGCGGTCGACGATGTGCGGATGCATCAGCTTGCCGCCGTTGGCGAGCGCGGAGAGCGCCATCACCATCTGCAACGGCGTGGCGGCAATACCTTGTCCGAACGCCGTGGTGGCCAGCTGCACGTTGCTCCAGCGGCGCCACGGTGCGAGTTCGCCCGTGATTTCGTCTTCCAGTTCGATGCCCGTGATGCGACCGAAGCCGAAGCGCTCAAGGGCGTGGTGGAACAGCTTGTTGCCGAGCTTGTCGGAGACGCTCGTCATGCACGTGTTGATGGAAAACTCGAGGCAGTTCGTCATGTTGACATGGCCGTAGTGCAGGTGGTCGTTGTTGTCGATTTCGTATTCGTCCTTTTTCACCGTGCCGTTGTCGTCGTAGGTATCCTCCGGCACCACCTCGCCCTGGTCGATAGCGATGGCCATGGTGATCGGCTTCATGACGGATCCCGGTTCGTAGATTTCCTGCACCACGCGGTTGAGGTACGCGCCCACTCCCACGCCGTTGCGGTACCGCAGCCACACGCCCGGCATGTCCGAGGGGAACACCTCGTAGCGGATGGTCTGGCCTTTGTAGACGAAGTACCGCGCCAAGTCGTGGAGGTCGTAGAGCACCTCCAGATCGTCGAGCGTTTTGCGCAATCCTTCCGACAACTTCTGGCGCCCGTCTTGCGAGAAGACATCCGGCAGGAATCCGTTGAACACGCGCAGGTTGGTCTTGGGATCATAGATCTCGACGGCGATGTCCTTTTCGGATTCGGGATTGATGAGGACCGGCTCTTTCTCGTACACGCCGGAATAGTTATTGCGGTTGAAAAGCGGCGCATTCGCCATCGCCAGGATGCGGCCCGTGTTGGGGTCGACGACGATCACCTGGCCGGCATCCGACTTCGTACTCTCGACGGCCGCGGCGATGTCCGCTTCCACCTCTTTCTGGATGAACGGGTCGATGGTGAGCACCACACTGTCACCATCCTCCGGATTCTCGATCGTCTGATCGGACGTGAGGATCTGGCCTCCGTCGCGGTCGGTGAGCGAACTGATGCGTCCGGCGTGGCCCCGCAGCATCGAGTCGTACGTGCGTTCGATGCCGTACTGCGCTTCCTGGTTCGTGTTGAGGAAGCCGATCACCTGGGATGCGATGGTCGGATCCGGGTAATGGCGCCAGTGTTCGGGAATCAGGGCGATGCCGCGCAGCGGATCGAGGATGGCTTCGGCGTCTTTGCGCGTTGCCGCCTGCGCGCGCTTGGCGGACACGTCCTTGATGGAGGCGAGCTGGAGTTCCTTGATGCGCAGCGAGACGGAGGGCGGCACTTTGCGCATGATCGGGACGTAGCGCAGATCGCGCTGTTGCAGCTGGTCCTCGAGGACGATCGGGTCGGTAAGCAGGATGGCGCCGATGGCGCGGGCGATGGTGCGGCGGGAAGCCGTAATTTCCTCGGGATCGGCGTAAATGAGATTTTGGCGCACGTCCACGTGGATACCCGTGATATTGAGGCCACCCACCTGGTTCAGCTCGGGCTTGGTCGCCCCGTACTTGAGCGGGACGAACGTGACGCGCTTTTCACCGATGCGGTTTTTGATATCGATGGCGAACTCGGCGCGCACCTGGCTGAGCAACGGAATGGGCAGGGGATTGTGCTCCGGGTCGATGGCGTACGAGGAGAGCGGCTCGAGGAACGTGCCGCTCTGCGCGCGCACCTTCCGCACGAGGGCCAGCGGATCGAAGGCGTTGGCGTAGTACACCTGCAGCTCGCGCGGGCAATCGTCGCCGCCTTTGCTGCAGACGTCATGGATCTGCTGCGTGACGAGCACGTCGGCGAGCGTCTCGGCGATCTTCTGCGGATCGTCGACCGAGAGGGGATCGACGTACACCAAATCGAGCGTGGTGTTGGTGGCGAGGATGCTGGTTTCTTCGCTCTTGCTGTTGAGGGCAAGGATCTCGCCTCGGCGAGCCTGCAGCTCGATCTCTCCTTTGCTCTTGTGACGGGCCGCCGCCGCCTCCGCGAACTCTGCCGAACGGATGATCTGTAGATCAATCAAGCGTGCCACCACGATAAGGAGGCACATGAGGAGAAAACCGTGCAAAATGGCCATACGGCGCACATAAGAGCGCTTTTTCTGGGTTTCCGTGCTCGATCTCGTATAACGCAGCGCCATAGGGCCTAGAGGCGGCAACTATAGCAGTAGGAAGCCGAATATGCTATAATGTTGAGATGATTTCGTGGGACCTCACAGGCCTGGACGGGGAACAGCTTCTGCAGACGTTGGAGCAGAAATGCGTGGAGGCGGGAGTGTCGGATATCCACGTATCGCCCGAAAAAGAAGGCGTGCGCTTGGAAGTGCGCTTGAACGGCATGCTCGAACCGTTGCCGACCATGGCTTTCGCGGATTATGAGCAGCTGTTGCGCCGCGTGAAATTCATTTCGCACCTCAAGCTGAACGTCACCAATATCCCGCAGGACGGACAGTTCACGTTCACGGCCCCCGGTCGCATCGTCAACGTCCGCGTGGCGACGATTCCGTCGCGCTTCGGCGAAAGCATCACCCTGCGCCTTCTCGACCCGCAACGCGGCATCGTCACGCTACCCGAGCTGGGATTCCCGCAGGAAATGAGCGACCAACTGCATGAGTTGGCGAAGATGCCGTACGGCCTCGTCCTCGTCACGGGACCGACGGGATCGGGTAAGACGACGACGCTCTACGCGCTGTTGTCGTCCGTCGTTGGCACCAAGCGCCACATCGTGACGCTCGAAGATCCGGTCGAATACGAGATCAAAGGCATGGTGCAGAGCGAGATCGACCCGGACCACGGCTACACCTTTGCCAGCGGACTGCGTTCCATCCTGCGCCACGATCCGAACGTCATCCTCGTGGGAGAAATCCGCGACCTTGAGACGGCCCAAACCGCCATCGATGCCTCGCTGACAGGACACTTGGTGCTCTCCACCCTGCACACGAACTCCGCGCTCGAAGCCATCCCGCGCCTCCTCTCCATGGGCGTGAGCCCCTACACCTTCGCGCCGGCCATCCGCGCGGTGCTTGCCCAGCGCCTCGTGCGCACGCTCAACCCGGACCTCCGCGGCGAGGGCGTCGAGTACGATCCGGGCAATCCTGAAACCTATGTCGGCCGTCAGGTTCTCCCCGAACTCCTCATGATTTCCCCGGAAATCCGCGACATGATTTTGCGCCAGGCGGAAGAAGGAGAGATCGAAGCACAGGCACGCAAAGAGGGCTACAGGACGATGAAAGAGTGGGGTACACAGCTCATCGCCGAGAAGCAGACGACCATCGAGGAAGTGGAGCGCGTCACGAACTGAGCACAGAAGGTATCCAGAGGGGCTGCCGCTCTCCCTTGCGGTCGCGTATAGTGCTGTCGTACGATTTTCGACCAAGCTATGTTCAGCAGTCGACGCCGTCGGCGTGGTCCCTATTCGATCGCTTCTTCGTCACCGGTTCCGCGCATCTTGCCGCAGGCAATTGTGCTGATCGTGATGGCGGTCGTGCTGTACTTCGTGGGTTCCACCCTCATCAGTTGGATCGGCGTGTTCTCGTCGGGTTCCGATCGAACGGCCGTGAGCGTGCGCGTGGAAGGTAACGGGTCGGTGAACGTGTCGCTCGACGGCGAGGAGCCGCAGAAAGCCCAGGACACCGTTCCTCTGTATACGGGCGACAGTATCGAAACGGCCGTCGGCGGCAAGGCGTCGCTCATCTTCTTCGATGACACCGTCGTCCGTATGGACAGCTCCACGTCGCTGCAGGTGACCGAAAGCACTGATACGTCGAAGCGCGGAGCGGTGATCGTCGACGTTCCGGGCGGCAGCGTCTGGGTGCGCGTCCGCGAGGCCTCCTCCTTCACCGGCAGCGTGGTCCGCACCGTGTCGACGCCGATTATGACTCTGCAGCTTCCCAGCGGAACCGAGACCGTCATCAGCGACGGATCGGTCTACGTCTTCGAAGCCGACGGCTTGGGCATCGGCGTGACCGTGAAGGGCCACAAGGACCCCATCTACATCGGCGAAGGCCAGAAGCTCGTCCTCCCCGCGACGGGATACGAAAACACCGATCTCTACAACTACCGCTCGCCGCTGGACCAGCGCGGCGATCGCACGGCGTTCGTGGAAGAGAGCCGCGAGTTGTTCCCCACGTCGAACTCCACGTCCAGCACGGCCTCCACGGCGACGGGCGCATTGCTCACCATCACCACGCCGAAGGACGGCGAGACGGTGAACGGATCGATCGTGTCCGTTTCGGGCAGCGTGAACCAGCGCGTCAGCCGCGTGCGCATCAATGGCTACTCGGTAAACATCACGGATGATGACACCTTCGCGCAGGACATCGTCTTCGAAGGCACGCGCACGATGCTGGAAATCCACACCGAAGCGCTCGATGCGCGAGACATCATCCTCGACGAAGACGTCCGCACGGTAAAGCGCGCAGTCTCCAACGAGCAGCAGGCGGACGCCCCTGTCATCACGTCTCCGGCCAAGACCGGCGAAACCTACAGGACGATGGACGAGGAGATCGTCATCAAGGGAACCGTTCCCGAAGGAACGAAGGCCGTGTACGTCAACGACTACAAGCTGGCGATGTTCAAGGAGGGCGACACGACCTGGCAGTACTTGGCGCGCACCTCACTGGGAAATCTCAAGCCCGGCGAGAACACGTACGACGTGCTCGCAGTGAACGTCGACGATAAGACGAGCAAGCCGTCGCGCCTGACGATCATACTGGGACCGGATGCGGGTTCGAGCAGCAGCACGACGACCGGAGGAACCGCTTCATCGTCCTCCAGCTCGTCGGTCGCCATCGACGAAACGTCGCTCCCCAAGAACGCCCCGCTCATGCCTGGCAGCCTGAAGGTGACCGGCCCGGCCGAAGGAACGTCCTACACGGCGACCGAATCCGGCATCCTCATCTCCGGCACCACGTCGGCCAAGACGGTGAACGTCTGGGTGAATGGCTACCGCTTGCAGCTGTACAAGCCGGGCAAGACCGTCTGGAGCTACATCGCGTCCGAGGAATTGCGCAACATGAAGGCGGGCACGAACACGTACGTCATCAACGCCCGTGACGAGAAGGGCATGATCCTCGACACGGTGACGTACACCGTCACGCACTGAACGACTCCGGCGGCAACGCCAACCCGGCGCGCTTCGCGGCATGTGCGAACGCATCGGGAACGGGAGCCGTTAACGAAACGGGAGATGCCGCGGCGGGAGAGGCGAATGCCAGTTTCCATGCGTGCAGGCAGATGCGCTCGATGCCGAGCGTCGCGGCCAAACGTTGCGCGTGGGGCGTCACGTAGGTGTCGTCGCCGAGCAGGGGATAGCCAACAGACGTGAGGTGCACGCGGATCTGATGCGTGCGTCCTGTATGCAACTCACAGAGCAACAATGCCGCGTCGCGCGAGGAACTGACGGTCGTATATGTCGTTGCGGCGTCGCGCTGCTTGCCCGCGCTGAGAATGGACATTTTCGTGCGGTCGATCGGACTGCGGCCGATGGGGGCCTCGATGCGCGCCGAGGGAGGGGATGGGATACCCGCGACGATCGCCAAATAGTGCTTCGACACGCTCCTGCCCTCGAATTGTTTCTGCAACGCGGAATGTGCTGCCGACGTTTTCGCCAAAAGCAAACAGCCCGTTGTGTCTTTATCGAGACGATGCACCAAGACCGATGAGGCGGAGAAGGGGAGTGACCGTTCTTGGAGGAGATACGCTGCGCCATGGAGGATCGTCGCCTCGTCCGGAGCCATGCCCGCGCCCGGATGCACGCTGATGCCGGCAGGCTTATTAATGACGATGCACGCATCATCTTCGTACAGGACGGGGAGCGAGAGATCCACCGGGTGCACCGCCGCAACGTCCGCATCACCATCATCCTCGACGATATCCACGTCGATCGTCGCGCCTGCGGGAACGGTCTGTGAGGGTTTACGAGCTGGACGATCGTTCACCCTAACCTGGCCCGCCTCGATGGCGGATTGCGCGCGAGCACGGCTCCACCCTTCAATCTGTGCCGCGACCATGCGATCGAGACGATCCGCCGATGCTGCGACCCAACGCGTCACGGAAGGAGTGTAACGCCTGTTGTGGCGCCATGCATGCTGAAAATCGCAATCCCGAGCGATTGCAGCGCGGTTCGGCTCTTTGGTAGCGTGCGGTACATGGAGGTCCTTCTGGAACGGTTCTGGCAAATCGTGGCGGTCTGCACGACCATGTTGATGGGTATTTTGCAGGCACCGGTCATTTTGTTCACCGATTCGCCCCCCACCCAGCAACAACTGCAGGAAGCGCGCGACAAAGAAGCGGCACGCAAGGAATTGCAGGATAAGAAGCTCGCTGAAATCAAAGGGAAGAAGCCGACTGCCCCCGCTGCCGGAGGAGGCGCCGCGCGCCCCGGTCCGACCGCTCCTCGCCCGCGTCCGCCCGCCAAGCCCAAGCCGGCCGATGCGTCGAGCACGACCGACGGAGCAACAACGCCCTCGGGCGGCGACTCGTCCGAAGGCAACTGAGTCGGCTACAAATGCGTCGCATCCTTGAGTACACTGTGCGCATGGCGCACGATTTGCTCATCCGCGGCGTAGAAAAAGTCATTCCGCTGAAACTGGCGGAGGAAAAACTGAAGAGCAAGAAACCCATCCGACTGTACCTCGGCATCGATCCGACGGGCGCCAAGCTGCATTTGGGGCACTCCGTCCCCCTGCGCAAATTGAAGGCCTTCGCGGATGCGGGCCACGAGGTGATTTTCGTCGTCGGAAGCTTCACCGCCATGATCGGCGATCCGAGCGGCCGCGATGCGATGCGCGAACCTCTCACGCGGGAGCAGGTAGAGAAGAATTTCCAAACGTACAAGGAGCAAGCGGAGAAAATTCTCGATTTCTCCAAAGTGCAGATCCGGTACAACCACGAATGGCTGGCACCGCTCAATTTCGGCGACGTCGTGAAGCTCGCGAGCCACTTCACGGTGCAGCAGATGCTGGAGCGCGACATGTTCCAACGCCGCATCAGCGAAGGAAAGCCCATCGCGATGCACGAATTCTTCTACCCGCTGATGGTCGGATACGATTCGGTGACCCTCGACGTCGATGCCGAGCTCGGCGGTTCGGATCAGGAATTCAACATGCTGTGCGGTCGCCACATGCAGCAAGGATTCGGCAAGCGCGACAAGTTCGTACTTACCACGCGCCTCATCGAGGGCACGGATGGCCGCAAGATGAGCAAGACGTACGACAACTGCGTCTATCTGCAGGATGAGCCCAAGGACATGTACGGCAAGATCATGTCCATCAAGGACGAATTGATTCCGACCTACATGGAGTGCTGCACCGACATCCCGATGTCGGAGGTGGAAGACGCCAAGGAGGCACTCAAGGCCAAGCAGGGAAATCCGAAGGACCTGAAGATGCGTCTCGCACGCGAAATCGTGACGCTGTACCACGGCGCAGATGCCGCGCAGACCGCGGAGAAGGCATTCGTCACCGTCTTCAGTGAGAAAGGCACCCCCGACGACATGCCGGAGGTGGCAGTAAAAGCAGGCGAAAGCCTGATGGACGTCCTTCTGGCGCAGAAGCTCATCCCGTCGAAGTCGGAAGCCCGCCGCCTCATCGAACAGAAGGGGATCGTGCTCAACGACAAACCCGTCACGTCGCTCGACGCAAAAGCGGAAGCGGGGATCGTGCGGGTGGGAAAGCGCAAGTTCTTGAAGATTAAGATTTGAGGAATCCATTGGTATGGCACTTCTTTGTCGTGACAAAGAAGTGCCCAAGAAAACACTGCGCGGCAAGCCC
>CAYRUZ010000003.1:0-3322 GCA_964427895.1 uncultured Candidatus Peribacteria bacterium
TGTCCGAGCGTTTCTGCAGAAACGCGAGTTTGAAACGCTGAGGCGTTTTTCTTTCTCCCATTTCTTTTGTCGCCGGACAAAAGAAATGGGAAATCACTACAGCAGACAGATCAACAAAAAGAGCGCCCTTTCGAGCGCCCTCACGTTCTTCCTGGACTCGACTTACGCCTTCTTCTTGGCGGCCGTCGTCTTCTTCTTTTTGGTCGTCATGTCGGCAACCATCTTCTTGCCTTCCTTCTTGCCCTTCTTCACGAGGACCTCGAGCTCCTTTTTCGCCTTCGAGAACTGTTCCTGGGCGTACGTCTTGGCCTTGGAGAGGTTGTCCTGGACCGCATCGCTTTCGACGAAATCCTTCACCTGAGCGCCGATCTTCTTGCTGTCGGCGCTGACGTGCTTGGCGAAGATCTTACCCGCCTCTTCCGCGTTCTTTGCGGCGGCGAGTTCGTTGCGCAGCTTCGTGTTGGAGAAAAGATAGCCTGCGACGGCGCCGCCGAGCGTGCCGAGCATCAAGGAAACTTTTTTCATGATTCGTAGGGGGAAATGAGTGAACCCAAAAAGTATAAGCGCTCAATGGACGCGCACAAGAAGATCGTCATCGAAGTCCTTTGCGCAATGCGAGGAGTTGGTCCGCGTTCACGATTGCGCGCAGCTGTTCGTCCGTCGCGTCGCGCACGCCGCTGACGGATCCGAACGCGTCGAGCAGCTGCTTCTTCGTCAACGGACCGATGCCTGGAATTTCATCGAGCACCGAAACGATGCTGTGTTTCCCGATGCGTCCTTCGCGGTGCCTGTTGGCGAAACGATGGGCTTCGTCGCGCAGGCGCATGAGGAGGAACTTGCCCGGTGCGTCGGGCGGGAACGGCACGGCCATTTCCTGCCCCGGGAGGAACACTTCCTCCTCGCGTTTCGCCAGGCCGATAACGGGGATCTGCACGTCGCACGCCGTGAGGACGTCGAGCACCGCGGAGAGCTGTCCTTTGCCGCCGTCGATCATGAGGAGATCGGGCGTCGTCTCGAGCGACCGGTCGGCCTTGTGGTCTTTCGCCTCGTACATCACGACAATTGCGTCCTCCATCCCCTCGCGGCTTGCGCGAATGCGTGCCGCTTCGGCCTCGACCGCGGGCGGGCCTTCCAAGACGTACCGGAAGCCAATCTCTCCGACGAACTGCTCCATTGATGGATGGACGATCATATAGGCCTTCCCCTTCTTCAGACGGCGGAGCAGCAAGCGAAGGATGGCGCGATGCAGGCCGGAGGATCGCAGGCTCTCGTGGACCCACAGGTGCGACACGGTCGTTGGAGCGCCGGTCGCTTCCCGCAGTTCGCCGAATCCCACCACCTCCTCCCCTCTGCGCACCGCGACGTACCCCGCAAGATCGATCGGCGCGTCGGTCTGTTCGTCGGGATACGCCGATGCCAAGGCCTCACGGATGAAGGGGAGATCGGATTTGCGCCCGCGGCCGAACTCCAGGCCCGCAAGCTTCCACTTTTTCTCCTCGGCGCGCAGACATTCACCCAGGTGTCGCATGCGGCGCGTGAGCACCTCCTGCAGCGACTGGTAGTCGTCGATATCGCCCGCGCGCAGGCTGCGGATCGTGAAGGAACGGTAATGCTCGCGATGGGGCTTGCCGTTCGTGCACACCACCATGCTCCCGACGGTCTCCGTGCCCCCGAGGTGCGAAATGTCGTACCCCTCGATGCGCATAGGGCGGTTCGGAAGATGCAGCAACTCCTGCAGCTGCGTCAGTGCGTCTTCCGTATTGCGCGCCTCGGCCTCCCACTTGGCTTCCTGTTGCTCCACTTTGCGTTGTGCGTTCTTCTCCGCCATTTGCAAAAGATGCGACTTCGTCCCACGTTCCGGAATGCGGATGACCACCTTGCGGCCGCGCTTCTCCGAGAGCCACTGCTCCAGCACCGCACGGTCAGAAAACTCCTCACCGACGTAAACCACTGCAGGCACGTCTTCTGACTCGCCGTAGTACTGCGGCAGGAACTGCGAGAGGACGTCGGCGATGCTCTCCGGTTGTCCTGAAAGGGCGGATGCCACCTCGCCGACGATGCGGCCGGAACGGCGCTGTAGGAGCACGACCTGCGCCTTGCCCGTGAGCAACGCCACGCCCACGACGTCGCAATCCTCCCCCGTCGCATCGGAGATGATCTGTTTCTCCTGCAATCCCTCCATGATCTGCAGATGATCACGCAACGTGGCGGCGACTTCGAATTGCTTCTCGGCGGCGGCTTTCATCATCTTCTCCCTTAAGAGGCCGACGATGAAGGCCTGGTCTCCGCGGAAGAACCGCAGCACGCCGTCGATGCACTCGCTGCGGTATTGCTCGGGCGTCCTGGAACCGATGCACGGCGCGACGCATTGCTCCATGTGATGATCCAGGCACGGGGTCGGACGATCCTTGTACTTACACACGACGTCGAGCGGGAGCGTTTGGCCTGCATCCTCGGCAGGGCGGATATCCATCTTGCACGTGCGAAAAGGGAAGATGCGGCGCAGGACGCCGAGCGTGCGGTTCACTTCCCACGCACTGGTTTTTGGCCCGAAATACTTGGCTCCGTCTTGCTCGATCTTGCGGACGACGTCGACGCGCGGATAGGGATCCTGCAACGAGACGCGGACGTACACGTAGTTCTTGTCGTCCTTCATCAGGATGTTGTACTTCGGGCGCAGCTGCTTGATGAAGTTCGTTTCCAGCACGTACGCCTCGAGGTCGCTGTTCACGACGGTGTACTCGAAATCCGCGACGATGCGCATCATCGATTCCTTCCACGGCCCAAGGCCGTTGCCCTTGCCGGGCGACACATAGCTGCGCAAGCGGGCGCGAAGATCCTTCGCCTTGCCCACATAGAGGACGGTGCCCTCGCCATCCTTCCAGCGATAGACCCCCGGCTCGCGCGGCGCGTTCGCGACGCGTTTGCGCAGAGCGGGCAACAGCTCGTTTTGAGGCATTGGCCGGCGAAATTCCGGAGACGGTTTCGAGCGTGGCACGGCGGTCATTGTACCGCGTGAGCGGCGCGGCGGCGCACATTGACTCACAGAATCACTTCACGCACTCTAGGCATCGTCTGGCGCGCGTTCCCGCGTTTGCGCCCTTTTCCCTCCATTTCTATGAATGTTTCCCTTCTCGAGTTCGTCGCTCCGGCGATTGCTATCCTCGGGCTTCTGTACAGCCTGGTTTTCTGGAAGCAGGTCACTGGCGCAAGCGACGGCACGCCTGAAATGCAGAAGGTGGCATCGGCCATCTCCATCGGCGCTCGCGCGTTCATCAAGCGCCAGTACCAGACGATCGCGGTCCTCACGGTCGTGATCGGC
>CAYRUZ010000003.1:3422-55250 GCA_964427895.1 uncultured Candidatus Peribacteria bacterium
GCGGACGTGGGTGCTGACCTCGTCGGAAAGATCGAGGCAGGCATCCCGGAGGACGATCCAAGAAATCCGGCCGTGGTCGCCGACCTCGTTGGAGACAACGTGGGTGACTGCGCCGGCCGCGGAGCGGATCTCTTCGAGTCCATGTCCGCCGAGAACATCGGCGCCATGATCCTCGGCGTCACGCTCGCGTCCCTCTTCGGATTCAAGGGCATCCTCTTCCCGCTGCTGCTCAGCAGCATCGGCCTCGTCGCATCTGTCATCGGCGTCTACACGGTGCACGCCCGCCCGAACGAACTGCCGATGAAGGCCATGACGCGCGGTTTCTGGGTGACGGTCGCCCTCATGACCATCGCCATCTTCGTCTGCACGAACCTCCTGTTGAACGCCCCGGTGACCAACGCCTACACGGGCGTCTTGGCCAACACGTGGCTCTGGTTCGGATTGGCCGGCTTCGTGGGCATCCTCACGAGCGTCGCCTTCGTCTACATCACGGACTACTACACGGGGAAGCAGTTCCGCCCGGTTCGCGCGATTGCGGAAGCATCCACGACGGGACACGGAACGAACGTCATCGCCGGTACGGCCATCGGCATGGAATCGACGGGCCTCACGGTTCTGACGGTGTGTATCGCGCTCTTCGTCTCCTACTGGCTCGGTACGCAGACGGGGCTCGCCGCTGGCGGCCTCTACGGCACCGCCGTGGCCACGATGGGCATGCTCTCGGTGGTGAGCTACATCCTCTCCATGGACATGTTCGGACCAATCACGGATAACGCCGGCGGCATCGTCGAGATGTCCAAGGCTCCGGAGGAGATGCGCGTCGTCACCGACGAACTCGATGCGACGGGCAACACCACGAAGGCTCTCACGAAGGGCTACGCCGTGGGTTCCGCCGCTCTCGCTGCCTTCCTCCTCTTCTCCGCGTACCTCGAGGAAGCGAACTTCGCCGTCGTCGACCTCGCGAAGGTTCCGGTCTTCATCGGCGCCTTCCTCGGCGCAATGGTGGTCTTCTTCTTCACGTCCCTCACCATCCGCGCCGTCGGTAAGGCCGCGGGCGTGATCGTGGAAGAGGTCCGCCGCCAGTTCCGCGAGAAGAAGGGCATCATGGACGGAACGGATGAGCCGGATTACGCTGCCGCCGTGGACATCGCCACGAAGAGCGCGCTGCGCGAGATGATTATTCCGGGCTTGGTGGCCATCGCCGCCCCGATTGTGGTCGGAGTGGGCCTCGGCAAGGAAGCCGTCGCCGGATTGCTGATGGTCGGCACGATCATCGGCGTGCTCCTCGCCGCCTACCTCAACAACGCTGGCGGCGCATGGGACAACGCGAAGAAGTACATCGAGACCGGCGCGCACGGCGGCAAGAAGAGCCCCGCGCACCAGGCGGCCGTGACGGGCGACACCGTCGGCGATCCGTTCAAGGATACGGCCGGCCCGTCGCTCCACGTGCTCATCAAGCTGTTCGCCACGCTCACGCTGGCCTTGGCCGCGCTGTTCGTCTGACGCAACACAATGAACGGAAAAGCCCCGGTAACCGGGGCTTTTTTTTGCCTGGAACGCCAAGTGCCTTTATCCAATGAAATAAAAGTATTAGCAAGATTGCGCGTACGTCCTGGCTCTGTGACCCTAGGAGCATCGAACCGCTCGTCTCCGCCATCATTCTGAATTTCCGCACGCCGTGGCCCACGGTGAAGTGCGTGCGCGCCCTGCAGAAGCAGACAATCGCAGACCGCATGGAGATCCTCGTCGTGGACAATCACTCGGACGACGAATCGATCGGCCTCCTCCGCAATCACCTGCGCAACGAGCGCGACGTCCGCATCGTGGAGACGGCGCGGAACAAGGGGTTCGGCCTGGGCTATAACCTGGGATTCGCCCATGCCAGAGGGGAATTCATCCTCATCAATAACCCAGCGAAGGTCCTGGAACCCGGTTCGGTCGAACGGATGATCGAGGAAATGCAGCGGGACCCGGGCATCGGCATCATCGGTCCGAAGCTGGAGTATCCCGACGGCACGCTGCGCGATTCGTTCCGCCATTTCCCGCGGATGGCCGACGTCGTCATCAAGCGCACGTTCCTCAAATCATTCTTTCCCGAGCGCGTGCGGTACTACACGCAATCCGACCGGGATCCCAACGCGCAGCAGGACACGGATTGGCTCATCGGCGGCTGCCTGTTGCTTCGCAGGGACTTCGTGCAGCAACTCGGAGGATTCGATCCGCGCTATTTCCTCTTCTTTGAAGACATCGATCTCTGCCGTCGCTGCTGGGTCGCGGGAAAGCGCGTCGTCTACTTCCCGCAGGCACACGGCTCCGACCGCAAGAGTCGCCTGAGCGAGGGCGGACCCCTGACATTGCTCACCAGTGCCGTCGGGCGATCGCATATCGCCAGTGCCCTGCGGTACTTCTGGAAGTGGCGTGGGCAAGCCCTTCCTCGCCAAACCGGCTCCATACCCGTGTAAAACGGCCGTATTCCCGCTTTCGGCAGGTTGGCCATGTTTCCTTGACCCCAAACCCCGTCCTCCCCTACTCTTTGGGCCCCCGATGCAAACCATCCCTCTTTCAGCGGCTCCCCGCGACGCGAAGGCCAAGGCCAACGTACTCCGCAAGTCTGGAAACGTTCCGTGCATCCTCTACGGAAACAACGTGGAGAACACGATGCTCATGTGCGAGGAAGTCTCGCTGAAGAAGGCCTACATCAAGGCGGGAGAGAACACCCTCGTGGAGTTGGATACCGGCAGCAAGAAGGTGCCGGTGCTCTTCCACCACGTCGATCTTGACCCCGTCTCCGATCGTTTCATCCACGCCGACTTCTACGCTGTGGACATGACGAAGGAACTCGAGGCTCCGGTGCCGGTCCGCACCACGGGCGAATCGCTCGCAGTGAAGGACCTGGGCGGCATCCTCGTCACGCCGGTCGAGACAGTCACCGTCAAATGTCTGCCGAGCGACCTGCCGAAGGAACTCGTCTTGGACATCAGCAAGTTGGCAGAACTCCACTCCGTCGTCACCATCGCAGATCTCGAGATTCCGAAGGGCGTGACGGTCCTGGACGATGCCGAGACCGTGCTCGCTACCGTGCAGGAGATGCGCAAGGAAGAGGAGGTTGCCCCGGCTCCCGCCGCGGCTGCCGAAGGCGCTCCCGCTGCCGAAGGCGCCGCCCCGGCTGCGGATGCGGCCAAAGCCGAAGGCGACAAGGAGTAAAGCGCGAAACTCTGCTCACTTCTTGGATTGCCGCTTCTTTTTCTTCGTGTCGTGCGGCGATGCCCGCAGGTGCATGGGCAGTAGTACCGGATCGACCAGTCCCGGAATGCTTTCGACGAGTGACAGATCCTCCAAGGCTACTTTGCCCACGTACAGACGGCGGATATCCCCTCCGTTTTGGACGAATTCCTCGATGGCACGCACGCCGCGGAAGTACACCACGACTTTCGTGAAGGCGCCGGCTTGCGACGTATCGTCCAAACCGCGCTTCAGCTGCAATGTTTTCGTCAGGGCCTTTTCGGGGTTGTAGCCCAACTCCTCGTGCAAGTACGCGCGCGTCTGTGCAAAGGAGTGCTCCAGCGCATACGTGAGACCCAAGATGCTGCGGGCCGGGCTGTAGCGCTTTTCACTGTGCGGCGAGATGATGCGATTTTGGCTGTAGATCGCCAATCCCTCCTGGGTCTGTAGGTAATTCGCGCAGCCGATGCGGAGCAACTGGTACGGCTGGTGCGCGCCGTTTTCGGCGCAGAGGATGTGTGCTTCGATCTCGTGGGCAATGAGCGCGTCGATGTGCGCGCGGGAGAAGCGCGCACCCTCGCGGATGTACAGATGCTTCGCTCCAACGGTGCAGTCGGCAACGAGCGTGGCACGCACTGCCACATCCCAATCGTGCAATGCGTAGCGCTCAAGCACTTCACGGAAGATCTTCGCCGCATCCTCGGCATCGACCAGATCATCTTCTAGCGGCGGCAAATCGCACGCCACTTGCGACCGCAGTGTCGCCTCCACGGCATCGAGGAGCGGCTGGTCGATTTGCCCGAACAGGGATTGCGACGCGGCCGTGAAGCGCACGGCTGAGCCGCGGGAGCGCAGTAGTACCAAGCGCAGAAGGAGCTCGCGGCGCTTCTTCTCGAAGAGCATGCCAAGTGGCGAATCGTCGAGCGCGAGCTGATTGAGACGTTCTTCCAATTCGTCCACGTCCTCCAGCTTCGGATACTGGAAGAGCGGGTTGTACTGCGGGTCGGCAGCCAAGCGGACGCGCTCCTCGCGGAGGTTGGTCGGCTTGAGGTATTTGAGAAGCAGGAGCTTGCGGTCGGCGGTCGTAAGGAAGCTGTCGATGGCGCGAAGGTCTTCGTGAACGCCGCCGCGCTTGGCCGTGGCGGGCGGTTCGCGCGTCAGGGAGGGGTCGAGAAGGAATCCCTTCAAATCCCGTCGTCCGATGGCCACGGAGACGCCCGGCTCGGTGGGGCCGGCACGCACGACAGTCTGGATCTTGCGGCCTCCCAGGGTGAATTTCACCCGATACGCGCTGTCTTCGTCGTCATCCACGTGCTCGACGAGCTCATTCTCGGCCAATTCATGGATCAACTCGGGCGTGAAGAACGTACGCTCTTCCGTCGGACGGATGACGCACGGCACCTCGAAGGTCGTACCCTCTCCGCTGATGGTCATGGTCTCCCGCAGGCCAAGCACGGGGCGGTCTTCCTCTTCGTCTTTATCGCGCTCCACTTTCTGCCCGAAGAGCTCCTGCGCGATGCGCACGCCCTTTTCGGGGGACGTGACATGCAAACCCCCGACACGCTCCAAGCGGCTGCGCAGCGGGGCAAGGTTGGCCACCTGCACCATCAATCCCGCACGGGCATTCACTTCCAGCAAAACCGGCCCCATTTCCTCGTCGATCGTGAGATCCACGGCAAGGTAGCCGATGTTGGTCATGTACTGGATGCGCGAGGCGATGAGCAGCATCTCCTCCCAGTGGGCGATCTCGATGCCGGCGGGCGACGCTCCGTGCGGCAGCTGGCGCACGATGCGATTGAATTGCGTAGCGTGCGTCGTGATGCCCTTGGCGATGTCGATGCCGATGCCGATGCCGCCCAAGTGGACGTTTGCTTTCCCGCGGCTCTGAAGCGTCGGCACGCGCAACATGGCCATCACCGGCACCAGGTTGAACACGACAATGCGGATGTCGGGGAGTCCCACCGGACGGAACGGCGCAAACGAGGAATCTGCCACGAGCAGCTTTTCGAAGAACGCCGTATCCAGCTCGCCGTTCACGGAGAACTCACCGTCGAGGATGTCCTCGATGTGCTGCGACATCTGCGCGTCGGTCACGGGCGTCTTGCCCTGTTCGAGGAACACGCCGTTCTTGCGCCCTTTCAGAACGATGATTCCTTCACCGCCGAAACCGTAATTCGGCTTGAGCACGCACTCGTCTGGAAGCGAGGAGAAATCAAACGAGTGCAGCTGCTTGCGGTTCTCGATCTTCGCGAAGATCTTCGCCGTCGGGATGCCGCGGGCGGAGAGGAACGCCTTGGTCTTCAGTTTGTCGTCGGCGAACGCCACCGCCTTCTTCGGGTTGAACGGTTTGATGTACAGCAAATTGCGGGCATTCAGCCCCAGGACGCCTCTATCGGACAAAAAGGGAAGCATGAGCGAAAATGGCGATTATTCCTCCTCCTGGAGGTACCGGAACACCTCGCGGAATCTCCAGTACTCCAACAGGCGAAGGCCTGTCCACCGACCAAGCAAGATGTTGATGACGAGCGTGAGCAAAACGATCTCCGGGTAGGCCAGGAGCAATGTTTGGAAAGCCGGCCACTGGGCGATGGCCACGCAGATGAGCGACGCGACGATCGTCTCGGAGATGCCCACGACGGCGGAGTACAACCCCTCCTCGCGCTTGAGGTTGAGGAAGCTCTCGGCGAGCGTCGACATGATGAGGAGGATGAACACCGTATCGCGCGAGAACACCATGCCGAAGTACGCGCCGGCGCTGAGCAAGAAGAGCAACGTGAGACTCACCACCGTGAGGACGATCGCCACCTTGGGAATGTACAGGAGACGCAATCGCCGCACGACGGTGCGTGTCGCGTATCCCGTGATGATGATGAAGACGAGGAAAATGATGCCGATTTTCCATCCCAGCGCGAGGAAGCTGAGCGCCACGATGGATGGCGTATACAAGCCGAAAGTCGCGATACCGATCACCTGCTTAAAGAAGGCGAGGATCGTCGCGATCACCGGGAGGAACAACAGCAGGAGCACGATCTGGCTCGTGATCCCCTGCCGCAGCATGTAGTTGATGAGATAGGACAGTGCGTTCCACGGACGGAACGCGAACGACGAGCTGTCGATGCGCAGGAATTCGATGTCGGACGCGTTGAGGTCGTCGATCAACGTGCGCGTGTTCTGCGAGGAGATGAGCGGCTTGAGGGCCGCTGTTTGGGTGATGACGATCTGCTTGGGTTCGAGCGCCTCGAGTGCGCCCTGCGTAGTGCGCGCCACGGTTTGGAAATTGTGATCGGTGAGGATGACGATGGTCTGATTCTTCAGCGTGGCGGCGACCTCGACATTCTGCTGGCTCATCTGCATGAGGGACTGCAGTCCGCTGATGCCTTCCGTCCAGAGAACGACGGCCGAGGCGCCGAGGAATGCGTCGCTATGCTCAGCCAAAAACGACGAGAGGGCTTCCTCTGTGGCAAACGGCACCGTGAAGGTGTCGGGCTGCAGGACCTGGAGGTACACACCCTGCTTTTCCGCGACCTTGATGTTCGAGTCGATGCGATCGCGATCCACGGATGCGTCGGCGACGAGGACGACCTTCCGGGCGTACGCCATCACCTCGTGGGTCGGCGCCTCCACCGTGATCTGCTTCCCGTCCAAGATGGTGTGCAACACGAGACGGAAGCGCAGGAGACCGGGCTGCTCCGGCGTGTAGAGCGCCTCGACCGCGCGGCTGATGGGCTGCTGGGAATCGTTGACGAACCACTCGTACGATACGACGTCGCCGACAATGCGACTCAGCGAGGCGTCGAGCACGATCGTGCGCCCGACGGGGCCGTCCGCGGGGCCGTTGATGATGGCCCGCATGGCCTGTGACGACTCGCTTCCTGCGGCTTGCTGTTGCGCCGAAACCGTGGAGATGCTCATCGCGCCCATCGGACAGAGCACGCAGAAGAAAATGCCGGCGGTGAGGAGGGAATGTCTCACGCGTGTTGGCGCAAACGCGCCCGGTGGAGATGGGCGGAACGCTTCTCCTTGTACTTCTTGAGCTGGGGTTCGATCTTCTCGATGCACCGATCGACTGCATCGAGCACTTGCTGGCGGCGGGATTCCGCGCGCAGCACTGCGCCCGGCAGTTCGACGTTGAGCATCACCTTCACTTGGTCCCGCTTCTTTTGCGTCGGACGGCCGAATGCCTCGATGCGGATGACGGAGGCATCGTCCTTGAGCTTCTTGCAGTACGTCGCAAGACGCCCGATTTTGCGCGCGAGGAGGATCAGCTCGCGATCGGTGTACGTGACCCCCTTCTCAAAGTGTTGAACATTCATAGATGAGTGAGGGAAAGCAGTGAAGACACGGAAGTATAGCAAATCGGCGTCCTCCTGTCGTCAGGTTGCGAAAAAGCGCCGAAAAGGCTATAATGAGTGAGAAATTCCCACACAAACACCATGCCTCCGTCCGGACCGACCGATACCGAGAATTTTCCGCAGTTGGACCAGTCTCAGGAAATCGTCGCGACCCCGCGCAACCCACAACAGGAATTGTCGGGCCTTCGCGAGCAGATCGAATCCGGTCGCCAGATCGCGCAACAGGTGCTGAAGATGGTCTTCGACGCCGGTGGTCCGGATATCCTCAACACGGCTGCGGGATTCATCCGCCAAATGAGCCCGGGAACGGCGACGTTCCTCGAGGCGTTGTCGAACATGGGATTCGTCCGCATGGAGCAGCTGCGCACGCTGCTGCGCCAGCGCAGCATCACGCTGTCCGAAACGCCCCAGGACACGCAGCGCTTGTCGGCCATCGTGCAGATCGCCCGCAATGCCGCGCGCACCATGGCTGAAGAGGAACGCCCCAATGCCGTTTCCCGTTTGCTGAATGAAACGGTGCAGGGCATCCCGGAGGGATCGTCCGTCACCATGGAAGAGTTGCTCACCGCCGCTCGCGAAGCCGCCCCCCGCTTGGCATCGGCCAATCCTGCCAATCCGCAACAGCCGACCAACGCCCCGGAACAGCAGACCGATGCCGAACGCCTGCAGACGCCGATCAAGTCACTGCGCGACGCGCTCTCCGCGGTCAATCCGACGGAGACCGCTGAAGCCACCCGCACGGCACAACAGCAGGCGGTGACGAAAGCCATGGCCGCACTGAACACGGCAGTCGGCGGCATCACGCCGGCGATCACGCCGGAGCGCCGCTCGACGCTGGTGAACCAGCTGTCCACGGATCTCGCCACGCTCCTCGACACGAAGGGATACATCCTCTCCTCCACGGCCACCGAACTCACCCTGACCGAGTACGGCGTGAATGCCCTCACGCAGGAGCACCGCCGCCGCATCCGCGAACTTCGCACGGCGCTGAGCATGGCGGCGGGCACGGAACGCGACGCGGCAATCAAGACCGCCGTCGACGGGCTCAACGGCAACCTGCCTGCGGACCGCACGCAGCGCCAGACGCTCGTGACCTTGATGAACACCGTGTACGCAACCCAGCTCGCCTCTTTGCAGCGCCGCTTCGCCCTCAACGGCAGCGGAGCATTCTCCCTCGATACCGTCGCTTGAACGACCTATGAATCCCCCGCTTGAGAATCCGCCGGCGTCACCCGAACAGACAGTCCGCAAGGCGTTGCAGGACCTGCGCGCACGGCTAGACGAACAGATCGCCGCTCCTGCTCCGCAGGAACCTGGCCCCCTGCAGGAACGCCGCACGGCGCTTCTGACAATCCGCCGCGAATACGAAAATCTCCTCGCGCAGATCCGCACGATGCGCAGCCAGCATCGCGACATCGGCGACGCCGCAGACAGCCTGCACGGCACGCTGACGCGCCAGTTGCCGGACGTGGTGATTCTCGCGCCCACCGCAGAAACGCCCCCCGCCCCGACAGCGCCCGTGACGCCCGAACCGGAACCGGAAGAAGAACACACGCCCACGCCGCAGGCGCCGGAAGCGCCGCAGGGCGTACGGTTCACGTATGCCAATCCGGCGACCGCATGGCAGTACATCGTCAACGGATGGGACTGGGCGGTGCACTGGGGCGGATTCGGCCTGGGCAAAGTCCGCGAGTTCTTCAGCAACTCCCCCTTCATGGGATCGCTGTTCAGCGGCATGGTCGGAGGCTGGCTGGGCTCGCACTTCGGCTCGGCCGCCCCCGCGCTGCAGCAAGGCCTCAACAATGCGCTCACTCCTGGACCGACCGAGACGGCGGTACGCAGCGTGTTGACCGCGAACGTCGTGACCATGAATCCGCAGGCCTTCGACCAGGCGCAGCTGACCACCCTCAACACGAGCTTCAACAGCTGGAAGCGCGTCAACGCAACGGGCGACGAACAGCAGTTCGCCGAGCTCGTCATCCAGCGTGCGCGCCAGCCGGGCAACCGCACCCAGGTCACGCCGGCAGACGTCATCGCCGCGGCGCGATACCTGGCCAATCGCGTGGCGAACGCGCCGACGACTGCGGCCAACGCGCCGCAGCAGGCGATCGGCCGCCTGCCCAACGGCACGGTGCGCCTCTCCACAAGCACGCTGCCGATGACCATTCAATCGACGCCCCAGATGACCCTGACGCTCACCTTCCGCCCGGGCCTCAGCGGCGGTGCCCAATCGAGCCAGCCGCTCACGGCAAACGGCACGATCACCGCGGACAACATCCGCCTGGTACGCGCCGCGAACGGCACGGTACAGATCGCGAAAGTGAATGCCGCAGGATCGCCGCTGCAGAACAACCGCACCGTTTCGGTGCTCGCATCACTGGGCGGCACCACGCCCCTCACGCGCACGTTCACACTCAGTAATTAATTCCCCGTCCTGTTATGACGCCCCGCCAAGAAACCGGCCCGCACCTGCGACTGCCGTATACGGTGGACCAACTCCGCGATGGTGATGCCGCACACATCGAAGCCGTCCAACGCGACCTCACCAATCGTTCGTCCGGCGAACGCCAGCAGATCCGCAAAGACGCGGCGGCATTCCTCAGCATCCTTTCCTCGCACCCCAATCTCGAACGCTACCGCAGCGTCGAGCAGGCCCTCCGCAATCTCCAAACCGCCATCGACGGACTGACGAACTCGGGCGGCGAAACAGCGGCGAGCTACGTGCAAAACGGCCTCAATACCGTGCTTCCCGTAAACGAAGGAATCGACGGATACCGCGCAATGGCCATGAGTACGCGCGACGCATGGAGCAATGGCAATTACGGCCGCTTGGCGGCAAACCTCGGCGTGCTTGGAGTGGGACTCTTCGCGGGTGGTGCAGCCATCAACTGGTTCTGGAATTGGGGCGAGCCGTCGGAAGAGCAACGCGAGGAAGAAGGAGCGCGATCCCTCTGGCGACAGCCGTTGCGCTTCCTTCGCCGAGCGGTGAAAGCGATCCTGATTACCGGAGGCACACTGGGATTCGGCTGGCTGCTGAAAAGCCAGTATCTCAAGCGAATGGACAGCCCGTCTTCCACTGATACCGAGGCGCGCCAGCAGCAGCTTCAGGCTACGGCAGAACTCAACCGTCTCGCGCAGCAAAATCGCTCGATCAGCGTCACCGACACGCGCCTGCCGCAGGCCGATCTCTTCTCGCTGCAGCCGATGATCAACATCAACGGCAACGGCATCCTGTTCCGTCGCTCCGCCGGCCAGTCTGCGCGCATGGTTCTGCAGATCCGCCAAACCGGTCGCTTCGAAGCTCCCATCACGGAAGCCGTGGGCATCACCAACGGTCTGCGCATCGACGGCAAAGACATTGCCGAGAGCGAACTCGTGGCGAAGCTCGGGCAAGCCACGGTCGCAACGCCAATCACGCTACAAGCAACCAATGGCGGAACGCTGACGCTCAACTTCACGCCAGCAAATTCCTAAGCATTGATGAACGCATTGCATCAGCTTCCGGCGACCTCGCCAGCGAAAAGTCGCTGACTTGCTTTACTCTCAAATTCTCGTTTCATATACTCCCTTGCGATGCAGTCGATCCACCTCACACAGGCAGAACGGACCGTTTTCGATACGCTACCCGCTCCGCTCCGTGAGGGCTGGGACGTCAAAGCGGAGGAAGGAACGGTCTACGAAACCGACTACGAACTGATGGTCCGTGCCAACATGGCCGAAGTCGACGGCTTCCCGCAGCTCAAGCAGATGATGCTGGACCTCCGCGCGGGCAAGACCATCGATCCGTCCACGATCGGCGAGATTCCCGAGAACCTCATTCCCGAGGTCCTCTACAGCATCGGCGCACGCGGCATCTCCATCATCATGGAAGAATTGCTCAAGCGCGCGAAGACCGATCAGGAACTCCTGTCCCTCGCCGCCTTCTCCCAGTTCCGTCACGACATTCTCGACGTGAACGCTTCCGTCCGTGCCAACTAATCCCATGATCTCCTCCACGCTCGACAAGAAGGCCATGCTCTTCACCGCGAAGGATCCGGACGCTTTGGTAAAAGAGATCCAGGAGCGCTTCGGCAACAACGTCGGCCAGATTCTCGAGCGCGTCGACGTGAAGGATTTGTCCGTCGAAGACCAGCAGCAAGTCGTCAGCCAATTGAAGGATGCCGGTCTCAACGGCAACGCCGAGTCGCTGCTCTCCGCTTACAAAGTCCACCGGCAGGAACTCGACCGTAAGGCAGAACTGAACCGCCGCTGGTACACGCCGCTCGTCGAGGGCGCGCAGAAAGTCGGCGGAGTGGTGAAGGACGTCCTGCTCGCGCCAGTCCGCGCGGTCGGCTGGGCCTTCAAGAATCATCCCGTCCTCTCCACCATCGCCGTCACGGCCTTGCTCGCTTTCCTCGCCTACCACTTCGGCATCCCCCTCGCCCAATTCTCGGCGATGGGAGGTGACGAGCGCACGGAGGGAGTGGCGAACACATTCCGCAGACTCACCGAATCGGCTCCGGCCGTGATCACTCCCGGCACGCGCGAATTGCCGCTTCCCAATCCGACCTATCCCGGCTTCACCGATCCGGGCGTGGTCCTGCCAAGCCAGTAACCTCCCCCACTCCCATGTCAGACAAACCAAAAGAACCCACCGGCAATCTCAATCCCGAACAACGGGCCGAGCTGCAGCGCAAACTGGACGAAGCCACGGAGAAGCTTGTGCGCGGTACGGGCAGCGTGCGGCATTACATCTATTTGGTGCTCGCGGCAGCGGGACTGGGCTTGTCGTTTTTCACCGCGCCGGAAGGCGTGAAAAACCTGGTCACGACCGGCAAGTGGGCGGGAGACACCGGCCCCACGGCAAGGAGCAAGGCGGACAGCTCGCGCGAAGACGCCAAGAGAATCCTCAGGGAAATCCTCGCCGCCGAACCGGCCCTGGAGCTGCAGACGATCACCGACGAACAGGTGCGGGCGGGCATCGACCGCATCCTCTCGGACAAGCAGGTATCCTCGCCGGAAATTTTCGACCTCATCATCCGCTGGCAGGAAACGGAATTGTTGAAGAACGCGCGCCGCTACGACGTGCTGGAGAAGGCGCCGACGCAAGCCGGCGATCCGGCGGCCTTGCAGAAACGCGAGCAGCGTCTCGCCGTCGTCGGACATCGCTTCGGCACGCAGATCCTGCAGGACGGCAACGGCCCGCTCGCGGCGAAGTGGCGCGACCAGATCGCAGCGCTCAACGGCAAAGACGATACTGCTGCACGGCGCGCCTGCGACGGCATGCGCGAGGATCTCGCGCGCTTCGTGTCGTTCTCCGCGGACCTCGTCACGACCATCGCGCAGACGGCAAAATTGCCGATCACGGCCGAGGGCCAAGCGCGTCTCGTCGCCTACGAGAAACAGTTGCTGGAGCGCTTCGCGAGCGAACGCTACGAATTGCTCGGAGAAGCGGAAGCGCTGCGCGCGGCCGTCGGGTCCGTGAAGACGCTCGGCACCATGCACAAGCGGTGGACGGCCAAGATGGCGTCGCACGGCGTCCCATCGAAAGACGGTGAAGCCAAGCAGAAGGAAATTGATGCCACTGCAGCCCGCATCGATGCGCAGTGCGCCGAGCTTGGACGCGTGATGACGGTCATCGAACTGCGCAACCAGGCGGTCACGGAGCCGGAAAAGTGGGGTCCGGCCGCCAAGAAAGCCACCGAAGAATACTTCAAAGGCGCCGTTCCGGCGGAGCCCTCCGCCATCTCGGCTACGCTGCGGGAAGATCGCATCCGGGCAACGGATCGCCTGCGCGCCGAACTGAACAACGACACGCAAGAAGGGGTGGAAGCGGAGTGCATTCTCAGTGAACTTGCCTACGTCGTGCAGAACCGTGGCAACGACGCCGCGGTGATGCGTCGCGCCAACGACTTCCTAAAGCGGACGGAGAACAGTACCGACGACAAGACGAAGAAAATGCGCGGCATCGTCGCGGATCTCATTGGCAAGAACGCCGTCACCCTTCCCGACGTCCAGAAGGCGCGCGGTGAACTGGAAGCGCTGCAGGACTTGGCCGTGGGACGCGTGGTCATTGATCGAATCACGGAATGGGCGGGTGCGCACAAAGCTTCCATCAGTGATGAGAACGCGATGAAAGACAAGGGTACCCGCGACCGCATCGCCGAGAGCCGCATCTCCTGTGCCAAAGCGGCCATCGAGACGCTCAACGAATTGCTCAAATTGCGAACGACCCTCAATCGATGGGAGAGCGGCTTCGCCGCCGCCAAGGTGGGCGTGAACGCCGAAAGCCGCGCCGACACTGTCATCATCCTCGACCCGAATGTGGGCGCCATCGAAGCGGACCAGCGCAAGCAATTCGAGAAGGGCAAGAAAGAGTTGTCGGCTTTCCTCGGTGAACTCGCGGATGAGCACAAATTGAAAGAGATCGACCTGCGACGCGATGCGGCGAGCAAAACCGTGAGCCTCCTGCGCGGCTTCATCCATGTGCTCGACCGTCTTCGCGGCGAGCCGGGGCAGAACACGCCGCACAGCATAGCGCTGCGCGAGATCGTCCAGAGCCTGGACGAAAAACCGCTGAAGGATCTGCTCCAGCGAAGCGAAACCCTGTACGCCGCACTGCAGAATGAACAGATGGGCACCACGAAGAACATCGCTGCGGACCGCCGCGCAACCAAAGGCAAGGAGGCAGACATCGAACGCCTGCGGACGGAATTACGCGCGCGCAATCTCACGCCCGAAAGCGTGGCCGAGCTGATCCGCACCTCGGGTCCCGAACTGCGCATCGCGCTGCGCTACGCCCTCGAAGATCGTCAGCGCGAAGCCATTGAACCCTTCCTCACGGAAGAAATGGCCAATCTGCTCAAACTGGCTGCATACAGCACGGAAGGCAGCGGCTGGGTTGGCGAGATGGCGCAGTCGCGCGACAGCTGGTGGAAGACCGCCCTCTTCGTCATCGGACTCCTGCTTGCCTACAAGTCCGGCAAAGGATTGCTGGGCGTGAGGAAAGAGCGATCCACACTTCGCAAGTTCGGCCGTGCATCGAATCTCGCGACCATGGAGATCTTGGAAAAGATGGAATGGGACGTGCGCGAGTCGACAGCCGACGCACTCGACGAGACCGCGCCGGACACCACAGGGCCCGCCATCGAAGACCTCTCCAGGGAACTCGACGGACCGGACATCCTCTCGGGTTTCGACCACAAGAACGCGAAGAAGCGCCAGAATCTCGCGGAGAAAATGAAGGAATTCGCATTCCAACTGGAGGTATCGCGCGGACTGTTGGAGAAGAATTCCGTCCAACTGACGCTGCCCGACCAGGTGCGCACGCGCACGGCGATCCGGCCCGCGGTCGAAGCGATGGAAGCGAAGGCGCGTACCGCGCTGGCGCGCGGCGCGGATAAGACGCGCAATGCGTCGCGCGAAGCACTGGAGACGATCGTCAAAGCGCTGGAACGTCTCAAATCCACGCTGTTGCGAATGGAAAGCTCGCTGCCAGCAACCGTGCCGCCCCTGGCCGATGCCGATCTCGATACGGCAGACTGGGCGACGATCCTGCTGCTTGCACAGAAGGAGGGACTCGATCTTGATGCCTCCGAGAGCGTTCTGCGCGACGCACTGAAAGAGAAGAAGACTCCCCCGCCCACAGATCCCGCCTGATCGCCCCATGATTACGTTCTTCCGCCACTATCTGTTCCTCACGCCGATCGTCGTGCTCGTCCTGTGCGAGCTGACGAAACTCCTGGTGCACATGATCCGCACGGGCGAGTGGCACGAGAAGCTGTTCGTGCCTGGCGGGTTCCCCAGCACGCACTCGGCCTTCGTGACATCGATGCTCATCATCGTCGCGCACAAAAGCGACATCGGCTCCCCGGAATTCGTCATCGCTCTGTGCATCAGTGCCATCACCTGGTACGACGCCATCTTCGTCCGCCGGGAATTGGGTTTGCAAGCGCACGTGCTGAACAAGCTCCAGAAGCGCGCTCACCTGCGTGAGCGGCTGGGCCACACGCTCCTCGAAGTCCTCGGCGGCATCGCCTTCGGAGCCTTCTTCACCATGCTGGGCATCGCCCTTGCTTAAGCTTTCGTCGTCTCTCGCACGTATCGCAAGGCATTGCGCGTGGTATCGACGATGACGGGCAATTCGAGGTAATCGATGAGGATGGCCACCCAGGCCAACCACACCGGAAGGACCGTCGCCGCGCCGCTGAACTGGTTGATGACGAATTCATCGGTGATCCAGAAGAGGTGCAGCCACTGGGTGTTGAGGAACACGAGGTACCACACGATCTTCCACGAGAACCGTTTGCCAAGTTGGTGCAGGTACAGGGCCGACGTGGAAAGCAGTGCCGGGATTTCGGTGTAGTCGACGGCAACGAGGAGAGTTTGGAAGACCGGCGACGGATTGAAGTAGCTCACTCCGGTCAGACGGGCGATCACCACATGCGTGGTCAGCCAGTACAAATGGACCAGCTGGAGGGCGAACAGCAGGGCTGTCGCAACAGTGAGGAAGCGCTCATGACGATCGAACCAGGCGCGCATTCCAGCCAATAAGGATCTGTCCATCCGTGGACCTTCAGATGCCATGTCGGAGGCAGTATACCCGAAAAGCAACGATCGCGCTGTCAAAAGGCGGCTGCTACACTCCAGCCATGGCTCGTATTGCTGATCAACAACAGGACTTCCCCCAGTGGTATCTCGACGTCATCGACCAGGCTGGCCTGGCCGAGCACGCCGAGGTGAAAGGCTGCATCATCTTCAAGCCCTACGGCTACGCGCTGTGGGAGAACATCCAGCGCGAGTTGGATCGCCGCATCAAGGCGCTTGGAGTGCAGAACGCGTACTTCCCGCTGTTTATCCCGGAATCGGTGATCGCCAAGGAGAAGGACCACATCGAAGGCTTCGCGCCGGAGTGCGCCGTGGTGACCCACGGAGGCGGCAAGGAGTTGGCCGAGAAGCTCTACGTTCGCCCGACCAGCGAGACCATCATTTACACGACCTTCGCCAAGTGGATCCAGAGCTACCGCGACTTGCCGCTGAAGATCAACCAGTGGGCCAACGTCGTGCGCTGGGAGATGCGCACGCGCCCCTTCCTCCGCACGCTCGAGTTCCTCTGGCAGGAAGGCCACACATGCCACGCCACCAAGGAAGACGCGGACGGCATGGTGCGCTCGGCCATTCAGATGTACGCCGATTTCGACAAAGAGTTCCTCGCGCTGCCGGTGCTGCAGGGCCGCAAGCCGGAGCATGAGAAATTCGCCGGCGCGGACTATACCCTCTCCACCGAGGCGCTCGCGCGCGACGGCAAGGCCATCCAGGCGGGCACGTCGCACAACCTCGGCCAGGGCTTCTCCGAAGCCTACGGCGTGTCGTTCCTCGACGCCGACAAGCAGAGTAAGCGCCCGTGGATGACGAGCTGGGGCCTCTCCACGCGCATCATCGGCACCGTCATCGTCGTGCACGGCGATGCAAAGGGACTGCGCCTGCCGCCGAAGCTCGCGCCGATCCAGGTGGTGATCATCCCGATCTACAAGACCGACGAGGAGCGCGAGGCGGTGATCGCGGCCTGCCGAAAGTTGGGCCAATCCCTCACTGATATTCGCATGTTCATCGACGAGCGGGAGGGCAAGTCTCCGGGCTTCAAGTTCAACGAGTGGGAAGTGAAGGGCGTGCCGTTGCGCGTCGAACTCGGCCCGAAGGATCTGGAGAAGGATGAGGCCACGGTCGTGCAGCGCAGCAACGGGACCAAAACGGCGATGCCGCTCAAAACCCTTACGGTTGCCAAAATATCGTCGATGCTCGACGACATCCAGACGGCGCTCTACAACGAAGCGCAGAGCTATCTGCAGAGCCACACCGTCACCGCCGAGACGATGAAGGACCTGGAGGCGGGAGTGGAGGCGGGCAACATGGTGTGGGCCCCCTGGGACGGCACGACCCAGACCGCGAATGCCATCAAGGACAAGACGAAGGCGACCATCCGCCTGGTCCCCGAAGCGGACGAAGGCGCGGCCGGAAAGACCGACGTCTTCTCGGGAAAGCCGGCGATGACCATGGCGCTCTACGCCAAGTCCTACTGAATGACGGGAGCGGGCACGGCAACCGTCCGTTTCTGTTGGTACTGCGTGACGATCGCGGCGATCTGCGTGGCAACCTCGGCGGCGCGCGGAATGAATTTCAGGCAAATGCGCTGGCCCGTCCCCTCTTTGAGGTCGAAACAAATGCGCCCGAAGGGGAAGAGATTGAGCATTTGCGTTGAGCAGGTGACGCTCGCGATGTTTTCCAGGTGCATCTGGCGGGTCTCGACGTGGAAGATCGACGTTTGGTTGGAGATGACGACCTTCTGGTCGGTGACGATGAGAGTATCGAATTTCCAATCGACGTAGGCGGCGATCAATTTCCCCAAAATGAAGAAGAGCCAGAACAGGCATGCCGCACCGGTCACGATCGGCCACGGCAGACCGACGAAGATCGCGAGTGCTGCGGCAAGCATGATGAGTGCCGTGTAGAACGCAAACACCAAGAAGCGCAGTGAGAAGAGAAATCCATGGTGATACACCTCAAGCAATACCCGTTCGGTGTCCGGGACCACCTGGCGCCGGGCTTTTTCGCCGTCAGTTTCGAGAGCGAAGATCTTCATGATGAATACAGTATAAGCCGATTTGCTTTGAGTAGCAGTGTAACAGGAACATAAGAGCTATTGATCCTCCCATGTGCCAACTAGTGGGTAGACAACCGCCTGCATGATTTGTGTATCTAGCCTGATGCTCAAATTTTGAGCGGCAAAGAACACCATTGAGTGGTATATATCACCACATGCACACCCCTCTCCTCGAAGAACTCGGCCTTAGTCCGAATGAAGCGAAGATTTACGAAGCGCTCATCACGTACGGCGGATCGGGCGTTTCGACCATTTCACTCCGGGCAAAAGTGCACCGGCGCAACGCGTACGACACCCTCCGCCGCTTGATCGAGAAAGGATTGGTCTACGAGATCTTCGGGCAGGGGGAGACGGTCTACGAGGCGGTGGAACCGGGCAAGTTGCTCGAACTCATTCGGGAGAAGGAGATGAAGCTGACCCAAGCCTTGCCGACCATGAGCGCTGCCTTCGCTTCGCACCGCACCGCGCAGCGAGCGTACATTTTCCGCGGATTGGAGGGCATAAAAAACATGATGCGGGAAATGCTGCGCACGGGAGAAGACGTATACATCCTCGGCGCGGAGGGGGCGTGGTTCGACCCGCGGATCAACACGTACACGCAGTGGTTTTTAAAGGAAGCGGCCAAGAAGAAGATGACCTTGCACATCCTCTTCGACGGCGAAATCCTGGAGAAACGTCCCGATCTCGTGGAGAATCTCAAGCTGCCCCATAAATTCCTCCCGGAGGAGTACGACACCAATTCGACGATGGACATCTTCGGGGATCACGTCGTCACCTACACGGGCGTCGCTCCGGGCCACATCGACGACGACGTGAGCGTGTTCGTGATGGAAAGCACGACGCTGGCCGAGAGCTACCGGACATGGTGGCGCTATCTTTGGGATACGCTTCCGGAGCCGAAGAAAGCCAAAAAACGCTGACTTTTCAAGGACCGACCGCGACTGCATACTGTCTCTCCATGGCGCAGCATAAAACTCTCCGGCAACACGCGCATGCACATGCGCTCAAGGCGCAGGAACGGCTCGATGAGCTGGCGAAGCGCCCGCTCGAAGAACGGCTGAACGTGTGGGGACGGCAATTCATCGTCACCTTCGCGGCCATGGTGGCGCTGTTCAGCCTCCTCTTCATTGCCGTGAGCATCGGCCCCGCCGGGATCAACCTGGTGGAAATCGTTCGGCTGACGGTGGTGATGGGTCTGGTGTGCTCATTGCTCGGAACGTGGTACATCCCGGTCAGCTCCAAATTCCGCTGGGTGCTTCTCAGCGCGCTTGTCGTGCCAGTCGGCCTGGGGGTCTTCATCGAATTCTTCGTCCCGAAGATCCAGCCGGGCTTCGTCGCCCCGAATATCGAGGAAATCTTCATCCCTTGCCTGGTCACGGGCATTCCGGTTCTCGGCTCCTACGTCGCATATAAGTACCAAGGCGTGCTCACGCGTTGGCTGTTCCGGTCCCTGCTGATCGGCACGGCGGCATTGATCTGCTGGCTGTCGTTCACCACGACGGTCCTTCCGTGAAGAATTGACAGAAACGTCAGTCCATTTTTTCGCAATCATTACGGAATTGATCGTATAGGCGTTTTTCGCTAGAATAAGAGGATTTATGACGATCAAGACCCACATTAAACGCACAACCGCGGCGGGATCCATCGCCATCGCCCTGTTGATCCCGTTGTACATCTTGGTCAGCCTGGCGCTGAGCGGAGGGCCCGCCATGACGATCGTCGCGCCCGCGGGGCAGATGTGCGGGGACGGGATCATCCAAGGAGAGGAGCAATGCGACGACGGCAACCTGCTGATACAAGACGGATGCACGGGGTGCATGATCGAAGCCCTGTTCGCGTGCGTTGGGCAACCATCCATCTGCTCACCCATGAACGCACACGGAGATCCCGCCGCAGTCTGCGGCGACGGGGTGATATCTCCGGGGGAAGAGTGCGACGACGGCAATCCGATGCCGGGCGACGGATGTTCGGCCTACTGCGTGCCTGAGGAGCACTACGAGTGCGAGGGCATGCCGAGCGTATGCGAGGAGAAGGTCGGCTGCGGCGACGGAAAAATCGACGATGGCGAGGAGTGCGATGACGGGAATGAGAATGACGATGATGGCTGCTCGGCGACGTGCGCGCTCGAGGAGTCCTACACGTGCGAAGGTCAACCGAGTGAGTGCACGGCCGACGCGTCTTCGTCATCCGAAGACGCAAACGAGAGTGACGACACGGGTGAAATTGCCTCGAGCAGCGCCTCTTCTCAGCCATCGAAAGCATCGTCCATCGCCTCAACTTCGAGCGCGACGCCGGTTTCCTCTCAGGCAAACCGTCCATCACTGCGCCAGCTGCGCGAGGACGGGGCGGCCAACCGGCAGTTGCACAACGAGACCGTGTGGCAGCCCTCCAGCCTCGACCGCCTGCGTTGTGGCGACGGATTGGTGACGGACGCCGAGAAATGCGACGACGGCAATGAGAAGGGCGGCGACGGTTGCAGCGCCAAATGTGCAGTTGAGAGCGGCTTCCGCTGCGCGGGCGAGCCGAGCGACTGCGCCCGCAGTTGCGGCGACGGCATGGTCACCGATTCGGAGAAGTGCGATGACGGAAACGTGACGAACAAGGACGGCTGCTCCTCCTCATGCCAAATCGAAACCGGATACCACTGCGAAGGACGCCCCAGCTCCTGCTACACGGTCGAACCCTGATCAACGAGCAGTCGCGCCCGGTTCAAATCCGCACGCCTCGTCGAGGGCGGCGATATCGGCCGGCTTGAGCGCCAGGTCTTTCCCGATGTTGAGCCGATACATGACGGCCCCTTCGTCGGCGACGTGCGGGATGCCCAACGCATGCCCGAACTCGTGCGTGAGGATGCGGGTGAACTGCGCCTGATCGTCGATGACGAACACGTCGATGCGCCGGCCGTCGGCGTCGCGGACGTAATTGCCGGCCTCGAACTCATCCCCTCTTTCGGACCCAACGGTGTTGAATGTTTCGATGTCGTCATTGATGGCCGGAGCCATGGTGTTGAGTTGCTCCGCAAGCACGTTCACCTCCTTCACGAGGTTATTGATGTAGGCCTGTTTTCCCTGAAGTTTTTCCGCATCTGAGAGCAACGTCTTGCGTTCGTCGGCGATCCTCTTTGCATCCTGCTCCGTGGCACCGCGCGCATTGATATCCGCTACTTCCCGATCGTAGTCTTGGCGGCGCCGATCGTAGTCCGCGAGCATGCTTTTGAAAGAGGCCGATTCGCGCTCGAAAAGCGCGCGCTGCTGGTTGTACCGGGCCTCGAGTTGCTCGTAGGTTTTTCGACTGCCGTCGAGTTTGAGTCCCAGGTCCTTCAATTGCTGCCCGACCTTCTGCCGCTCGTCGTACACGAAGCGCACGGCAACGGTGCCGTCGTTGGCTTCTTGGAACAGGTCGTGCCCGCTTGCGTTCTCCCACAGAGCGACGGCGTCCGACACTGCGCGCCGCGCATCCGCCTGGGAAACGTTGAAACGCTTATCGACCGTTTCGATGTGGTAGGTCAGCGGCGACCGACACGGCATCAATTGCTCTTGCACGTAGGGAGCGACGACGATTCCTCCGACGGTGGCGATGATGACCGATCCCACGATGCCGGCACGCATGGCATCCATCGTAGCAGGCCCGGCGGGCGGCTCGATGCACGAACAGGAGAAAAGCGTAAGGACGCGCCGGACGAAACGTCACAATGGCTGTTACTTCTTCCCCTTTTGCACCATGACAGATCCAGTAGCACGTGCGGCAGCCGAACAGGCGGCTCTCGCAAAGCAACAGGCAAACCGTGCGGCATTCGACAAACAGGCGGCGGACGCGCAGGCCGCGGCCGCCAAGGCGCAGGCGAAAGCCAATGCCGCAATGCACAACGCGCAGCGCGAGCAAATGAACGCCGACGCGATGCGTTAGCCCGCGAGTCGCCTTGACCTTCCGGCGGGGAGAACCCGTAGGCTGCGAGCATGGCCACTCCCATCACCATCGGCGAACTCGGCAAGCGCACGGGCATCAGCCCGCGCGCTCTGCGGCATTACGACGAGATCGGACTCCTCCGGCCGAGCGGCAAAACCGAGGCCGGGTATCGCCTGTACGAGGAAAAAGACATAGCGCGTTTGCAGCAGATCCTGTCGTTGCAGACCTTGGGATTTTCGCTCGAAGACATCGCCGACACTCTCGGCCGACCGGACTACTCTCCGCGGGACACTGTGCGGGAGTACCTGCGGGCGGTACGGGAGCGCATCAAATCCGAACGGGAGATGGAGGCACGACTCGACGGCATCGAACGGCTCCTCGCTGCCAATCCGTCTTTAACGACGGAGGAGTTGCTCGACGTGATCGCTTCCATGGAGCGGATGCATGCCCTGTTCACACCCGAAGAGCGGATGACGATCGAAAAGCAGGGAGAGCGACTGGGCCGGGAGGGCATCGTCGCGACCGAACGGGAATGGCCTGCACTGATGGCGGAAGCGAAGCGACACATGGATGAAGGAACGGATCCGTCCGATCCTGTCATGCAGGAGGTGGCGCGCCGCTGGAAGGAACTGGTCGACCGGTTTACGGGAGGGAACCAGGCGATTGCAGCGAAAATGCGCAAGGAATACGAGAAACGGCCCCAAAACATGATGCGGATGGGCGGTCCGGATCCCGCCCTGATGGCCTACGTGGGACGTGCCATGGAAGCCGCGGGCATATCGCTCTGACGCCGGGTCTGCTACCGTGTGCTGCCGATGAAAGGATATCCCGTGGTCACCATCAAGGCGGGTCGCGATACGCACCTGCGTAATCGGCATCATGCCGTGTACAGCACGGCCGTGCAGGGCAAGCTCGAGGTCGTCGGCGGCAGTATCGTGGAAGTGCAGAGCAGCACGGGCGAATTCCTGTGTTTCGCGATGGCCAACCCGCAGGCGTACATCGCTCTCCGAGCGATTTCCTTCGAACAGAGCGACCCCCTGGAGACGCTGCGTCGGCTGATGAAGCGCGCCATCGACATGCGTGGAGCGCTGATTTCGACATCCGAAACGACGGCCGTCCGGCTCATCAATGCCGAGGGGGACGCGATCCCGGGATTGGTGGTCGACCGCTATGGCGACGTGCTGGTGGTGCAGCTCACGACCCTCGGCATGGACCGCATGCGCGCGTGGATCGCAAAGACGCTGCAGGAGCTGACGGGGCTTTCTCTCATCTTCGAAAAATCACTGGGGACCGCCCGTCGCAAAGAGGGCCTGGAGCCGACGGAGGGCTGGATCGCCGGCAAAGGACCGGACGTCGTGCCCGTCATGGAACGGGGTCTGCGCTATGAAATCCACCTGAAGGGCAGCCAGAAGACGGGACTGTTTCTCGATCAACGCGAAATGCGCGCACTCGTCCGCCAGTATGCGGCGGGCCGCACGGTCCTGGATGTGTGCAGTTACGTCGGCGGATTCTCCGTGTCCGCCCTCGCAGGCGGCGCCGTAAGCGCGGACGCCGTGGATTACGACGCCGATGCCCTGGCCCGCGTGAAACATAACGCCAAGCTCAACGGAGGCAATCCCGACCAGGTAAACACGTACGCGGAAGACGCATTCGATTTCCTCCGCCGCAAACCTCTCCCCCGGCCGTACGATTTCATCGTCCTCGATCCCCCAGCCTTCGCCAAGCGCAGCAGCGACTTGGACCAGGCGAAGCACGCGTACACCGACCTCAACCGTATGGCCATGCAGGCCCTGCCGCCGTCGAGCCTGCTGCTCACGTGTTCATGCAGCTACCAGGTGGACTCGGGGCTCTTCCAAACCATCGTCTTCCATGCCGCCCGGCAGGCCGGACGTGACGTGCGGATCATCCAACGTCATCGCCAGGCCCTCGATCATCCGGTAAACATCTATCATCCCGAAACCGACTATTTGAAGAGCCTGCTGCTCTGGGTCGAATAAGCGAAACAGGTAAGACGGACCACGGACGCGCGTCTCATAGTGCGTATCCTTTTCTTTTTCCTATGACGCAGACGACCGACGACACGAACACGAAAATGGAAATGGACGGCCTGTGGCGCCAGTTCACCGGCAAGGCCAAAGAACTGTGGGGCGACCTGACGGACGACGAGATGCAGAGATACGAGGGGAAGTACGATCAGGCGATCGGGTACCTGAAGGAGAAGTACGGCCAAAGCGCCAGGGCGCTCGAAATGTGGTGGAAGGACGAAAGCGAGCGGGCGTAAGCTATCGGTGATGGCCCATTGGCTGCTCAAGACGGAGCCAGGCTGCTACTCCATCGACGACCTCCGCAAAGACGGTAGGGCGTCGTGGGGTGGCGTGCGCAACTTCCAGGCCCGAAACTTCCTGCGTGCCATGAAGGAGGGTGACACTTGCCTCTTCTACCACAGCAACGCCGACCCTTCTGCGGCCGTGGGCGTGTGCCGCGTGGTGCGGGAACACTACGGGGACCCCACGCAGTTCGACCCGAAAGACGACCACTATGACGCAGACAGCGTCCCCTCCGACCCGCGCTGGGCGGCCGTCGATGTCGCGTACGAATCGACCTTCGCGCGGCCGGTCAGCATCCAGGATATGCGTGGAAACGAGCGGCTGTGGGGCATGAAACTGCTCGAAAAAGGAAGCCGCCTCTCGGTGCTTCCCGTCACGAACGAGGAATTCGCCGAGGTGCTGCGCATGGCGAAGTCGTGATCAGTTGTCCTTGTGCGTCCACGCCAATCGGACGTGCTCGCGGATGCAGCGCTGGGCGCTGAACTGACCGAGCAGGCCGATGGAGCGCTTCATGCGCTTCAGCCAGCGCACACGACCGGGATGCGTGTACTCGGGAATCACCTGGTACTGGAGTTCCGTGTAGAGGTCTTCCGCGTCGATGACGCGCATCGCGTCCGGCGGCAGCGGCTCCGCCTTGGGGCCGACGCGCCACCCGCTGTCGGGATCGAGCTCGTATCCTTCGATCCACCAACCGTCGAGCGTGGAGAGATTGGGCACGCCGTTGAGGGCGGCTTTCATACCGGACGTGCCGGATGCCTCGTGCAGGCGCATCGGCGTATTGAGCCAGACATCCGCTCCACAAACGAGCATCTTGGCCAGATCGGGGTTGTAGTTCGGCAAGAACCCGATGGAGATGCCCGCATCCTTCAGCTGATCCGCGTACGACGCGAGATGGCGGACGACGTCGTTCGAGAAGGCATCGTTGGGATTGGCATTGCCGGAGTGGATGATCTGCAACTTGCCGCCGGCGGCTTCGCGCAGGCGGTCGAGATTCTCGTACAACAACTCGGTGCGCTTGTACGGCACGATGCGGCGCGCGGCGACGATGGTGAGGACGTCCTCGGAGAACGGACGGACGGCCGTCTTGTTCACGAGCTCGATGAGTCGCTTTTTGCCGGCCTGATGCGCCGCCCACAGCTCGTCGTCGGGCAATTCGTGACTGTGGTCCGACAAGAGGGATGATTCTTTGCGCCAGCCGGGAATGTGCTTGTCGAAGAGAGCCGCGATCTCGGGGCTGCACCAATCGACGTGATGGACGCCATTGGTGATGGGCTGGATGTCGTCACGGTTGAACATGCGGCGCGAGACTTCGGCATGGAGATGCGAAACGCCGAAAGTCGCGTGCGAGAGATTCATCGCCAACTCGGTCATCGACAATCCGCTCTCCCCCGCCAGGTTCTTGATGTGCCACGGCAGCAGGTCGCCGCAGATCTTCCACGCGAGATCGTAAGGGAACTCGTCATGCCCCGCCTTCACCGGCGTGTGCGTGGTGAAGGCGCAGGAGGCGCGGACAGCGGCATCGGAAAAACTCCGTTCGCGCAGCAATTCCAAAGTGAGGAACGAGCAGTGCCCTTCGTTGAGATGGAAGTTATGGATAGTGGTATATCCCAGGGCGCGCAGAAGCCGCACGCCGCCAACGCCCAGGACGACCTCCTGCTTGATGCGCATGGCCTGATCGCCGCCGTAGAGGTGATGTGTGATCTCGCGGTCCTGCGGATCGTTCTGCGGGAGATCGGTATGGAGGAAGTACACGGGAACAGTCGATGCACTCTCCAGTTCCAACACCCATGCACCCACGTGAACCGTCCGTCCCTCGATGGATACAACGACCGTCTCCGCGACGGGCTTGAGGATGGAAGCAGGATCCCATCCGTTGTCCGTGAACTGCAGCGCACCTCCCGGCAGCACGTCTTGGTGGGAATACCCCGTACGCCAACAGCCTGTCACCCCGACCATCGAGAGTCCTTCGTCCGCAGCGGCCTTGAGCAGGTCGCCGGCGAGAATGCCGAGACCTCCGGCAAAAGTGGGCATGTCACCACGGAGGCCCACTTCCATGGAAAAGTATGCGATGTCGAGCGGTAGACGCATGGCAGGATGTGTGTCCTTCTTAGTATAGCACATTTTTGGCTTCTGCGTGAGGCGTTTTTCGCCTCAAAGGGGCGTTAATCTTCTCTTAATATGCCCTGGGTACAGTACGAGCACAGCATCGATAGAGACAGCTAGGAGAGAAGAGCAACGGGGACTTCGTCCCCGTTTTGCTATCAGTCTTGATTGGGACGCCGGCGCTTGAGATCGTCGTACGTCCGATAGTACGCATCTCCCGCGGTGCCGAAGAATCCAACGAGCGAGCGTGCCGCATGGCCGACGCGACCCAATACGGTCGTCGGCTCCTCGGGCGCCCGCTTGGGATGCGGCTGGGGCGGATTGGCTTCACGCATCTTTTCGAAGCCGAACGCGATGACGCGATCCATCCCGTCCTGCAGGTGGGCGTACCCTTTGCCGATGAGGCGCGCGATGCTGTCGGCTTGTTTTCCCATGGGAGAAAAGTGTAGCACCAGGCACGCGGTGGTAGGCTGATTTCATGCTTTTTACCTACACCCGCCATCGCGTCGAAGAGTACGCCCGCTGGAAGAAAGCCTTTGACGAACATTCGCCTCTCTTGGCCGAGAACGGCATCACCTGGCAGATCGTCCAAATCAACGGCGACCCGACGGACGTCGCCGTCCTCTGCCAGTGCCCGGGCAGGAAGGAATGGGAAGCGTTCCTTGCCGCGGATGAAGCGAAGCGGACGCAGACGGGAATCGACTCCCGCGTAAAAGGCGGCCTGGTGGGACAACCGGAGTGGTGGATGGGGGAAGTGATGCCAAAGTGACGCATTGCCGACGGGGGAAATACTGGCACACTCCAGGCATGAAGCTCCTCTACTCTGCCGACCAGATTCGCGAACGTTCAGCCGAAGTCGGCGCCGAGATTTCGCGCGATTACGACGGAAAGTTCCCGCTGCTCGTGGGCATCATGAAAGGCAGCATCATCTTCATGGCGGACGTCCTTCGAGGCATCAAGACGGACGTCGCTATCGATTTCATGACGTTGAGCAGCTACAAGGGCGGAACAACGAGCGGCGAACTCACCGTGGTGACGGAACTGCTCGACGGCAATGTGAAGGGGCGCGACGTGATCGTCGTGGAAGACATCGTCGACACGGGCAAAACAGTCGGCTTCGTCGAAGAGTATTTACTGGAGAAGAAAGGGGCGACCAGCGTGGCGGTGGCCTCGCTGCTGTACAAACCGCACGGCGAGAAATCCGCGCCCAGGCCGAAGTATCTGGGCTTCGAGCTGCCGAGCGAAGCGTTCGTCGTGGGTTGGGGCCTCGATTTCGATGAGAAGATGCGCAATCTGCCGGGCGTCTACGAATTGGAGAAGGGCGAGTATTGATCGGACGGAAGATGTATACTGCACGCATGACATTCGATGATTTCAAGAAGCTCTGCGAAGAGCGCCGCAGCATTCGGTATTTCGCCGATAAGCCGGTGAAGAAAGAGGATATCCTCCGCCTCCTTGAGGTGGGCTGCCTCGCCCCGAGCGTGGAGAACATCCAGCCGTGGCGCTTCCACGTCATCGAGAACCACGGCCTCCGTCACGACCTGATGGAAAAGTGCTGCTACGGCAACTTCATTGCCGGCGCAGGCAGCTTCATCGTCGTCACCGTCGATTATTCGCTCGAGAATTCGGGACCGGACACCGTATGGAACGAGCGCGAGCTGGATTACTCCTGCATGGCGGCGATGACGAACATCATCAATGCGGCGACGGCGATGGGCTTGGGAAGCTGTTGGGTGTCGCTCTATCGCGGAGACGTGCATGACATCCTCAAGCTTCCGCACGGCGAGCACGTGGTGGGAGGCATCATGCTGGGCCATTTCCGCAAAGGAGAGGAGCACGGCCACGACGGTCATGACCGCAAGCCGATCGCCGACATCTGCACCTTCCATGAATGACATGGCCAAGAGCGTGTTCTTCGACGTCGAAAAGTGTGACGAGGCTCTCGTGCTCTCACGCGTGCCGGATACCGTCTTCGCGGATGCCGGCCTGACCGGCGATGCGCTGGTCGGTGCATGTGAAGGCGCGGAGATCATTTGCACGTTCATCACGACGTCTTTTCGCCGCGACGTGATCGAACGACTGCCCTCCCTCAAGCTGATCTGCACCCGATCGGTGGGATATGACCACATCGATCTGGCCGCCTGTGCAGAGCGCGGCATCGTCGTCTGCAACGTGCCGGACTACGGCAGCCATGTGATCGCAGAACACGCATTCGCGCTTCTGCTGTCGCGCCTGCGCCACGTCACGGAAGCCGCTGCTCGCGTGCGGAGCGGATCCTTCGATTACCACGGACTGCGCGGTACGGCCCTTAAGGACAAAACCATCGGCATCCTGGGTACCGGCAAGATCGGCCGTCACGCGGCACAGATCGCCAAGGGATTCGGGATGAAGATCCTTGCAAACGACATGTACCCGGTGCCGAGCCTGGAGGAGACAATCGGATTGAAGTACGTGCCGCTGGAGCATCTGCTGCACGACAGCGACATCATTTCCGTGCATGTGCCGTCGACCCCCGAAACCACGCATATGCTGAACGACGCGGCATTCGCCCAAATGAAAAAAGGCGTGTTCCTGGTGAACACCGCGCGCGGGGCGATCGTGGATCAATCGGCGCTCTTGCGCGCCCTGAACGACGGCACGGTGGCTGGCGCGCTGCTCGACGTGGTGGAGCACGAGCAACAGCTCGGCGAGAGCGCCCAACTCATTGCCCACCCCAATGTCACGGCCACCCCGCACATCGCCTTCTACGCAGACGACAGCATGCAGGCGATGTACGCGGACGCGCTCGCCAGCATCGACGAATGGCGGGCTGGAAGCACGCCGAAGCATGCCGTCGCGACCCCCGCGCACTGAGACCCGTGACTGGAAACGGGAACGCGCTATGCTTGCGGCATGTACGGCGAATTGCAGGTAGGTGAAATCGACGCGCTGTTGGAATCGAGCATCCTGGGGCACCTGGGATGCAACGACGGCGCGAAGCCCTACGTTTTCCCGATGGCATTCGTCTATCACAACGACATCATCTACGGGCAGACCTCCACGGGATTGAAACTCAACGTCCTTCGGCGCAACCCGTACGTGTGTTTCCAGGTCCAGGATTCGCGCGACGGTTGGTGGCAGAGCGTCCTCTGCTGGGGGCAGTTCAACGAACTTGATCTTCCGGCGCTGCAGGAGCCCGAAGGCATCGCCATCGCAAAGCTGCTCACGGAGAAAATCGGCAGCATCCAGCGCAATGTCGGCGTTTCCGTGCCATTCTCCTTCGCCAAAGGCGCCGCACCGGTGACGGTCAATAACCGCGAATCGACCCTCTTCCGCATCGTCATCACGGAAAAATCTGGACGGTGGTACAAAGCGGACGACGCGGCTCAGTAACGCTGGATGTGCGAATGCTCGAAACCGGTCGGATACTTCACGCCGTAGCCGAAAACGCGGTCGAGGGCGATGTGCGTGAACAGCACGATCCCGGACGCGGTGGTTAACTCGTGATGCAGGTAGAACCCGGCGGCGATGATGACGCAGGCGAGGATGTAGTTGTGGACGAAGTTGTACAGGGAAGCACCGATGCGATCGTTGAAGGTGTACCCCAGGAGCGAGAGATCCGGCACCAGGAAGGCTAAGTTGAAGAACCACCAACTCGCGCCGAGGATGTAATACGCATACACGCCGAGAATGCAGAACGCCGCATCTTCGAGGCGGAGGATCAACCACACCATGGGTCACATGGTAGCAGCACCGCCAGCAAAGAAGTGGGGGAAAATATCGCAGGAAGATTCCATGCTACTTAGCCGCCCAACTTTCAAGGGAGTCGATGACGTCGGGAATCTTCAAATCGCGCAGATCGACGTCAGACGGATGCTGCGCGGGAACATCGAAAGTGATTACTTTGGTGGCAAATTTCCGCACGCCGTTGGTCACCTCCTTCTGCGTGCGCCGCCATTCGTCGCTCGTATAGACACCGATGTAGAGCGCATCGAAACGGCCTTTTGCGGATGGGTAGGACGCGTTCCACGCCTGGTCGTTCGTCGGAAGCGTGATGACGAGGCACGGATGCGTTTCGTTCGTCTCTTCGTCCGCAGCCATGAGGAAACAGCCCGGCTGCTCCACCGCGTATCCCGTCCAGTGCTCGTTGAACGCAAGCGAAAAACCATGCTGTTCATCACGATAGTGCAGGGTTTGTTGAGCGGCCGCATCGGAGCGATCCGCCTGCTGCCCGCAGGCGCAGAGAACGAGGACCAGCGCGAGTGAACCGAGGATGGAACGCGACATGGCGAAATGATAAGCGCCGCAGCGCCCATTGTCAGCTATGCTCACGGCATGCACACGACCCGCCTGGAAGCATTCAGCGACGCCGTCATCGCGATCATCATGACCATCATGGTCTTGGAATTGCGGCCGCCTGAGGGCGCCGAATGGACGGCATTGCTGCCTCTAATACCCGCCTTTTTGGCCTACGTGCTCAGCTTCCTGTACCTGGGCATCTACTGGAACAACCATCACCACATGATGCACGCGACGGACCACGTCGACGGCCGCATTCTCTGGGCGAACATGCACCTGCTCTTCTGGCTGTCCCTCGTCCCCTTCGCAACGGCGTGGATGGCGGAGAACGACTTCGCGGAAATCCCCACGGTCCTGTACGGCTGCGTATTGTTGATGGCCGCTGTGGCGTACTTCATCCTTTCCCGCGCAATCATGGCCCACAAGGACGCGAACCATGATCTACGCGAGGCCGTTGGCAAGGACGTGAAGGGCAAAATCTCGCTCGTCGCCTACGTGCTGGCCATTCCCCTCGCCTTCGTCGAGCCGCGAGGAGCGATTGCCATCTTCGCACTTGTGGCACTGGTCTGGCTGGTGCCGGATCCGCGCATCGAGCGGTTGTACGGGCATCGTTAAAAACGAGGATTGAGGGCCAATAAATCCATCCAGAGCCGAATCTGACAAGGGTCTTAGAGCATTGACAATCTGGGCATACGCCCGTATTGGAATTATTCCTATGCTCACCGTCACCCCCCGCGAACCCGATGCTCTCGACGCAGTCGAAGTCCCACAACACAACGCACCGAAAACAACGGGCGCGCTGCGCTCGTGGGTAACGGCCACCATGCGCGCGCTGATCGTGACGGGGGCGATGCTGGGAGGCCTGGCAGAAACGCCGGTAGCGGGCGCCTCTCCCCCATCGGCGGAGAAGAAGGAGGAAACAAAACGGTTCCCGGTGGAGAATCCGGAGAAGGCGGAGAAACTGTCAGCAACCCTCATCGAGCAATACCTCGGCAACAATATCGGACGCGCACAGCTGCTGAAGGAGATGCGCCCGACGATCGAAGAGTTCCGCGCTCTCGCCCCGTATTTCGTGCTGCGCAAATGCATGGACGGCCGCCTGCAGGGACCGAACGCGAAGGGCTGTCCCGAGACGATCATTTACTTCGGCCGCACGCACGGCGCCATCGCCGATATCCGCCCGGACAACTACGAACTCTGGAACCCGATCAATCAGGGGATGATCCTCAGCAGTGAGGAGAAGCCTGGGCTGTGCGTCATTTCCGGTCATACGTCGTGCGCCGCCCACAAGAAGCCCGACGAGTCCGTTGACCAAACGAACCGCCGGGCGCAACAGGTGGTACAGGACCAAGCCTATGACGTCGCGCGCGCGGCCAAGCTTGCCGGCAACGAGAAGAAATTGTTGGTGTTCGCCGCCATGACCGATACGGACAACCTAGGCATGACGCTCTACCGGCCGAACGGCACGGAGTTCTACGACGCGCAGCGCGTCATCAAGACCGGCAATCTGAAGAAGCCCGCATCCATCTTCGACAGCGATTTCCTCCGCAGACCGATCAACGAGGAGTACGCCCACAAGTCCATCAAAGGAAAAACGATGGCAGAACTCTTGGGCGGCGAAGAACCCCCCGCATTCAATCATGCCGAGGAAACCATCGCCCTCGAGGCCTATTTGCTGCGACGGCTGACGGATGGAACCAAAGACGGTTCGCTGAAGAAAAACCCGATGTTCACGGACTTCCTGCAGGAACATATCGAGAAGGGCATGGGCAAAGATTTCCCCCCATCGATGCGTCCGTTCATGACGCACATGCTCGCATGGAACACGGCCAATGCCCTCAACCGCAACCGCTTCCTCGAGCGCCTGAAAACGCAGGACGAGAAGGCCTATGCGAACGAAGTGGGCCACAGCGAGCGGGTGCTGGCGCTGGGCAACAGCGGTTTCGACACGCTGCGCCGCAACGAAGTCGTGCTCATCAAACCGGGGAGTTTCGATGACCGCCGCGCCATCTCCATCGGAGCGGACGTCTTGGAAGACGTCTATACGCGCAACAAGCCGGGGCATTACCCGCTGGTGCACATCAACATCGAATTGGAAGCACCGATCGAGACGCGGCACGAGTTGCTCGTCGTCCTCGGACGCATGCGCACGAAGGCGAACGTCATCCGCACGGTGCTCGGCGACGAGGCACGCATATTCACGACGTACTCGTACCACCACACGGTCAAAGGACCGCTGACGAAGGCCTTTTATCCGGCCAACGCCATCCCCGATAATCCGCGCATCATCTGCCCGCGCGACGTCCTCAAGGGCATGGACCCGGCGAAGTTCGATCCCGCGGTGTTACGGCAGCGCGAGACGGACTACGTCGATTCCTGGAAAAAGAAGGACGAGAAGGCGAAATGATTGTGCGAACGCGGATTTCTCATTCAACCGACGGCGAACACCCATGCCCCGCGAATGACGACCCAGGCGAGATAGCCGACAACCAAGACCACGCAACCGAGCACCAGCGCGCCTAGGAAGATCCACTTCCGCGCCTCGCGTCGAGCCTGCTCGACGGCATCACCCCAAACCGCATCGGGGATCAATTTCGTGGCGATGAAGAGCCCCAGAGGGACGATAGCCAGATCATCGAGAAACCCCAGCCCGGGCAGGATATCGGGGATGAAGTCGATGGGACTGAAGGCATACACGATGGCCGCGAGAACGAACAGCTTCGACGACACCGGATTGCGACGGTCCAGCTGCGCGAGCACGAAGGCTGCCAGACGCCCAGCCAGTGCCGATGACCACGAAGAGGATGCCACGTCTCCACTCTATCCACCCGCTCGCGGAACGCACTCAAAACACGGTGATTTTCCGTGAAACAAAAGAGGCGCCCTGCGGCGCCTCTCGCTGTCGATTGGATGCGGGATCAGAAGGGGCTCTTGTACGTCGCCTTCGAGCCGAGCTCTTCCTCGATGCGCAGCAACTCGTTGTACTTGCAGATGCGGTCGGTGCGGGAGAGCGAGCCGGTCTTGATCTGGCCGGTGCCAAGCCCCACTGCGAGGTGGCTGATGAAGGTGTCCTCCGTCTCTCCGCTGCGGTGGCTGGAGATGGCGGTCCATCCACTCTTCTGCGCCATCTGGATGGCATCGACCGTCTCGGAGACGGATCCGATCTGGTTCAACTTGATCAGCACGGACGTGGCGGCCTTCTTCTCGATGGCCGTCTTGATGCGCTCGACGTTGGTAACCAGGAGGTCGTCGCCGACGATCTGCACCTTGCCCGTGTTGGCGCTCACCATGGCCTGGAAGCCCTCCCAGTCATCCTCGCTGTGGCTGTCCTCGATGCTGACGATCGGGTACTTGGCGCAGAGCTGGCCGTAGTACTCCGTCAGTTCGGCGGAGGAGAGTTCCTTGCCGTCGATGTGGTACTTGCCGTCCTTGTAGAACTCGGAAGCTGCGGCGTCGATGGCGAGCTTCACGCGGCCCGTGTAACCAGCCTTGTCGATGGCCTTCATCAACGTGTCGAACGCGTCAAAGCTGTTGGTGAGGTGCGGGGCGAAACCGCCTTCGTCGCCGACGGCCGTCACGTGTCCCCCCTCCTTCAGGATGCCCTTGAGGGTGTGGAAGATCTCCGCGCCTGCACGGAGTGCCTCGGCGAAGGACGGGAAGTCCGTCGGGACGATCATGCACTCCTGGAAGCTGAGTCCGCTGTCCGCGTGCGCGCCGCCGTTGATGACGTTCATCAGCGGGACCGGGAGCAGCGACGGATTGGAGACGCCGAACTGCGCCGCGAGGGACTTCCAGAGCGGCTGCTTCTCGCTTGCCGCGCGGGCGCGGGAGGCGGCCATGGAGGCGCCGAGGATGGCATTGGCGCCGAGCTTCGACTTGTTGGGGGTGCCGTCGAGATCGAGGAGGATCTTGTCCAGCGCGCGCTGGTCGGCGATGTCCTTGCCCATGAGCGCATCCTTGATCGGACCGTTGACGTTGGCGACGGCCTTGAGGACCGACTTGCCGAGGTAGTTGGACTTGTCGCCGTCGCGCAGCTCGAGTGCCTCGTGGGAACCCGTGGAGGCGCCGGACGGGACGGCCGCGCGGCCGAAGGACCCGTCATCGAGCGTGCAGTCGACTTCGACCGTGGGGTTGCCGCGGGAATCGAGGATCTGCCGTGCGTGGATGGAAGTGATGGTAGGCATGGAGGGGTGGGAAACGGATGAGGGAAATTACGCGAGCTTCTGGGTGGATACAGTATCAGTCTTCACCACGACGATGGTACCGCCCTTGATCGGCGTGCGCTCCTTGAGCAGCGGCAGCGCGTCGGCGTCGGCCGAGGGGAGCAGCAGGGGGAACAGTCCGTAGTAGAGCTGATGGCGGCGCAGGACGTCTGCGTCGTCGCACGCCATGAAGACCGGAACGCGCGGGCGCTCGCAGCTGATCTCGCGGGCGGTCGCACCCGTCTTGCTGTACACGACGATGGCGGCGGCGTTTTCCTTCTCGGCCATCGTGACGGCCGTTCCTGCCTGCGAGTCGTTCACCTGCTGCGCGGCGTTGGTCACCACCTTCTCCGTCTCCGTGATGATGCGGCCCATGGTCTCCAGTGCGGCGAACGGGAACTTGCCCGCTGCGGTCTCGCCCGAGAGCATCGTGCTGTCGACACCGATCATCACCGCGTGCGCGACGTCCGTCACTTCCGCGCGGGTCGGCATCGGGTTCTTCATCATGCTCTCCAGCATCTGCGTGGCCATGATCACCGGCTTGCCTGCCTTGCGGCAGCGGCGGGTGATGTCGTCCTGGACGAACGGCAGCGTCTCCAGCGGGATCTCCGCGCCGAGGTCGCCGCGGGCGATCATGATGCCGTCGGACGCAGCGATGATCTCATCGATGTTATCGACGCCCATGCCGTTCTCGATCTTCGAGATGAGGACGATGTCGGGGTGGCCGTGCTTCTTCACGAACTCACGGACTTCGTTCACTTCGCTCGCCTTGCGGATGAAGGACATGGCGATGTAATCGAGCTTCAGCTTGCAGGCCAGTTCGATGTCCGACCAATCCTTCTCAGCAAGGGACGGCAACGTGACGTCGGCGCCCGGCAGGTTGATGTGGCGGCGCGAGCCGATGGCATAGGCGCCCTTGGACTTGGCCACGACGCGATCTTCATCGATGCTCACGATATCCATCATCAGCTCGCCGCTGTCGATGAGAATGAAGCGGGCGTCCTTCGCGTCCTTCCAGAACTCCGGGTAGCTGACTTTGATGACCGGGTGCTCGTCCGTGTCCTTCGAGTAGGAGAAGACGACCATATCCCCCTCCTTCACCGTCAACGGCTCGGGGCGGTCTCCGGTACGGATCTCGGCGCCCTTCGTGTCGAGAAGCAGGCCGACGTGGGTGCCCGCCTGGGCATTGGCCTCGCGGATGTTCTGCACCACGACGGAGTGCGTCTCCTGCGTGCCGTGGGAGAAGTTCATGCGGGCGATGTTCATGCCGCGTTCGGCGAGCATGAGCACTCCTTCCTTGCTGTTCGACGCCGGTCCCAGCGTGCAGATGGTTTTGGTGAGCCTCATAACGAGGGGGAGGGAATGAAAAAAGGTATCCCGAAACCCGGGACATGCGATGGATTAGCTCCTTCTAGCAGTAAAATCAAGGGGCTTAAACCCCACTCCGGAATGGTGGACAACAGCGCGGAGGGAACTAGACTTCTTCGCGTTTCCGTCGTCTCGTTCATTACGCTCCACCGTTTCAGATAAGGAGAAACCGATGTCCGCACCACTGCTCGAAGCCTGCTTTTTCGCCGTCTGGGTCCTCGCAGGCTACGCCGCGCTGCGGCTACAGATCATTTTCGAGAACTGGGATGAATTCTTCCTCCAATATCCCCAGTACTCGATAGCCCAAGACTGGACGATGATGATCTTGTTCGTCTTTGTTTTCGGACCGTTCTTCCTCCTCCTTGTCTGGCCCGGAAAAATCCTGGCCTACTGCGTGATGCGGATCCTGCCCCTCCCGGTGCAGAAATACCCGCTCCACGCGTGGTTTAAAGGAGGCATGTGAAAAACAGAAGACGGAGACGGCGATCACGCATCGCCACGGCTGGACCGACGGTCCAGCCATTCGTCGTGCTTCACTGATCGAGCGCCTCGCCGATCTTGCCGCGTACGCCCGCTTCGACGCGTCCGGCGGGGCGCAGCGATTCCAGGTCGCGGAAGAAGTGCGGGTAGCTCTTGGACACGCAGTGGGGGTCTTTGACGGAGATGCCCGCATGGTGCGATCCGAGCACCGCGAAGCACATCGCCATGCGGTGGTCGTCGTACGGGTCCATGACGACATCGGTGCCCGTCTTCGCGCGGCCGTACACGGCGTTCTTCGCGCCGCGGATGATCACGCCGTCCGGATGCTCCACGATGTCGACGCCGATGAGCGACAGCTGCTCGCGCAGCACCCCGAGACGGTCACACTCCTTGCCACGCAGGTTCGCAGCGCCGTTGAGGGTGGTCACGCCGTCGCGGTGCGCGGCGACGAGGGCCAGGCTCATCACCTGGTCGGGCACGTCCGTGCAGTCCAGTTCCATGTCGCCCTCGGCGCGCATCCGTTCGATCATCGAAGGAACGAAACGGTCCGACTGCAGCGAATCGGAACGGAGATTCGGGAACACGGCTTTGACGCCCTTGATTTCGGCGAGCGCTAGCAACGCTCCGGCGGCGCTCCAATCTCCTTCGATCGCGTACGGCTCCGTCCGGCTGTATGCCCCCTCGGAGACAGAGAAGGCATTCTCCCCTCTCTGCACGTTCACGCCGAAGTCACGCATCACGCGTTCCGTGAGTTCCACGTATCCCGGCGACGTGAGGTCGCTGACGAGCTCGACGTTCAGCCCCTCTTTCACGCGAGGACCCACCAGGAGGAGCGAGGAGAGGAATTGGCTGCTCTTGCTGGCATCGAGCCGCACGGTGCCGCCGCGCATGCTGCCTCCGCGGATACGGATGGGCAGGCGGCCGGCGGTATCCTCCACCTCCACGCCCAGCTGACGCAGGGCATTCACCAGGTCGGCAATGGGGCGCTGCAGCATGCGGTCGCTGCCCGTCACCGTCCAATCGCCCGGCGTGAGGGCCGCGACGGACGACACGAGGCGCAGCGGGGTCCCCGCATTATTGAAGTGCAGCAGTCCGGCTCCGCCCGCGGAGGGCACACCCCCATGGATGTCGACGATGCCTTTGTCGGCATCGATCACCCGAATGTCGTACCCGAGCTTCTGCAGGTTTTTGACGATGATGTCGGTGTCGTCGCAGGTCAGTGCGTTCTCCAGGCGCGTGACGCCGTCCGTCAAACACGCCGCCACGATGGCGCGGTTCGCATGCGATTTCGACCCGGGCAATTCCAGCGTGAACTCCCCCGGCAGATCGAACGGCTCGCAGCGATAGATCGATGCGGGGTTTTCGGCTGATTCCTGGCCTTCGCGGTGCGTGGACGGGGTGTGCATCGAGGGGAGGAAGAAGAAAGAGGGGAAATGGAGCACGGCTTGAGGCGCAAGTCAAGGCTCTAAGAGCTCGGTCTGGAAAATTGACCCCCCCGAAGTGGGCGCTAGACCCTTGCGGGGAAAATTGGATTCCGGTACTCCAGGGGCTCCTGAGAGCCCAGCAGGCATTTTTCTTTATTCCTACGCACTTTTTCCTCTTCCTCTCCCCATCCGTCCACTATGGAATCCACGCCACATTTCCGGGAAGAAAACGCCGATGCCATCCATCTTCCGGTGATCATTTCCGGCCTCTCCGGCGGGGGGAAAAGCACCGTAGCCGCAGAAGTCGAGAAGCGCCCCGAAGTCCGCTCGGTGGTCTATGACGGCCGCCTGACGACCCGCGCCCTGCGCCCGGGCGAAGTGGAAGGAAAGGACGGCATCTTCGGAGTCCCGCAGGACGATTTTGAACGCCAGCTTGGCGACATGTTCTTCGACTATAAGAAATACGGCGAGCGGTACGGTTTTCTCCGCAGCCGCCTGCTCGACTGCCTGGCGCGAGGCAACACCTTCATCATCGGCGGCGAGCCGGACACGGCGAGTGACATGAAGCGACGCATCAACGCTCCGGAGGAGATTGAGTTGTACCCGCGCTTGAAGGCCGTGACCGTCTATGTGCAACGCCCGCTCCAGGAGATCATCCTGGGTTTGACGGAGCGTGATGCGGATCCGAATGAGAAACTCAAGCGCATCGCCCACGTCGCCAGCAAATTCAAGGACGTCCGCGATGACCCGCCCGAAGACGTGGATCACTACATCCTCAACGGAAAAGAGCGCCTGGTCGAAGCCGTCGAGAGCATGATCCATATCATCAGCACCGAGCGCACGAAGCAGTTGAGAGATATCTTCGGTAATTCCTTCCGTGTCCCCGCCAATGCCTGAGAAAATCCCCGAACAGCGGCAGTACCGCCTGGCGGAAACGCCTCTCCACCTGGAGATGCGCGATGCCCTGGCAGAGACCATCGATCGCGCCACGAAGAAGCGCGGCGTGCCTCTCTACCTGATGGGTGGCGTCTCCGCATCCCTGATGGCCCGCGAGGCCTGGCCGACGGAGCAGCGTCCCCTCTCCCGCGACCTCGACTTCCTCATCCCCAACACGCCCGACGTGATCGCCGCCTTGGAAGCCGAGTACGGCGGACAGTTCAAGGAGAACAAGGGCAAGGCCGTCTTCAAGTCGTACAAGCTGCAGAGCCACTCGGCGGGTAACGGAGTGGAGCTCGACTTCATCGCCAGCAGCAACATCGTCCACCCCGACGCGGCAGTCGCCTTCACGGCCACCCCGCTCGTGCTGGAACACGCCGGGACGGAGGAATTCCTCGGACAGGAAGTACGCACCTTGCCTCCAGAGCTCGTCGCCTTGCAGAAGTTATTCGCCGGACGCGGTTTGGATCTCGGCAAGTACGACCTCGTCGACGCACAGGCCCTCATCGAGTCGGGCCGCGTGGATCCGCAGCTTTTCCAGCGCTTTTTGATGGACATTACCGGCAAGCTGCCGGAGTTCCCGAACGTCGTCACCCGCCTGCGCGGTGCTCTCGCGCGCCTGACACCGAGCGAGCGCGTCGTCGCCTTGACGACGGCACTCTCAGAAGCCAACCTGCATGCCGCCACTGCGGACTTCCGCGCGCAGATCGAGGGCAAGATTGCATGAAGATCATCCCGTTGATCACCGGCACCCACGAGACGAAGGTGACGCCGTTCGGCACCCTTCTTCCTGGGCACACCGGTTCGGTCACGATGCTGCAGCATGAGGGACAGAACATCCTGGTGGATACCGGAGGCCGCGGCATGTTCCATCCGCTCAAGGTCGCACTGAAGGAACACGGTCTCGACCCGTCCGACGTGCACATGGTCATCCTGACGCACCTGCACCTGGACCACGCGTTCAACGTCAGCCGCTTCCCGGAGGCACGCGTGTTCGCGTGGATGCACGAGTGGCGCGAGGGCGAGACGCTGCGCATCCAGAACATCGACGGCTTCCAACTGCTCGAGCGCATCACGCTCATCCAGACGCCGGGCCACGCGGAGGAGCACCTCTCGGTGATCGTGGAGGGCGACGATGGCGTAACCACCGTGATCTCGGGCGACGCGATGAACGAGGAGTATCTCCTCACGGGGAACATCAAGGCCTTCGCCTACGACCAGGACCTGTACCACAAGAGCGCCAAGCGCATCCTGGAGATCGCGGACGTGATCATCCCGGGCCACGGCCGCATCTTCCACACGTCCGACCAGACGTCGTCCAAGAAATAACGATAATGTCCGCCCATAAGGAATAGGGCAGCTTTCTGCTGCCCCACCTCGGTCTAAGAGAGAGACCTGTTCTGACTTACGCTCCAACGAGGAGCAGCAGGACACAGGTCCAGGATCCAACGAACACCGCGACGCACGGAGGCGTCAGGACGGACATGCCGACCCATCCCACGCGTTTTTCCGCCCGCGCCCACCAGAGCAACACGGGAGGCAGGAAGAACGGCAGGGACGCCCCAAGAAGGGCCAAGGCAAGTGCATACAACAGCAGGCAACCGAAACCGATGAAACCATCGACGAGTCGATTTGGCAGCTGCTCAAAGAAATGCTGAACGGTGCGCTTCTCTGGCAGAGAAGACCAGAAGCGCTGCAACACGCGATTCATGGAGAACCCCTTTCGATGAAAAGACCGAGGAGGGTGAGCATAACGCATTTGGGCTCACACACAACTGAGGCCCCTTTTGTGCCAAAACGACACATTTGTTCAGTGCATCTCTCTGGCTTTCACCTCTTTGAGGAAGGACGCTGTAGATTCAGCGCTCACGGCAAGAGGCTGCGAGAGCTTCCATAGTACTTCGAATTGCGTAAGAAGCATTTGAGCCAGTTCGGCACTCTCAATAATGAAACCAAATGCCTCCCGTCGCGAAGAAATAAATGCGACCTTGTTGCCGTAGATCCAGTATCCCATAGAACAATCGACGCCCTGCGGGGCTATGCGAATCTCACGGCGGAATGCATCACCGACACCCAAATACGGATGCATGGCAACATCGACCACCTGTTTCGGAGGCCATATGGCACGCGTGTAGAGATTGCTTTCGATGCGCACTTTGTTGAGATAGCGGAAAAAATCAGGATAGAGTACATCCAGCATCTGCTTGATTGGCCAGAAAGCCTGCGTCTCCATGTTCCGGTACAGCAACATGTCTTTTAGAATGTTGCGCATCCCCTCTTCACCTTCAAATACCTGAAATGTTGGCTTGAGCAAATTAGTCGGACGTTTGGCACGCAATGCAGGCAAAAGTGTTTGGTACAGGTCGTGCTTCTGTTGAAGTGCACTGATTCGGTCCTCGAAAAGCAGCGAAATTTTTTCCGGTTCCAGCGCAACGAAGCATTTCACTCCGCCCTGAAGCGTTTGCGTAATCAACCCACCGTCCTGAAGTCTTTTAAGCATGCCATAGAGAGACGATCTTACGGTGCCAGATTTTCTAGAAAGAGCTCCGGCGGTGCTTGCGCCATGCTCAAGAAGAGCGACATAGATGCGGATTTCTTCCGCCGTGAACCCGAGAGCCACGAGAATGTCCGTCAAGGATGATGGCATGTTGTCGCGTAACGACGACACTATTTATTATAGACAAAATAGAAATAAAATCAAGAAACTGTATTTAGTGTCGCGCATTTGCGACATACCCCAATTCTACCATGCTACGCGCTCATCTATACATCATTACCACCCTATGCCTCTGTCTTGCCGCATGCAGCAATTCCGCAGTGGAAACTGCTTCGGGGGGGAAAGAACACATCACCGTCGGACTTCAAACATCGCCCGCGATGGCCGTCGTGATGGTGGCAAAAGACAAAGGGTTTTTTGACTCACAACAATTAGATGTCGAGTTGAAAGAGTTCACAGCAGGCAAATTTGCTCTCGAAGCTTTTCTTGCAGGATCACTCGATTACGCTGTTTCGGGTGATGTCCCGGTCACGCTTGCCTCCCTTCAGGGGCACCGATTTATCGTCCCAGCCCAAGTCGTTCGGGAAACAAGAAATGAAGTCCGAGTCGTTGCACGAGCGGACGAGCATGCGACATCGGCAAAGGACTTTTTCTCCGCCAAGAAACGGAGGCTCGCAACGTCCATTGGAGGCGGCCCCGAATTTTTCACCTATGAATTTCTCCGTAAAAACGCCATCGCCCCCGACGAGGTGGAAATCATCAGCCAGAAGCCAGGAGACATGCCAGCCGCGCTCGCGAGCGGGAGCGTCGACGCAATCGCTATTTTTGACCCCTTTGCTTATCTTGCCGAAAAACAACTAGGCAAGGATGGGGTGACATTCAAAGAGCCTACTGTGTACTCCGAAGTGTACGTACTTGAAGCACACGAAGGAGCGCGCGATAACCCGGAACAGGTGGAAAAGATCCTCCGGGCACTAAAGGATGCGGAAGAATTCATCGAACAATCACCCGAAGAAGCGAAAGAAGTCGTAATGAAGTATACAAATCTCGACCGAGCGACGGTGGACAGCATTTGGTCGAGCTTTGATTTCCGGATTGGACTGACCGATGCCCTGCCGGCGTACCTGCAAAGGGAGGCCAGCTGGGCGAAGGAAACTGGTAAAACCGACGCTCATTCGGTTATGCCGGACATAGAATCCCTCATTTGGCCGGATGCGCTTCGTCGTATCGCCCCCGACAGCATCGAACTATGAGAACATCATGGAAAAATATCGGCTCGTCGGTTATTTCCACTATGACACTCCTGCTACTGTGGGAAGCCATGTCCCGGTCGGGGCATATCAATGCGCTGCTGTTTCCGCCACCATCGAAAGTTGCTGCAGCACTTTGGCAAATGATTGTGGGCGGCATGCTCATCACTGACATCATCGCAAGCGGATGGCGGGTGCTTGCGGGCGTCACGCTCGGAGCAGTCGCGGGCACGGCAGTAGGACTAGCGACCGGAAGGCTGCCACTCCTCGATAGGAGCCTATCGCCGGTCATCCATCTGTTACGGCCCTTGCCGCCGGTGGCAATCATTCCACTCATCATCGTCTGGTGGGGCATAGGAGATGCAGGAAAAATCTTTTCCATCGGGCTCGCGGTCTTTTTCCCCGTGTGGCTGAATGCGCATTCAGGCTCCCGGAGCATCGCACAGGAGTATGTCTGGACCGCGAGTCTGCTCACTCGCTCACCGATGAAAATATGGGCAAACGTCATCTTTCCAGCTGCATTACCGTTCATCATTGCTGGTGTACGTGCAGGCATTGCAACAGCGTTTGTCATGGTGTTCGTGTCCGAATTGGCGGGAGCGGAAAAGGGTCTCGGCTATCGCATCTCCATCACGCAGCTTGCATACAGGGTCGACCAGATGATGGCCGGACTAGCTGCCCTCGCCCTGCTTAGTGCGACAATCGACCGCACATTCACGCTTGCAACGCGACGATTATTCCCATGGCTATCTCCTGTATGAGTACAGCAATCGAAACCCGCGGCCTCATCGTAAAACGTAGTGACCGTATCGTTCTCTCCGAGATCGACATGCAGATTGAAGAAGGCGAGTCTGTGGCGATTGTGGGCAAATCGGGAGCGGGCAAATCTACGCTCCTCCACGCACTTGCCGGGCACCTGTCATATGCGGGGGCTGTCCGCATTCCCTGCAACGTCAGCATGGTATTTCAACAGCATGTACTTTTCCCGTGGCTCACCGTAGAACGTAATGTGGCCTTCGGACTGACGATGGATAAAGAGGCAATGAGAGAATGGACACGCGAATGCCTTGATATAGCTGGACTCGGGCACAAATCCCGCGCATATCCAGCAACGCTGTCTGGCGGAGAACAACAGCGCGTGGCGATCGCACGGGCCATCGCCCATAGACCGGACGTGTTATTAATGGATGAGCCGTTCGGCTCACTTGATGCACTGACGCGCGAAATGATGCAGCAGTGGCTCGTTGTGCTCCGTGCGGAACGCAAAATCACCACTCTTATCGTGACGCACGACATAGACGAGGCGATAAAGCTCGGCGATCGCGCGCTCGTAATGCGAGACAACCACATCGTTGCAAATCTCAATACTTCAATGGAAAACGCGAAGGAAGCGATCCGTACGATGTTGTAAATGTGGCAGCCCCACGACTTTCTCAAACAGGTGTCTTTGAGGCGATGATCCACTGGTACGAAGTACTAAGAAATATCACAAATGTCGCAGTTCTAAGCTGTTATTGAGTGATTAATATTCGAATAATAAATTTTCACATATGTATTAGTCGAAATTATATTGCATATATATATTAAATATGTATACTGAAGATCACTATGAAAACTGAATCAAACAGTGAAAGATTTCGCCGATTAGCCTCTACTCGTACAAATACGATCTTAGATAAGATTCGTATTCTGGGTAACTGCGCTAATCGTGGAATGTACAGCTACACGGATGAGGAAGTGCAGAAGATTTTTGGGATCATCGAGAAGGAATTAAAGGACACAAAGGCAAAGTTTACGCCCAAGCGGGCACGTAAATTCTCCCTCTAATCTCCCCCCCTAACTTCATGCAGCCCAAGGATCTCTGCCTACAACTTGTTCACGCAGATAGTGAGGAAGAAGTTATCAAAATATTGTCCAAGGCTGGTTATTGGGAGAACAATTCTGCATGGGTGCCTTTTAATAACGATGATGGAAACTGGTCAACAATAGGAAATCAAAGCGCGAAAGCGGATTCTGCGATGGTCGAGAAAATTATCAATTCGGTGGATGCAATGTTAATGGGTGAATGCAAAGCCAGGGGCGAAGACCCTGAATCTTCCTCTGCGCCGAGTTCCATTGAGGATGCAGTGAACAAATATTTCAATGTTCCTCGCGGTCGTCTCGCCCACATAACTGCAAATGAGCGATCTGAACTTGCCGGAAATATCAGATTGGTGGCAACAGGCAAAAAGAATACGCCGTGCTATTCCATCATTGATAAAGGTGAGGGACAGAGTCCGACTACAATGAAGCAAACCATTTTGGCTCTTTCTCGCAGTAATAAGAACAATATTCGATTTGTTCAGGGGAAATTTCACATGGGCGGGACAGGTGTTATGAGATTTTTGGGACCAGCAAAACTACAACTCATCCTCTCACGTCGTCGCCCAGAAATTGCTCAATCCGAGGGAAGCCCACTTGGGGATGAATGGGGATTTACTATGTTGCGACGACAGACTCCAGAAAAGGGGAAATCTTCTGTCATCACGTACCTTGCACCTGAGAATGGGAAGGGACTCTTACACTTTAAAGCGGAATCACTTCCATTGTTCCCGGGGGAATATCCCGAGGCTTATGTAGAACCAATGGAATATGGAATGTTCATCAAGCTCTACGAATATGAAATGAAGGGCCTAAAAAGCCCGCTTCGTTTCGATGCATATTACAGACTGTCAGTTTTGCTACCCACTCTTGCTCTACCGGTACGCCTTCAGGAGCGCAGAAAGGGATATAAAGCAGAGAATCCTGACAGTACTCTTGCAGGCTTGAAAGTGCGTCTTGAAGCAGAGTCAGCAGAGAACATATTGGAGGCTGGCTTTCCTGATTCTGCGAGTCTCAAAATTGAAGGTGAGAAAATGGGGGTAACGATTTATGTATTCAAGAAAGGCAAGGCGGTGAACTACCGCTGGGAAGAAGGAATCATTTTCACTATAAACGGCCAGACGCATGGACAAATTAACGATCCTTTCTTTCGTCGAACCAATGTAGGTATGAGCTATCTAGCTGATTCGATACTTGTGATTTGTGATTGCTCCGAATTCAGTCTCGCATCGCGGGAAGATTTATTTATGAATAGCCGAGATCGTCTAAGTGAGGACAGCAAATTACGCGCGCCGATCGAGAGAGGCCTAGAGAAGTTAATCGCCGAACATCCGGGGTTGCGTGAGCTGAAGAACAAACGTAAACAAGAGGCTTTGGGCGAGAAGCTTGCCGATTCCAAGCCTTTTGCTGATTTGCTTAAAAAAGTAATGAAAGTGCATCCATCAATTGCACATTTATTCGCGCCCACTGGTAATCGTTTGCAAAGCCCGTTTGATTTCAAAAACGCGGGTAAGGGCGAGGAGTACAAGGGCAAAAAGTATCCAACTTATTTTAGAATTGCTAAGAAGCCAAAGACCGGAGTGGTTCAGAAACGCTGCCCTATAAATCGTACATGTCGTTTTGAGTTTGAGACTGATGTTGTAAATGATTACTTTGATCGTGATGAATTCCCAGGAACTTTCCAGTTAACAGTCGGTGGAAATCCAACGGAGGATTACAGACTTCATCTCTGGAATGGGATCGCAAGCCTCACTGTCAAACTACCATCTGACTCTGTATCCGGTGAGTTATTGGAATTCAAGGCAAAAGTCACAGACCATACGCAGGCAGATCCTTTTTATGAGGAGTTTCAGGTCGTTTGCGAGGAAGAGAAGAAGAAAATAAAGCCACCGAAGCCAGGACCTGTACCGCCAGAACCACCCGAAGATCCCAGTCCACCCGACGATGAAGACAATTCAGAGAACCAAGAAACACCAAAAGATCTGGGGCTACCTGACGTGAAGGAAGTCCGAAAATCAGATGTAGATCTTTGGAAAGATCATAAATTCGATGAATATACAGGATTGAAGGTTATTTATGATGGAGAAGGCAGCTATCAGTTTTACATCAACATGCATAACCTTTATTTATTGCATGAAATTAAAGCTCAGGCGTTGGCAGAACCGCAGCTTCTTGAAGCTCAATACAAATATGGGATGACACTGATTGGAATGGCACTTTTGCAAAGTAAAAGGACAGACAAAACTGCTGTTGATGATCAGAAGCCTGAAGATGAAAACATGGAAACTACTGTAGCCTCAGTCACTCGTAGTATCGCACCGGTGCTTATACCTCTCATACATTCTCTGGGAGAAATGGAAATATGAGCAATTTCTACTGCTAGAATAGATGTCGACTGTGTTAAAAGCCGTTCGTAAATTACTGCGCTATATCAAAAAGAGATTTGTGCAGAAGCGCAGGACGTCTTTCGATGGCTTTGAATATTCAGAAAATATGCCGGATTCAAATTTGGCAGAGGGTAGATTCGTGCTTACCGGTAGCTCTGAGAAGTCCAAATGGATTTCATTCAAATGCCCGTGTGGATGCGGGGAAATAATCTCTCTGAACCTTATGGAAAGTCATTACCCTGTGTGGTCGGTCACCTCAAACAAGAAAGGCATTACGGTATATCCATCTGTCGATTCAACAACGTGTGGCAGTCACTTTTGGATTCGCGACAATCAAATCTCTTGGGTTTCTTAATCGGCCCAGGTCAGGCCCAAGAAGTCCCTTGAATCACCCTTGCCCCACACTGCCTGCTTCATACATACGCCACAGTCCTCTTTGGGCGGTGTTGAGTTCGTGCGTATCTGACTTTCGTGAAAAAACATCAAGGTTTCCGACGATGTTCTGTCAGATCCCATGAAATCCGTAAAACGATGTAGGAGTTCGTTGATCGCATGAGAGGCTACGCCAGTGGTGAAAGTGATCACGGCTGGATTGGGAATCCCTAGTTCCGGGGCATATCCTTCGGCTGCAAGTGCCCTCCTCTCTTCTGGTGTCCGGGATTCCAATGCAATTTGCTCAGGTGAAATGCGCTCCCGGCAGAAGAGGCACGCCGTTCCCGGCATCAAGGTCGTGACCCTGCCGTAGATACCACGAACTACACCACCTTCTGAATCGATCACCACGCCCGTGTCGAACACGGGGATCAGGTAGTGCAAAGCAAGTCTCACCAAGATTCCGCGCGGAAGGTGTTTATCGGTGCAGCCAAAGACAATGTCGCAATCCCGTAAAGCCTTGGCCACATCTTCTGTATTGATGTGACTCGAGAAAGAAAGGACATCCGTCTCGACTCCGAAGCTACGGATGTGTTCTGTAAGTCTGTTAACCTTCCCCCTGCCAGCATCTGATACTCGTGATCCATACACGCGGTTGACGTTGGACACCTCAAAGTCATCACCATCGAAGATTGATATTTTCCCCACCCCTAGACGCGCAAGCTGTTCAGCCACAGCTGACCCTGTTCCGCCTGCGCCAACAATACCAACGTGAAGACGCTTGAGGAGTCTCTGGATGTCCGGACCGAAAGCCCTTACCTGCCGATCAAATACTTCGTGAATGTCCTCCTGATCTGGAGCGTGGTCCATGAATCGAAAATACGATCCCACAAGGCGCACGCGTTCAATGGGAAGCCAGCTGCTCGAGACCCATACCCTCCCCTTAATCCGGGGCTGGGTAGATGGGCTGCTGATGATCATGGAGCCATGAGGAATACCCGGCACTCTCTCGGCAAGGAACTCATGGAGTTTCGGGTCTTCCCGGTTATCTTGTGATGAGAAGTCTGGCACGCCGGTGGGATGCGAATGGACGAATATGACGGATGCATTCTCTGCTAGAGCTTCCTTTGCGATAGAAACGTAGGAATTTGAGCGAATAGATAGCCGGTCGATCTCTCTCACGAGGTAATCCTCGGATTTTACGGGTACGACGCGTCGAACGAGAAAACGACATTCGTTTTCGGTAATGCTCCTTCCGCACAGCAGGTATGCCCCACCCTCCTTGGCAGGCTCGGAGTAGACAGCCCCGTGGAGAGAGGCGTAGTCCTCTTGCCGAATGGTGAGTGTGTAGCGCATGGCGTGTCAGGTAGAAGGATGCAGCTCGCGGCGTATGAGGGAGAGAAAACTCGCGACACTGTCGGTCCCAACCCTCCACTTGTCACCGAGATGGCGCGAGAAGCGTTGCCAGTTCCGACCCACATGGTCTTCGAAGTGTTCTGCGGCCTGCGGATAGGCGTTGGTGGCCTTTAGCTTCAGCGCAGGAGTGACGTAGAACATATCGAGGGGTGCATTCGGGTAGGAGCTAGGGATGCGGATCATGAGGTCTGTTGCACTGTGATCGAAGATCGATTCGGAAACCGGCAAATCTTTGATCACAAGACATCCATCGCTTCCTTCAGGCAGGACCGCCCATGAGTACCCCTTCTCGGCCAAGTATGATTCCTCGTCTTCAGGGAGTCGCATATTAGGAGCCGGGATTGATGGTCTTGGGAGCACTGTAGAAATGCATACCGTTTTCGAGCTTCACGCGCTGATCATCGGCGATCAGAACGTCGTCTGCTGGGCCGGGTACCTGCTGCCAAAGATCGCGGTCTGGACCGATGTCCGGTTCGGCAAGCTTCCGCAGTTCCGCACCGGTCATGATCTTCTTTGGTGCCTTGTACTGCTTCTTGTCGATGTGGATTACGATTGGACGCTCTGCGTCCGGTGCTGTAGGGTTGTCGTTTGCCATATAGAGGAATAAAGGGGTAGAAAACGCTCTGTGGCGTGTGTCCTCAGTATCCTCGCCCTTTGGGGCATGTCAATATACCGAACAGTTCGTAGGGGGAATTTGCATTTCGATATCAGTTTGGCTAACATGCGAACAACATGACTGACAACGCAGAGACTCCGGCTAACAAAATGAAGCGTCAGCTCGAAGAAATTCGTAGTAACATTGCTGCGAACATTCGCACCCGCCGAACAAGCATGCGAATGACGCGAAAAGACTTTGCCAGAGACCTGAAGCTCTCGCTCTCTTCCATATCGCAGATCGAAAGTGGGAAACAATCCCTGTCAGCCGAAAAACTCTGGCACGTCGCACTTGTGTTAGGATGTGCCCCGGAAGAGTTAATCCCTCCCATTCCCGACGAATACTGCCATTACGAAAAACAGCTTCAGGAGATACGAGATAAAAAGACACTCGGCTGGGCACAAGAACTAATCAAGCGTTCTCCGTCACAACCATGAATCACACACGAGCAACATCCGCGGCCAAACTACTCATCAAAAATCTGAAAATATCAGATGCGCCTGTGAATGTTTATGAGATCGCCAAGGCACACAACATAACTATTTCAGAAGCCCCGACGGGAGATGACAATCTTTCGGGATTAATATTACGAAAGCGAAACGAGAAAACAGCTTTAATTGGCGTAAATTCAACTCATAGCAACAAAAGAAAAAGATTCACGATCGCTCATGAATTAGGTCACTTTTTCCTGCATGAGAATCATGAAGTTTTTGTGGATACAAAAGATAATTTCACCGTACAGTTCAGGCGCAAGACAGCGGCATATGATCAAAAAGAATCTGAAGCTAACTTCTTTGCTGCAGAATTATTAATGCCAGAAGAATTAATAATGAATAGCTTCGGTAAACTTTTCGATGCATTTAAAGATAGCGCGAAGAAGCTTGAGCCAAAGCATATACGCATAATTATCGAACACTTGGCTGAAGCGTTTGAAGTGAGCAAAGAGGCGGTGAGTATCAGACTCGAGAACTTGAAGCTTATTTAAGATTTCCTACAGTGATTGTGGACTACTGCGTGCATTTCTTGGAACACGCGCACAAACTCTGGAAAGAATCGCTGCCCGAAGAGAAATTCCGGCTGCAGTCACTTATCTTCCCTGAGGGAATTTCGTATGACGCACTGACAGGCAAACAAACTCCAAAATTATCTCCTGTCTACGAGGCGATCTCTGAAATTAAAAAAACGGTGATAATCAGTTGGCAGCCCCACGGGGAATCGAACCCCGATTTCCTGGATGAGAACCAAGTGTCCTAACCGTTAGACGATAGGGCCGTAAAGAACGCCCGCGGAGTATAGCAAAGCGGCAAACGGCTGCAATGCGCACTCGGAACGCACAAAATGGCCGCTAGACTCGGTTTCGTGCGCCGAAGGCCCCACCATCACTCTTTCGTCTACCAATCCTGGAAACACGTATGGGTCACCATCGGCTTCGTCATGCTGCCGTTTGTGTACATGGTGCTTTTCGCGCGCCTGACGGAAACCGCCACCGATCGCCTCCTGTGGGACCTGACGGTCTCCTGTGGCCGCCTCTTCATCGCCTACGCCATCGCCGCCGTCATCGGGTGGCTCTTGGCCGTGTCGTTCTACCGCGGCAAGCGTGCCATCGTGGCGTTGCCGGTGCTCGACGTGCTGCAGAGCTTCCCCACCTTCGCCGCCCTGCCGCTGGCCATCGCCATCTGGGGACCGTCGAACATCACCACCATCGTCTTCCTCGTCCTCACCATCATCTGGCCGATCGTCTTCTCCATGCTCAGCACCCTGAAGATGACGAAGCACGAGTGGCACGAGGTGGCACAGATGTCGGGGCTCTCGGGATGGACGTACGTGCGCCGCTTCCTGTTCCCCCTCACCTTCCCCGCGTTCATCACGGGCTCCATCGTGGGCCTCGGCGAGGGCTGGGAAGCGCTCGTCGCCACGGAGATGATCGTCGGACTGCAGACCGGTCTCGGGCCGTTCTTTGAGCGCTACGCGGAACGTCCCACGATCACGACCTTCGGCATCTTGGGATTCCTCCTGCTCATCTTCGTCGTGAACAAACTCGTCTGGATCCCGCTCCTCGAATGGAGCCATCGCCGCCTCGAAGACTGATATGGCCTCCCCCATCCTCACCCTCTCCGGCATCCGCAAATCCTACGGGCAAGGCAAGAGCCGCCA
>CAYRUZ010000003.1:55260-55608 GCA_964427895.1 uncultured Candidatus Peribacteria bacterium
CCAGGTGATCCTGGACGGCGTGGACTTGAGCATCGAGACGGGCGAGTTCTTCTTGTTCGTGGGACCGTCCGGCTGCGGCAAGTCCACGCTGCTGCGCATCATGAGCGGCTTGGACAAAGACTTCCAAGGCCAGGTGAAGTTCGCCGACGGTCTGTTCCACCGCGACCTCGGATTCGTCTTCCAGTCGTTCGCGCTGCTGCCATGGATGACGGTGAGTGAGAACGTGGAAATCGGCCTCATCGCGCGCGGCATCGAGCAGACGGAGCGCAAGCGGGCGGTGATGCAGCAACTCGAGCAGTTGGGGCTGGAGAACAACGCCAACAGCTACCCGCGCGAGCTCTCCGGCGG
>CAYRUZ010000003.1:55618-113295 GCA_964427895.1 uncultured Candidatus Peribacteria bacterium
CATGCGCCAGCGCGTGGGCATCGCCCGAGCCCTCGTGACGGATCCCAAGCTGCTGTTCCTGGACGAGCCGTTCTCGGAACTCGATACTGTGACGGCGCACGGCTTGCGCGCCGAGCTGCTGAAGATCTGGGAGGAGCGCAACCTGACGGTCGTGATGGTCTCGCACATCGTGGAGGAATGCCTGGAGTTGAGCGATCGCATCGCCGTGCTGCACCCGCGTCCGGGCGGCATCGAGCGCATCCTGCATAACCCCCTGCCCCGCCCGCGCAACACGCGCTCCGCGGAGTTCTTCAAGATGGAGGACCAGGTGACCGAACTCATCCGCGCCGATTAAAACCTGTATTTGCCGTTAAGCCTTGGAGCTGTATCCCACCAAACTGGCAGTCTTATCGATGGGCTTGTTGGCCAAAACGTGATGCGGCTCATCGAAGAATTTTGATCGGGCAAAGAAGCCCTCCAGATCCTCGCCATGATCGCGCGGATCAGCCTGTAGATCAGCGAGCAACTGGGTTGCCTCGTCGGCGGGGAAGCTTGCGCGAAGAGCGTCAAGAACAAGACCTTCGATCTTCGCGTTGTGCTTCCTGTAGTGCCACATCGTCTCCATGAAATTCACCTTAAGGGCAGGGTCACGCACCGTGCAAAGAGCAAAAATACGCACCACTCCAACTGGCAAAACTTTTGACTGCACTAAGCCAATTTTTATGACTGGCTTTAGAAATTCAACAGCATATCGAGGATCGACCTCCATTAGACGCTCTGCTATCGGTTCGAGATGTGCACCATCGGCTAGATGCCTAACGTTATTACCTAAAACATTGGCTGCACGAAGCGAGCCTTCATGAAACTCGCAAAATAACTCCACTGCTTCATCGATGCGGCGCGCTGCGATCGTTTGTTGGAGTGCAAAAATGAGAAGAGACTCATCCCACAGTTTAGCCTCTAGCAATCGCCGGTAGTGACGTATAGCCACGGGAGAACGTTTGAGGAGCGAGAAAATGAGCTGCGTATATTGCTGCACAATTCCTTCCGCCGGATTCAGTTGAGAAACGCTGGCACGCAAAGCTTCTACTGCGTTCATGAGATTTCCCGCCTTTAAACTCTCCACTATCCGAACTCTGACGATTCCTTTGGGATCAAGATCTGGTAAATGTTCGTACGAAAAAGTCTCTTGGCTCTTCGATTCACGTGCTTGGCTCTTCAACTCACGTGCTTGTTTCTTTGATGGACGATACTTGGCTCTAGTGCCAAAAAGACGATGGTCACCTTTACCATGCACAAACACATACAACAACCGCTCCACATAGCTCTCGGGCAATTTTTCAGAGCGGCGCAATTCTTCGACATACTGAATAAATTTAGCTTGTATTTGCCGATCTGCACGTGCGCACCTGGCGAAAATATACAAACCGCTCATTTCTAAACCACCATCAGGAAAGACCTGAACAGAACCATCGAGAAAACGTTCAATAACAGAAAAAGCCTCCGAGGGTTTATCTCGTTCCAGGAGCTGTAAAGCAGCATCGGTGCAGATCTGTTTCGGAGCCGCTTTTAACAGAGAAACAGCTTCTTCGAAACGAGCTTCTCGAAATAACACGGGAAAGGAATGGAAAGGATTATCACTCAGTGCCCTTCGCACTAAATGCTTCGTTGTATCGATATGAAGCTCAACGGGTAAGCACGCCAACAGATTGTTCGCCTCCGTAGGAATACCATTATCGATTAACCATGACGCGGCTGAATGGATAATTTCACGAACAGCAAACTGAATCTCTGCGGGAGTCATTTTTCGCGTTTCCAACTCCCGTCGAGCATCAGCCAAAGCGTTGGCTGCAGGCACACCGCGCTCAACAGAAGAGGTTAAATCTCCGCTAATTTCAGCAATTGACCGTAAATTTGCCATATATTTAAAAATATTACATAAAAACAATTCAGATGCAAAGGCAGAAAACGCGCACATAAAGAAGCACCCAGTCCGTCGGACTGGGTGCGGGTGACAAAACGGGATCTCCAGGTGACGCTTAGGCCGATGGGGTGGTGTACCCCATGGCGTCGGCAATGTCCCAGAAGGAGAGGGTGGAGCGTTCCGTCACGACGGCGTTGGCGGCGGCGATGGCGGTGTCGAACCCGACGAAGAGCGCCTTCACGCGGTCCTTGGCGGCGGGGTGCAGATCGCCCAGTTCGGTCTCGAGGCGGGCCTTGCGGCCCTTCGCGAATCCGGCCTGAGAGGCGGACCAGCCCAGCATGCGGGTGCGGTACCGCTCCTGTGTTTCGGCGGGGATGTCGGAACGGGTGCGGGCGGCGTGGATGGCGCGGGCGATGTCCAGTTGCTCCTCGCGGAACAGGGGGTCGCCCTCATCCACGAACGCGGCGCCCAGCATGCCGGCGACGCCGAGGTCGGCGAACGCGACGGCCCGAACGACGGGATGGCTGTCCGGCTTGAGGTTCGGCTGGAAGACGGTGCCGTTGGCGGGGTCCCAACCGGGGACGGTGGCGAGGATCGCCTCGGTGACCAGTTGGTGCGCCTGCGGGTTGTCGTTGCCGTTGGCCTGCATCCAGCGGACGGCCTCAGCGGCGGAGTCCTTCTCGTTCTGGCCGGCGAAGCGCTTACGCAGCACCGCGCCGTCGGCCCGAGGGTTCTCCTCCCACTGTTGCACGGTGTCGTGGAACGCGGCGGCGATGCCGGCCAGATCCGCGTGCTCGTCGGTGGCGCCCATGGCCTTGGCCAGGGTGACCGCCCGGTCGAGGACGCCGCGGGTGTGTTCCAGTCCGTGGAAAGCCAGTTCGTTCTCGTTCTGGGCCCCCTTGCCGTACCGTTTCTGGATGATCTCCAGGGCGGCGATGGCGGCGGCCTGCACGAGCTCGGTGTGGCGGAACGTGTTCATGATTCTCTCCTTCAACCTGGTGATGTGAATACGGTTTTGTCCGTACCATCCCGATTGGATGACAGGGCAATTAACGCATTTCGCACCCGTGTTGATTAGAGATAAATGGCTTATTTAAGCCAAAATTCACGATTCCTGTTAATTAACATATTATGTTAATTTCGCTGTTCCCCCTCCTCCGGCATCACCTTCGCGCCGAACAGGAAGTACTGTCCGATCTGCTTCTGGAACTTCTGCGCCAACGCGGGGTTGTGCCACACCGTCACCGTGAACTCCGCCTGCATCGCGAAAACGTCGTCGATGAGCGCGAGCTCGTCTTGTTTGGTGGACGTCGCGGAATGGAAGACGAGATCCAAGTGGCGGGCGATGTGCGCGGGCAACACGCATTCGAAGACGTAATCGCCATAGACGTTCAGGTTGTATCCCTCGCCGGGAAGCGCGACATCGATGGAGATCCGCGATTCGAGGATGTCCGGATACATGTTCACCGCCTGCCGGTCGAGGAACGTATTGTTGCCGTACAGCCACAGGCACCGCACGCCGCTGTCGTAGATCTTCTTGTAGAACTTCACGTCCAGCGTGCGCTTGTTCCACACCCACCACGCGTGCGAGTAGTACTTGTAGAGCATCTTCTGGGGAGCCGTGCGATGCAGCTGGATGAGCAAGTGGTGCCACAGCGTCTGCACGCCGTTGAGCGTGTCGGCGGTGAACGTCACGCGCTGATTCTTCTTAAGGGGGAACACCGAAAGCGCCGAATTCTTCGCCATCTCCTTCTTGGATTCGGAGGCGAAGTACTGCAAGTAGGACAACCAAAGAAGGTTTAATGTGAGCGTGCTTTTGCGCTTGATAAGGACTTCTTCGTCGATGAGCTGATTCACCTTGCGGTACAGGTGCTGCAGCGTCACGCTGCGCTTTTTCTTGAGTGTCGCATGAAGTCCGGCCACGGAAATACCGGGAGACTCGGCGACCGCGCGGATGACGGCGTCCATCAATTCATCGGCGGGGTCGATGGCGAACACGTTAACATTATACGTTAATCGTGGACGCGATGGAATGCGCGTCAGTGATGGTATCCCGTCCCCTTCTCGATCTCCCTGGCGCGATACAGTTGCTCCAGGAAGACGACGCGCGCCAGCTCGTGCGGCAACACCATGTCGGACAAGCGCAGGAGCTTGCGTCCCGTACGAACCTCGTCGGTCAGGCCGTACGCTCCGCCCAGCACGAAAACCAGCGTGTCGCCCCGGTCCGCCGCGGGCGTGACCAGCTTCTGGGCGAAATCCGCGGACGTGAAGGATTTGCCGCGTTCGTCGAGCACCCATACGTCCCCGTCGATGCCCGCAAGCGCGTCGATCAATTTCCCCGACTCCTCCTCCATCTGCTTCTTGGGATCGCGATGCTTGCTCGCCGCCAGCTCCTGCACGGTCACGCGCGGACCCATGCGCAGCAGGTACTGTTCGCACGCTTCTCGCGCCCAGGGAAACTTGAGGGAACCGACGCAGAGAAGGGTGACGCGAGCCATGTGCAGCACTTTAGCCCACACGAGCATTGGCCGTGGGAATTAACTCGAAGAAAGCGATCATTCGTCGCTTTGCACCTCTTCATCGGGGATATAGACCATGCTGACGAGGTTGTTCCTGACCGTGCGGCGCTGGAAAGCATGGCGTTCCAGTAGGCACATGCCCGCTTTATCCCGATCATCGATGGTCATGCGCAACACGTCATATCCGTAACGGCGATGCTGCTGCTGGAGTGTCTGAAGCATGTTATCCATGACGCCGCATTTTTTCTCCATCGCGGGATGAGCGATCATGTTCGCGATCTGACTGATCCGCTTTCCCTGAAACGCATCACCGTCAATGTCTCGCTGTTTGCCTGCATTCTTTACGGTATGCATGGGCGCGAAGATGTATCCCGAGAATGCCCAACCGGCGAAACCGTCGCTCTGATAGGGTGCCGCTGCCGTATCCATTCCGACGTAGGCAAAAAGGAGGGCAGCGCTTTTGTGTTTCAAGGCATGGCGCATTTCCCCCACTAAACCTTTCTCATAGCCCGGCAAAACTTTGCACTCTGCGACTGCCTCGACAGGCGGCTCCAAGCTCATCTTGAAGATGACGGGGTCGCCTGGCCGCAGGGTGAACGCGTCGAGAAGAGACATGGAAAGTTGCTTAGCGTAACCCCTGTCTCTCACCCACATCAAACGATTATTTCCGCTGCAAGACACTCACGCTCTCGATGTGCGAGGTGTGCGGGAACATGTCCATTGGCTGCACGGTGCGCAGTTCGTAGCCGTTCTTGAGCAGCTCGCCGAGATCGCGCGCGAACGTGGCGGTGTTGCACGACACGTACACGATGCGCTTCGGGGCGTGGGCGATCACCGCCTTGAGAGCGTCGGGGTGCAGACCCGCGCGCGGCGGGTCGACGACGATCACGTCGAAGGCGTACTTCCCGCCCACCTTCAGCTGCTGCTGGAGCACTTGCTCCGTGCGGCCCTTGTAGAAGCTGATGTTGGCGATCTTGTTGCGGCCCGCACTCTTGAGTGCGTCCTCGATGGCCGTCGGATGGCTCTCGATGCCGACCACGCGGTTGCAGAAGCGGGCCAGGTATTGGCCGATCGTGCCCATGCCGCAGTACGCATCGAGCACCGTGTCCTTCTGCGTCAGCTCCGCGCCTTGCGAGATGAGCTGATAGAGCTTTTCGGTACCGAGGGTGTTGGTCTGGAAGAAGGAGAACGGCGAAATGTCGAACTCCAGGTCGAACAGGCGTTCGGTGATGGTCGATTTGCCGACGAGCGTGTGTACCTTGGGGAATTCGGGCTTGTCGTTGAGACCGGTGTTCTCGATCACCAGCAACGACGCCAGGCCGGGCCGACCGGCGAAGCGCATGAAATGCTGGAACAGGGGTTCGAGTTCCTTCTTCCGCGCATTCACGGTGAAGGCGATCATGTACTGGCCCGTGTGGATGCCGCGGCGCAGCAACATGGTGCGCAGCAGCCCCTTGTGCGTCTTTGGATTGTACACGGTCAGGCGGGTTTCCTGCAGCAGGCGTTTGACGTCGCTCAAGAGGGCACCGATCTGTTCGTCGTACAGATGGCATTCGCTGATGGGCAGGACGGTGGACCACTCGCCCGGCTGGTGGAATCCCACGCTGGGATTTTCGTCGAAGTAGATGCGCTTGCCGTTGCGCTCCTCGGTACGCATCGTGGCGAACCCGAAGCTCATCTCCAGTTTGTTGCGGTAGTAGTAGACCTGGGGACTGGGGATGATCTTGAGGACGCGGCCCGGCAGAAGCGCGCGTGTCGCTTCGTCGACGGGCGTGAGATGTTCGAGCGTTTCGCGCACGATCTGCTCCTTGTACATGAGCTGCTTATCGTACGGCAGGTTCTGCCACTGGCAGCCTCCGCAATCGTGGAAGTGCTGGCAACGCGGCATCGTCTCATCCTTCGACTTGCGCTTCACCTTAAGCAACTTGGCCTCGGCGTAGTTGTCCTTCTTCTTGGTGATCACGATTTCGACTTCCTGCCCCGGAATGGCCCCGGCGACGAAGACGGGCAGACCCTCGATATACGCAAGGCCGGAGCCTCCGTGGGTCACTTTATCGATGGTCACAACGTGCTGTCTCCCGGGCATTGCCGGGGAGGCGGTGGTATTTGACATCTTACGAAGATTATGGTACAAATTGCTCCTTTATTCCAACCGCATGTCACCTAAACGCCTCGCCGGCCTCATCGCCCTTACGGTGGTAGCGCTCCTCTCCGCTGCCATTCCACTGCGCCTGGTCAGTGTAGCAAAGGGCGCAAACGGCGCAAGCGCTGCGGATGTGACGCCCCACGGGGTCGCGCCGCGCGGCGTCGCCAAGGGGCAGCAACGCATCGTCCTGGCCCAGCGTCCGGCGGTACAGCCGGTGGAATCCCCCGTCTTGCCGACCGAGGCAGCGGTTCGTCGCGCTTCGCCGTATCTCCCCATCGTCGACCAGCCGGACATCCGCACGCGACAGAAGCAGATCGCCGATGAGGCGCTGCGTGCCATGAACCCGACGTGCGTCGACGCCATCAGGAATTTCTATGTGGTCTACAACGACCTGTCTTCCCGCGGGCAGGCGGGCAAAAGCACGATCATCCTGCTTGGAGCCGTCGATGCGGCGGAGACCGACGCCAGCGCGGATGAATTCCGCGCGTTGCTGCTGCACGAATTCGGCCATGTCACAAGCCTGAGCGGATGCCTTCCTGCACGCGACGTGCCGGGAGACAGCGGCTTCCATGACGGAGCCTCCCCCATTCCGGCGGCGCAACGGGCCGTGGAGTTCTACGCCATTTCCTGGGTCGACGACCACACGCAGCGCATCGGCAGCGTCGACGCCGATTTCGTTTCGGGATACGCCGCAAGCGAGCCGATCGAGGACTTCGCCGAAACCTTCGCCTATTACCTCACGCAACCGGAAGCCATGCGTGCCCGCGCGCGGGAAAACGCGGTCATCGCGCGCAAGCTGGCGTGGATGGAACGCAACGTCTTCGGTGAAGGCCTGGTGCTCGCCGAGGGCGAAGCCGGATGGAGCGGGGTCGTCCCCTGGGACGCCACGCGCCTGCCCTACAAATGGCTGGGTGCGGCGCAGGCCAGTACGGACAGCACGACGATCGGACTCGCCGTCGATGACTGACCCGCTCGCACGGGCGGGCGCCCCCCTGTAATCTTTGCTCATGCGCCGTTCAGCGCTCCTCGTCATCTGGCTGCTCAGTGATGTCCTCGTCTTTCTGGCGGCCTACGCTTTGGCGTACGTCACGCGCGTCGGGTTCATCCTGTCGACGGACTTCCCGCTCGACCACTACCTGGTGGCCGCACTCGTCGCGGCGCCGGTCTGGCTAGCCGCACTCGTGACCTCGCGGACGTTCGCACTCACCCGCCGCCAGCGCGAGCTGCGCAGCGTGGCATACATCCTGTACGCGAGCATGGTGGGCGCGGCGGTGTTCGCGCTCTCCTACTACTTCCTCTTCGGACAATTCTTCAGTCGCCTGCTGCTGGTGATGGCATTCATCTTCTCGGCGGTCGGCACGTGGGCATGGCACATCATTTTCGGAGCGATCCAACGCTTCGCCCTGCGAGCGAATCCTCCCGTGTATCCCACCCTCATCGTCGGCGTGACCCGCGAATCGACCACTCTCATCCACACGCTTCAAACCGGCCGCAGCCCCCTCAAGCCTGTGGCAGTTCTCGATGCCCGCGGGACGAAGCAGTCGGTCATTCACGGCGTACCGGTGCGGGGGAAACTGAACAAGCTGGATGACACGCTGCGGGAGGAGCGCATCACGCACCTCATCCATTGCAGCGACCTGGAGCACTCCCTCAATCTGCTGTCCGCATGTCGCAGCCACCACGTGACGTACATGCTGCTGCCGTCGGTGCTGGGCATCATCGGGGTGCAGGAGAGCGTGGAAACCCTGGAAGGCCAGCCCGTCACGGTCGTGCGACCGCGGCGCGGGCTCGTGCAGTGGTTCTTCGGATGATCCATGGAAACGCAGGGACAGGAACCGGCGATCATTGATGCGGCGGATGCGCCGTGTGGCACCTTGCACGTGTCGTTCCGCGTGAAAGCCACGACGGTGGAGCACGGACAGATCGTGGAAGACACTGCGCGCGAACCGGGCAGGATCATCGGCGTGCGCATCGAATTCGCGAATCGCAGCGTCCTGAAAGTGGTCTTTCCGCCGAATACGCCCGAAAGCATCCAGCGAGCGGTGCAGCAATGCGCCGGACGACTGGTCGCGAGTCTCAACCGAGTCGATACGGTGGTGGAATGCCTGCTTCCCTCGCAGGTCGTCGATGCATACACCGGCGCCGCGCCCGCCGTCGCTTCCGCTACACTCTCCGAGTCATGAGAGCGTTCATTCTCGCGGGCGGCTTCGCCACCCGCCTGTGGCCCCTCACCGAGAAACGCGCGAAGCCGCTGCTGCCACTCGCGGGCAAGCCGATGCTGACGCACATTCTCGACGGCATTCCCGCGGACGTGGGAGTCACCGTGAGCACGAACGCCGCGTTCGAGGCGGGGTTTGAGGGATGGAGGCAGAGCGTGGAGCGTGACGTCGAGATCGTCATAGAAGAGACGCGCAGCGACGACGAGAAGCTTGGGGCATTGGGCGCCGTGCGGCAGTGGATTGAAACGGCCCGCATCGATGAGGACGTCCTGCTGCTCACCGGCGACAACTACTTCGGTTTTCCGATGCCGGAATTCATCGCCGCGGCGCGGCCGGGGGCAGCGCTCGTCGCAGCCCACGACCTGCGCGACATCGCGCGCGCCTCTGCCTTCGGCACGGTGATCGTCGCGGACGACAAACGAACCGTCGTCGGTTTCGAGGAAAAGCCCGAGCATCCGAAGACCAGCTTGGTGAGCACCGGCTGCTCGCTGCTGCCGCGCGACACCCTGCCGATCCTCTGCGAGCATTCGCGCGCGCACCCCGACAACGTCGGCGGCATTTTCGAGGAGCTGCTGCGGCGCGGCAAAGAGGTGGATGCCTTCGTCTTCACCCAGCCGTGGTTCGATGTCGGATCGTTCCAAGCCTATCTTGAAGCCACGCGTGCCCTTGTCGGACAGCATTGCTTGGCGGGCTTCGGCGCGGAAATCGACGATACGACGGTGGAAGGGAGCGTAGTGCTGGGGACGGGGTCGACCGTACGGGGTGGGTCACTGGAGGACGTCGTGCTCTTCGAAAACTGCACTGTGGAAGACTGCGTGCTGCGGGACTGTATTTTGGACGATAACTGCGTTTTGAAGGGGGTCGACCTCACGGGAAAGATGCTCCGGGCAGGGACAGTGTTGACACGCACTTCACATTCCGGCCCGATTGCGTAGCGGAGGGTCCTGACGTACACTGCGGACCCTTATGAAGCGATTCCTGATGATCGGCGCCTCCGTGCTCGCCCTGACCGCCTGCGGCCAGAAGGAAGCCACGGTGACCTACAAACTCGATTTCACGCTGGATGACGACGGTTCGAAGCAAGAATTGCTCACCCAGGCGCTCACGGTGATGGAAGGGCGCTTGCAGCACATCCAGGGCAATACGGCGTTCTCCCTCGTGCCGAGCGTGAAGGACGATGGCGTGTACGTCACGGCCAACGTCGAGGCCCAGGAAGTGGCCGACCAGCTCCTGAAGGAACTCAACACCCCCATCAAAATCCGCATTATGGCCCAGACGGTGGAGGGGGAAACGCCCGATCTCACGCTGGAGGGAACCAAGGACGGCTACATCGAAACGGGCGTGACGGAGAAGCATGTGAAGCAGATCCTCTCCAGCAAGAACCCCGCCAATGACAAGGGCATGGTGCAGATCCAGTTCACCGACGAGGGGCACAAGAAACTGGCGGAAGTCGCCAAGAAGTATGCCGGCAGGACGCTGGGCATCTTCGTCCGCGAGCAGCCGATGCGCTTGTTCAAGATCATCGATTACAAAGGCGACGACCTCACCGTGGACAACGCACCCTCTTTCGACATCGCTCGCATCTTTTCCTACGACGTGAACGTCAGCTTGTACGTGAAGTTCTCCGTCGTCCCTAACCCGCAGTAAATTTCCTGACCTCCTCCTCATCTCGCATGGCTTCCTCACGCTCATTCTCGTTCTGGCCCGCCGTCACGATCGTCGTGGCGATCGTCGCCCTCTTCATCGCCCTTCCCGACTCCCTCAAGCAGTGGCTGCCGGAAGGCTTCCCCTCCCCGTCGATTCACTACGGACTCGACCTCGCAGGAGGCGCACAGTTGGATTTCCGCATCTCCGAGCAGGAGATCGAAGAGCAACTGCGCAGCCTGGACGAGCAGATTGCCAACACGAAGGACGCGGAGCAGCTCAACACGCTGCGCCTGCAGCGTCAGACCATCGAAGAGCAGCGTGCGAACATCGTCGAAGCGATCCGCGCCGTTTTGGAGCGCCGCGTGAACTCCCTCGGCGTGTCCGAGGCGACCATCACCCCGTCGTACATCGGTAACGAGAAGCACCTTCTCGTCGATTTCCCGGGCGTTCTCGACACGCAGAAAGCCATCGAGACGGTCGGTAAGACCATCCAGCTCGAATTCAAGGAGGAGCAGAAGGAGGCCGATGCCAACTATCAGGCCGAAGTGCGCGCCAAGGCCGATCGCGCCATGCAGACCATCACGCGAAGCGGGGCGTCGCTCGAGACCGTCGGACAGGATTTCAAGCAGCTCGGCGTGAGCTACATCCCCTCTCAAATGTTCTTCAAGGATGAACTGCCCGCGGGACTCGAGTCCGTGTGGAGCAAGAAGCCGGGTGCCGGCGTCATCCGCCTCGAAGGAACGGTGAAGCAGCAGACGACGGACGCCAACGGCAAGCCGGCGGAAACGAGCGTGCCGGGCATTTTCCTCGTCGAAGTGCTCTCCCCGGCCACGGCCACGGGTCGCGTGATCGACAACGCGGCGGAGGCCTTCAAGCAACTCGTAAGCGAGGATAAGGAAAACCGCACCTACAACACGCGCGAGCTTGCAACCCTCCCCGCGGGAACGGATGCCAATATTGTATCCGCCCTCAAGACGCAGCAGCCCGGAGAACTGAAGGCGATCACGGCGAGCGACGGCTCGTCACACATCCTCTTTGTGCGCCAGTCCGCCCCGGGACGCGAGGAGGTGGATGTCAGCCACGTCCTTGTCGCCTACAAGGGCGCACAAGCCGCTCCGGCTAACGTCACCCGCACGAAGGAAGAAGCCCTCGCCCGCGCGCAGGAATTCAAGAAGCAGATCGATGCCGGCGCAAAGCTGGAGGACATCGCCCGCGGCCAGTCTGATGCCACGTCCGGCGCCGCCGCAGGCCATCTGCCGCCGGTCACCCGCGGCTCGATCGTCCCATCCTTCGAGAACGTCGCGTTCTCCCAGGCAGTGGGCGTGGTCAGCGAACCCGTCGAGACGCCGTTCGGTTACCACCTCATCCGCGTGAACAAGGCTCCGTACCACACGCAGGACCAGTACTCGTACGACGAGCTTGTCATCAAGGGCGCGAAGGCCGGAAGCCTGGGAACGGAGTTGGTGACGCGCATGCAGGAAGGCAAAGTAACCCGCACCGAGGACGCCATCACGCTGCGCGTGCTCTTCTTCTCGCTCGCCCCCACGGGCTGGAAGGACACGCCGCTCACGGGTAAGCACTTCCGCAACGCCAACGTCACCACGGACCCGAACACGAACATTCCGGTGGTGCAGATCGTCTTCGACGAAGAAGGAGCCAAGATGTTCGCGGAGCTCACGAAGCGTAACGTCGGCAAGCGCATCGCCATCTTCGTCGGCGGAGAACTCATCACGGACCCGGTGGTGGAGACGGAAATCAGCAACGGCGTGGCCATCATCACGGGCAATCGCGATTTCCAGGCCGCCCGCACGCTCGCCCAGGACCTCAATACGGGCTCCATTCCCGCCCCCATCTACCTCGCCGGACAGCGCACCGTGGAACCCACGCTCGGCGCCGAGGCCCTCTCCATTTCGCTCTACGCAGCCATCGTCGGCATCATCGTGGTGATGATCTACATGGTCGTCATGTACCGCCTCCTCGGGTTGGTGGCCAACGTCGCCCTCGTCATCTACGGCCTGCTCCTGGTCGTGCTGATGAAGCTGCCGCTCTTCCTGGTTTCCAGCCAGTACGTCGTGCTCACGCTTGCCGGCATCGCCGGAATCATCCTCTCGCTTGGCATGTCCCTCGACCTCAACGTGCTCATCTTCGAGCGCATGAAGGAGGAACTCCGCAAGGGAAAGATGTTCAAGACAGCCGCCGAACTGGGCTTCGAGCGTGCATGGAGCAGCATCTTCGACAGCAATATCTCCACGCTCATCACCTGCGCCATCCTGTTCATCATCGGTACCTCCATCGTCCGCGGCTTCGCCATCACCCTGGCGCTCGGCATCGTCGTCTCGCTCTTCACGGGCATCACGGTCAGCCGCGCGCTTGTGCGCCTGCTGGCCAACACCCGTTGGGCCGATAAACCGTGGTTGTTCGGGGTATCCCGCAAGTAAGAACTCCAAAGGGGAATGTGCTAGGCTCTGGCACGTTCCCCTTTTCGTATGCGTATTTCCCGCATCACCCCCCTGGTTGCCGCGGCTCTCTGCTGTCTGGCTCTTCCCCTCTCGGCCGCGCAGACCGTGACGCCGCCTTCCAGCGGCGACCACCGCATGGGCAGCGCCGACGCACGCATCACACTCATTGAGTACTCAGACTTGCAGTGCCCCTTCTGCGCGCGCGTCCAGTCGACGCTCGATGACGTCGTGGAGCACTACGACGGCACGGTGAACGTGGTCTACCGCCACTTCCCGCTCTCGTTCCACCAGTACGCCTACCCTGCCGCGCAGACTGCCGAGTGCATCGCCAAAGCGAAGGGTGAGACGGCCTTCTGGGGCTTCATCAAGAAATTCTTCGCTGACCAGGATAAAGACCCCGTAGAGGTGGCTTCGGATTTGGGATATGACGTCGAAAGCTGCGTGGACGACGACACCTACGCCGACCGCATCGATGGCGACGTCGAAACGGGCACGGAAGCGGGCATCACGGGCACGCCGGGCTTTATCGTCTACGACAACACGACGAAAAAGTACTCCTCCATCGCCGGCGCTTACCCCGCCGAGGAGTTCATCCGCGTCATCGATAATCTCATCGCCGGCAAGACGGACGTGCCTCCCGAGCCCCCCGTCATCGATGTACCGACGAAGCCGGAGACGGCCCCCATTCGCCCCTACAACAAGCGCACCGAATACCTCCGCGGCCGCCCCACGGCACGCTTCGTCGTCGTGGAGTTCGGCAACCTCTCGGAGGCCTTCACCCCCAAGTTGCACGTCGAACTGAAGAAGCTGCTGCTGAAGCGTACGGACACTGCCTGGGCTATGCGGACGACCGATCTCGCGTTCCTCGATCGTAACGGGCTGGTGCAAGCCCAGGCCGCGATGTGCGCGGGCGCCCAGAAGGGCCGCTACGGGTTCTGGCGGATGGTCGACATCATTCTCGCCAAGCACAAGCTGGACCCCAATGAGAAGATGGACGGCACCGATCTGCAATCCCTCGCGGAACGACTGGGATACACGGCAGAGACCTTCAGCGACTGCATGGCGAATAAGACCATTAAAAGCCAGATCGACGCCGATGTGGAAGAAGGCGAGCAGTACCAGGCCGCACCGGTCGCGGTGATCGTCGACACCCGCACGAAGAAGCAGTACCTCATCCAAGGCGCGGTGCCGATGCAGACCTTCTACGACAAGATCGAAGAGATCCTCGCGCAGGACTGACCCGAGATTGAAAAAGCCGCCCAGGGGGCGGCTTTTTTCGTGGATCGCGAGGTTCAGGCGGCAAGCGACAACTGCGCGCCTTCGCGGGTCTTGTCGTCGAGGAGGCCGAGATCCTTCTCCTCGTTGATGGCATGGCGGAAATCCTCGATGCTCAACCCAGCCCGGTTCATGGCGCTGCGTACCTGCCCCATGTACCGCACGTACGTGTCGGAGACGTATTTCCCCTCCGGATCGGTCTCCAGGACCGTCAGGCCTTCGATGGGGTTCTCCAACCCCACTCCCCCGACCACGGCCTTCACGTTACCGTCAGCAGACGCTCCGTCTTTCAGCGGATCCAAGTGCTTGTTCCGTTCGTGGTACGTCTCGTGATCATCAAACGATTCGGTGCGGTCGAGCGTGGCGGTCACGGCGCCGTCCGTATTGTCGTCGAGCTTCATGTTTTGGCCGTTCAGCCGCTTGCGCGACCCGTCGAAGGTTCCACCGATGCGCGCCTCATCCTTGTTGATCAGGACGTCGGATGTCTCGTCGCGGACCGTCCGGACGTACAAGTCGACCCGGGCTCGCTCCTCTTCCTCCAAGCCCTCCGCGCGGTCTTCCATCTTCCTGTAGATCGTCGGGGCGTCGACACCCTGCTGCGACGTGTCGTCGAGCGTGTCGTTGATGACATCCTGCGCCGTTTGGTACTCCTCGCCGGTGCTGTCCATGGTCTCGTTCATGCCTCCATTCTGCGACGGAAAAAAGCAGGGGCAATCAGAAAGTCCGCGAACTTCGAAGAGGGTGTTTTATCCTCGTGAACAAGCCAAAAAACCGATGACGGTCAACCCTCCTGGCGTCGCTCGTAGACGTGATACGTGAAAGCGAACGGATGGCGGTCGTCGGCGGCGTGATCCTCGTGCGACACTTCGCGCCACGCGTCGGTGGAGACCGTGGGAAAGAAGGTGTCCCCTTCCATGATGGCATGCACCCGCGTGAGGTAGAGCCGGTCGACGAGCGGCATGGCCTCTTGGTAGATCTGCCCGCCGCCGATAATGAAAGCTTCGGGCGCTTCCGTTGCCTTCGCCGCGTCGATGCCGTCGCGCAGGGAGGGAACGGCGATGCACCCGTCGAACTGCCGTCCTGCATCGCGCGACACGACGATGTTCACCCTGCCCGGCAAAGCGCGCCCGATGGACTCGTGCGTCTTGCGGCCCATGATGACGGGCTTGCCCGCGGTGGTCTGGCGGAACCGCTGGAGTTCGTCCGGCAAGGACCACGGCAGAGTGTTGCCCGTGCCGATCACGTCGTTGTCGGAAGCGGCGGCGATCATCGAGAGAATCACGGCACAAGCATAGCGAAACTCCCGTTGCCGCGAAGAGGTGACGAGAATGGGGAAACAGACCGTTTCCACGGACAATGGGGCGTGCTGGAGCGAGAGGTCTGGCGTCGTTGCGGCGAGACAGTACGCCGCGGAAGATCAGACGGCAATGGGCGCTTTGATGGCGGGATGCGGATCGTATCCCTCGAAGGACACATCCTCGAACGCGAAACCGTCAATCGTCGTCACGGCCGGATTGAGGCGCAAAACGGGGAGTGGCTTGGGCTCGCGCGACAGCTGTTCTTTCACCTGCTCGATATGGTTCTTGTAGATGTGCAGGTCGCCGAACGTATGCACGAACTCACCCGGTTTGAGTCCGCACACTTGGGCCATCATGCACGTCAGCAGGCTGTAGGAAGCGATGTTGAACGGCACGCCGAGGAATGAATCGGCGCTGCGTTGGTACAGCTGGCAGCTGAGCCGCTTGTCGCCCGTCACGTAGAACTGAAAGAGCGTGTGGCACAAGGGGGGTGCGGATTTGCGATGGTCATAGACGTCCGACACGTTCCAGGCGGAGACGATGTTTCGACGCGAATCGGGGCTCTTCTTGATCGTCTCGACGGCATGCGCGATTTGGTCGTAGACCTTGCCGTCGCTGCCCTGCCACCGACGCCACTGCTTGCCGTAGACCGGACCGAGGTCGCCCCACTTCTGTGCGAAGTCGGCATCCTCCTTGATGCGCTGGATGAAACGACTCATTTCCTCGGTCCATTCGGGCGAATACCGCGGGAATGTCTGGCTGAGCCCGTTCGCTTCGAGATAATCGGTAAAGGGCCACTCGTTCCAGATCTTCACGTCGTTATCGACGAGATACTTGATGTTCGTATCGCCCTTCAAGAACCAGACGAGCTCGTGGACGATCGCCTTCACTGCCATCTTTTTCGTGGTGAGCAGCGGGAACCCCTCGCTCAAATCGACGCGCATCTGGTATCCGAAAACGCCGATGGTGCCAATGCCCGTGCGATCGGTGCGCTGTTCCCCGTGGTCGAGGATGTGCCGGAGCAGGTCGAGGTACTGGCGCATGGACGATCATCCTACTCCGACGTGGAGGCGACCGTCGAGAACGCTCAGGCAAGGGTGGGATGCGCACCCGGCCCGACGACGGGGTGCTGCGCACCCATCAACGTCAGCTGTTTTTCGAGATGGGCGAAACGCTGCGTGCCTATGGTGACGGCAATGCGCGGGTGGTGCAGAACGTTGCGCAAGCTGGCCACTGCGCCGGGCGCAGGTTACTGGAGATCGACGGGGAGGCTGTCGCGAGGCATGAGAAAGAGGAAAGGGATACGTCCTGTGTGACGTCCTCCCCCGCCCGCTCATGACAGAAAATGGCACGAAAAAGGCCGCGGGAAGCGGCCTTTGGGACAGACGAATTACTCAGCGTCCAGGTCCACCTTCACGGAACCGGAGGCCATCACGGCGCCGGAACCCATCTTGGAGCCGGTGCCGGCATCCATATCCTTATCCATGCTGTCGTCATCCATGGCGCTGGAAGCATCCATCATACGATCGGAGCCAGCGTCCTTCATGGCACCGGACTGCGTATCGGTCGGGGCCGGGGCGGACGAGGAGCAAGCGGCAAGGGCGAGGAGGGAGAGAGCCACAACGGCAAACTTCTTCGACATAAAAAACAGGGGAAGTGAGTAGAGCTCGTGGACGATAGCAAACTTGCCAGAAGCTTCAAGGTATTTTCTTTCTTGCCTTTTTTCCGAGACCGGTGGCCTTGGGCTTGGCGCGGTCGGGAAAGCCCAGGACGAGGGATGAGGGACAGGACTTCTTGAAGACGCAGGCTCCGCATTGCCGTGCGCGCGCGGTGCACACGGCCCTGCCGTGGCTGATGAGCAGCACCGTCACGTCGCGCCAGCGCTTTCGCGGTACTTCGGCCATCAGATCCAACTCGATTTTGACGGGATCCGCGTGGCGACTCAGTCCCATACGCTGGGAAACACGCTGCACATGCGTGTCCACGGCAATGCCGGCGTTGATGCCGAAAGCAGCGGAAAGGACGACGGAAGCGGTCTTCCGACCAACCCCTTTAAGCGTGCGCAATTCCTCCATTTTTTGTGGGACCTTCCCCCCGAAGTTCTCAATGAGAAGCGCACACGTCTCTTGGATGTGCTTTGCCTTCATACGGTAGGTCCCGCAGCTATGGATATCTTTCTCCAGTTCCTCGCGAGAAACGCGGAGGTAGTCCTCGGCCTTCTTATACTTGGGATAGAGAATCGTCTCCGTGACGATATTCACGCGCGCGTCGGTGCACTGGGCGCTGAGAATGACGGCAACGAGCAGGTCCAAGGGTGTGCGGAAGTGCAGAAATGTTTTTGGCGGATCGTACAATTCATCGAGTTTTTTCAGGACTCCCGGGAGCGTGAGTTGGCGCTGAGGCACGGCGGTATCCTAGCAAAAACACGCCTCAGGCGACGCATGACGCACGAGTTGCCACCCACTCCCCCCGTCTCCTATAGTCTCGGTCCATGACCCCGCTGCCGAACTTCACGGTATTCGACGTTGAAACGACCGGATTGGACCCCAAAAAGGGCCACCGCATCGTGGAAATCGCGGGAGTGCGGGTAGAGAACGGCATGGTTCTTCCGGAAAAGACCTTCACCAGTTTCGTGAATCCCGAGCGCGATATCCCCTGGGAAACGAAGCAGATCCACCACATCGGCGATGAGGATGTAGCAGGAGCCGACACCATCATGACGGTCCTCCCCAGCTTCCTGCAGTTCGCGGAAAACTCGCTGCTGGTGGCGCACAACGCGTCGTTCGACATGGGCTTCCTGACGAACGAGAAAGAGTTTTGCTGGGGCTACGTCGATCTGCCCGAATGCTTCTGCACCATGCGGCTCAGCCAGAGCGTGTTTCCCACCGCGTTCCGCCACAATCTCGATGCGCTCAGCGAACGTCTGGGATTGGTGAAACCCTCGAACCGGCACCGCGCCCTGCCCGACGTGCTGCTCACCGCGGAAGCACTGGTGAAGATGCTGCAAACCTACAACATCCAGACGCTGGAGGATTTGCGCAAGCGCAGCAGCTTGTCGCCGATGGCCGCACCTGCACTGCGATAATGTGGCTCCTGGAGCCGGAGAGGACTACGATGAGTCCGTGGCCGTATTGACGATTGTCACAGGCGATCAGCCCGTTTTGCGGGCCAAGACCAAGCGCGTCTCCAAGGTGACCAAGGAGGTGCTCAAGCTTGTGCGTGACATGACCGAGACGACCGTCAAAGCGAAGGGGGCCGGACTCGCCGCGCCGCAGATCGGACAATCGCTGCGGGTGTGCATCGTCCTCATTGGGGAAAAACTGATCCCTTTCATCAATCCGCAAATCACCTGGAAAGATACGGAGATGGTGATGGGAGAAGAAGGATGCCTCAGTCTGCCGAACATCTGGCTGCAAGTCCCCCGCCACCGCTCCATCGTCGTGAAGTACGTGGACGAGAAAGGCAAAGAGCAGGAGCGCAAACTCAACAACTTCGACGCCCGCGTGGTGCAGCACGAAGTGGACCATTTGGATGGCGTGCTGATCACGGATTACCAGGAGAAGCACAAGACGGCTCTGTAAGCGCCAAAGACCGGTTTGCCCGCGGGATTCGCTCCCGGTAGGCTGCTTCGGACATGCCGCAATTGGAAGCCATCATCGGCCTGGAGGTGCACGCCCAGATGAGCACGAAGACGAAGATGTTCTGCGGATGCAATAACGACGCGTTTGAAAAGGAACCCAATACGACGGTGTGCCCCATCTGCATGGGCCATCCGGGGACATTGCCGGTCGTGAATGCGCAGGCGGTGGCGAAGGCCATCTCCGCCTCGTTGGCGTTGCAATGCGAGGTGCATGAACACTGCCACTTCGACCGCAAGCACTACTTCTATCCGGACCTCCCCATGGGGTTCCAGATCTCGCAGTACGATTTCCCACTCGCCACGCACGGAAAAGTGGACTACGACCTCGAGGAGACGGCAAAATCCTGCCGCATCCACCGCCTCCACATGGAGAACGACGCCGGCAAGCTGACGCACGTCGGCCGCAATACGCTCTGCGACTACAACCGCGCCGGAACGCCGCTGATGGAAATCGTCACGGAGCCGGACCTGCGCAGCAGCAAGGAAGCGCGTGCCTTCGCCGAGGAATTGCGCCGCATCCTCATTGCCGTCGGCGCGTCGGAGGCCGATATGTTCAAGGGCATGATGCGTTTCGACGCCTCCATCTCCCTGCGCGAGGTGGGCACCGAGAAACTCAATCCCCGCAGCGAGATCAAGAACCTCAACTCCTTCCGCGCGCTCGAACGCGCCCTCATCTACGAGGAGAAGCGCTTGCGCGACCTGTGGGAAGAGACGAACGGTCCGCTCCCAGGCGACATAACGGTCGGCTGGAATGACGATGAGGGGACGACCCGCATCCTCCGCGATAAGGAATCCGCGGCGGACTACCGCTACTTCCCGGAGCCGGACCTGCCACCGCTGACCATCAGCGAAAAGACCCGTGATGAAGCCAAGAAAGCATTGCCGCCGCTGCCGCGCGCTCAGCGCGAGGCCTATCGCGCGATGGGCTTGAACGCCTCCGAAGCGCTGCAGCTGCTCGACTCGCCCGCACTCCTCTCCCGCTTCGAAGCCATCCAAAAGAAAACGGACGGCCGCCGCGCGGCCAGCATCGTCCTCACGCAGTTGCTGGGCTTCCTCAACGCAGCGAATAAGACGATCGACGCAGCGCCCTCGCCGGAAGACCTGGTCGATCTCGTCTCCGCCATCGACGACGGCACGATCAGCAACAACGCAAGTAAGGAGGTGCTGGAGGAAATGGTCGTCTCCGGCAAGAAGCCGCGCGACATCATCGCGGAAAAAGGCCTCACCCAGATCGCCGATACCGGTGCGCTGGAAGATCTTGTAAAGAAGGCCATCGCCGCCAATCCGAAGGCGATTGAGACCTACAAGGCGGGCAAGCAGGCTGCCCTTGGTGCCGTGGTCGGCTGGATCATGAAGGAGAGCAAGGGCAAAGCGAACCCGGCCGTCGTCAACGAGATGCTGACGAAGGCATTGCAGTAGCGCCTGGTTTCGACGACGCAGTTTGATATGATCGTTGCCGCATGGAGCGGATCTTGCAACTGTGGTTTTCCGTGTCCGCCCTCGTGGTGACGCTCTTCGCCGGCTGGAGCGCCGTCCGTTTTGGCGTGTCCTTGCAGACACTGATCTCTGCCATCGCCGCCGGTGCGTTGATCCTCGTCACGCTGACGCGGTCCACGCTGGGTATCCGCGTGCTGGCCACCGCCTCCGCGACGGCGGCCTTCATGGGCGGCGTGTGGGTTGGAACCCAGAACCCGGGTCAGGTGAATGAATGGATGGAGAACTCGACGGTGATGCTCTGGCGGACGGTCAAACCCGCGGACGTTTACGAAGGCGATGCCGGCAAGATCGTCCTGTCGAAGAGTGAGCGCGCGCGGCTGAGCGATCTTGCTGCCAAAGTGGAACTCTTCCCCAATGACCTCGAAGCCCCCCTGCTGATGTCGTTCCAGCGGGCATTGGCGGTTATCGACGGGGACGAGATCCACTTCCTCACCACTACGGGCGCCACCCTCTCCCTCTCCGGCACGCTCCCCGACGGATCGTTCCTCTATGTCCATCCATTCAACGTGAAACCGACGGCCATCGACAAGAACGCCGTGGCGACGCTCACGCGGGCAGTGATGCGCGACAACGTGCTTTACAAGCTGTGGGATCGCCCCGTCCCCGGCGAATACCTGCACCATTGGGGAGACGCTTTCGCGGGCAAAATCTATTACCCGGGGCGACGATTCGTGAACCTGCCCGATGCGCTGTCCGCCGATATCGGCGGCGGCTACGGCGAGTGCACCGACCAAGACACCATCCGCGATGTGCTGCACGTACTGGATGCCGATACCGGGAAGGTGGAACGGACGATCGACATGCTGACGGTGCTGGAAGATCTACGGGATCAGGATAGGGGCTTCGCCAAGCTGAAACTGGAGTGCAAAGACCCGCTGCACTTCAACGACGTGCAGATCGTCAAAACGGCCAAGCAGGCGAAGGCGTTCCCCGACGGGAAAGTCGGAGACGTGCTCGTCTCGTTCCGCAACATCGACGCCGTCGTGCTGCTGGACCGCGATACCCAGGACGTGAAGTGGTACGTCGAAGGCAGCTTCCATTTGCAACACAGCCCGCGCCTCACCGACCGCGGCACGATGCTGCTCTTCGACAACATGGGCGGCAAGCGACCGAACGGCTCCTCGCGCATCCTCGAGATCGACGTCGCCTCCAAGAAAACGGTGGGGCTGTGGGAAGCCACGGGCGATGATTTCTTCGAAAGCCGCACGCGCGGAAAGCTCTACCTCGTCGGCGACCGCCTGCTCGTCGAGGAACAAGGGGCGATGTCCAAGGACAACGACATCTTCCTGCTGGATTGCCCGAGTCATCCCATCTCGCAGGAATGCCGGAAAACCATGGTGCTCGAAGCGACCAGCCGCGACAGCGCATTCGACAATGCTGTTGTGCTGAACGGAGGCAAGAAGCGCTGATTACTCAGCCTTCGACATGTATTCGCCGGTTTCCGTGTTCACCTTCACCTTCGTTCCGGCATTGATGAACAGCGGTACCTGCACGACGAGACCCGTCTCGAGCGTGGCAGGCTTGCTGCCGCCCTGGGCGGTGTCCCCCTTCACGCCCGGAGGCGTGTCGGTGATCTCGAGGTTCACGGTCGACGGCAGCTTGATGCCGATCGGCTTCTCATCGAAAACGATCGCGTCGACCTCCACGCCATCCTTCATGTACGGAAGCACGTCGGAGAGCGTCTCCTTATCGAGGTCGAACTGGTCGTAGCTCTGGGAATCCATGAAGGTGTACATCTCGCCGTTGCCGTACAGGAACTGCACGCGGCGGTAGCCGATGTCGGCCTCCTCGATCTTTTCAGACCCCTGGAAGTTGCGCGCAACGACTGCACCCGTCTTCAGGTTCTTCAATTTGCACTGCATGTTCGCCTTGCTCTGGCTCTTGCGGCCGAATTGCGAGGACAGAACGAGATATGGTTCGCCGTCGAGATTAACCGCGCGGCCCGGTTTGAGGTCCGTGATCGTATACATAGCCGGGCCAGTCTGAAGAGGCCCCAGCGCCTCGTCAACCCTCTCAGCAGTCTTCGCCGCACAGCGCGTCGATATCGTCGCTGGAGCTAGCGGAAGACGATGAATCACTATTCTGCTCCAAAGCTTCGTCACGCGCCTGGCGCAATTCATGGATTTCGGTGCGGACGTAGCCTGTCAGGCCCTTGGGGAGCTTGCGGTACAAGCGCACGAGAATACGGCCCTGGTCCGGGTGGCCATCGATGCGGCGGAACTCCTGCTGCAGCTGGCTCCAGCGGGAGCGATCGAGTTCGTACAGTTCCACGCGCTCCACGATCTGGTCCACGATCGTATCGATCTGTGCTTCAGTAAGGGACGAGACGCGCTGCGTGGGCTGCACCGTCGTCGGCAGGTAGTGCTGCACGCTGTTGAGCAACGACGGATCGACGTCACCCTGGTCCTCGCTGCGGGCGACCACGCGGGTGGCGAACGAGGAAAGCAGGGCGTCGGCCTCTTTGCGAACGTCCGGCGGCATAGTGGTGGTCTTGTCTTCGATGGACGACAGATAGGGCTGCAAGTCGACAAGCGTCTGCTGCACTTCCGCGATGTCGCCGTCATCGACGGACTCCTTCAGGGCGGAGAGCGTGTCGACGATCAACTGGCCCTCGACGTTCACGGGCGTGGTCTCGGGAGCGATGGCAGCGGTAGTCTCAAGAACGGCTTTCTTCAGCAGGAAGGCCTCATTGTCGGGTAGCGCCGATGCGAGCTCCACGCTGTTGCGGGCGACTTCGCGCTCGACGATGTCGCTCGCGACGGCTCCCGTGCCGCTCGCCAACGCACCGCTGTTCACGGAGACGACGGTCTCCTTGTACTCATCGAGAAGCGACTGGATGACGGCATCGTCGGCCGTGGTGCCGGTGCCGGTCGCAGCGACCATGGATCCGCTCGCGACGATCTGGAGGGTGCGGCGGTAGTCGGCCAAGCTGACGCCCGAACCGGTGTCTTCGTCGTCCTTGGCGCGCTCAGCGATGATGGCAGCCGCCTCGTTCAGGCGCGTTTCGGCATGCGCCAGTTCCTTCTCCAAGCGCGCCTCCGAGCCGAATGTGAACAGGACGTCCACTTTCTCGGCGATGCGCTTTACCGGATACAGGGGCGACGTGGGCGGAATGCCCGCAGCGGCGGCGCGGCGCTCCAACTGGAGCTGAGCGATTTCCCGCTGATGGACCGCGTCGAGCGTGAGGTTGCTGGCAACCCACGGCTCATCCTCATTCTCCATCGGCATGGTGCGAACGAGCGAGAGAACGGACGATCCGAGCGTGAGGGATTCGCCGCTGACGAGCACCGTCTCGCGTGCGCTCTCCACCACCGTCGCGCGGCGGCTCCAGACTTCGACCGTGTCGTTATCCGCTGCAGTGAGGGACACGCTGCCTTCGTTGAGGCGGACCGTGCTCGTCGGCAGCGCGATCGTGATGCCCGTGAGCGTCGACGGCACCATGCCGTGGACCCAGACGGTTCCGCTGTTAAGGGTGAACGTCGCGGACTGACCGGCATCGCCGGGATGATCCGTGAGATCATGAAGGACGATGTCGGTGTGCGGGGCGAGGCGGACGACGCCGTACGAGTGCAGGGTGACCGTGGCTTCGCCGTCGTCGGTACGCAGGCGGGTCTCTTTGCTGAGCGTCACTTCTTCGCGAATGGACTGCCAGAGCCCGCTCTCGGAGATCTGCACGGCACCGTCAACAGGCAGGAGCAAGACGCTGGAGTTGGCTTCCGTATGCGGAGCCAAGAAGAGCAGCGGACTGACGCGCACGAGCAACGCGAACACGGCGAAGGCACTCACCCACTTAAGGCCCGCGAAACGCGGGGCGGGAGCGGCGCCGAGGCGGGACAGGACATGCTCGCGAATGGAGCGAGCGGCGGACGGCGTCGGCGCAAGGGCGTCGCGAACGGCGTCAAATGCGCCCGTGGCGGGCGTGGTGATGATGCCGGCGACCCGCGTCCAGACCGAGGTCTTCGCTGTCGCGGGGGGCGTAAGCTCATGGCGGAGAGCTGCGAAAGCCGAGGGTTCGGCGATGCGCTTCATCATCTGCGCGCGGACGCGTTCTTTGGCTCCCGCTGGCGGGTTCTCGGCGAGCCGGTGGAGCAGTCGATCGACCTGCATGTCTCTGTACGCTTGGTAAAACGGGACAGAACGTCTTCTGTTACGCAAGAAAATCGATATCCGAGGGGAGGAGGGTTTCCAGCTTCCGCAGCGCCCGCATCTTCAAAACACGAATGGCCCCCTCGCTCAACCCCAGCACATGGGCTGCCTGGTCGTGGGATAACTCGCTCACGTAGAGCAATAAGAGAATATCGCGGTAACGCTTGGGCAGCTCTTCAAGGGCCTTCCGGACGATCCGCAGGGTTTCCTTGCGCCGGACGGAATGTTCGGCGGCATTGAAGCTGTCGGGATCCGCGAGCGTCTCCGGAACCTCCTCGAAGCCCCGGTGCGTGCGGTAGACGTCGATGACGGCGTTGCGCGCGATGCCGAAGATCCACGCCGCGAAGGGCACGTCCTTGTGGACTTTGTACGTATGGAGCTTTTCCCAGGCGCGGACGAAGATGTCCGCCACCGTGTCCTCAGCGGCTTCCGCGGGGAGGCGGAAGGCGGCGTAGCGGTACACCTGGGGGAAAAAATGATCGTACAGCTGGGCGAACGCCTCGGTGTCGCCGCCCTGTGCGAGCGCGACAAGCTGCTTCAATTCTGCCTCCGATGGCGGAAGGGGGCCCATGTGATGCGGCAGTATAGCGTCCTTTGCAGAATAAAACTGGAGAGAAGTCGATAAAAGGGTAGAATCCCGCTTCCGCATGACCCTCCAGAACGAACAATGGCCGAGCCTCGAAGAGGTGCACACGCTTGCCCGTCTGCCTCAGCAGGAAGTGGTCGCGGCATTGAGCGACAGGAGCCGGCTCTACCTCTGCCGCATCCAGGAGGTGCTCTGCCAAGAGATCGATGACTACTGGTGGCGCGGCATCCATGCGCGCAACCCCGACAAGGGCGCAAGCTGGTATCCGAAACGCATACTCAGATCCCCCCTCTGGATGGAGCGACTATGCACGCTGCAGCGACGGGTCCACGCGATCGAGAAGAGCCTGAACGAGAATGAACAGCAGCACGACGCCTCCGGCAACGGAGCCGCCGCCCTCTCATTCCCATTCGATGGTGGCAGGCGGCTTGTTGGTGAGATCGAGGAACACGAGATCGATCCCGATCTGGGTGAGCCGACGAGTCATCGCCGCACAGACGTCATCGGGCAGAACGGCGGCCTTGGCAGTCATCGCGTCCGTGGAGACGACAGGACGCAGCACAACGCTCTGCCCTCCTGACCGAGTACCGAAGGGCAGAAGCACGACGGGGAACTGCCAGATTTTCTCGTACAAACCGGCTGCACGCATGTGTTCATCGACGACGGCATCTGCCTCCCGCAGCAGATCCGCCCGTTCGCGGGTGATGCCTCCGGGCGTGAACACGAAGTCCTGGGGACGATCGTGCGACGTGCAGAGCAGCACGCGGTTGAACACACGGGATGTATTGGGGATGCTCGTCGCCTGCTCGGCGAGCCACTCGCGCGGAGTCTCGCTGAAAAACGCTACCGCATGCCGATACGTCCGACCGTCGCCCTGCACGCCCACGCTGCGGATCGGCAGAGCCCTCCCGCCGTGGACACGCAGCATTTCCTCAACGAGCGCCTGCGTGTGCACATCGGGGTACTGCAGGTCGGTATCTGCCTTGTCCGCGCAGAGGATGCGCACGCCCAACCCGGGGCCCGGGAACGGATGACGCCACACGAGTTCGTGCGGAAGACCCAACTCCTCGCCCAGGGTTCGAACTTCGTCTTTGTACAGCTCGCGCAGCGGCTCGACCACGAGCCCCTGACGGATCAGCTCCTGCACAGCCGACACGCGGTTGTGGTGCGTCTTGATGTGATCGGCATGCTTCGTGCCGCCGCTCTCGATGGTATCGGGGTAGATCGTCCCCTGCCCGAGCATCCAGCCTTTGTCGGCGGACAGGCCCATCCCCTCACTCACGCGCTTCTGCACGGCGAGGAACGTCTCGCCGATGATGCGGCGCTTCTGTTCCGGATCGGTCACGCCATTGAGGGCCGCGAAGAATTCCTCGGACGCATCCTCGATGTGGAGGTTATCGATCTTCAGTTTGCCGAATGCTTCGCGGATGTACGCGACTTCGCCTTTGCGCATCAGTCCGGTGTCGACAAGAAGCCCCTGCACGCGCTCCGGGCCCAGCACGTCGTTAAGCATCGTGAACGCCACGGTGGAATCGACGCCGCCGGACACCAACATGAATGCCTTGCGGGCACCGACCTCTTCGCGCAACTGCGCGGCGAGGCGGTCGCGATACCCTTCGACGGACCAAGGAGCCGCTTCGCACAGCTCCGTGAAGCGCCGGAGGATATCCATGCCATGCTCCGTGTGCGTCACTTCAATGTGAAACTGGATGCCGTAGATGCGCCGCGCCGTATCCTCCATGGCAGCATTGAGACAAGCATCGGTCGACGCCACGCACGCGAAGCCCGGAGGGAGATCGGCGACCTCGTCGCCGTGGCTCATCCAGACCGTGAATTCCTTGGGCAACCCGGAGAGCAGCCCCCCACCGTTGCCCTTCACGCGCAGATGCGTATCGCCGTACTCCTTCGTCGCCGCGGGCTTCACCGCGCCGCCGAGCGTTTGCCCCAACCATTGATGCCCGTAGCACAAGCCAAGGACCGGAACGCCAAGCGAAACGATGTTGGGGTCGGCCTGCGGGCTGCCCTTTTCGTACACGCTCTGCGGGCCGCCGGAGAGAATGATGCCGGCCGCATCGCGCAGGTCGTTCGCGAGGGTCTCAGGCGGACGGATATCGGAGTACGCGCCGAACTCACGCACGCGGCGCGCGATGAGGTGCGTGTACTGTCCGCCGAAATCGAGAATCACGATGCCCTTCTCCATGGACGCATTCTACGCGTCGGCTTTCGGCACCACCACAGCTGCCAACAAGAGCCAGGTGCCGTACGCCACGGCGGCGTCTTCCCAGGCATGGAGGACGAGAGCGACGATGCTCACGCCCAAGACGGAGAGGAACAGCGCTGGGGGCAAGATCGTGGCGTGCAGATGCCGCAGGCGCCGCAGCACCGCGACGATGAGCCAGACGAAAAGGACGAAACCGATCACGCCCGTCTCCACGCCGATCTGCAAATACCAGTTCTCCGGAAGAAACGCGCAGTGGCACGTCTTCGTCGTCGGCTGGACCTGCGTGTCGCCCGTGAACACGCAGAGGTTGGGGCGATCCTTCGCCCACGACGCGTCGGCTCCTTCATCGAGAAAGACGCACGCGTCACTCACGCGATGGCTCGCAGGGCCCGCGGTGCCCAGCCCCTCGCCCAACGGATGCTCCCACATGCGCTGCAACGCCTGCAGCGGGCGCTCGAAGTGATCGCGCGACGAAGCGATGCGCACCACCTGTGTTGGGAACAGGAGCACGACGAGTGCCGCGCCCATGACGACGCCGACCATGGCCGTGACGACGACGGCACGGACGCGCTTCGGCCAGCGCCACGGGAGTCCGTACCGATGGTGCAAGGCACCATAGGCGCTCACGGCAGTGAGGATCGCGGCCGCGATCCACGCGCCACGCGAGAACGTGAGGATGATGCACAGGAGAAGGAGCGCAAAGACGCACAATGCCGCCGTGTCCCATGCGTTGCGGCGCAGGCGCGCGATGCACACCGAGAACGGCAGGAGAAGCCAGATACCCAACTGATTGGGACCGCTCATCGCGCTCTGCATGCGAGCAATCGACGAGCTGCCGATGTACTGCGCGCTCGCGAGCGGTTGATCGGGAAGGTAGAGCGAGTGCGCATCGCTGTATCCCAGCACGAGGAAGAACGACGGCGGGAGCACCAGCGTGAGCAACCCGTACCCGGCGATGACGGCGCCGACCCACAGCAAGACGACCGAAACGTGCTCAAGCCACTCGCCCGACCAGGGAACGCGACGCAGGACGAGGAAGGCACATAGCGCGAAGAAGTCGTATTTGAAGCCGAATGCGGCGAGTCCCCAGTTGCCATGCGTGAGGGCGGTGACGAGTAAGCCGAGGGCGATGAGCGTCAGGATGAGGCCGTCTATGCGGTCGAGGATGATGCGTCGGCGCGACCGAGCCATCTCCCATCCGGCGATGAGCACGAGCACCAGCAGCACGCCTTCCTTCCACAGCGCGAGGGTGGAGATGGGCGCATGGCCGGGACCCTTTAACAGCTTCGTCGCGACCGTGACGAGGAGCGCATGGAAGGGCAGCAACCCCAGGAGCCCCAAGGCGATCCCCTCCCGCAGCCGCTGGAGGAGGTGGGGGCGGGTCACAGGGCGAGGCGCGTGTCTTCGGAGCGGAACATCTCCTCTTTTTCGAGAACCTTCTGCACTGCATCGATGCACGCGCTGGAGACATTCGTGCCGTAAATCTTCGGGGCGTTGCGCATCGCCTCGTTGTTCCACGCGTAGGTGATGAGATCGTGGATCATGCGGGCGTCGACGGGCGGAGCGATGAGATTTCCTCCGTTGATGGCCGACTCGCTGCGGTCACTGCCGTAGCGTAGGGTGACGCAAGGAACCCCCAGTACGTTCATCTCCTCCTGCATCGAACCTGAATCGGTGGCGCAGACCGCTGCACGGGACATGGCGGCGATGACGTCGACGTACTGCGGCCACACCGGGGAATACACAAAGTTATCCTTCTTCGCGAGAGCCGTGACGTCGTCACGCAGACCGTAGCGGTCGATGGCAGACTCGGTCTGGAACAGTGAAATGAGCAGCACGGTTTTGCCGTCGAGGATGAGCTGCTTCATCGCGTCGTAGATGGCGGTGAAGCGCTTTTCCGACATGCAGTTCTCACGCCGATGGATGCAGAACCGGACGAAATCGCCAGCAGCGAGTTGGGGATGGCGATCGAACACGGTCGACGTCTGTGCACGGCTGAGGGCGTCTTGGGTGGCATCGACGACGGAGTTGCCGACGACGACGATGCGGTCTTCGGGGAATCCCTCGGCGCGCAGGAACTCGCGGTCGAGCTCCACGGGGGCGAGGTGCAGACCGGATCCGGCCTCGCTGCAACGCGTATTGAATTGCTCGGGGAATGGCTCCAGGGAACCGCGCTCCCAGTTTTCGCGCTTCTGGATGAACGCGTGCCACTGCGCTACGTCGATGGCCTTTCCCGGTTTCCACCCGAAAGCGGAGAAATTTGGGGTGAGCGTGCGGATGCCCGCCTCCACGTGGACCGAGGCGAAGCCGTGGCAGTACCCCGCATTGCTCGCGGCCATGGCCGTGGTTGTGTCGCCGTGCACGTACGGAATGACGATCTTGCCGCGCCCCTTCAGTTCGCCGATGAGCGCGCCGAGACGCCCGATGATCTGACTGACGACTTCATGCATCGCGCCGCGGACGTTCAGATTGAAATCCGGCTGCACCCCGAACTCGGCGAGCATGCCTCCGCTGAGGTTTTCGTCGTAATGCTGTCCCGTGTGTCCGAGCACCGCCAGCATACCGCGCTTCTTCAGCTCGAGATACAGCGGAACCTGTTTGATGATATCGGGCTTGGTCGCGATGAGGATGAGGTGCACCCGCGGATCGGGGTGACGCGCCAGGTCATCGAAGAACGAACCGGTGGCGAACGTGATGTCTTTCACGAGAAAAGGGTAATGGAAATCGTGCGCGAAACCCAGCCTCAGCCGACGGCGGGAGCCGGGGGGTCGGGTGACCGGAGCTGGGCCTTCACGCGCTCGAACGCGTTGGTGAGATCGTCGTTCACGATCAAATGGTCGAACAAGTCGCTGTACTCCTCGTACGTCGCCAGGTCCGTCTCCGCGTTGCGCAGCCGGTCGTCGATCTGCTCCGGCGTCTCGCGGCCGCGGGCACGCAGCCGATGGAGCAAAACGGAGAGACGGTGGCGTTTGCTCTCGCCCGGGGGAAGCAATCCGAAGGACAGAACGGACCGCCGGCCGTAGTGGCGCGCCAGGGATTGCAGCAAGGTGAACTCGGTAATGACGACGGGGATGCGCCTCCGCCCCCACGCGCCGGAGATGTCCGCGCCGCGGTACCCGTACCAGCGCACCTCGGACGAAGACGGGATCGAGGTGGAAGCGACGATATCGCCGCTCTCCCGCAACGCAGCGAATTCCGCGGGATCCACGTAGACGTACTCGCCGTCGTCCCCCGTCTTCGGGCCACGCGTCGTAAGGATGGGCACCGGTGTGACGATGTCGTGACAGACGTTGGAGAGGAGTTTTTTTATCGTCGATTTACCCACGCCGGACGGCCCGTAAAGGGCGAGAATGTAGCCGGGAAACGGCGCGGGGGATGTCACGCGGAAACGGAACTACTGTACCACACGACGGACGATCGAGATGGGAGTCCGTGGGGATACCCCTTCGTCCACCACGACACCAAATAAGGCGCCGGTCGGCACCTCCTTATCGCGCAATACGGTGCGCGTCGCGTCCGGACGGGCACCCCGCACGACGCCAAGCGCGCATCCGTGGGTGACTGCACCGATCACCTCATGCAAAGAGCGATTATCGTCGATCATGCGCTCAAGGGCACGCAGGACACGCATGGAAAATGCCTCCACGGTTTCTCTGCCGCCGGGGATCACGAGCTTCCTGGCATCGGTATCACACAGGGCCAATTCATCGGGCCAGCGCTCCTTAATCTCCTTCCACGACAAGCCTTCCCAGTCTCCCGCGTCGATCGCGTCCAGATCCTCCAGCACGACATGCTTCATCCCCCGCTCCTCCGCCAGAACGCCCGCATACATCGCGCGGGAAAGCGTGGAGGTGTACAGAACTTTCACTCCCGCCTGTTCCATGGCGGCAACGTTGAGTTTCGTCTGCTCTTTGCCCAGCGGACTCAATGCACAATCGGTCCGCCTGCCGCGGCAATGTCCGGGAATCTCGGTGTCTCCGTGTCGTGCGGCGAGGATCAGCATAAAACGAGAGCGGCATGCTAGCGCTGCGGGGGTTTTGACGCCAGTTATCCCCCGCCGAATCTGCGCTGACGAGCGTTATAGGTATCCAAAGCGGCTTTTAGATCATCCGTCGTCAGCTCCGGGAAATGCTTCTGGAGAAACACCCATTCCGCATAGCCGCTCTGCCACAGGAAGAAATTGCTCGTCCGCTGCTCGCCGCTGGTACGCACGATGAGGTCGATGTCCGGCACTTCGGGATGGTCGAGATGCGCGCGAATGCTTTCCTCGGTGACGTCTGTGCCGGCGGGCATGCGGCGCACGGCGCGGGTTACCTCATCCCTGCCGCCGTAATCGATGGCGAGCTGCAGGGTGAAGTCGCCGTTGGCTGCAGTACCCTCCTGAGCCTCGCGCAGTATGTCGAGCAGGCTTGAAGGGAGGCGGTCGGTCCGGCCGGCGTGTACCAAGCGCGTTCCCTGCTCGCGCCAATCGTGCCACTCGCGCCGGAGGAACGATTCGAAAATCTCCATCAGCTTGTCCACCTCCTCCTTGTCGCGTTTCCAATTTTCCGTGGAGAAGCACCAGAGCGTGAGCGTGCCCACGCGCGGGTGGACGCGGCACCAATCCGCGAGGCCGCGGAAGTTGCCAACCGCCCTCTCATGACCGTTCCAGGGCAACAGCATCCTGCTGCGGGCCCAGCGACGGTTGCCATCGGGAATGATGGCGAGGTGGAGAGGGTTCTCCTTCATGGCTCAGCGCATCTCGGCGGGAACCGGGATTCCCATCAATTCCAAGCAAAGAGGAGCGATGTCCTTCAGTCCGGTCCGGTTCTTCAGCTGGTCCGACGAGGTGATCTTGGCCGAATGGACGAACGTCTGGACGGGATTCGTCGTGTGGCTCGGGCAGATCGTCGACGTGCCAGGGTAGTACATCTCCTCGGAATTGCCGTGGTCGGCGGTGATGATCCACTCGTATCCGTGGCGCTCGAGTTCTGGCAACAGGCGCTCCAAGTTGCGATCCACCGTCTCGCAGCCTTCCACCACCGCGGCGAGGTTGCCGCCGTGACCCACGAGATCCGGGTTGGCGTAGTTCATGACGATGAGATCCTGGTCTTCATTCGCGACGTGCTTGAGTACTTCGTCGGTGAGGGCATCCGCGCTCATGCGGGGTGCTTCGGCGAAGTTCGGGACCTTCGGGGATTCGACCAGCACGCGTGTCTCGCCCGGCAACGGCTCGTGTTTCTGGGCATTGAAGAAGAACGTGACGTGCGCGAACTTGTCGGTTTCGGCGACGCGCAGCTGCTTGAGACCTGCCTTGGAAATGACTTCCCCGAGCGTGTTCTGCACTTCTGCGGGCGGGAAAGCGATGGGCAGATGATCGGAGTAGGGCCCCATGCACACGACGTCCGCCACGCGCACCGGACGCGGGAACTCGGCGAAGTCCTCGGCCTCCAGGGCGCGGACCATCTGGATCATGCGGTCGCTGCGGAAGTTGATGCAGACGACCACGTCTTTCTCGCCGATCGCCTGGAAGGCGGGCGTCTTGAGCGGACGGAGGTAGTAGTCGGTCTTCTGGCCTTCCGGCGCCTCGATGTACCAGTTCTTGGCAGACGCCACGACGTCGTCGGTCACGGTGCCGTCGCCATGCGTGAGAAGGTCGTATGCGACCTTCGTGCGCGCGGCGTACTGCTTGTCGCGGTCCATGGCGTAGTAACGGCCGACGAGGGAAGCGACGATGCCGAGCTTCGTCTCATCGATGGCGCCCGTGAGGAGCTGGAAGTCCGTGGAGAACTGCTGCTCACCCACGTCGCGTCCGTCACCGAACAGATGGAGGTACACGGTCTTCACGCCGCGCTGCGCGGCAAGCTTGAGCATGGCGTGGAAATGCTCCGCGGAGCTGTGAACGCCTCCGGTCGAGTACAGCCCGACGAGGTGCAAGGGCACATCGGCGCTCTTGGCACGGTCACAGGCATCCACCAGCACGGCGTTCTCGAAGAACTGTCCGTGCTTCACCGCCTGGTTGATCTCTTCCAGCGGCTGCCAGACGATGCGTCCCGCGCCGATGGTGAGATGGCCCGGCTCGCTGGCTCCCTGTTGTCCTTCGGGGAGTCCGACGGCGTTGCCGGACGCCTGCATGATGACACTGGGGACTTCTTGCTCCAATCGGTGAATAGTAGGCATTTTTGCCAGTCTTCTGGCGTTCCCAGGTCCTTCCGGAGCCACTCCGAAACCGTCGATGATGATGAGACAGAGGCGTTGCATGGGCCGATAGTAGCACCGCGCGGCCAGTAGCAAAATTCCGCGCAAAGTGCTATAATGACAAGGACAAATGGAACTGCAAACACACACACTCTCACGGCCTCGATACACGTCCGCGCTCTTCTGGGCGTACGTCGTCAGCGGGGTAATCGTCATCGCAACCGCTTTCCTCGGGCGCGCGGCCCTCAACTTCCGCGCCGCACTCGTGGAAAAACCGGATATCGCCATTTATCTCCTCCTGCCCGAAGACAACATCAGTGGCGCCGAACTTCTGCGCGAGACGGAGACGGAGCGGGATTACGTCGCGCAAACCCCGACCGGTCCCGAATTGATCAAGCTGCGCAAAGGCGAGCGGCAGTGGGAAGTCGTCTATCGCGAACCCCTTCACGAGGCGGTCAGCGACGAGTGAGAACCAGCCACGGGAAGACGACGACCGCACGCCAGATGCGGCCGATTCGACGCGGCTCCTGCACGAGACGCCACAGCCATTCCAGCCCGACGCGACGCATCGCTTCGGGCGCCCGTTTGCGTACGCCGGCGAGAAAATCGAACGTGCCGCCAACGCCCATGGCCACCCGTACGCCCGAAAGCGCGTCGCGGTGACGGTCGATCCATAATTCCTGCGCGGGCGCGCCGTACGCCACGAGCAGCAGGTGAGTTCCCGCGTCGACGATCTGGCGAATGAGGTCCGGCGCGTCTTCGTCGCGCGGCGAACCGCTGGCGGTTCCGGCGACGCGCAGACGTGGATTACGCTCTTGCATAACCGCTGCCGCTTTCGCCGCCACACCCTCGGCTGCCCCCAACAGGAACACGGGGTGCTCAGGACCGAGGTGCGCGCACAGCGCCGTCACCGTATCGACCCCCGTTACCCGTTCGGGCAGCGGCATGCCGAGATGCCTGCTCGCCCACACCACCCCCGTGCTGTCGGCGATGTTCATCGCGGTGCGTTGCAAGACCGCGCGGAACGCGTCGTTGCGCCGTGCGGCGACGAGCATCTCGTTATTCGGCGTCGCCACATGATGAAACGTTCCCCCGCCGAGCATGTCATGCAGGGTCTGCGCCGCGGTCTTTGCGGTGAGATCGTCGAACGGAACGCCGAGAATGGAAACACGGGACACAGGCAGACACTAGCGCAAAACTCGTCGATGCGGCAGGCATCCGAGCGCAGGAACGGACTGCGGCGGCGCCGGGAGGCAAGGGTGACGTGTAAGAGACGGGCGGTAAATGCGTCTCAATACCCGCACCGGTACTCCGGGCCCTTTCCCCCAACGCACCATGCGCACCCTTCATCCCTACGCCGCTCACCCGCACGCGCCGTACGACGAGGACCAGTCGGCTCCGCTCACGCTGCTGCTTTTGCAGGGCGTCCTAATGATCGTACTCACCGTCGCTCTGTACGCGTACGCTGCCAGCCTGTAATCGGCATTTTCTTTTCCCCTTTCCCACTCTCCCTATGATTGTCCGTCGCTTCGTCGCCGCAACGCTTGCGGCACTCAGCTTCGCGCAACCGGCGTTCGCTGTTCAGATGACGCCTTTCGCGGATAAACCGTTCACAGACGTACCGGAATCGTACCGGTCGTACACGCCTATCGAGTACCTGCGCACGAACAACATCGTGAAGGGGTACCTCGACGGCTCCTTTAAGCCCAACCAGGAGATGACGCGCGCCGAATTCGTTCAGCTCGTCACCAATCCGTTCTTCCTCAATGCAGACCTCACGAACGACTGCTTGGAGACGAACACGCAGACCGACAAGTCTGCCAAGGTGAAGGTCTTCTTCCCGGACGTGAAGGCCGACGATTGGTTCGCCACCGCCGTCTGTATCGCCAAGCTACGCAACATCATCCGTGGTTACCCGGATGGCACGTTCAAGCCCAACGAGAAGGTGAGCTTCGTCGAAGCCGCCAAGATGGTTGCTTCAGTCTTCGCCGTCCAGATGGACAAGCAGAGCGTCGGCGATGAGAAGTGGTACACGATCTACATCCAGCAGCTCGACGCCCACAAGGCGATCCCCTCCACCATCAAGCGCCTCACGCAGAACGTGACGCGTGCCGAGATGGCGGAGATGGTCTACCGCCTGAAGGCGGACGATGAGACCCGTGCCACCACGGACTGGAGTGCGCTCACCCAGTAATTGATCGCGAAAAAAGGAGAGGAAGAGACTGACCGGCGCTGCTTGGAGCGCCGGTCTTTTTGGAATCATGTGCCCCTGGCGTCAATCGTCTTGAAGCCGGACGCTGCGTAGAATCGGGACATGCACGTCCGCACTTCCGCCATCGCCCTCGTCGTCATCGCCTCGCTCTCCCTGGGAGCTTGCGCCCAAAAGACCGACCAATCGTCCGAGGCGCAGGGCAAGAAGACGGAGCAACAGAAGGCGAAGAAGAAAGAGGGCAAAAAAGCGGAGAAGAAGACGGACAAAAAGACCGCCAAGAAGGGAGAAAAGAAGCCGGCTCCTGCACCGCTCTTCACGAGCGACACGCAAGTGGTTTGCTGTCTCAGCGCCGGAGAGCAGTGTTCCGAGGTGACCTTCTCGAACTGCGGCGGCGGCTTCATCCTGCCGGCTGACGGAGCGGTGGAGAAATGCACGGAAAAGTGCGCCGCCGGCGAACTCGCCCCGGCGAACCGCTGAAACATCAAGCGGTGATCCGCACCCGCTTGCGACGTGCGCTGTAGCCCGCAGTGAGGGCGACGTTGTGCTGCGATACGCCGAACGCTTCGGCGAAAAGTTTCACGAGGGCGATGTTCGCCGCGCCGTCTTCGGGTGCAGCCGCGAGATCCGCCTTCACGCTGCCGTCGGCCAGGACCGCGACGATGCGGTTATCCGGCGCCCCCGGGCGTGCACGCACGTCGATCGTCACGCTTCCGTCGTCGCGCAGCCGCTGGCGAAACACGTCCAACATCACGACAAGCGTTCGCGGCGCCACTTGGCGATGTTCTTGTGGTCTCCCGACAGGAGTTCCTTGGGCACGCGCAGACCGCGGAATTCCTCCGGGCGCGTGTAGTGGGGATACTCGCGTTTGCGATCGAGCGCCGCGCCGAAGCTCTCTTCCTCCGCCGACTCGTCTTTGCCCAGCACGCCCGGAATTTGACGCGAAAGCGCATCGATGAGCACCATTGCTGGAAGCTCGCCGCCGGTAAGGACGTAGTCGCCGATGGACAGTTCGGCGTCGATCCATCCCCCGTCGATGATCCGCTGGTCGATGCCCTCGTAGTGTCCGCAGAGCAGGATGATCCAGTCATGCTTCTTCGCCATGCGCTCCACGACGGTCTGCGTCAGCCGCTTGCCACGCGGGGAAAGGTACAGGCGCAACGGCTTCTTCAGCCCCGCCTTCGCGCCTTCGTCCATCACCTGTTCGATCGCCGCCACGACAGGCTCGCACATCATGAGCATGCCCGCGCCGCCGCCGTACGGACGGTCATCCACTTGGCGGTGGGTGCCTTTGCCGTGGTCCCGGATGTCATGCAGATGGATCGACAGCAGCCCGTTGGCCTGCGCGCGCTTGAGGATGCTCTCCGTAAGAGGCCCCTCGAACATGCCGGTAAAGAGTGTGAGAACGTCGATCCGCACGGGACAATCATACCCGAAAAACGGCGGACAACGGGGCCCGTGCTTCGCTAGACTTCCTCCGTGCCAACCGTTGATGTCCTCATGCCGACGTACAAGCCGAACCCCTCGTTCCTGCGAGAGGCCATCGACAGCGTGCGCAGGCAGACGCATACCGACTGGCGGCTAATCATCAACGACGAACCCACCGACGTGGATACGCGCGCGATGGTCGAGCCGTTTTTGAAGGACGACGACCGCATCAGTTATTTCCGCAACGAGACGCGTCTGGGTATCGGCCCCAACTGGAACGCCTGCGTGGCCAAATCCACGGCGCCGGCCATCATGTTCCTCTTCCAGGACGACTGGTGGGAACCGCAGATGCTCGAACGCTGCCTCACGGTACTGCGCGACCATGCGTCCGTGGGCTTCGTGGCGGCAGGGCATCGCTACGTCTTCCAGGACAATCTCTCAACACGCGGCAGCTATGAGGAGCTGGAGAGCTTCCGCAACACGCAGCTGCAACGTGGACTGCACAACGGCCGTGAATTCCTCCGCTGGTGGCTGGAGCGCGGACTGCATCCCAACGTCATCGGCGAGCCGGACTTCGTGATGTTGCGGCGCTCGGCCGTGCAGAAGGCCGGTCCGTTCCATCCGACGATGACGCAGTTCCTCGACAGCGAGTACTGGATGAAGATGCTCATCGTCACGGACTGGTACTACCTGCCGGAGACGCTCGGCAGCTTCCGCGTGCACGGTGCCGCGACGTCGGCGACGAACTTCGCAGGAGGCAAAGGCGCCTTCGATCGGCTGCAGTGCTACGAGGAACTCCTCGATCTCCTGCCACCCGGACCGGATCGCGACCTCGCGTCGGCATCGTTGAGCAAAGCCTTCGGCGGCATGGTGCAGAAGTTCTTCGCACGCAGAAAAGCAGGCGGGAAAGTGAGCGGCGGCGGGTCGAGTGCGGTGCTGCGTCTGGCACTGCGTCACCCCGTGCTCCTGGCCAAAGGCATCGCCCAGATGGGCAAAGCTTAGAGGTACTGCTTCATGTACGAGTCCACGTTCGTGATGGAGACTTCGTCGATGGGCGCGGTGGTCTTGCCCTGCCGGGGCACGAGGCGCTCGTAGAAGTTCGGCAGGTCTGCGCGCTGGTAAAGAATGCCCGTGGAAATGCGCTCGCTCGTATCCGTCGCGATGGCACGGGCCTTGGTGAAATCCGCGGGATCATGCCCCTCTGCGTTGGCGTCGTAGACGCGCTCGAGCAGGTAATCGTGGGTGGCGAAGCGGTTGTACGTCGGACACGCCTGCAGCACGTCCACGAAGGCAAATCCACGATGCTTCAACGCCGCCTGGAAGATGGAAGCCAGATGCGCGATATTGCCCGAGAAGCCGCGTGCGACGAAGGTGGGCTCGAGGGAGAACACGAAATCCATCGATGCCAGAGTCTGCTCGGGGATGCCGTTCGGGGAACTGTTCATCGATTGGCCCTGCCAGGTCAGCGAGCTTGCTTGGCCCGTGGTGAGACCGTAGTTCGCGTTGTTGTGGAGCACGAAGACGATGGGATAGTTGCTGCGTACCGCATGGACGAGGTGCCCCACGCCTTCGGAGAAGGACGCGCCGTCACCGCCGAAAGCCATGACCGGCAAGGTCGGATTGGCCAGTTTGGCACCGGCCGCGAACGGCAGCACGCGGCCGTGCAAACCGTGAAAACGATAGCCGTTGATCTTGTCGCTGCCGTTGCCGTGGCATCCCACGTCGTAGCACAACAGCACCTGCCACGGCTGGAGACCAAGCCCGACGAGAGCGCGCTTCACGGCCGTCCAGATGCCGTAATCGCCGCAACCGTCGCACCACGTGCAGCGGTTGGCGCAGTGGTATTGCTGCATCGATGCGCCGCCGGTGGAGAGATCGAGGGGGAGGGACATATCACGAACGGCGCTTTGCGGCGCGGGGTCGGGAGGAAGCGGGTCGTTTACGCGAGGTCGTACCGGGCGCGTCGAGGAGGCCGCGGATGCATTGGATCATTTCGTCCACGAAGAACGGACGGCCGTCGTACTTGAGGATGCGCCTGGGAATGCACACGCCGCACTCCTGCATCAGCAACTGGCCAAGCTGGCCCGTCGCATTGCCTTCGACAAGGACGACCTGGCCCGCCGCGGCGGCGAGCTGCTCGAAGAGCTCGGTGCGCAAGGGCCAGAGGAAGGTGTAGTGCAGATATCCGACGGTCTTGGCAGCGTCGCCCAGCGCCTCAAGGGCATCGAGTACCGGCCCTTTCGTGCTCCCCCATCCGACCAAAAGAATGTCCGGCTTCTTGGCACCGAAGAGCTCGGGTTGCGGAAGGGCCTTCTTCAAAGCGGCCGCTTTCTTCAGACGCTTGTCGAACTGTGCCTGGGCGTTTGCGGCTGATTCGTCGACGCTTCCGTCCGCGCTGTGCTCGTCGCCCTGCGCGCAATACGTCGCCGCTTCCACCCCTGGCAACCAACGGAGCGAAATGCCGTCCTTCACGAAGGGATCGTAACGGTCCGTACTTTTGAGCGCCTGCAGTTGCGCGGGATCGGATACAATGCCGCGCTCCAGTGTGGCTTTCTTCTGATTGAACTGGGACTGCGTGAAGATGCCTTCTGCTACCTGCTTGTCGGTAAGTAAAATGACCGAGAGCTGATACAGCTCGGCGATATTGAAAGCGACGGGTACGAGGTCGAACGCGTCCTGGCTATCGCTGCACGATAGGACGCACCGCGCGAACTCGCCGTGTGCCGTGTGTACCGCCATCTGCAAATCCCCCTGCCCCGTCCACGTCGGCAAGCCCGTTGCAGGACCCGGGCGCTGGGCGAGGACGAACACTGTGGGATTCTCGATGATGCCGTTGAGGGAGAGCGTCTCGCTCATCAGGTCGAACCCGCCGCCGCTGGTCGCCGTGAGGGCACGGGTTCCCGCAAACATCGCGCCGCTCACCATCTGCGCTGCGGTGATCTCGTCTTCTGCCTGCTTGATGACCATGCCCGTCTCGTTCTGCACCTCTGCGATGTATTCGAGCAGCGGGCTGCTCGGCGTCATCGGGTAGCCGGCGTACAGGCGTACGCCCGCGTGGATGGCACCCATGCCCATGGCCACGCTGCCGGTGAGGATCATGCATTCTTTCCAGCGCTCCGACGCCGGCGGCATCGCGAAGGAGACGTCCTTCGCGAGCGTCTGGCGAGTGGCGAATCCCTGGTCCACGCATCGCATGTTCGCGTCGAGCAATGCCTGCTTGTGTCCGAACTGCTCACGCACCAGCGAGCGGATGACTTCGATGTCGCCACCGAGAAGGGACCACAGGAAAGAGGACAGGAGGACGTTGCCGAGAATCGGCTTTGCCTTGAGTTGGAGGAGGATGGCATCGAGCGGAACCTCGATGACGCGGATGCCGCGCTTCTGAAGATCATCGCTGACCCCTGCGGGGAAGCGCCAATCCGGCACCGCATGGAGGACGATTCCGCCGTCGCGCAGATCGGGCAGATTGATTTCGAGTCCGTGATGGTTGAGCGTGAGAAGGATGTCGGTCTTCGTCTCCACTCCGCGGATTTCTGTGTCGCTCCAGTCGAGCTGATAGCTCGTGTGCCCCCCTTTGATGAGGGAGGGATATTCGCGGTACCCGAAGACGCAGTACCCGCTGCGCTTGAGCGCCTTCGCGAGGATACCGCCGATGGAGAGGAGGCCCTGGCCGGACGCGCCGACGATTTTCAGCGAGCGACGCATCAAGCTGTGATGGAAGAAACGAGGGAAGCAGCCCAGTCGGCGATGAGATTCTCCTGACCGTACGGTTCGTTCACCACGCGCAACACCGGCTCCAAGAGAATGCCGCCATGCGTGCGGACGTACTCGCAGAGCAGATCGGCGGAGTGCGCGACGTACCGGTAACGCTCGTCACCGAGGCCGATCACAGCGACTTTCGCGCCTTTTAAATCCACATCGGCCGCCTGCTCGCGCAGGAGTCGCTGCATGAAGGGACTCAATTGTCCCTCCGGCCCTCCGGTATTCCACGAGCCGCACGCCAATACCACCACGTCACCGTCGAGCAGGCTGTCGCGTGTCGCCTTCTCGGCGCGCGTCGCCTTCGCAGACACGGCCGGCGCATTGACCTTCAGCCAATCGAGAAGGTGAAGCACCACGTATTCTGTGTGCCCCGACGTGGATGCGTAAATGATGTGCAAAGAGGCGGCCACGCGTGCATTGTACCGTACCCGTGGCCGACTGCAGACGCTTTTCGCCGAATATGCGCTATGCTTCGGACATGACTGCCGCAAAGCATTCGCCCGTTCGCACCGCAGCCATCGCCGCCGGAGCGGTTGCAGCTGTTGTCTGCATCATCTTCGTCGCTGCGGTCGGCAGCCCGATCCCGTTGGAGTGGAAAACGATGGTTTTCACCGTGGCGCTGTATCCGCTGATGCCGGTCGCGCTGACGACCTTCGGTATCTCCGTGTGGCTCGACGCGGGGGAAATCACGATGCTCGACGCGGTCGATAGCGTGTTTTTCCTGTTGTGCTCCATCGTGATTACCGTGGCGGTCTACGCCCTTGTCGCGGCAGCCGCGACCTGGGCATGGCTCCGCCTCCGCCGCCGGTGGAAGGGGCGGAAGTGAACCTGGTAAAACATCGAGTTTTGCGCTACAATAAGAGGATCTCATGTCGTTCTTCGACCCCTCTTCCATCGCGGTGATCGGCGCGTCGGCGACCGAGGGCAAAGTGGGCCACGACGTACTGAAGAATCTCGTCACCCAGGGCTATGCCGGATCACTGTATCCGGTGAATCCCAAGGGCGGGGAGATTTTGGGAAAGCAGGCGTACGCCACGATCACCGAGGTGCCGAGTGAGGTGGAGATGGCGATCATCGTCACACCCGCTCCGACCGTGCTCGACCTCGCCAAGGAGTGCGGGGAGAAGAAGGTGAAGACGCTCGTCGTCATTACCGCGGGTTTCCGGGAGATGGGCACGGAGGACGGAAAACAGCGCGAAGAAGCTCTGGCAGCCATTGCCAAGCAATACGGCATGCGCCTCGTGGGAGCCAACTGCCTTGGCATGTTGCGCCCCTCATTGAAGATGAACGCGTCATTTGCGAAGAATCTGCCGGCACAGGGTGGCATCGCCCTCGTGAGTCAATCGGGCGCCCTCGCCGTTGCCATCATGGACGCCGCGCCGACGGTGGGTATGGGATTCTCCGTCGTCATCAGCATCGGCAACAAGACGGCGATGGACGAGTGTGATTACTTGGAAGCGTGTCTCGAGGACCCACAGACGCACGTCATCGGCATGTACCTTGAGAGCATCAATAACGGAGAGCGCTTCCGGGAAATCGCCGGCCGCGTGACGAAGGAGAAGCACGTCGTGTTGCTCAAATCGGGCACGTCGGAACACGGCCGCAAAGCAGTCTCGTCGCACACCGGCGCGCTCGCCGGTTCGGACGCCGCCATCACCGCCGTCTGTCGCCAGACCGGCATTCGCCGTGCGGAAGATGCGGGGGAATTCATCGACATGCTCCAAGCGCTGTGCCTGGAACCGCCGCTGCAATCCCCAGGCATCGCCGTGGTCACCAACGCGGGCGGCCCCGGCATCCTCGCCACCGACGCAGCGGAACTGCACGACCTGCGCCTGCCGTCACTCGCACCGCGCACGGTCGACACACTCAAGGCGGGCCTGCCCCCGGCCGCAAGCACGAAGAACCCCGTAGATGTGCTCGGTGATGCCGACGCGCAGCGGTACGCGCTCGCGCTGGAAAGTTGCTTCGACGATCCGAATGTCGAAGGCATCGCCGTTCTGATGACACCCCAGGTGATGACGCCATGCGCAGAAATCGCGGAGCAAGTCGTTACGATCGCACGCAAGTTCCCGCTGATGCCCGTCACCGCGTGTTTCATGGGCGGCGAGAGCGTGCGTGCGGCGCAACAGCGACTGGCCGCCGCGGGCATTCCATTCTTCGAGACACCCGAACGCGCCGTACGTGCGCTGCGCGCATTGCGTGGCAAGAAGCGCACTGAACGACTCGATGTCCCCTCCTCCATCAACGAACAACGCGCCATCCAGGCCCAGTGCATCGTGCGCGGGCACACGGGGCAACTGCCCCCGGAACTCGCCGAACAATTGTGCGAGCTCTACGGCATGCCGCTGCCGAAATCGATGGTTGCCCGCACGGCGGACGAAGCCGCCGAGTTCGCGAAAACGTTGGGCAAGCCGCTCATCGCGAAGGTGAGCGCGAAGGAAATCCTCCACAAGACCGACGTCGGCGGAGTGCGTGCCAACCTGCAAACCAACGAAGCGGTGCGCGCGGCGTTCGACGACATCATGGCCACCGTGAAGAAGAACGTTCCTGGCGCAGCCATCGACGGCGTGCTGGTGCAGCAATTCCTCCCGGCCGGAAACGAATTCATCGTCGGCGGACTGCGCGATGCGGCTTTCGGCCCCCTCGTCCTCATCGGTCTCGGCGGCATCTACACCGAACTGTTCCGCGACTCGACGACGCGCCTCGCGCCCATCACGGAAGCGGACGGGTATGCGATGCTGCAGGAACTGACCTCGTGGAAACTCCTTCTCGGCATGCGCGGCGCGGCGCAAAGCGACATCGACGGACTCGTGCGGCTCGCATGCGCTGTTTCCTCGCTGATGACCGAATGCCCGGAAATCAGGGAATTGGACCTCAACCCCGTTATCGTGCGGAGCGAAGGCATCGCGGTTGCGGACATCAAAGTGGTGCTCTGACGCTCACCAGGTGAGCATACACATCGAGCAACCCACGCCCTGCAACTCGGGATCGAATTCCTGACCGATATCGCATTCTTCGTATTGATCGAGCCTGCCGTTGCCGCACTTATTGCCCGACGGTGGGGCATCTTCGCACGTCCTGGAGCAGGCGTATCCCTTCTTACCGTTGTTGCTGGCGAGATCGCACTCTTCTTCTTCCTCTACTTGCCCGTCGCCGCACACTGACCGAACCTCGCACTCGTCAGAACATGCGCTATTTTTCTTACCGTTCTTCCTTCCCAAATCGCATTCTTCGCCGGTTTCCACTTTGGAGTTTCCGCAGCGCGGGGCGGCAGTGGCGAGCCGAATGGTTGCGGCCGATGATACGGAATTCAACGTGACCAACGCCGAACACAACAAGAGGGCGAAGGTACCCACGGAGATGATCGCTCCGGTCCGTACGACACGAGAGGTCATAGTGCGCTGCTTGGAAGAACGGACGTCAGTGTAACAAATCCGACGTTGTTACGGCAATGTGACCGCATCGTCGACCGGGATTTCTGTTTCCACGCGCGTCCCGAGTCCGCCGCGGAGACTGGATTGCAGCGCGGCCCGGGCATCGCCCGCGAGACTGAGCGCAGCATACGCATCTTCCGCCGCTTCGGCGTACTGCTTGGCGGTGTATCGCGCCTTGGCGGAGGCGTAACGCGTATCCGCGTTCTGGAGCAACTCCGTCACCGACGCCAACGCCTGGGGCGTGAGGTTGCTCGACTGTGCGGAGATGTACCCTCGCACGTCGGCGATTGCGCGCTCGGCGTCGCTCATAGCCGACTGAGCCTGGCGGACATCGGATGAATCCACGGACGATGCGGCAACGGACACGCTGCTGCCGGAGCCGGCCACGCTCTCCGCTTCAACCAGCGCCTGCGCTTGAATCGCCAGATCGAGCGCCGACTTGGCGGTCGCCTCTGCGAGAGCATAGTTGCCGTCTTTGAGATGCCCCTGGGCGGTGAGAAGCGCATCGTAAGCGGCATTCACCAGCGTGAGCGAGCGAGCGACCTTGGACTCGTCCTTCGTGCGAATCACCGCGCGCGTCTGCGCGATGCGCTCGTTGGCCGAGGCGATGCGCAATTCGGCATCACCGCGCGCCACGGCCGGGATCTCACTGGACACCGCTTTCGCCGCCGTCTCGCTGGCGGAGGACGCAACGGTAGTGAGAATCATCTGCAATTGCGTCTGCAATTGGGCCTGGTCGTCGGACGGAATGGAGAGGAGCGCGGACTGGCGCGCACGCACGGTGTCCTCGAACTCCTTGCGCAGAGCCTGCTCCTTCGTGGAGCCTTCGTTGCGCCCCACTTCGCGGCGATCCTCTTCCGCGCTGGCGACATGCATAGCGAACCGGCGCAGCAGCTGATCACGGACGACCGGCGACAACTCGTTGCGGGCCGCCAAACCCTCGGCTTCCTGCAGGCGGCGCTCGGCCAACTTGGCATCCACGCGGGCACGCGATTCGGGAGACATAGCGAGCGACGTCTGGACTGCCTCGTTCACGTAAATCTTGATCGGATAGAGGAAATCGCCGGGCAAAGCGGATTCCGCGGCATAGGACGTAACGCCGCCGGCACACACGAGAACGAGGGCCGCGAACGACACAGTCAACGGCTTGAGAACGAATAGGAACTGGGAAAACCGATCCATGAATCCTGCGGATTCTTCCTGTTCGCTCCCCGCGGCTTTTACCGGATGATCGGACATGAAACTCTGCAGACGGGAGAACATCTCGTCTTTTTCCTCGGTGTTGAGCACGATCGATTCCGCCGAGCGCAACGTATGCGATGTGGCATCCTCCGATACGGGGATGTGGGCGAAGCCGACCGAGCCCGCAAGCTCGCCCGCGATTGCCCGCTTCTCGTCGGGTGTGAGCCCGATAGACTGAGCGGCGGCGAAGAACGACGTGAGTGCGCTATCCATCTGATCCCCTAGACGGACAGAATCGTCAACTCTTACGGATTCTCGCTCAAATTGGGCGAAAACAGCCGACAATGCGTCCCGTTTCTCAACGGACGTGAGACGAATCGACTGTGCCGACGCAAAGAATGACTCGACGGAGGTATCCATTACTTCTTGATGAATGACTTTAATTGCTTGAGACCGCGGTGGATCCGGACGGAGACGGTGTTGGCGGACTCGCCGATGATCTCGGCGATATCCGCGGGCGGGAGTCCGTCGATGTACCGCATCACGAGGATGTCACGGTACGGCTTGTCGATTTTGAGAAGCGTCTCGATGACCATGTGGCCATCAACCTTGTCTTGAATGTGCGGCGTCTCGTCGACACCTGGATCGAAACCCGCCTCCTGCAGCTGCTCGAGGCTCATCTCTTTCTTCTTGCGCACGCTGTCGACGATCAGGTTGTTCGCGACGCGATAGAGGAAAGCACGGACGTTATCGATGTCGTTGCCAGCGGCGATGTACTCCCATGTACGCAGGAACGCCTCCTGCATCATCTCTTTGGCCAGCTCGCGCTGGAACAGGCGGAAATAACAGTGACGGAAGATGGCATCGGCATATTCCTCGTACGCTGCCGTGAAAGCTTCCTGTGCATCATCCGAAGCGCGGATATTCATGCGGTGCGTAGGGGAGAAGGCCAGATACTCTGGCGCCTGGGGTACATCATAGCAAGAGGAACAACGTGGGCGGGTACTTTTCCACGAGAAATTCGCGCGGCGCTGGGCGATTGCTTGCGACCGCCGCATGCCCGCGGGTAGGCTGCGCAACCATGAAACTCAAGACATTCTTCAAGAAGGCGGTCGATATCGGTATCTCCGCGGATCCGCGCCCGCGCAAACAGATCGAAAAATTGCTCAAGAAGCAGGCCGAAAGGGCCAAGAAGCTCGAGGGCAGGGAGAAAGAACTCTTCGACGAGGAGCGCACCTGGAATCCGTACAGCGACAGCCGCATCATCGCCGGAACCGGCGAGGAGGATGTGAAGACGTTCATGGTGGGCATCGATATCGAAACGCCGGAAGTGCTGCTCGCGCACGCTCTGCGCCAGCAGGGAACAAAAATCGACGCACTGCTCATCCACCATCCGGAGGGCCGCGCGCTGGGCGACTTGGACAAAGTGATGGACATGCAAATCGACCTGCTCGGCTTGCACGGAGTGCCGGTGAACCACGCGGAAGCGCAGATGCGTCCGCGCATGGACCGCATCAAGCGCGCCATCCACCCGGATAACCTCCTGCGCACCGAAACGGCTGCGAACCTGCTGGGCTTCCCGGCAGTGGTCTGCCACACCATCACGGACAACCTCGTGTGGAAGTACATCGAGGAGGAGATTTGCTCGCGCGAGTACGACGACCTACAGAGCATCATCAACGCGCTGTTCGACGTCCCGGAATACGCGTACTACGCCAAGAAGGGCAATCCCCCCCTCATCGTGTGCGGCAGCGGCAGCGGACGTCCGGGAAAAGTCGTCGCCACGGAATTCACGGGCGGCACCAACGGTCCGGAGGAATTCATCGAGAGCCAGGCGCGGGCGGGCGTGGGCACCATCCTCTCCATGCACGTACCGGAGAAGGCGTTGGAAGAAGCGAAAAAGCACCATGTGAACATGATCCAGTGCAGCCACATGGCATCCGATGCCTGCGGCATCAACTTGCTGCTCGACGCGATTTCCAAGGAGGAGAAGATCTCCACGGTGGATGCGTCCGGATTCGTCCGCATCAAGCGAAAGTAAGCCTACGGCGGGGTTTTTGCTATACAATAAGGCTTCCACAGGTCACCCTCCACAGCTCCCCACGGCGTGGTAGGATGTCAGACCCCCCGTATGTTCTCCCCGCTTCCCCTCCTCCAAACGGCCTGGGCCTTCTACCGCAAGCAGCCGGTACTGAATCAGGTGCTGCTGTGGCTGTTTTTCCTCCCGCTGCTGGGGATGCGCATCCTGAGCGCGTTGATGGAGGACAATCCGCTGAGCGCATGGCCCGTGGTGACGCCGGGGCCCGGCATCTCGCTCCTCGTCGGCCTTGCGTCGTTGCTGCTCGGCATTCTTCTGACGTGGGGCATGGCATGCGTGCTGCTCATCAGCAAGCGCCTCATCAAGAGCCCGGCGGGACGCAGCCGCACATCGTTCCGCGCCGTGCGGCAGCAAGCACTGCCATTCGTGGTTCCGCTTATCCTCAGCAATATCCTCCGCACCGTTCTCACGCTGCTCTGGTCGTTGCTCCTGATCGTTCCGGGCATCGTCTTTTTCCTTCGTAGCAGCCTGTATTCCGTTGCCGTCGTGTGTGAGAAGAAGCTGTACCGATCGTCCTTTGATCGCAGCAAAGAATTGATGAAAGGACGCGTGCCGCAAGTCATTCTGACCTTGCTGCTCCTGGGCTGTTGCACGTTCCTGCCGGGAGCGCTGCTCTCGGGCATCGTGGCGGCAATCATCAGTCTCATCGACATGCGTTTCCTGCCCATCGCGGACGCAGTGGACAGCGCCTGCTTGGCATTCTCGCTGCTGCTCTTCATGCTCGCCACGGTCGAGCTGTACGCCAAACTCCTGAAGGGCCACAAGGCCGAAGTGGACGACGATTAATGCCCGCGCGGATGAGCGAGCCCTGCGGGGTAGAGCACCACGTTTTGTCGAACGACGCGCGGCGGAGGATCTACATGGATTTCATTCATGCAGCCGATCGTCTGCTTGAGTGCGCCAGCTCCGATACCCGCAATGCTGCGGAGAATGACTGCGTTGGTTATGCCATGAGCAACCACCGCAATGCGCTCTTCCGGACGCACGAGCACATCGGCCCAGCCCGCCATGACGCGCTGCTGATAGACATCGGCATTTTCCAGACCAGGAAAGAGTCCGCAGAGCGGGTTGAGGACAAATTGTCGAGCTGCCTCCGGATGCGCCGCATTCACCTCCACTAGCGGCTGCCCTTCCCACTTTCCCAGATGCATTTCTTTGAGGCGCTCATCGCGGTGATGTGTGATGCCATAAACCTCTTTGGAGCGTTCACCGACGAAATCCGAGCGCTTGAGACCCGTCGTGATCACCGCCTGAACCCCTGCAGCGACAATGAACCGCAGATTTTCCAGCGACATGATTTCGCCATTTGGCGACAACAAACAATCCGTCGAACCGCCACGTAGACGATCGCAGTAAGCATCCTCCACTTCGCCATGGCGAAAGAGATAGATCGTCTTCATGAATGGACGAGGCAATTAGGCCTTCACCTTCTCGAGAACCTTGGCGAAGGCGGCGGGCTCGCGGACGGCGAGCTCGGAGAGAGCCTTGCGATCGAGGCCGATCTTGTGGGTCTTGAGCCCCTTGATGAACGCGGAGTAGCTCATGCCCTGCTCGCGGACGGCGGCGCTGAGGCGCGTGATCCAGAGCGCGCGGAAATTGCGCTTCTTCTTGCGGCGATCCTTGTACGCGTGCTGACCTGCCTTGATGATGGCCTCCTTCGCCTTGCGGGTCGTCGAGCGGCGCAGGCCCATGAAGCCCTTTGTGCGCGAGCGCAGCTTCTTGTGACGACGATGACGGTGGATACCTCGCTTAACACGCATGGGAACGAAGGGGAGGGATCAGAGGTTCGGAAGCAGACCGCGCAAGGCGCGCTGGTCGCGGGGGTGAGACATGAGCGTGCGCTTCTGACGCTTGCTGCGCTTGCTCTTCTGCATCAACAGGTGGTTGCGGCTGTTGCGCTTGAGCGCAAAGCGGCCGGAGCCGGTCTTTCGGACCCGCTTCTTGGCGCCGCTGTGGGACTTCATCTTCGGCATGGGACGCGGAGTATAGGGAGAAGGCGCGCAAATGCAAAGTGGATTTGGCGCGCGTGGACCAAGTCTACCAATGCCCCAGAACAAGGAAAAGACCAGAAGATACTGCGTGCGAAGGCAAAAGTACTGGGTTAGGATGCAAATATGCGTTTCAGTGCATGGATAGGGCTTTCTGCGGCAACCGGGCTCATTCCCTTCATCCTAGCGGGAGCCTGGATGGCCGCGACGGCTTCGTCCAGCGCGCCCAAAACGATCGATTTAAGCCTCGGAATGTCCGGACCGGTCGTCATCAAAGCCGGTATGACGGCCCGCTATAAGTTCACGATCAAGAACAAGAACACTGCCTACTCCGGGCCAGTTAGCCTCAATCTGACCATCCCAGCCAGTTACAAACTGACGTTTTCGTCGTACGTCACCTGTAATCGTCGCAACGAGGAATCGCTCGACTGCCAGGTCCGCAACGTGTCGGCGGAAGAGGCGACCATCAACATGAATTTCACGGTGGCGGATACCATCACGTGCACGAACAGCGGATCGCTGATCGCACGCATTTGGGCGCCGGGCGACACCAACCAGAAGAACAACGAAGTATCGCGGACGCTCGACTACAACTGCCTGTCCCCCGATGCAGATCTCTCCATTTCGCTGACGGGCGCCCAGAGCGTGCGGCAAGGCAGTAAGTTGACGTACACGGTTAAGCTGAAGAATAACGGGCTCGCGGCGGCGGAAAACGTCCGGTTGAAAGGCAGCATAGCCGGCTCATCCCTCACCACGTCTACGGGATCGTGCGTTGGCGGGGCGGCCAACACGGTGCAATCGGGGGACGTGCGATATCCGCTCACTGTCGTCGGGTGCTTCTTCGACGAAATACCGTCTTTGGCTACCAAGACCTTCACGCTCTCCATGACGGCTCCAACCGTGAGGATGGGCAATACATGTCACGACAAGGAGATTACGCAAGCCATGAACATCGTCGCAGATCCCAAGTGGCCGGCGGAACAAGCCTCGTATAAAACGAAGATGGTGTGCCCGTGATCAGGACCGCTTCGGACGCACGATCGCGAAGAAGCTCGTACCCTGGGCTTTCACGTCCTGTTCGATTTCCGACACGTCCGCGAGGGACACGACGAGCTGCTTGAGCTTGTCGATGGCGTATTGCTTGTTCGTCAGCTCGCGGCCGCGCAGGCGCACGACGAACTTCACCAGATCGCGCTCGGAGAGGAATTCCCGTGCGCGCTCCAGAAGACGCTCAAGATCGTGTTTTTCCGTACGGAACCCGAAGCGCAGCATCTTCACTTCCGTCTGCTTACTGTGCGCCTTCTGTTTCTTCTCCTTTTTTTGCAGCTGGTACATGAAGTGTCCGATGTCCCCGATCTTCACGACCGGCGGCACCGCCTTCGGCGAAACCTCGATCAAATCGAGCTCGGCCTGCTGGGCGCGCTCCAATGCCTGGGCGATCGTGAGGGTCTCAGCGGCTCCTTCATCGCTGATGAGCAAGACCGTGGGAACCGTGATCTGGGCATTGATGCGGGGACGCTTCTCCAGTTTCGCAGGGGTCGAGAACCGTGATCGTTGTCGCAAAGGAAGTGAGGTGGAAGGGAAAAAAGACCTCTGGAATGTAACGGAAATATGACGAAAGAGTCAATCGGGCCGGCCCTGTTCCGCCATTATTCTTGTCCGCGGGAGTACGCCATCAGGCGCAGGGAGAGGCGCGTCGATCCGTCATCCAGCGTCTCGATGGTGCTCTTGTCCACGGTCAGCAGGCGAAGCGGCCAGAGTCCCCGCTCTTCGAGCGCGAGACCGAACGCGCCGCCGAGGAGGTAGCGCGCTTGCACGAGGCGCGACGACCCGAGAATCGTCTGGAGGCGATGCAGGAACTCCGGTGCGGAGAAGGACTTGGCCAATTGGTCCTCATAGCGCTCCGGCGTGCGGCAGTACGACAGCAAGCTGGTGGAGAGGAACTGCTCAAGCGCGGTCACGGCGGTGGGATTCTCCTCCTCCGTCGTGGTCAGGAGGCGGTCGAGCTCGGACGGCGTGAGCGCGTCGGCGACCGTGAGGTAACCCGCCATGTCGACGAACAGCGAGACGATGCGCATCCCCTCCGCGTCACCCGTGAAACTCACGCTCAGCGGAATGGCGGAAAGACCGTCGAGTCCGGGCATGTCGGTCGACTGCGGATCGCCGACCTGCACGGTCGACATGTTCGTGATGTGACCGTCCGCAGACAGCTGGTCCTGCAACGCCTCGAAAGCGCCGAGCAGGGACTGGAGCGAGGACGATTCGGGCAGTACATGCTCGTGGAGCTGCTCTTCGGCCGGCGTCGTGCGGACGGCGGCTTGTAGATCGGCGACTTCGAGCTGTGCGCGAAGCACCGTGAGGCGATCGCGGAGGATGGGCAGGCGTTGCGCGACCGGCAGAAGCTCGCGCGTGCGTCGCACCTCTGTCGCATGATCGGCGATGAGGAACATGGCGAGCATGGTCAGCACCGTCCCGCCGGCGAGGGCGAAGGACGAGAGGAAGACCCGGCGGGGAGCATGAGTGGTCATTGGTCGATGGAAGCGGTCGTATCGGTGTTGCCGAGGACGAAGTTGAAGGAGAACGGCGAATGGAATCCGATGCCCGGCTCATCCTCGCGGACGAATGCGGGCGTCTGGAGCGCATGTACCGACGGATTGGCGCGCAGAAGATCCACGAACTGGGCCAGGACCGTCATGCTGCGCGATCCCACGCCGCGCACGTCGCCGTGAACACTCACTTCCCCCGTCGTGGCATCGACACGGATGTGCTGGAAGACGATGCCCTCGAGAGGAGGATCCGCCTGGTCGATCGCCTTCTGGATGAAGGCCTGCACCTCGAGCGGCGTCATCAGCGTGCGCTTGTATTCCTTGAGCGTGTCGTACGACGCGTCGCGCACCGGGCGCACGAGATCCGCGCGGCGCTGTTCGGCCGCGGCGATGTCGTCATTGATGCGCTGCTCGACATCCGCCAACTGGTCGGACTGCAGCGGTTCGCCTTCCACGTTGATGCGGGTGAGGCGCGGAAGCAGCTCGGCGCGGGAGACGACGAGCAGGCCGCTGAGCACCAGGCCGAAGAGGAAGAACGGCACGCCCGAGCGGACGATGACGTCATTGATCGTACGAGCCGGAGTGATGGGTGTCTGTGTGTATTGGTCCATGGGTTTCTCACCAGTATAGCGAAAATCCCCTCCGCTGTCCGGCCACAGGCATTGTCGCAAGGAGGAGAAGATGTTCTGACTATTTTTGGAGAAAGACTAGGAATACACGGGAAAACGGCTAGTATACGGCCAATCTCCCCCCTTTCTCGTGGAAGAACTGAGACAGAAACTCCTGGAATTGCTCTCGGCTGTGAACACGGGCAAGGACTCTCTTTGAGGCGAGGAAAGTACCGCAAACCATCGCGGAACTGGAGGCGAAATCCCAAGACCCGGGAATTTGGAATGATCAAAAGGCGGCCAACGCCCTCTTTGCCGAACTGCGCGCGCTGAAGAAACAGTGGGAGCCTCTGATGACGATGAAGACGGAGGTGGAGAACCTCAGCGAGATGGCCGGCGCGGCGAGCGACGCAGAACTCGCGTTCTTCGAGGCGGAGTACGACACCCTTATCAAACGATGGAACGGACTGGAGGCACAGCTCTACTTGAGCGGCGAGTTCGATAACCTCAACTGCTACCTCACGATCAGCGGCGGCGCCGGGGGCACCGAAGCGCAGGACTGGGCGGCGATGCTCGCGCGCATGTACCTGCGTTACTGCGAGCGCATGGGATGGAAGACCACCATGCTCGACAGGACGGACGGCGCGGAGGCCGGCATCAAGACGGCGACCTTCTACGTGCAGGGATCGCCCGCCTACGGCTACCTCAAGTGTGAGAAAGGCACGCACCGGCTGGTGCGCATATCCCCTTTCGGCGCCAAGGCCCTGCGCCAGACCAGCTTCGCGCTTGTTGAAGTGTTGCCGGAGATCGAGGAGACGAAGGAAATTCAGATCAACCCCAACGACCTGCGCGTCGATACCTACCGTAGCGGCGGCGCCGGAGGACAACACGTGAACAAGACGGACTCCGCCATCCGCATCACGCACCTTCCGACGGGCATCGTCGTGGCATGCCAGACCGAGCGCAGCCAGATCCAGAACCGCGAGCGCGCGATGAACATGCTCGTCGGCCGCCTCTTGGAAATGAAGCGCGAGGAAGAGATGGCGCAGAAGAAAGAACTGAAAGGGGCGACCCAGAGCGCCGACTTCGGTCAGCAGATCCGCAGCTATGTTTTGCATCCGTACCAGATGGTGAAGGACCTGCGCACCGACGTGGAGACGGGCAACACCCAAGGCGTGCTCGACGGCGACATCCAGGAGTTCATCGATGCCGAACTGAAGCGCGAGGCGAAAGAAGGGGTCTAACCCGTTGACTTTGCGGTTTGACGGCTCAATAGTGCGCCGACCCTGCATCCGAGTAGGGTCAGTTTCACATCAGAGTGGAGAACGAACGATGAAGCGAACGACGGCTTTCGGCGCACTCATCCGGGGGCGTCTGCCCCATGCCGGCGGCGCCGAACCCGCCCTGCTCCTCTATCGAGAGGACGGGCGCGCGTGGACCCTGCCCAACCGCACCGTCGCGGACGGCAACGGGTCGATGGCGGTGACGATGGAGTTCCAGCGGCTGGGGCTCATGGGAGCCGGACTGACGCTGCTTGGACATCCGATCGAACACCCCGAGGACCAGTACGAGTGCTACCTCGGGTACTACGATGGCCCGGCCATCACCCACGAGGACCTCGCCTGGGTCCGCCTCGAAAACCTCGGCAGCTACCCGGTAGCCAACCCGCGGATGTTCCTACTCCTGCTGCGGGCACTGAGCCTGACGATGGCTCCGCTGCACAACGTGCAACTGCCTGCCGCACGCGAGGCGCTACCGCGCATCATCAGCGGCTGGGACATGCACCCGAACCCAGCGTTCAAGGTCTCACCCTGCGCGAAGTACGTCTACCGCACGTGCGGCAGCCGCATCATCATCTGGAACCACGCGCAGGGAACGCTGTGCGACTGACGTCAACGGAGAGGGATCTCTGATACAAAGCCGGCCCCTATCGGGGCCGGCGATTCATGACGGAATCAGGACTGCAGCGGCGGGAGGTTCTCCGGCGGCTCGGGGATGGAACCGTCTTCGCCGATACCCGTGATCTTCGCAACGTCCTGCTTGTTGAGCTTGATCTCTGGCGGCAGGCGCAGACGCCATCCGTAGAGGACGACGATGAACGCGACGATGTCGGTGATGCCGTACGTGATCACCCACATGAGAACGGAGTTGTCCGTCAGCGCGAGAATGAAGGAGACGAATGTGAGGATGCCGCTTCCGATCAGCACGACGAGGCCGATCATGGCGATGATCCAACCAAAAATGTAACGCATGGCTCAAAGCGTAGCGCGTGAGCGCGACGAAGCAACAGCGCCGATTCGGCACTTGTGCTCGGATAGACTTTCGTCGCGGTGGCGGTGGGAGAGGGATTCGAACCCTCGAACCCCTTTTGGGGGTTACGCGATTTCGAGTCGCGCGCCTTCGACCACTCGGCCATCCCACCGCCGCGCAGTGTAGCGCGAGGCGGAGGAATACCAAACACCGACTGCGTCAATTGCATGTTGGGCAAGCGGTATTCGGTGATTTAGCCAGAAACGCCTTGCGGTGCGCCCCTCCTGGTCCCTAGAATCGGCCAGCTTTCTTACTTATTTCCCACTCTCGTATGAGTTTCGTCGTCGCTTCCGCAGTGAAGAAGTACGTCAACGATCAGGACATGATGTCCGCCGGTGACCTCGTCGATGGCCTGAACAAGGTCGTTGAGGACTGGCTCAAGAAGGCCTCTTGGCGCGCCAAGGAGAACGGCCGCAAGACGGTCCGCTCCTGCGATCTCTGATCGCTGTCTCTCTCTTTGAGAACGAAAGGCGCCTCACGGCGCCTTTTTCGTACTACACTCCGCGCATGACCGCGAAGAATCATTGGGACGAGATGTATCGCCGGCCGCTGCAGGACATCCCGTGGGAGATCGAAGAGCCGCCCAAGGAGCTGCGGGAACTCGTCGAGCGCAAGCGCCTCGCGCCCTGCCGTGCATTGGACATGGGCTGCGGATCGGGCAGCTACAGCGTCTACCTGGCGAAGAAAGGATTCGACGTCACGGGCATCGATATTGCGCCGGCGGCACTCGAGATCGCCCGGCAACGGGCGGACGAAGCTGGCGTGAATGTCACGTTCGTCGAGGGGGATCTGAAGGACGCATACGAGCTGGTCGAAGGACCGTTCGGATTCATTCTCGACTACAGCATCTTCCACCATATCCCGCACGAGCGGACCCAGGAGTACGCCGACGAACTTGCATCGCTGCTCGCGCCGGACGGATTGCTGCTGCTCGTGTGCTACACCGACGACCACGAGCTGGCACAGGGCAACTCGACGGCCACGGGCACCGCGGGCAACACGATGTACTTCCGCACGGCCACGGAAATCGCGGCGGCCTTCACGTCGCTCACCCTTGTTTCGCACAAACCCGGGCGCCTGGGGAAGGGCGGCAAGCACCCCGCGCATGTGTTCCTGTACCGCAGAAAAGAGGTCGAATAGGTCAAAATACGGCCTTTGAGCCAGGATGACCGTTTTCGGCTACACTGCCCGCATGAAAATTGCCGTTGTCGGCACCGGCTACGTGGGACTCGTCAGCGCCGCCTGCTTGGCGGAGCTGGGGCACTCCGTCGTGGGCGTCGATATCGACGCGGCGAAAGTGGAGAAACTTTCGCGCGGAGAGTGCACCATCTACGAACCGGGGCTGGAGGAAGTCCTCAAGCGCGGACTGAAGAGTAAGCGCCTGCGCTTCACGACGGACATCGGCGACGCACTCCCCCAACTGGAAGTGCTCTTCTGCGCCGTGGCAACGCCGATGGGCGAGGCGCACGCGGCGGATCTACGCGCGGTGTTCGCGGTCGCAACCGCGGTGGCGGAGCGCGCGGACCACGGGCTCGTCTTCGTAAACAAGTCGACGGTGCCGGTCGGCACGGGTGAGGAGTGCGAGAAGTTGATCGGGGCAATTCTCCAAAAGCGCGGCACGGATATCCGTATCCCCGTGGTCAGCAATCCGGAGTTCCTCCGTGAGGGCATGGCGGTGGAGGACACGATGATGCCGGAGCGCATCATCGTCGGTATCAACGGTGATGCGTCCGCCCGCGAATGCATGGAGGAACTGTACCGCCCGCTCACGCGCGTGGGACGCCCGCTGCTTTTCATGAGCCGCGAGAGCGCGGAGATCGTGAAGTACGCGAGCAACGCGTTCCTCGCAACGAAGATCAGTTTCATCAACATGCTCACGGAATTCTCGGAGAAGACGGGGGGCGACATTCGCGACATCGCAGCGGGCATGGGCCTGGATAGCCGCATCGGCCCGCGCTTTCTCCATGCAGGCATCGGGTACGGCGGAAGCTGTTTCCCGAAGGACGTAAAGGCGTTGATGGCGACGGCCAAGCAGTACGACCTCGACCTCGGCATCGTCGACGCCACCGACCGCATCAATGCCCGTCAGCGCGAACGATTCCTCAAGAAAATCCTCGATCACTTGCCGCAGAACGCGACCGTCGGCGTCTGGGGCTTGGCGTTCAAACCAAAGACGGACGACATGCGCGACGCCCCTTCGCTCGACATCATTCCCGCCCTGCTTAAGGCGGGTCACACGGTTCTGGCCCATGATCCGTCGGCGACCGACAACGCACGCAAGCTGCTCCCGGCAGGCGTGACCTATGTCGCCTCACCGCTCGAAGCGGCGCAACACGCGGACGCGCTCGTGCTACTCACCGAGTGGGACGTGTTCCGCGG
>CAYRUZ010000004.1:0-81959 GCA_964427895.1 uncultured Candidatus Peribacteria bacterium
CTTACGCCTTCTGGCCCGCAGCCATGCGCTTGCGGAAGCGATCGATACGACCGCCCGTGCGCGTCTTCGTCTCCTTGCCGGTGTAGACCGGGTGGCACATGCGGCAGACTTCGACCGTCTGCTCCTTCACGGTCGACGGAATCGCGAACACGGCTCCGCACGTGGTGCAGGTCGTTTTTGCGTCGGCGTACATGACCGGATGGATCTCCTTCTTCATAGCGCTGGACAGTCTACTGATATGGAGTGGGATTGCAAGCGCAATCCGGTTTCGGATAGAGAAATGGCGCGTATTAGGCAGCCTTCTTGGCTTTTCGGGCGGCGGAACGGACCTCTTTCTTATGCAGATCCTCCAATTCCTCGACCTGTTCCATCAATTCTTCCACCTCCCCCTCCCGCTGCTCCTGAGCCATTTGGGCGATCATCTCCTCGGCTTCCTTGTCGAGCATCATCACGCTCATCGACGCCACCTTGTCGCTGCCGTTAAGGCGCATGACGATCACGCCCTGCGTGGCACGTCCGCGCGACGGGATGTCCGCCAGGCTCATGCGGATGGCCTGACCCTGCTTGGAAATGCACAGCAGGTCGCCCTCGGCGCCCTCTTCGAGCACGTAGCCACCGACGATGTCGCCGGTCTTGGGCGTCAGCTGGGCGGCCTTCACGCCGGAACCTCCGCGTCCCTGGAAGCGGTACTGGTCGACAGGGCTCATCTTTCCGAGACCGTTCTCCATCACCACGAGGAGCTTGCTCTTGCTCGGATCGGCCACTACGGCTGCCTCCACGACCGTATCCTTGTCCGCGAGGCGGATGCCACGCACGCCTGCCGCGGCGCGGCCCATCGGGCGCACGTCGTCTTCCTTAAAGCGGATTGCCTTGCCCTTGCGGGTAAGGAGCAGGATGTCGTTGTTCGCCTTCGTTGCGACCACCCAGCGCAGCTCGTCGCCCTCGTTGACCTTCTGGGCGATGAGGCCGCTGCGGCGGATATTCTGGAATTCGGCGATTTCCGTGCGCTTCACGGTACCATCCTTGGTGACCATGAAGAGGAACTTGAAGTCGGAGAGGTCGGCCTTGAGGATCGCGGTCACGCGCTCCTCCGGCTTCAGCTGGAGCAAGTTCACGATGGCCTGGCCGCGGGCCACGCGGCTCGTCTGCGGCAATTCGTAGACCGGCAGCTGGAACAGACGGCCCGTGTTCGTGAAGAACAGGAGGTCATCGTGGTTCATGACGTGCAGGAGGCTCATCACCTCGTCGTCATCGCGCACTTCGGCACCCTTGATGCCCTTGCCTCCGCGGTGCTGCATGCGGAACTGGAGCGGGCTCAAGCGCTTCACGTATCCGCCGCGCGTGAGCGTGACGATCATCGGCGCGTTCGGGATCGTGTCCTTGGCGGAGAATTCTCCTGCGGCGCTCGGCACGACCGTCGTGCGGCGCACGTCGGCGTACGTCTTGCGGACGTCGATGAGCTCGTCCTTGAGGATCTTGTCGACCTTCTTCTTGTCCTTGAGGATGGCTTCGCACTCAGCGATGAAGGCGAGCGTCTCTTTCAGCTCGTCCTCGATCTTCTTGCGCTCGAGACCCGCGAGGGTCTGCAAACGCATGTCGAGGATGGCCTGGGCCTGGATCTCGCTCAGCTTGAACTTCTTGATGAGATTCTCCTTCGCGATCTCCTTCGTCTCGCTGCTGCGGATCGTCTTGATGACAGCGTCGATGTTGTCGAGGGCGATCTTGAGACCTTCGAGGATGTGGGCACGCTCCTTGGCGCGATCCCGCTCGTACGTGACGCGGCGGGTGATGACCACGCGGCGGTGGTCGATGAAGATCTGCAGGAGTTCCTGCAAGTTCATCAGACGCGGCTGGATGCCGTCGGCCAGCGCGATCATGTTGTATCCGAAGCTCGTCTGTAGATCGGTCAGCTGGAAAAGCTGGTTGAGGACCTTCTGGGGGTACGCGTCTTTCTTGAGTTCGACGATGATGCGGATGCCCTCGCGGTCGGACTCGTCACGCAGATCGGAGATGCCGACGATGACCTTGTCGTTGACCAACTCAGCCATGCGCTCGATAAGGCTGGTCTTGTTGACCTGGTACGGGATCTCGGAGATGCGGATGTGGTAGCGGCCGCCGCTCCCCTCCTCGATCTCCGCCTTGCCGCGCATCACCACGGACCCGCGGCCCGTGAGGTACGCCTGCTTGATGGCTTCTTTGTCGTAGACGGCGCCTCCGGTCGGGAAGTCCGGGCCCTGGACGTACTTGAGCAGATCCTCGACCGTGGACTTCGGCTCGTCGAGCAGATGCACGGAAGCGTCCACGAGCTCGCCGAGGTTGTGCGGAGGCATGTTCGTGGCCATGCCGACGGCGATGCCGACCGTGCCGTTGAGCAGCAGGTTCGGGATCTTCGACGGAAGAACCGTGGGCTCCTTGCGGGATGCGTCGTAGTTGTTGGTGAAGTCGACCGTGTCCTTATCGATGTCCTGGAGGATCTGGTCCGTGATGCGGGCCATCTTGGCCTCGGTGTAACGCATCGCAGCGGCGTTATCGCCGTCGATGGAGCCGAAGTTTCCCTGTCCCGCGATGAGCGGGTAGCGCATGGAGAACTCCTGCGCCATGCGCACCATTGCCTCGTACACCGGGGCGTCGCCGTGCGGGTGGTACTTTCCGAGCACGTCTCCTACGACGAGGGCCGACTTGCGGAACTTGGCGCTGGAGCGCAGTCCGAGCTCGCTCATCGCATAAAGGATGCGGCGATGCACGGGCTTGAGACCGTCGCGGGCGTCGGGCAGCGCGCGCGCCACGATGACGCTCATCGCGTAATCGAGGTAGCTCTCCTCCATTTCATTCACGATCGCGCGTGGCTTGATGCGGCCGATCGTCGAAAGTGTCTCGCCCGTTTGGGCATCGCCAAGGGGCTGCTGAGACGGTGCCGGTACGGGATCCTTATCAGCCATAGAAAAAACGCAGGCCGAGCCATGATAGCCGAATTTTTCCCCGAGGGAAGGGAGGCTTTTAGGGCATGCGTCACCAGAAATAGTGAAGTGAGGCAAGCACGATCTCCGCGGGAGACTGCGACCAATCCCCCCTTCATTTGGTACGCTTATCCCCATGTCGCACTCATCCGAAATGGAGGAGCAGCACTGGTGGCAGTTCGTCCTTCTCGCATTCGTCCTCTGTTGCATCGCCTTCGTCCTCGCCCGCCCGATCATGCTGGGGGCGTCGGATTTGGGGCGTCACATCACTAACGGCCACCTCACGCTCGGCCAGGGCATCATCCCCAACACGAACCTCTATTCGTACGTGCATCCGGATTTCCCGTTCGTGAATCACCACTGGGCGTCGGGGGTCATTCTCGCCGTCATCTACGACTTCGTCGGATTCTCGGGGCTCTCGGTCGCATCCATCGCGCTATGCATGCTCACCTTCTTCCTGCTGTTCGACATGGCATGGATGCGGGGGCGCTTCGACGTGGCCATCCTCTATTCCTTGCTGATCGTCCCCATTCTCGGGACACGCCCCGAAGTACGACCCGAGAACTTCAGCTACTTCCTTATCGCAGCCTACATGTGGCTGCTGCTCGAGTACCGCGACGGACGCATCTCGCGACACTGGCTCTGGAGCTTGGTAGTCCTTGAGGCGTTGTGGACGAATCTGCACATCTACTTCTTCATTGGCTGTATCGTCATTGGAAGTTTCCTGCTCGATGAATGGATCGTCCGCTTCAAGGCGAAGCAACCGCTGCTGCGCGCGCCGCTTCTTCCGATTTTCCTGCTGGCCTGTTGTGCGACGGTCATCAATCCGTCCGGCATCTGGGGGGCGCTGGAACCGCTGCTCATCTTTACCAACTACAATTATCCCGTCGCCGAAAATCAGAGCATCCTCAATATCGAGGCCTCGGTGCCCTACATGATCGGCATCTACTTCAAGCTCGCCTGCGGGGTGGCGGTGTTCGCCATCGTCCGCTCGCTGGTGCGTTGGCGCAGCGGTCGCGGGCAGTTGTGGGTTTCGGGCATCCTTTTGCTGCTCCTGGTGATGGCGCTGGCATGGACGTCGCTGCGGCACTTCGCCCTCTTCGGCTACGTCTCGGTCCTCCTCATCCCCATCATGCTGAAGGACCTGCCGGCGGGCCTGCACAAGCGCAGCCCCACCCTGATGAGCGCCGGAACACTCGCCGCAGCGTTCCTCGTCTTCCTGCTGAACTGGCAATACTGGGTGACACTGCCTCGCACCGCCGGAATCGGACTGGAACCGCACGCGTTGGACGCGCTGGCATTCTACAAAAACGCGGGCATCCAAGGGCCGCTCTTCAACGACTACGACATTGGGGGCTACCTCATCTTCGGCCTCTACCCGCAACAGCAGGTCTTCACCGATAACCGGCCCGAAGCGTATCCCGGCGAATTCTTCCAGAACGTCTACATCCCGATGCAGATGAATGACCTGGAGTGGCAAAAGCAATTGAAGAAGTTCGGCTTCACCACCATCTTCCTGCGGAGGAATGACATGGCGCAGTGGACGAAGCGCTTCATCCTCGCCCGCCTGCAGGACAAGGAATGGGTGCCGGTCTTCGCCGATAACGTGGCGCTCATCTTCGTGCGCGCGGTGCCGCAGAATGCGCGCATCATCGAGCGTTATGGCATCAACAAGGCGCAGCTGCTACAACAGCAGCAACAAATGCGTTGATTCCATGCTGTCCGTCGTCGCCACTCCCATCGGCAATCTCGGGGACTGCAGCGAGCGCATGCGCGCAGCACTCTCGTCGTGCGACGCCATCGCCTGCGAGGACACGCGCGTGACGGGCCAGCTCATCTCATTGCTGGGTCTGCCGAAAAAACCGCTTGTCGCCCTGCACGGATACAGCGACAGGCGCAAGCTGGAAGACGTTCTCGCGCGCCTTCGCGCGGGCGAGCACATCGTCCTCGTGAGCGATGCGGGAACGCCGGGCATCAGCGACCCGGGATACGCGCTCGTATCCGCCGCTCGCGCGGAAAACATCCGCATCGAAGCGGTGCCCGGGCCGGCGGCATTCCTCACCGCCCTCAGCGCCAGCGGGCTGCCGGTCGACGCTTTCACTTACCTCGGGTTCCTCCCGCAGAAGAAGGGGCGAAAGACGCTGCTGCAATCCTTGCCGGACATGGAACACACCGTCGTGTTTTACGAATCGGTCCACCGCATCGCACGCACGCTCGGCGAACTGGCCGAAGTATTCGCGCATCAACCTCAGCGGCCGGTCGTCGTCGCGCGTGAGCTGACGAAGATGCACGAAGAGGTGGCGTCGACGACGATGGGCGAGCTCGCGCAGGTCGCTTCACGCATCACCGCGAAAGGAGAATTCGTGGTCGTCATCGGCCCCCTTCCCCGTCGGTCGAAGCAGATGGAAGAGGCCGAATGATGCGCGATTCATGCGTACACACGAATCGCCGTTTGCGTGACACTGTAAAGTCAAAATCGCCCATGGGCCTTGCCGGAAGACGGCGCAAGCGGAGACAATGTCGCCCATGAATTCTTCCTCTCTCTCCAAGAAGATCGCGATCACGATCACGTCGCTCTTCGCCGTTTCCACGCTCGCCGCTTGCACGCCGACCCAGAAGGCCGCAACGGATGACAAGAAGCCTGCAGTGGCCAACGACAAGAAGGACGTCAAGAAGCCGGATGTGAAGAAGGACGTCAAGAAGCCGGACGCCAAGAAGTGATCATCGGTCGTCTTCAACGCTCAGCCTGCGGGAAGGGCTTGCCCCATCCCGCGGGTTTTGCTCGTGAGCGATCAGAATTCGATGACGCTCTTGGGGTCGATGTTCTCGCCGTCTTTGATGACCTCGAAGTGCACATGGGCACCGGTCGTCATGGGGCCCGCGCCATGGGTGCCGGGCTCGCCGCCTGAAAGGCCGATCGGATCACCCGCAGACACCTCTTGTCCCGCCGTCACGTTCACGGAAGAAAGGTGGCCGTAGAGCGTGGCGAACCCGTTGGCGTGTCCGATGAGCACGTACGTGTAACCGGTCTTGCCGCCGTCGCGGACGATGAAGACGACGCCGTCGGATGACGCGTGCACGACCGTACCCTGCGGCACGGCGATGTCCTGCCCGTGGTGCGGCACGCCGAAGAACGACTTGTACGAGGCGTCCTGGAAGCCGGCGGTCAGCTTTCCCTGCACCGGCCAAATGAAGAGCGGCGCCGCGGCGTGGGACGTGGTGCCCCGCTCGCTGGGATCGAGCAGTCCTTTGGCGATCAGCTTCTCTTCGGTGCGACGAAGCATGATGTCGTTGATGTCCCCCAAATGCGTCTGCAGTGCCAGCACCTGCTTGTGCACTTCTTCCACCTCCTGCTGGATGAGCGCCAAGCGCTCCTCCCCGTCTTTGGCGCTCGCGATGGCCTCCTGCTCGGCGCGCTCTTCCGCGACGATTTCATCGAGGACCGCCGCTCGCTTGGCCGCGAGATCCTTGAGCTCATCGGCCATGTCGCGCGTGGCAGCGACGCTGTCGACGTATGACATGAGCGTCTCCTGCACCGACGAGAGATGCAGTCCGTGCTCGGCCGCGTCGCCATAATCGGTGCCGGCGATGGCCGAACCAAGAAGCGTGAGATCGGAGGACGGCGTCACGCGCAGGCGATCCACGTACGCCTTACGAAGAAACACCGTGAGAGCCTCTTCGCCAGAAGCGAGGAAACGCTCGATGGACGGTGCGTCGGACGGCACATGGTATTTCTGTTGCAAGGCCGCTGCGCGATCCTGCAATGCCGCGATTTGAAAACGCATCTCGCGATTCTTGCGCTGGAGCTCCGCCGCGCGCGACCGGTGCGCATCGGCGTCTCGCTGCGCCTGCTCGATGCTGCTCTGGATGCCGGAACGCTCTTTGTATCCTACGACCGCGTCGTCGATCGCATTGCGCAAATCGGCCTTCGTTTGGTCCCGCGCTTCCTCCAGCGAGAGCAGCGTGCCGAGGTATGCGCCGCCGCACACAGCGCCGCACGAAACGACGACGAGAGCCGCTCCGAGGAGTGTGCGGGTACGGTTGTGCATTTCCTTATAGTATAGCGCAAAATGCGATCCGAATGAAGTCGGTGCGGACAGTAGCGCGCGGAAGGAAATCTGCTATTCTCGCGGCATGATCGCGCACCTCCGCGGCACGGTGGAGAAGACGGAGATTGGTCAGGTAGAACTCGACGTCGCCGGCGTGGGGTATCGCGTCCACGTTCCCGCTTCCTCGTGGGACACGCTGACGGACGGGAAGGAGGTGACGCTGTGGATCTCAACGTATGTCCGTGAAGACCGCTTCGAGCTGTACGGGTTCACCGATCGTCAAACCCGCGGCTTGTTCGAGCAATTCATCGAACTGCCGGGCATCGGCCCGCGCATGGGATTGGAGCTCTGCGACGTGCCACGCGGACTGCTGGTGGAAGCGCTGCAACGCGAGGATCCCAAACTCCTAACGACGGTGAAGGGCGTCGGCCGCAAGACGGCCGAGAAACTGCTCATCGAACTGAAGAGCATGGCGGACAAACATCCGGGATTCTTCGTCGCCGCCAAGGCGCGTAGCGAGCTGGGAAGCCAATTCGACCAGGATGCCGTCGCGGCACTCACGCAGTTGGGATACAGCGCGGGAGACGTGCTGCACACCCTCGAGCACCTCCCGAAGGATCTGAAGACGACCGAAGAACGCGTCGCCGCCGCCCTCCGCTCCCTCTAAGTATGCTGACACTCGACATCAGCGGCGCTCTTGCGACGGCGATCACGCCGGCCATGGGCATCTCCGACCAGGAACTGCTCGCCCAGCACACGCCGATCCGCAAGTACGTGGATGCGTGGCTGAAGGAGCGGCGAGAAGGATTGCATGACTGGGCGATGGCTCCGTACAGCAGGAAAATCGCCGACAAGATGCAGGAAACGGCCGACAGGCTTCGCCGCGACAAGGTGACGACCGTACTGTGGCTGGGCATCGGGGGTTCGGGGCTCGGGCCGCGCGTGCTGCAAGAAGCGTTCGAACGCCCCGGATCAGTGGAATTCCATGTCGTCGACACCATCGATCCCGCGGTGCTGCAGATGTACCTCGACGTCATCGATTGGAACTCGACGGCGGTAGTCGTCGTCAGCAAATCCGGCGGCACACTGGAGACCATGAGCGCCTTCTTCCTGTTCTGGGAGAAGTTGAAAAGCGTCCGCAAAGCCAAGGCGAAAAACCGCGTCGTGGCCATCACCGATCCCAAGAAAGGCGCGCTACGCACGTTCTGCCTGGAACAGGGCATCGAGTGCCTATCCATCGCACCGGAAGTGGGGGGACGATACTCGATCTTCACGCCGGTCGGCCTCTTTACGCTCGCGCTGCTGAAGAAAGACGTTGCGGCATTCCTCCGGGGCGCGAAGGCGATGGATGAGCGATGCCAGTCATCCTTGCTCGACGACAATCCCGCGGCGCAGCTTGCCGCCGTCCAATACTTGCTCGACACGAAGAAGGAACATCCCATTCGCGTGATCATGCCGTACAGCCAGCGGCTGCGATCGATGGCCGCATGGGATCAACAACTCATCGCGGAGAGCCTTGGAAAGAACGAAGTGAACAATCCGTTCCCGGTCGCCGCCCTCGGCACGCAGGACCAACACTCGCTGCTGCAACAGTGGCTGGCTGGCCCCCGCAAGGCATGGCACATCTTCCTGCGAGAGAAAGAGATGCCGCGACTCACCGTACCGACAATCACCGACCCATCGTTCCGCACGTTGGGCGGGCTCCCCTTTTCGCAATTGCTCGACGCATGCGCAGACGGCACGGCCCAGGCTCTCAGCCGCTCCAAGCGGCCGCACGTGACGATTACCGTCGACCGCCTCGATGAGGAACACCTTGGACAGATCTTCTTCCTCTTCATGGCCGAAGTGGTGCTGCTCGGCAAGCTCTACCGCATCGACCCGTACGGGCAGCCGGCGGTGGAGTCCGGCAAGATCATCACCCGGAATATTCTGGACGCAGCGCGGTCCGGACGATGATCGGGGGTTTTCCCCCAACCATTCTCTCGCCTGCCGTCGCGCGATTGCGTATACTCCTCCGCGTCTTCCCCCAGTCCCCATGCCACAGTCCGTCACCGACGCACAGTTCGACGCCGACGTCCTCAAGTCCCCCGTTCCGGTCCTCGTGGACTTTTGGGCTCCTTGGTGCGGTCCGTGCAAGGCGATGCTCCCGATCGTCGAAGGACTCGAAGGCGAATACGAGGGGAAGGCCAAAATCGTGAAGGTGAACGTCGATGAAAACATCGACACGGCCGGCCAATACAACGTGCTCAGCATCCCGACGTTCATGATCTTCAAGAAGGGCAAGCCCGTTTCGACCATCGTCGGAGCACGCCCCAAGGAGGATCTGAAGAAGGAACTCGACGCGGCGATCGCCTGAGACAACCGACCGCACCGATGCTGCGATACGTTCTCTCGATCGGCGGCATAGTGGCCTCGTTTTTCTTGATCAAAAACCGCGAGTTCATCGGGGACATGATCGGGAATCGCGGCCTTATCAAGAAACTCGGCGGCAATTACTACGTGGTCGTGTACATCGCCATCTTCCTGTTCTTCTGGTGCATCGCCGAACTCACGAATACGACGACGATCCTGTTCCGTCCGCTCGAAGCCATCATGCCGGGATTGGACCAGGCCAATTTCCGCAGTCCGGACGCATTCTGATGTGGCGCTACGTTCTCTCGATCGGCGGCATGGTGGCATCGTTCTACATGATCAAAAACCGCGAGTTCATCGGAGACATGTTCGGCGATCCGCAGTGGGCGAAACGCTTCGGCGGGATCTACGTCTTGGTGGTCGTGCTGGCGGTCTTCATCCTGTTCTGGTGCATCGCAGCCCTTACCGGAACGACGCACATCCTCTTTAAACCGCTTCAAATCCTCATTCCGGGCCTCCAAGAGAAAGTGGACCCGGACGCCTTCTAGTCGTGGGGGCGTTTCCTGTATGCTCTCGGTCACCTGGGGCTGTAGCTCAATGGCCGCGGCGAAGCTTGCGAGCCGCGCAGAGAAAAAACGGCGCTCGGTCCTCATGGTATATTCTCATCACTGTTTGATTCTGGGGCTGTAGCTCAATGGTAGAGCACCTGCTTTGCAAGCAGGGGGTTACGAGTTCGAGTCTCGTCAGCTCCACCAGAAACATCCGCACTTGAATGGAGCATCGAGCGGCGCATACTGGCGACATATGGTCGCTGGATGGCTTGAACGCAGGGTTCCCGTACTTGCCGCGTTCCTTCTTGGAATGATCGGCCTGCTCTGCGTCCAATGGTTGATTCATAGAGCGGTGATATGTCCGCAGAAGTACGATCTTCTGACCGCCCAGTCCCAGTGTGCAGACCACGACGTTTCCGGGGGTGCGGAAGCATACGAACAGCTACGGCAGTCCCTCATTTCCCATGTCACCGCATGGGAAAAAGCCCACGGTAACGCGAAAATGTCGGTGTACTTCCGCAAGCTGAACAACGGGCCGCGCATAGGCGTGCAGGAAGACGAGTATTACAACGCCGCGAGCCTGCTCAAGCTGCCGATCATGATCGGCATCCTTAGCCGAGCGGAGGTACAACCATTGCTGCTCGACGAAGAACTGACGTTCACGGGAGATATGCAGGAGATCATGAACGTCAATTCCGAGGACGAGACGATCCAGCCAAATACACCCTACACGGTCCGCGAGCTGTTGCGCCGCATGATCGTCTTTTCCGACAACCGCTCGAAGGAGTTGTTGGTCTGGAAGCTCAATGAAACGCCACCGTCCATCAAATCGAATGTCTTCTTGGATCTCGGCATGATGGAAATGATGTCGGGCAAAGTCGATACGCTCTCCATGCAATCGTACGGCAACCTTTTCGCCATACTCTACAACACCGCGTATCTCTCGCCGGAGCTGTCCCAGCTGGCGCTGCAATTCCTCACCGAAGCGACCTTCAAGGACGGGATCGTCGCTGGGGTGCCTGAGCATGTGCGCGTCGCCCATAAATTCGGTTTCTATGCCCCCAATCCCGCACTGACCGAACTCCACGATTGCGGCATCGTGTACCACCCCGCGGGGCCGTACGTCCTGTGTGTCATGACGAAAGGCACGGACCGAGTCAGTGAAGCCGCAGGCATCGCGGACATCTCGAAGGCGGTGTACGACGGTGTGACCGATATCACCAAAAAGTACTGATTCTCAGGCTGACATCGGCCCGACCGTTACCGGGAAAGCCTGTTCAATGACATGCTCCCCTTCCCCTTCAACGTAGGGAAAGCCCAGCGACAAGCGCACGATCGGATTGCCGCCTGTATCGACTGTACGTTGGATCTCTTTGCGGACGGTCAGTAATGCGTCTTCAACCTTGGCACCGGACAGGTCGGGGATCATCTCCGCCATTGCCGGCTTCAGCCTGCCGAACCATAGCGCCGTGTTGATGTGATACCGGTGCGCCGCGACGTGGCGGATGAATGCGGGATCATTCAGCAGCAGATCCAGTCCCCGTGCAGCCACCTCGAAAGGCAGGCCGTGCTTGTTCTGCGGCGCATGCGGATGGGGATCATCCACCAAATGCGCGAACACATCGGCCATGGATCCCGTGCCATGCCTGTTGGTCCCCTTGCACCACAAACCGACGGATTGCGTGAAATCATAGCCTTCGATTTTACTCAATTGCAGGCGCTGCACGAGATACGTCTGGGCCGCGAGACGCTGAGCCAAACGCGAAGGCAATTGACTGAATGGCTGCTTGAAATTCGGCACTGATGCATGTTCCAAATCCCACTCATCGGTGCTGCTGTTAAACTCGCCGATCACATTCGTACTCATGGGGAGAGTCGAAAAGAAATCGCTGCGGAGACACCCCACGGTCTACTCTCTTTTCCCTGTGTCACAAGCGGATATACATGCGATGCCGACGAAATGTGTCGGTGCGAGAAAACGACGCCGAAACTTTACAAAATCCTGAAAGTCCGTATTTTGCGCCCGCGTTGTTTCACCACTCGGTCCTTTCACCAAACGGAGGTCGGTCATGCCGATCATTACGGTCCACGGTCTGCCGCAGGGCATTCAAGCGCTCCATACATTCCGCGAATCCCTGCAACGCGCCACTGCCAACATCCCCGAGCTGCGGCTCACGACCGATCAGGTCACGGTCTTTTTCGCGGCGGATCTGCTGCTGCCGGCGCAGCACATGGAAGTCGTCACCCTCGTGACCGGCCTGCTCGATCGCCCGGAACGGACGCCGCAGGTACGGCAAGCGCTGGCCGACGCGCTGCTCCACGAGACCCGCGTCTTCCTGAACGCCCAGTATCCCCCGGGCAGTTGCCGACTCATCGAAGCGCTCATCCTTCCGCCGTTCAGAGAAGAGTACGGCTTCGCCCGTGCCACGCCGAAATGACCAAACAATGCAGGACCGTACCCGGCGAACCCGGGTGCGGTCCGACCGTTCATGCACGCCAAAATTGGAGGTGCCGGCGGGATTCGCACCCGCGCATGAGGGTTTTGCAGACCCTTGCCTTACTACTTGGCTACGGCACCCCGATGACCATAAATGACCGACGTTTGGGCCTGCGCAGTGTACGCAGCTTGGCCCCGGGCTTCCACTGTTTTTAGTTCTCGACGTTGTGGAACGCGATGTTTTCGAGGATGAGAAGGACTTTATCCTCCAGCGTCTTGTCCACGGAGAGCGGCAATCCGGCGGTGAAGGCATATCCGTTACGGCCGCTCACGGCCGCCACCTGGTAATAGCGCTGTTTCGGCTGTTCGGCATTCGGCTGCGCGATGTACGTGTGGATCTGCACCGTTTCTCCCTCGATGCTCACGTCTTTGAGATCGACCTGCTGGTAGCCGTTGAGGGATTTCACCGCATCGATGCTCGCCTTGCTGTACGCCACGGAATCGATGTCTTTGCGCAGGACTTCGCGCATCACCACGACGGAGGGGAAGACCCCGGACGTGGCCTGATCCGCCTGGAACGCGGCAACCGCGGCATCGGGCATTCCACGCTCTTTCATGACGTCTTGATCCACCACGTGCCATCCTTGAGGCAAACAGGTACCGATGGCCCCGTCCCAGTACCGTGAAACGCAGCTCGCCGAGCTGGATGAACTTCGGCTTCCGCAAGCGGAAAGAACGAGAGGAAGAGCCAAGAGGAGGAGAGTGCGTCGCATCGACCGGAATCATACAGATTCTTGACGGGAGTTCGATGTAGACAAAGAGTAAAAATGATGCGTCGCTGTAGATAGGAGCGTTGAGCACAAGCCAAAAACATGCTACAATAGAGGGATTTATGCGTCTCAAAAGACTGTTGAGTTCCACCCTGGCGTTCGGACTGCTGCTCACCCCTCTCTCGACAGTGGGGCGTGAAATCGCGGTGTTGCAGGACACGGTGGCAGGCGTGGGAACGCAGGTGCAGGTGACCAAACTGGGAGCCAACGAACGCCTCGATGTTCTCGTCATGCCGCCAGTGGGAGATGAGATCGTCATCCCCGTGCAAGCCAATGCCAACGGCGAAGCGATCGCGGACATACGCGGCACGGAGACGCAGCGTGCCGGCATTTACACGGTATCGCTCGGCCGCGACGGCGCGCGCACCGACGACCGCTCGACGTTCGAAGTGTTCGCCGACTCGCTCGACCTGCGCGAGTCCCGCCTGGACGCGAGCACGGAGAGCATCGACCCCGACGGCCGCGACGTAGCGACGGTGACGGTCACGGCGCTCGACCGCTACGGCAACCCGATTTCCGGACAACCCTTCACGCTGGTCTCCAGCCGCAACGACGACCGCATCGACGCGATCGAACAGCAGACGGACCAGCGCGGTGAACAGCGCTTCGAGGTATCGACGGAGCAGGCCGGCACTGTGGCTTTGCGCGCCATCGACCTGATCAGCGGCGATGCGCTCGACGCAGAAGTCCAAATCGACGCGGGCCGCGCCATGGGCGGCGACCGCTACAACGCGACCTACAACGACGACATCTACGACAGCCTGCGCGCGCAGGTCGCACAGTCGCGCTCGTCAATCATCGACCACTTCGAAATCGATGCGCCGTCGCAGATGAAAGCGGGCGTCGAAGCGCAGGAAGTGACCATCCGCGCGGTCGACCGCAACGGCGGAACGGTGGAAGCGTACCTGGGTACGGTCAAAATGAGCTCCCCCACCGACTCCCTGGCCGTGCTGCCGGGTCTCGGCAGTTACCGTTTCGAGGGACGCGACCTCGGCAAGCGCACGTTCTCCCTGGCCCTCAAGTTCTCCACTGCGGGCAATCAGATTTTCCGCGTCGAAGACTCGGCCGATCCCAGCATCTTCGGGCAAAAGGTGATCAGCGTGACAGGCGCGACCGACAACAGCCCGGGCAACGGCATCGTCATCACGTCACATAAGGACGGCGACACCGTGAATACGGACACGATCCAATTGGAAGGAAAAGGCCCGGCGTTCGCCAACCTTCTCGTAATGGGAGGCCTCGACGACGTGCGGGGCGACACGGACCGCAACGGTCTCTTCAGTATCCGCGTTCCGCTCAACCCCCAACAGAAGGAATTCACCATCCGCGTGCGCGACGACGCGGGGCGCAACGACTCGGGCCCTCTCCGCCTCATCCTTGATAATGTCCCGCCGACGATCGGCACGGTCACCTTCGATCCCGCCATGCCGCAGGAAGGCTCCCAGGTGAAGGTGACGGCCGAGGCCGAAGCGAAACTCAAGAGCTTCACGATGGAGATCACCAATCCGAAGAACAACGCCAAGCAGACCGTCACGCTCGTCGAAACCGCCACGAGCGGCTCGGGCGGCATCTACACCGCGAACTTCACCGCTCCGGAGAACGGCAACTACCAGCCGAAGCTGACGGCCATCGACGCAGCCGATAACAGCAGCCAGCTGCTCGCGCAGCTCATCGTCGGCAACGACAACCTGCCCAAGGTACAGAACCTCGTCGCGCAGGGAAAGAAGCTCGCCGTCGGCCTCACATGGGACGCGTTGAAGGAAGACGTCGACGGCTACCGCATCTACGTCGGTGAATCCGCCAACGATTTCCCCTTCGTCCTCGAGACCGGCAAACCCACGACCAAGGCAACGGTGACGGGACTTGTGCCGGGAAAGGATTATTACTTCGCGGTCACGGCCCTGAAGGGCGACCTCGAGAGCATCGAGAAGAGCAACGTCGCCAAGGCGCAGGCCATCGGCCTCGTGCTGACGGTCAAACCGGGAGACGGACAGCTCGATCTCGTCTGGAATCCCCTGCCGAAGGAAGTCCCCGTCTCGAATTACACGGTCGAGTACGGCGTGAAGGAGGGAAACTACCAGATCAAGAAGACGACCACGGAGACCGCGGACAGTCTGCGCGACCTGGTGAACGGAGTGACGTACTTCGTTCGCGTCACGCCCAACACCGGCAGCGGCGACGCCATCAAGGACCTGGCGGTGACCGGCAAGGGCACCCCGCAAGGCGGCCTGCACCCGTCGGCCGGCGATCCGATCCCCTACAAGCCGAACCCCATCATCCGCAACGACACCCCGACCTACACTCCGCCGGTCTATCAGCAGCCCGAACAGTTGTCCGAAAACGGCCTGCCGGAGATGGTGCTGTGGATCGGTGGTGGAGCCGCGTTGCTCTTCGTCGCCTTCCAGTGGCAGCTGCGCCGGTCACAGCGTGTGACCGATGCATTCCTCCGCGAGATGCAATCGCGCTATTATCGCTGAGGTTCCCCCCTCGCATGCCCTCCCCACGCACCCTTTCCATCGGCGGGGCGACGTTCGACCTCTTCGTCTCGATCGACCCCAGGGTGATCAAGGAATCTGAAGGGAAGGAAGCCGTGGTCCTCCCTCTCGGGGACAAAATCCGCGTGCGCGCGGTCACCGGGCAATGCGGCGGAGGCGCCAGCAACACGAGCGTCGCCCTCGCCCGTCTGGGCTGCAATGCCAACTTCTGCGGCGTGGTGGGAGATGACCAATGGGGCACGGCACTGCTGGAGAATCTCAAGAAGGAGAAGGTCGACACCTCGTCGGCGACCGTCATCGAGGACGAAACCTCCAGCTTCTCCCTGGTGCTCAATTCACCCAGCGGGGAACGCGTGATCCTGTATGAGCCGGGTACCAACTCGCACCTGCACGACGTGACCTTCGACAAGCATAACGCGTCGTCGATGGATTGGATCTACTTGAACCACATCCAACCCGACAGCTGCTCGATCCAGGACGACATGGTCGACATCTTCCGCTCGTTCCCGGAGGCCAAGATGGCCTGGAATCCCGGGGGCTGCCAGATCGACGAAGGCATCCAGTCGAAGATCATCCGCGAGATGCTTCAACACACGACCCTCCTGCTTCTGAACAAAGAGGAGGCGCTGAAATTCGCCAACACCAAGACCGTCGCGCAGGCCCTCCATCTGCTGCGCGACGCCGGAGCGAAGATCGTCTGCATCACCGACGGCAAGCACGGGGTGAAAGCCTGCGACGCGACCACAAAGTACGAGTGCCCCACGCAACCGACTGCGGTCGTGGATACCACGGGTGCGGGCGACGCCTTCGGGGCGGGCATGACGTGGGCCCTGGCAACCGGCCTGGACTTGCCAACTGCCCTGCGTGCGGGTACGATAAACGCGAAGAGTGTCGTCGGCGTCGTTGGCGCCCAACCCGGCCTCCTCACAGACACCGAGATGCGAAGCGAGTTGAAGAGTACAACCCTTGAGGTTGCATCGTCGCCCTTCTGATCGTCTCGGGTCACACCCATCCCCTTCCCTCAGTCCCATGTCCGACGATCAGATCGTGCACGCGCAAGAGCTCATCGAGAGCGCCATGTCTTCGCTGAAGACGGCCTCCGCGCTCCTCCGCGATCTTTCCGGCATCGCGGACCCCACGCGTGAGCGCCACATGATGCGCGCGAGCCGCATGCCGACGACGGGGCCCGTCAGCGGGCGCGTCGTAGAGGGAATCTTCGACGGACAGAACATGATGGACGGCGCGGGACAGAGTTATCCGGTTCCGGCCAACTACGCGAGCAAGAGCAAATTGGTGGAAGGTGACGGCATGAAGCTGACCATCACGGAAGAGGGCAAATTCATCTACAAGCAGATCGCCCCGATCGACCGCCGCACGACCAAAGGCGTCCTCATCCAGGAGGACGGTCAGTACAAGGTTCTCGCCGAAGGAAAGAGCTTCCGCGTCCTTCTCGCGTCGGTCACATTCTACCGTGCAGAAGTCGGCGATCAGGTGACGATCCTGCTCCCGAACGAAGGCGAGGCGCACTGGGGTGCCGTCGAGGCGGTGATCCCGAAGCACCTGGCCGAGTCGGCCGCCGCACAGATGGTGGCGAACGCCGAGAGCGAGGCGGACGGCGAACTCTCCCCCGTCGTCGACGAGGCGAAGGAGGAAGCCCCCAAGAAGCGCCGCAAGAAGGCGACCGACGAGGAGTAATCCCGCCAGAAAAGACGTGCCATCGGTGCCGCGGTCTGTGGTATTGTGATCGCCGTGCCACGACGCCGACGCCGCATTCTGATGCCCATCCTCGCCGCCCTCCTGTGTGCGGCGGTCATCATCGGCGTGCTCTGGTGGCAGTTGCGCGTGGCGGGAATCGAAATCCTGGGGCAGCGAAAGAACGCGGATCCGACGAAGCCCACACCCATCGTCCCCCAGCAGATCGTCGAAGTATCGGTCGATCCGCGCGACGTTTCGCTGCTTCATTTGCGCAAAGGCGATCTCGCGGCATTGCAGGGCGATTGGAAAACGGCCGAGGATGAATACCGCCAGTCGGTGGATGCCGAAGGCGGACTGCCGGCGCTGCGCAAACTCGCCCAGGCGCAGATGCAACGAGGGGCCGTCGAGCCGCTGCAGGACACGGTTGCCCGCATGCGCGATGCGGGGGCGAAAGAGGAGGACGTGATGCTCATCGACGCCATCGTGTCGCTCCGCGCCAACGACATGGAGAAAGCGCGCACCATCCTCACCGAGGCCGAGGATACTCCGCAAAAACACTACGGCCTGGGATTGCTCCGCATCCTCGAAGGCAACCATGACGACGCGCGTCATGAACTGACCTTGGCGGAGAACGGATGGGAACCGGTGTTGCGCACCTATGCCAAAACCCTGAAGACGGCGTACGACGAGTACGAACTCTTCCCCGACAGTCCGAATATTCATCTGGTCACGCTCATCGCTCGTGCGTTGGCCCAAGTGCAGGAATGCCCCCTTGCCCTTCCCCTGCTTCAGCAGGTCACCCTCCAGCAGGACGACTACCGCGACGCGTGGATCGTGCGCGGATACTGCGAGCTGACGGCAGAACTGGGCGACGCCGCGCTCGAATCATTCGAGAAGGCCTACTCCATCGACCCGGAAAAGCCGGAGATCCAGTACTTCCTCGCCCGCGCCTACAGCCAGATGGAGGACCACACGAACGCCATCACCTTCTTGCAGTACGCCCTCAAGAACGGCTTCCAGCCCGAGCAGGAAGTACGCCGAGTATTGGCCAAGGAAGCACTCGCCAACGGCGACGGCACGCTGGCACTGGAACAGTACATCGCGCTGTCGCAGTTCTCGGATGCCGAATTCGAGACATACCAGAACGTCGTGGCTCTCTCGTCGGCCGCGGACAAGAATGAGGACGCCTACAACACCGCTCTTGAAGCAACGAAGAAGTGGCCAGAGGACGCCAGGGCCTACGATCTCCTCGGGTGGGCGGCGACCCAGGTCGGAAAGACGGATGAAGCACGCACGGCACTGGAGAAGGCTCTCGAACTCGACCCGAGCCTGATGAGCGCCCGTGAGCACCTGAACCAGCTGTGAGCCGCACCGCCGTCATCACCGGCGGGAGCAACGGCATCGGCGCCGCGCTGGCAGGCGTCCTGTTGAATCGCGGCTACCGCGTGTTTTGCATCGACACCGTTCCCTGCGAGAACACAGACTGCACGACCATCATCGCTGACGTGCGGAGTCCCGAGCAGTTGGCACGAGCCGCGCGCGAATGCCCCGCGGCCATCGACCTCCTGGTGAACAACGCGGGAGTGATGCGGCGCGGCACGGTGACGGGGATGACGACCGCCGATCTCAACCTGGTGATCGACGTGCATCTCAAGGGTGCTCTGTACGTTTTCCGCGCACTCTATCCCCTTCTGGCGAAAGACGCCGTCGTCCTCCAGATGTCGTCACGGCACGCCGTGACTCCGCCGGTCGACCCCGGCGTATACGGCCTGGCCAAGCAGGCGACGGCCCACGTCGCGGGCCTCATCCGGCGCAGCCACCCGAACCTTCACGTGAAGCTGGCATTCCCGGGCCCGGTGGATACCGAACTCGGGCGGCATCAAGTGAGCGCCGAGGAACTGGAATCGAAACGCAAAACAATGATCACGCCGGAAGAACTGTCGCAGCATCTGTGGACCCTCATCGATTCGCCCGACTACCGCTGCCTCAATTTCGACCAGAAGAAATGGTCGTACGGGTTCCAGGAGGAGTGGCCGGCTATGCCGATTTAACGCATCGCCTTGCTGATCTGCATGCTCACGCTCGTCTTCATCGTGGCGAAGATCTGCTGCTCGTTGCCCTGCTTGTTCTTCCACTGGTAATCGAACATGACACGGAGCCTGTTCTTTTCCGCGAAGGCGTCGAAGTAGGGTCGGTATTCGGCGGGGCACACCTCCAATTCTAAGCGTTCGTAGATGCGCTCGTATGCAGCATCGGCCGGTGACTCCTCGGTGACGCGCTCCCGCACGACCGAACCGGCAGTGTCTCGCGGCACAGACACCGCTGCAGCGGATGCACGTTGCACATCCGGCTTCCACTGACGCAGATCATCTTCCGTCAGACCGGGAGCGGCGGACAGAACGACAAGAATGGGATTGCCCGAAGAGCTGTCGCTATTCGCCGTCAACGCCTGCTGAATGGCCGCCTTGCGTTCCATCGCGCGACGCAGCGCATGCAACGGCGTCTCTTCGGGCGCCGCGGGTTGGGATACCACATCACGGGCCTGCAGCGCCGCCAGGACCAGATCCATGCGATTGGCATCAGCCAGCTGCTGGCACCACGCATTCAGCGCATCGCTGACAGTGGCATGGGCACGCAGCGCACGCAGGTACATGCCGTGCGGAGCGGCATCGATGTTGAGGGACGATAGAAGCGTGGCGAAGCGATCGTCGCTCACCGTCTCGCTGTTGGAGAGCATGACGGCTGTCTTTCGAGCATTGTTCGCCTTGGATGCCTCTGCAACCTCCTCGGTGTAGGCGGAAATCGACGTGCTGCGGCTTGTCGCGAGGATGTCCATCGCGGACGCCAGGGGCGGCTTTGCCGCGCGGCTGATGCGTGCGGCAGACCGATACCAGTCGATGTGCAGTTCGTCGGTCATCACCGCACTGCCGTCTTTCAGCACCTGGCGCAGATGCGTGAGCGTCGGCACTTCTTCGCCCGCGAGAATGCGCGGGACGGTGGATTTCTTGCTGATGGGAACATGCTGAAGCACGCGCGCGGCGCTGGCCTTTTCGATGAGGCGGGCGAACGCATCGACGACGGTGCGCGGACCGTGGTAGTCATTCCACCGCTCGACGGTCTTGGCGCTCTTGGCCCATACCGCGCGGAGGATGGCCTCGCTCAAGCCGGGAATCGTCGGATGCGGGTCCTCCATTGGGATATCCATCGTATTGAACGGCGCGGGGAGGTCGGCGGGGACAATGGCGCCCTCCACCATGAAAAGGTGGGGCGAGCTCAGGTGTTTCGTCGCCAATTTGGGACGACTCTTGTATTCAGCGGTGAAGGCATGGGCCAGCCTGTCGGCATCATCGAGCGTGTTTGCAGCCAGACAGGCGACGGCGTGCATGGAAACGGCATCATTCACGCGCGCGTCGCGGATGCTGTCCACAACCAACGAAACCGGCGACGGCTCATCGGGGCGGCGTTCACGTGGATTGAGTGCCAAGGTGACGTCCTCGTTGCTCATTCCGGGAGCATCCGCAAGACGCGCGAGAACTTGCTGAGAGAAGGATGCGGGCGCCTCGACGACGGCTTCGCTCAAAGCTTGATAGTCTTGCATGAAGGAACTGCCAACAGCGACCGGGATGATCTTATCGGCGACCAAACGATCGATGATCGTCGCGACGGTCGTGAACTCGAGGCCGCTCATGTCATTGCCTGCCAACATGCGCGCCTGGCGTGCCGGAATCTTGTAGTGCTGACGCAGTGCCCCCTCATGTTGTTTAATGCCAGGAAATGCGGCGAGCATTTTCAGGCGCTCGGCAAGCAACTCCGCCGGTCCGCGGGCTTGGCGTTCGGCCTTCAACTTCTTTTCCGTATCCGCCATCCACGCCGCGCGCAGCTGCGTGAGCCAGGGATGCTCCCACAACTCTGCAAGGGCAGGCTCGGGCTGGTCAGGCTTCTGCTCACCCTTGTACTGGCGATCGTGCTTGAGCATCGCGAGTACCGCCGCGAGGTTCGTATCGAAGGTACCGAGCTGGCCCGATGTGGCGCGCTTGTCCAGATTGCCGTACTTCATCTCCGTGAGCGCCTCGAACATTTTGCGCCCGTAGCGCAGGGCCAACTGTCGCAGCACGCCGACGACCGTGCCTTTCTCCTTGGCATCCACGAGGGCATCGGCGATGCGGCCGATCGACGCGTCGATGGTTGTGAGGACCAGCGGATCATCGATCTTCGTTGCCATCTCACGCCAATCGGGAATCACTTGTGCGTACGTTCGGGGAGAACCCGTCCCCTTCTCCAATCCGCTCAAAACGTTCTGCCCGCGCACAGCATCGCTCGCAGCAACGAAACACTTCTGCATGGCCTGGAGCGCAATGCAGCGAATGACGCGCGGATGGTAGGCAAGCACCTCCCCGGTCTCCCATCCTTCCCGCGTGATGCGATTGAGGGCGTCGGCGTTGCGCTTCGGTTGATCAACAAGACCGTCGACGTTCAGCTGAAGAAGATCACCCACTTTCGCGTGGATGGCCTTCGCCGCGGCATCGTCCGCCAGCGGCACGGTGACGATCGGGAGAGATTGCGGGGCAATTCTCTCTAAATCTGCGCGGGGGGCGGAGTTCTTGGCGGGCATGGCAAACGACTCTACAGCGCGAAAATCGCTCGTCAATGCCCGAACAAACAAAAAGACCCTTGCGGGTCTTGATGTGTATGTTTGTCTCTCTCCTGGCGAACGACGCACGACGGCGTGGAAGCCATTGATGGAGGGAGGACGAGGGGAGGAGCCCTCAGGACTCTGCTGTACTCTGGTCGCTTGTTTCTCCTCGTGACCCGGCGAGGTCCCCGGACCGGTCCGCCGCAAGTGCACTAAGGCCCAAGGGGAACACTGGGGAGTAGGGTTGGTTCGCTTCCCGAGGCAGCCTCACGATCGGGAAACGCGTGTTGTAGAGCAGAGAGGATGGTGACCACGTGGTCGGTGAGAGTGAGTCGGACGCGCAGACGGTCGCTGTACCCAGAAGTGTGCAAAGTGGTTGCAGTGTGTGGCCGGGAGGAACGTTGGCTTCCTTCTTTCTCTCCTTGGTGATCGAGGTGATCACTATCCTCTCTACGAGTGGCGGTGGTGAGTAAGGATCGGCGGCTGCGCAGCCGGGTGTGTGTGGGTGTCGATCTGCGCTTGGCAAATCACGTCACTGTACTCAGTCTGTTTTCCAACGGCAAGAATCTGGCATCGACTGAAAACAAAAACGATTGTATGAACACAAAAAAAGTTCACTGGACCGCAGCCACTAGCGGTAGGCAGAATGATGGCTCATGCGGTGGCCGCACCTTCCATCTCGGGCTGATATCGCGTCTCTCGGTAAACGCACGGTCATCGTGGCGGTCAGTCTCGTCGCGGTCGCCGGCGTCGCCCTCGGCGCAGGTTTCGTGTACTTGACCCTGCGGAATCAAACGTCCATGGCGGAGGACGTACTGCCGGCGAACGAAACGATCGCCGTCATGCACAATGCCGACGGCGAGATGATCGATGCGGTTAGAGGCATCACCAACCTGTTGGACAATGCGCCGCAGCTGATGAATGACGAAGAGTCAGCGGCATTGGTGCGCATGCCCGACGGAACAACGGAGTGGGTGGTGCTGCGACCGTCCCAGGAAGGCGGAACCTTCGAGATCGACGGTTCGGCGCAGGCGCAGGATCTCATCCGCACGGCGGGGGTCTTGCTCCGCCGCGATGAACAGTATCGTGCGATGGCTTCGGCCCGCACCAAGCAAGACGGATGGATCTACCTCGCGGATCTCGGCGAAAACCCCGCGGTCGGTTTCGCCCAGCGGGTAGCTATCCAACGTAAAGGAGAGGTGATGCGTCTCATCCTCTCCCCCAGTCGCCCCTCGTTGGAGGCAGGATTGGAGCGCGATGTCATAGCCGCCTTCCCGGCACCCTTCTTTGTCATGAGCGTCGCAGACGCACAGGTGGCACTGCAGATGACGAAGCAGGCGATGAACCCCGATGCGTTGTTGCTGGCCACAGCCCGACTGCGGCAGTGGGCGAAGGACCATCTCGGTCCGGGCATTTCCCTCGACCGCGATCTCGCCGCGCTTTTGCGCGGCAGCGCGACGCTTCAATTGGCACGAACGACGGAGACGGGCGCGGTTCTCGGAGTGCTCACCGGCGTACTGCCGCAGAATGCCGACGTCGACGCCCTTCTGGGGCAACTGCACGAGAAATTCGTCCAGGGCCTGCCGAAAATCGCGCATTTCCAACGAGACCTGGGCGATAACCTCTCCGTTTCCGACCTGCGCCTCGACGACACGGTCGTGGTCACGCAGAGCAAGAGCATCAACGGCTGGGGGGTACGTCTCTCGAGCCACAAGGAACTCGGCTTCATCCTCGCGAGTGCATGGCAAGGCAACCGCTTCATGATCAGCAACGACCCCGATGCCCTCGAGCGGCTCGTCCGTGATCGCGGCGAACTTCCGTCCATTTACCTCAGTACCGAACAGGCGCCGACGGGCGAGTTGCTAGCCGGAGGGTTCGCGGAATTCTCCCAGATGAAGGACGTGCTCCCCTCTTCCTTGCCCGGCCTCGTCCTCGCACGCTTCCCGCTGCCGTGGCTGCCGTTCTCCCGCGCCCTGTGGACGCTCGAGCGGAAGGACGGAGTGACCGCCCTCGAGCTCGTCGGCGTAAAGGACGATGGGAAGAAGGAAAGGATGAAGGAAGAGAAGCCGCAAGCGCTCACGGGTACCGGAATCACTTCTTCCGGCGCGCAAAACGCCCCCGAAGGGCAGTAGCTTTTATTTCGGAACGTGGTACTCTCTGCTTCCATGTCGTTCATCCGACTCGCCAAATATCTGTTGCCGTTCTCGCTGCTCCTCGTGGCGGGATCACTGGTCATGTTCATCACGCCGGGCCCCCGCCTGAGCATCGAATTCACGGGAGGCACCCTGATGGAACTGGAATTGCCGAAAGGCAAGGACGCCGCCGACTTGGAGAAGACGCTCGAGAGCTACTCTTGGCCCGATGAACAGGCCCGCCAGAGTGTTTCGCTGTCGCGCACGCGCACGGGCACGGTCTTCGCCCGCACCATCAATCTCTCCAATGAAGAGCACGAAGCGCTCATGAACCACGTGAAGAAGGACATCCCGAATATCGCGGAGCGCCAGTTCACCACCATCGGACCCACCGTTGGCGCCACCCTGCAACGCCGCGCCCTGTGGGCGTTGGCCGTCGCTTCAGCCGCCATCATCATCTATCTCGCCATCGCCTTCCGCAAAGTGCCGCGCCACCTGAGCGCGTGGACGTTCGGCTTCGCCGCCGTCATCGCTCTGCTGCACGACCTCATCCTTACCTGCGGCATCTTCACCATCCTCAGCTACACGACGTCCTTCCAGATGGACACGCTGTTCGTGACGGCCCTGCTCTCGATCATGGGATACTCGGTCTCCGACACGATCGTCATCTTCGATCGAATCCGCGAGAACCTGCAGCTCGACGGCAAGCGCCACGATCTGCGTTCCATCGCGGACAACAGCTTGAAGCAGACGCTCTCCCGCACGCTCAGCACAGGTATGACGACGATGATCATGCTGTTCTTCCTGTTCCTGCTCGGCGCCGAAAGCATCCGCTGGTTCATGTTGACGCTCATCATCGGTACCGTGATCGGAACGTACTCGTCGTTCTTCATCGCCACGCCGCTCGTCGTCTTCTGGCACGGCCGCAAGCAGAAGTAAGCCGTTTCCTGCCGTTAACCCCCCGGAAAAGCGATAGTTTTTCGCTGATCCCCTGTGTATCCTTCCTCGGCCATGACCAACCCCTCCACCAAAGTCGAACGTCTCGCGCAAGGACGCGTGCAATGCTCTATCACCTTCGGTGAAGAACAGCGCGCCAAAGGCGAAGCCTCTGCCCTGCAAATGCTCGCCGCCGGCGTGACGGTGGACGGCTTCCGTCCGGGAAAAGCTCCGCTCGACGTCGTACGCCAGCGGGTCAATCCGGAACGGCTTTTGGAGGAGACCATCCGCGCGTTGCTTCCCGAGACCATCTCGGCCCTCGCCGCGGAGCACAAGATCACGTCCATCATCCCGCCGCGCATCGAGGCCGTTTCCGAAAATCCCCTGCAGGTACGCCTGACGTTCGTGGAGAAGCCGGCGGTAACGCTGAATGGAGCGGAGAAGATCAAAGTCGATGCGAAGCCCGTGGCGGTGGATGACAAGGACGTGGAGCGGGTGGTTGCGGCGATGCGCGACGAATACAAGACCGCGAAGGAAGTCGATCGCCCGGCGAAGTCCGGCGATCAGGTGACGGTCGATTTCTGGGCGGAGGATGCCGAGAAAAACCGCATCGAACAGCTCACCGCGACGCAGTACCAGGCCGTCATCGGCAGCAACACGCTCCTGCCGGGCATGGAGGACGGCATGATCGGACTCACGAAGGGGGCGGCGAAGGACGTAACGGTGACGCTGCCGGAGAAGCACCAGCTCGAAGCCCTGCGCGGCAAGTCCCTCACCTTCCACATCACGGCATCGAAAGTGGAGGAACTCAGCGCGCCGGAATTGAACGATGCATTCGCCCAGGAGAAGTTCCAGCTCGCCACGCTCCAGGCACTCAAGGACGAAGTCCGTTCGACGCTCGAGCGCGAGGAGGCGACGGGCGAGCGCGTGCGCCGCGAGCGCGAAGTACTCGACGCGCTGCGCAAGGCGACGACGGTAGACCTGGCACCCGAATTGCTGGAGGCCGAGGAGCGCGTGATGCTTGAGGATCTGCGCCAGCGGCTCGAAGAGCAGGGTCTCGACTTCGCCGAGTGGGTGAAACGCAGCGGCAAGACTAACGAGGAAATCGCCAAGGACCTGCGCGAGCGCGCCACCGAACGCCTCACGCTGCGCTTCGGGCTGGAGAAACTGATCGAACAGAAGAACGTCGCCGTCAGCGAGCAGGAAATGGATGCCGCGATCAGGCAGCAGCTCCAGCGCTTCCCGGAAGATCAGCGGATCGACGCCGCCAGCCTCTTCCAGAAAGGCGAGGACGGATACGTCCAGCTCGAGTGGCAGACGAAGGTCGAAAAGGCCCTCGCGGACTACCTCAAGTAAATCCGGGGCTCACTCCCCTTTCACCCATTTCACGCCGATGTGGCGCTCGGGATTCACGTTCTTAAGCAAGCGGCAGGTTTTGCGATGGATACACACTTCGCCGTTGCGTCCGATGACGCCCAGGAGGGCCACCGACCGAGCGTCGTCCGGCTTGCAACAGCGAGCAAACCGATGAGGCAAAGGAACACCCCCCTCGATGCGCACGCCGAGGGGCGACGGCTTATCGACCTTCCCCTTTACCGCGCGCTGGTGCGTGACTGTGTGCAGCTCGTCGATCTGCAGGATCGCCGACGCGAGCTTGATCTGACCCGTGCCCACTTTCGACACGAATTCCTCGCGAGCGGCCACGGTCGTCCGCTTCCCTTCGAGCGTACGCAACACCGTGTAGTCGGGATCGAGCGGCTCGTGTTGCCTTTTGCGCAGCTCCGCGTTGAGTAAGTCGCGGCCGCGAGCAAGGCTCATCAGACGGTCTTTCGTCGCGAGGTAGCGCTTCAGGCGCGAGCGGGCTGAAGCGGTTTTGAGCAAATTGAGCCAGCGGGGCGAGGGGTGCGGCTCACGCTGCTTGAGCACTTCCACGATGTCTCCGTTGGTGAGACGGTATTCCATCGGCACGATGGACCCGTTCACCCTCGCGGCGCGGAAAGAGATGCCCACCTCGGTATGCAGGTGGAAGGCGAAATCAAGCGGCGTCGCGCCTTCGGGCAACTCGAAGACCTCCCCCTTGGGGGTCAGCACAAAGATGTTGTCGCGCAGGCTGGGGCGCCGCCCCTTCTCCACGTCTTCCTTCAGCGACACCAAGCGGTGGATCGTCTCTCCACCGGCTGCCTGGGTGCGCACGGACCCGCGCTCCTTGTAACTCCAGTGAGCGGCGATGCCGTATTCGGATTCGACGTGCATGCGCTCGGTGCGGATCTGCACCTCGACGAGCATGCCCTCGGGCACTTCGGGCAGCTGCGCCAGGGTGGTGTGGAGACTCTGGTAGCCGTTGGGCTTCGGGAAAGCGATGTAATCCTTGAAACGGTTCGGCACGGGATGTCCGATGTGGTGCAACAATCCCAGCGTCTGGTAGCACTGCGTCTCGTCCCCGACGATTACGCGAATGGCGAAGAGGTCATACAGATCGTGGATCGCGGAGAGACTCTTGCGATCCATCTTGATGAAGATGCTGTACGGCTGCTTCTCGCGCACCTCCACTCGTGCACGCACGCCGTTCTGCCGGAGGAACTTCATTACGGCCGACGCGGACTTCTCCAAAAACCGCCCACTCTTTTGCTTGAGACGATCCAGTTGTTCCCCGATCAGTTCGCTGTCGGTGGGATGGGCAATGGGGAAGGCCAACTCTTCCAGCTCATGCTTGAGAGCGTAAATACCCAGACGGGCAGCCACGGGGGCATACAGCCGCAGGACATCGCGGCACAGACCCACGCGTTCTTTCGGCGAGACGGCGTCGATGCGACGCATTGCGTACGCCTTCGCGCAGAGCACGACGAGGACCACGCGCAAATCGCTGGAAATGCGCAGGAACATGAGGCGCAGATTATCGATCGACATGCGCCGGGAGTTCACCTCGATGCGCGAAAGCAGATGGATGCCGCGAACGATGGTGCGCACGTCTCGGCCGAAGCGCTTCTCCAGGTCCACGGCAGACCAGCGGCCGTCATCAAGCGCATGATGGAGGATGGTGGCGATCACGGTGTCCGCATCCGGCGAAAAACGCATGAGCACTTCCGTCACCCCCAGGACGTGCTGCATCACCGTCTCCCCGCTCCAGTGCATGCGCTCCCCATACAACTCCTGCGCCACTGCGACCGCTTCCTGCACCCGACGGCGCTCCTTCGGAGGAAAATCATCTCCGATGGAGGCGGCCAATGGTGCGTGCAGGGTGCTTAACGTCGCCATGGTCAGGACATGGTACGGCTCATGCGGCAGCCGGGCAACGACTTTCCGGGGTCCCGCCGATCACCACGCGGACGCTTCAATCGCATATTTGGCGAGCAGACGGACAAAATGGCGGAATCTTACCAGGATCTCTTGACTGAAAAGCATTCTGGATTAGACTGTGGGCAAGTCCGAAGACCGAGGGCACTAGGCCGCAGGCCGAACGTAAGTCCCTCCGAGGCATACAGCATCGGTCACCCGGTTCCGACTTGATGATTCGTGCCGTGTGCCTCGCTGGTCTCCCGGACGGTATGAAAGGGAGACCTTTGGCATGTGCCTCACACACTCCCCTCACCCCTCCCCAAGACTTTATGGCTCTCACCCGCCAGCAAAAGGCCGACCAGCTCAACGAGCTCAAGACGATGTTGAAGAACACGAAGTCCGTCATGTTCGCGCACTACATCGGACTCAAGGTCGCCGACGTGTCCGAACTGCGCGGCAAATTGAAGGAGTCCAAGGCCGAGATGAAGGTGGCGAAGAAGACCCTCATGCGCATCGCCACGAAGGACGCGGGTCTGCCGGAAGTCGATGACAAGATCCTCGACGGCGCCGTCGCCTGCATCTTCAGCTACGATGACCCGCTCGTCGGAGCCCAGATCGCCTTCAAGTTCGGCAAGGATCACCAGCAAGTGAAACTGATCGGCGGCTTCTACGAAGGCAAGGTTGTGTCGGCCGATGAAGCCGTTGCCCTCGCCAAGATTCCGTCCCGCCTCCAACTCCTCGGTATCTTCGCCGGCATGCTCAACACGCCGCTGCGCAGCTTTGCCATCGCCGTCAGCGAGATCGCCAAGAAGAAAAGCGAGCCCGCCGCTCCGGCCGCTGCCGCTGCCCCCGCCGCCGAGGCTCCTGCTGCCGCTCCGGCAGCCGAAGCTCCTGCTGCTGAGGCCGCTCCCGCCGCTGAAGCACCTGCCGCAGAGGCTCCTGCCGCTCCGACGGAGCCGGCCGCCGAAACTCCCGCTGCCTAATCGTTCACCCCTTTATCCCCTTTTCCCTATCTATCATGTCTGATCAGGTTACCCTCTCCGCCGGAGAAAAGGCGGTGATCGACGCCCTCGAGAAGCTCAACGTCGTCGAGCTCAACAACGTCGTGAAGTACATGGAACAGGTGTACGGCATCTCCGCCGCTCCTGTCGCTGTTGCCGCTGCTGGCGGCGGTGCTGCCGCTGGTGCTGGCGAAGAAGAGAAGAGCTCCTACAACGTCGAACTGACGGATGCTGGCGCTCAGAAGATCGCCGTCATCAAGGTCGTCCGCGAACTGACGGGCCTGCCTCTCGGCGATGCCAAGGCTGCCGTCGACGGCGCTCCGAAGGTCATCAAGGAAGGTGTTGCCAAGGCCGATGCCGAGGCGATGAAGAAGAAGCTCGAGGAGGCCGGCGCAAAGGTCTCGCTCAAGTAATTTTCCTCAGAGAATACCTCAGAAAAAGGGGCCCTTTGGGCCCTTTTTTCGTTTTTCATCCAAAAAGAGATCGACCATCCGGGAGCACAGGAGTGCCTCATTGACCGATTTGACGTCTGAGGATACATCGTACTACTTCGTGCAAATTGACAACTGCAGAGGAATTCCTATACTGGGGGTAAGCAGAAATCCTTCGTAAGTCCTATCGGTCACCGAGAAACTCGTAGAAGGAACCACTGCACTTATTATCCCTTCTACCCATTTCTCGTTATGGCTGATCAGCAGCTCATGTGCCGCGATTGCGGAGCCCCGTTCACGTTCACGGATGGCGAACAGCAGTTCTACGCCACCAAGAACCTGAGCGCTCCCCAGCGCTGCAAAAATTGCCGCCAGGCCCGCAAGGACCAGCGCGGCTCGATGCGCGAAATGCACGATGCCGTCTGTGCTCAGTGCGGCAAGCCGTGCCAGGTTCCGTTCAAGCCGCGCCCCGTTGAGGAGGGCGGCAAGCCGGTTCTCTGCCGCGATTGCTTCCAGGCTTCGCGCTCTGGTGGCGATATGGCCTAAATGCCGTTGCGCATTGGACGAACGAAGGAGGCTGAAAAGCCTCCTTTTTCGTTCCAGCCGAGGAAGGGAATATGGTATAATGGCAGTGATGCCTGCCAAGAAGTCGACGTCTGCGACAAAGAAGCACTGGCGCCACCGCCTGTCGTGGAAGTGGGTGCTGGCGTCCTTGGGCGGTATTTCCGCCGTGTATGTCGCGCTCGTGGCTACGGGGCACGGCCCGGTCACCGCGAGCCAAGGAATGTACTACTGTCCGGCGGAGAAGACGGCTTGCGCCAACGGCCACTGCGATGACATGCCCATGTGCAAAGACGGCAAGTGCAGCGCGTCATGCCCTGGCAACTGCCACATGAAGCCGGCATAATGTGATCGTGCGTTTCCTCCGCTCCTCCCGCTTCTGGCTGGTGTTTGCAGTGGCAGGTGTCGTATTCGGACTGCTGCTGCTGTGGGAATCCGGAGCCTTCGCCGGAGCGATCTACTCCCTTCCGCGCGCTGCGCCGCTGACGACGTCGGAGACGCTCTTCGCCGTGGCTATCGTGCTGCTGCTCGCGTTCAACAGCGGACTCTTCGCATGGCAGCAGAAGGAGGGCACATGCCCCATCGGGACGCGACGAGCGACGAGCGCCGCTGGCGCGTTGGGCGCCATCACTCTCGTCTGCCCCGTGTGCCTGCTGATTCCCGTCTCCATCCTGGGCACCGGCCTCACGCTCAGCTTGCTCGCCCCGTATCTCCCGCTGCTGCGCTTCCTATCACTCGTGTTGCTGGTCGTAAGCGCCGTGAAATTGTGGCCCCACGAACCCCGTAAACGGCGATGACCGGACTCCCCTCGCGCACGCGGCGCGCGGAGATCGATATCCTGCGCACCATCGCCATCCTGGGCATGGTCGTCTATCACGCGTCCTTCGACGTTTGGTTGCTTAACGGCACCCTGTACCACGTACAAGAAATCGGATGGTGGTTGCTGGCGCGGAGTGTGGCCACGCTTTTCCTGTTGCTGGCGGGATGCAGCTCCGTCCTGTCGCTGGCGGGCAAGACCTCGCAAGAACGCTGGAGAACGATGTGGCGCCGCTGCGTCCGGATCGGCGCTGCGGCTGCAGCCGTCTCCCTCGCCACCTATGTGGCGGCACCGGAGGACTACGTCCGCTTCGGCATCCTGCATCTCATCGCCGTCGGATCGATCATCCTGACGCTCACGGTCGATTGGGGCCATTGGACCGGCGTCTTGGGCGTGACCGTACTCGCCATCGGCCGCTTGATGCTTCGACGCACGGTGGAGACCCACCTGCTTCTGCCTCTTGGACTGGTGTACCCCGAATTCGCATCGATGGATTATTTTCCCCTATTTCCCTGGCTCGGCGTGATGCTCCTGGGACAATGGCTCGGATGGGTGATCTACGTGCGGCACTCGCCCCCACTCATAGCCCAATCGCAGCGCTGGAAAGCGCTGACGCTCCCGGGCCGCTATTCCCTCACCGTGTACTTGCTCCATCAGCCTCTGATTCTCGGCCTGCTCTGGCTGGTGTGGTAGGGCAAGAATAGCGAGGCGCCGACGGGTCTTTTCTGCAAGGCCAAGACCAGAAAGTCCCCGAAAATCCCCCGCATTTCGCCGGCCCTTCGTGTACACTCTCCCGGTCATGACTTTCACCTCTCGCCGTGTCAGCGAAGAGCGTCCTTCTCGCAGCCTCCCCTGGAAGAAATGGGCACTGGCCGCGTGGGCCGCGCTGCGGTACATGTGGCGGAGCAAGAAGCATCAAGACGAAGTGAAAGAAGAACGTGCGGCGCAGGAGGAAGCGGAGGAAAAACGCGTCAATGTGCTGAAGCGCGTGCTCGTAATCCTCTGCGGCCTGCTTTTGGCGGTGGCACTCGTGGCTTTCGCCCTGCGTGCCCTCGCGAACATGCAGATTCTCTCCGTGAAGAACATCGTCTTCTCCGTGGCTGCGGAATTGCCCAAAGACCAGTACGGACATACGAACATCCTGCTTCTGGGAACGGGAGACAAAGATCATGACGGCATAGATTTGACCGACAGCATGATGATCGCGTCACTCGACTCCAAGACCCAGAGCGTGGTGATGCTCTCCATCCCGCGCGACCTATGGGTGACGAAGGGCAAGCGTACGAGCAACGGCCGCATCAACACGATCTACCGGGACCTGAAAGGGGCAGTGGCCGAAGAACTCGGCATCAAGCGCGACGAGGCGTCCCACCAGGCCCTGCTGGAAACTGCCGAGGAGATCGGCGGCCTGTTCGGGCTCGAGATCCATGGCGTGGTGAAAGCGAACTTCTCGGGCTTCGTGCAGTTGGTGGATGAGATCGGCGGAGTGGAAGTGGACGTACCCTATGACATCGTCGACACGACGTATCCCGGTCCTCAACCCGATACATACCAGACGTTCCGCGTGAGCAAAGGCAAGCACCTTTTCGACGGCGAAACGGCCCTCAAATATGCCCGCAGCCGCCACACCACGAGCGACTTCGGGCGTTCGGCTCGCCAGCAACAGCTGCTGCGCGCATTGAAGGAAAAGATCGAACGCGAGGGCCTGCTGCGCAGTCCCGGAACCATCCTGTCGATGATCTCCATCCTGGGAGAAAACGTGGAAACGACGTTCTCCAACCGGGAACTGGTCGCCCTGGCCGAACAGGGCATGGACGTGCAACAGGGCAACATGCTCAGTATCCAGCTGCACGCCACGAGCGGCATGGCGGGGGGCTTCCTCTATCCGCCTCCTCGCGAGGAATTCGGCGGAGCATCGGTGCTCCTGCCCACGGGCGGCAGCCAGGGATGGCCCCGTATCCAGACCTTCACGCATCTGACGATGGACGTGCGTTGGCCGTACTTGCTGCATCCGGATATCCACATCGTCAATTCCGGCGCCGCTCCGGGATCTGCGGGCAAGCTGGGAGAAGAGCTAACGCTCTTCGGCCTGGGCGTAAGCGATGTCTCCAACGCCCCGGGCGGTCGCGATGCCCCGTCGGAAGCCCAATCGTTCATCACATCCACGGCCGACGAGGAGCTCACCGTCTTCGTAGCGCAATTGCTCGGCATGCCCATCCACACGCTGCCGGAAGATCCTGCGAGAGCTGGCACCGGGGCCCTAGCCCTGGGCAACGTGGATCGCAACGTCATCACCGTCACGCTCGGGGAGGACTACACCTTCGCACCAGTCACTACCCTCCTCCAGCCCGCAACCGATGACCCCACGTGAGATCGTCGCAGAGGCCTGGGCCATCGCCACGAAAGAACGCCAGCTCTGGTGGTGGGGATTCACCGAATCGTTTTTCCAAACCCTGCTGAACATCAAGCTCTTGGGGTATCAGGCCTATTTCATCTATGCGTATTACAAGGGTAAGCAGGTGGGTCTGGCCGACGACTTCATTTGGCTCTACCACAACACAGGTCTGAGCATCACCATCGTCGTCATCGTCGTTTTCATCGTTCTCCTGGGTATCGAGTTCCTCATGCCGCACTTCACCGAAGGCGCCATCGTGGGCCTCTCGGCCCGCTCCTACCGGGGCGAGGAAATGAAAGGCGGCCTCGTTTTGGCGCTGTACAACTTCTTCCCGCTGTTCGCCCTCCACGAACTGTTCATCTTGAGCAGCTGGGCCACGGCCCTCACCGCCGTCTCGATGAGCCTGCGGTATCTGCCCTGGGCCATCGCGCTGCCGGCTGTGTTCTTCATCGTCGGTATTTGGGTCGTCAGCAACGTTCTCAAGTTCTTCGCATCGTTCGGGCAGCAGGGCATCGTCATCAAAAAGCAGGGGGTATTCGAGAGTATGAGTCGCAGCTACAAGCTGATCGTCAGCCATGTAGGGCACATCATGTTCCTGCTCCTCCTGCTGTTCGTCATCTCCCTCCGCGTCTTGATCAACACCATCGTCATCCTGCTCATCCCCGGCGTCGCCATCGGCGTGGGCATCCTGCTGGCGTACTTCTTCTCGCCGTTCATTTCCTACCTCGTGGGAGGAATCACCGCGATGCTCCTGGTGATTCTCACGAGTTACTTCCTGGCGTACTTGCACGTCTTCCGCTCGACCGTGTGGACGTTGATGTATCTCGAACTCGAGAAGCACAAAGACCTGGATATGTTCGACTGAGGGCCAAAAAACACAAAACTGCGGAGGACTATTGACAGTGTACATCCGTCCACCTATCCTGGTGGACGTTCCTCCACCATATGTCCCTCACCCCTCACCAGCGAACGGCGCTCAACTACATCCGCGAGTTCCAGAAGAAGAGAGGGTATTCCCCTTCTCTCGCCGACCTCGCCATCGCCTTCGGCGTACGCAGCAAAAATGCCATCGCCAAAGTCGTGAACGCCCTCGTGAACCAGGGGTATTTGGAGAAAGACCCGAAAGGCCGCATCAAGATCTTGGAGGATATCGTGCATCCGGAGCAGGAAGAGACAGGCGTTGCCTCGCTGGCCCTGCCCCTGTTCGGGCCCATTCCCGCCGGCTTCGCCGCACCGGTCGAAGAGCAGGCGGAAGAAACGATCAGCCTCGATGATTACCTTGTCCGCGACAAAGCCTCCACCTTCCTTCTGCGTGTGAAGGGCGACAGCATGATGAACGCGGGCATCCACGACGGAGACCTGGTAATCGTGGAGCGTGGACGCGAGCCGAAAGTCTTCGACATCGTCGTCGGCGTGCTCGACGGCCAATACACCCTTAAGCGTCTTAAGAAGGATAAGGGCAAGTTCTACCTCCAAGCGGAGAACCCGGCCTACCCGGATCTCTACGCCCTGGAGGAGCTGCAGGTCGCAGGCGTCGTCCGCGGCGTGTTGCGCAAGTACTAAACCCCGGCTGACACCGTCGGAAAAACATCCCCACTTCCCCTCTTTTCCCATGACAACACGTCTGTTGTTCAGGCAGTTGTTGCTGCTTCCACCGTTTGCCGCCGCTCCCGTAAACGTGGAGCGCACCCGCCGCCGCTTCGGCGACCGTTCGGCGCAGATCTGGTACGCCGAACCGATGCTCAAGCGCGCCGTCCGCTTTACCGTCGCGCGCTGATGATTGCGCATGTGGACGCCGACGCCTTCTTCGCCTCGGTGCTGCAGCGCAAGCATCCACGCCTGCGCGGGAAACCGCTGCTAGCCATGGGTATGGGGGGTGGCTGCGTCATCGCCGCCTCCTACGAGGCAAAGGCCAAGGGCGTGAAGACGGGCATGCGCCTGGGCGATGCCATCAAACTCTGTCCGGAGGCATTGAAGGTGCAATCCGACTTCCGGGAAACAGGGCTGGCAAGCCAGCAGATCGAATCGGTCCTGGCCGACCACTGCCCGATCATGGAGCAAATGTCCGTCGATGAGTGGTACATGGATCTCGACAGCCTGGTGGGCGGCGCACCGCTCGACCCGATGGACTGGGGGCGCTTGGTGCAGAGGCGCATCAAGCAGCAAACAGGACTTTCCGTGTCAGTCGGGATAGGCCCGAGCAAGCTTTTGGCGAAGATGGCCGGCGAGTACCGCAAGCCGGCGGGCGTGACCGCCGTGGGAGTAGCGGGGCCCGGGGCCCTGACGATCGAAGGCATGCTACGTGATCGCCCCGCTGCGGCCATCCCCGGCATCGGACCGCGCAGGATGACTCATGCAACGGCCAGAGGCTGGGAAACCGCCTGGGATATCGCAACGGCCCCGAAGGAACTCTTTTCCGCGCTCTTCGGCAAGGCGGGCCGGGAGATGCAGCGTGAACTCCTTGGCGAAGCACTGTCCCCCGTGCACCAGGACGACAGCCCCCAACAGTCGATCTCCCGGGCGCGAAGCTTCAGCAAGACGCGCGACCGCGCGGCCTTGTGGGCGCACGTCGTCGAACACCTGCAGTACACCATCCTCAAGATGCGCAGGCAGGACAGCGCGTGCCAAGGCATCTCCGTCTGGCTGCGCGACGGCGAGTACAACTACGAGAGCATGCATGCGTCGCTCCCCCAACCCGCCGATACCGAAGCGACCGTGGCACCCTACGTCCAGCGGTGCTTCCGCGGGCTCTACCAGGAGGGAATCGCCTACACGCAGGCTGGCCTGGCACTGTGGCGCTTGAGCCCCCGCGGGGGAACGCAGTTCTCGCTCTTTACGCCGCCGGAAGCAATCATCAAAGAGGAGGATCTGCAGGAAACGCTCGACGAGGTGCGCGCCCGGTTCGGACGCCGCGCCATTGCCCGCGGCTCCGCGCTGGCCGCTCCGCAGCATGCACGCCCCACCTTCGGCATCCCCGTCGTGGAGTAATGCTTTTTGCCTTAAAAAATTAATGTAAACTAAAATTTACCATTTTCCTGAAAGCGAACCGTCTACAATTGGACCATGACCGAACCCCTGCACCAGAAACACTGCGTGCCCTGTGAGGGCGGGACGAACCCCCTCAAGACCGTCCAGATCGCTGCCTACGCCCCGGCCGTGCCGGAATGGCGCGTGCGCGAGGACGAGAAGCAAATCAGCCGCACGTGGAAGCTGAAAGATTTCGCAGCGTCACTGGCCTTCATCAATGCCGTGGGCGCGATCGCGGAAGCGGAGGGACACCACCCGGATATCCATCTGACAGGCTACCGCACGGTAACGCTCGAACTCTCGACGCATGCCATCGGCGGGCTGTCGGAAAACGACTTCATCCTCGCGACGAAGATCGACCAGCTGCCACTGGCCTGATCACCCGAGCATCTTCAAGCGCGCCTCGATCTTGGCGAGCTTATCCTGGCTTTCCCTAAGCTTATCGCGCTGCTGCTCGATGAGTTCGGCGGGAGCGCGACTGACGAATTGCTCGTTGCCGAGCTTGGCCTCCAAGCCCGCGATGAACGACTCCAGGCTGGCTTTGTCCTTCGTCAGGCTGGCCTTGGCTTTCACGGGATCGAATAGACCCTCGAGCGACACGTGCACCTCAATACCGGGGAGGAATGCGCTCGCGACGTTCTCCAGCTTCACCGGATCGGCAACGAAGGTGAGGCTCTCCACCTTGGCCAGGCGGCGGATGTGCTCCTGTTGGCTCTCGAGAAGTATCGCCAGATCGCGGACCACGATGGTGGCCGTGAGCATCTTGCCGGCTTCCACCTCGCACTCGGAGCGGATCTGGCGCAGCGCGGTGATGACGTCGATGACGACCTTGAGTTGGGCGGCTGCTTCGGGGTCCTTGCGCTCATCATGGAGCGATGGCCACGGCTCTTTCATGAGCAAACCGGCATCGGCGGGCTTCACCTGTGACCACAGTTCTTCGGTGACGAACGGACAGTACGGATGCAGCAGCTGGAGCACGCGGCGCAGCGTGTGCACGAGCACGGCGTGGTTGGCATTGCCCTTGGAGAGCTCGAGGTACCAATCGCAGAAGAAGTCCCAAACGAAGCTGTAGATGCGCTCTCCCGTCTCGCTGAGGCGGTAGTTCGTAAGGCCGTCGGTCACGTCCGCGATGAGCAATTCCAGCTCGTGGAGCAGTGCGCGGTCCGCAAGAGACAAATCCTTCGCATCGGGCAGAGAGGTGATGGAGGAAGGATCGACCTTGGCTTCCTCACACTGCAACAGTACGAAGCGGCTGGCGTTCCAGAGCTTGTTGATGAAGTTGCGGTAGCCCGCGATCTTCTCCTCGTACAGCTTGCTGTCCGCGCCGGGGCTCTGGCCGACGATCATCGAGAGGCGCAGCGCGTCGGCGCCGTACTTCGGGATGATGTCCAAGGGATCGATCATCGTCTCCGGATGGCTCTTACTCATCTTCTTGCCATCGCGCGTGCGGATGAGGCCGTGCAAGTACACCGTCTCGAACGGCACTTGGCCGTACTCCAGCTCCGGGATGCCCGACGTGGCGTACGTCGTCATGAGGATCATTCGGGCGACCCAGAAGAACAGGATGTCGTACCCCGTCTCGAGGACCGTCGTCGGATGGAACCGCATGAAGTCCGGACTCTTGAGGAGGAGGTCCTTCAACGAAAGGTCGTACTCCTCCGTCAACGCGGGATCGATAAGGGTGCTCCATGTCCACAGGCCCGCGGAGAACCACGTGTCGAGCGTGTCTGAGTCCTGCTCCCAGCCATCGCCCTCAGGGGGGCGCACGCCGACGTGCATCTCCCTGCTGCCGCGGTCGTCGCGGTACCACACGGGAATGCGGTGGCCCCACCGGATCTGGCGGGACACGCACCAATCGCGGAGGTTGTCGATCCAGTGGAAATACGTCTTCTCAAAGCGCTCAGGGATGATGCGGATCTGCTTGGTGGACACCACCTCCTGCATGATCTGCTTCAGGCTCATTTCCTTGCGCTTCCAGGCGACGACGGGCTTGTCGACGTCGATGAACCACTGCTCCTTGATCTGCGGTTCGATGAGTCCCCCGCCGCGGTAACTGGTAGCGACGTTATGGACATAGTTCTCCTCCGTCTTCACGAGGAGTCCTTTCTCCTTCAGTTTCTCGACGATCTTCGGACGCGCATCCTCGATGCGCATGCCGGCGAATTCCCCGGCGATCGGGAGGAGCTTGCCATCGAAACCGATCACCTGCTCCTTGTCCAGGCCGTGGCGCTCGGCGATCTCGAAGTCGATGGGGGTGTGCCACGGCGTGATGGTCATCACGCCCGTGCCGAACTCCGGGTCGATCGCCTTGTCCTTGATGACGGTCGCGCGCACCGGGCCGTTGATCCACTCGGCCTCGAAGGTATCGCCATGCTTGTATTGGGCGTAGCGCGCGTCGTCCGGATGCATCACAACGTACTTGTCGCCGAACTTCGTCTCGGGACGCACCGTGCCGATCTGGAACGGACCGTACTGGAACGTGTAGAACGGCACGCTTTCTTCTTTGTACTCGATCTCGTCGTCGGACACCGTCGTCTGCATCTTCGGGTCCCAGTTCACGATGCGGTGACCGCGGTAGATGAGGCCGTCCTTGTACATCTTCACGAAGACCTCGTTCACGCAGCGGTTGAGGATCGGGTCCATCGTGTAGCGCTCGCGCGACCAGTCGCACGACGCACCCATCTTGCGCACCTGGCTGCGGATGGTGCTCTGGCTGTTTCCGACGAACTCGGCAATGCGGCGCAGCACCTCCTCGCGGCCGAGCTTCGCGCGCGGGTCCGGGATCTTCTCCTCTTTCTGAATCTTCTTGATGACCACGGACTCGGTGGCGATGGCGGCGTGGTCGGTACCCGGCACCCACAGCGCTTCCTTGCCCTGCATGCGCGCAAAGCGGATGAAGATGTCCTCGAGGGCGAGCATCACCGCGTGCCCCAAGTGCAGCGTGCCTGTCGCATTGGGCGGCGGCAGGCTGATGGAGAAGGCATCCTTGTCGCTCGTGCGGTCGGCCGTGAAGGCGCCGCTCTGCTCCCACATCTGATAGATGCGGTCTTCTGTTCCCTGTGGGTTGTATGCCTTGTCCAGCACGGCCGAGAGTATAGGCGAAAACTCTACGAAGGTGATGGATTGACATTTATATATTATTTGCATGTAATACTCATAAGTCATCACCCACTCTTTTACTCCACCGGAGGTAAGGACCATGCAAGCACAAGACCCTGTATTAAGCGATGTGCAGAAGGAAGCAATACGAGAGTTGTTCCTTCGAAACAGAAAACGAATACTTTCGCAGCAAATAGACTTAGTAGAACTAGTCGAATTTGCTGCTGAAAACGCACACGACGACGCGAAATTTTTCGCCGCCGTATGCACATTCGTTGGTCACATCGGCAAAACGACCATCAGTGGTAAGCAATGGAAACGCGCCACTGGTCCAGCGATGGACACGCTTCGGACCAAAAAGAGGTATAAGCAAGTAGTGACAGAAGTGTTAGAAACGGTGGCGGAACAACTTATTCCTCTTAGAGGGGACGGATCGTCAGCCATCTACAGAATAGGTCACGAACTCGAAGAAATACTGGGGCCACAGTACGAAGGATTGCATTATCATCTTACCCCCGCAATTCTCGAGATCATGGTCGAAGTCATGATGACAGACCACCCGAAGTAGCTGAAGGACGTCTTCAGCCACGAACAAATCAGCCCGGATCATCCGGGCTTTTTGATTGTTTCAGCGACCGAAGAGACCGTCTCCAAGCACTTCCTGGGCTTCTTCCAACTCACGGCGCTTCACGGCGGCCTTCGGCGAGACGAGGCGGACGATCTCCTCCTGCTGCACGGCCGCGTCCACGACGAGACGCTTGAGGTCGGAAGCGGCGATGCTCGCCTTGGCATTCATCGGCGTCTTCTTCTGCGCGATGTCCTCGAGCAAGCCGGCATCGAGCTTCTTGGCCTTGGAGAGCACCTCGGCACCGGCGCTGGCGAGCACCAAATCGGCCGCGTTGCGCAGGTTGATATGGAAGTCGAACTCGGCGATGAGCTGCACGATGTTCTCGCGCTGCTGCGGATCCATCTGCTCGGCAAACTCGTAGGTGGTGATGCGCTTGAGGCTGGCGAGGATGGGGGCGAGCGCCTCCGGGGACACGACGTAAAGCGTGTACCCGTCGTGCACGAAATGATGCGTCTTGAGTTCGGCGATGGCCTCCGTCGGCACGACGAGGAAGATCATCGAGGCGATCTTGTCGTTCTTTTTCACCTTGGTGACCGTCTCCTTCACGGTGTTGGCGATGTAGGTCTTCAGACTCTCGCTCTTGGATTTCTTCGCGTCGAAGATGATGTATTGATCCAGGAACTCGATCATGAAGTCCGGCTTGAGCTTGCCGTCGAAGCCTTCCGGCAGCTGCGTGTTCGTGTAGCAGGTGAAGGCGAACTGCGGCTGCTTGCAGAGATCCGTGAGCGTGGCGATGACGGTCTTCTCGTGCTCCGCCCAGATGCGATCGCGCTCCTCTTCCATCAGGCGCTGCTGCTCCTCGTCTTCGCGGATAACGCGGGCGCGCTCCTGATCGAGGCTGATCTTCGCCGCCTCGAGCTTGGCGAGACGCTCATCGGCCTGTTTTTGATAACGCTCTGATGCCTCCTCATACTTGGAAACTTCTTTCTGCAGCCTGTCGCGCTCCTTCATCACTTGGTCGAGCTGGGATTCGAGCTTCGTGTGCTGCGCGAAAAGCTGCTTGCTCTTCCCCTGCTGCTCCAGTTTCTCTTCCCGCTCCGCATCGACGGCCTTCTTGAGGATGCCGATCTCCTCGTTTTTCCCGTCGAGCTTCGCTTTAAGATCGGCCACCTCCTCCCGCGCACGGGCGAGTTGTTCGCCTTCCAGGGCGGTACGAGGAGCACCGAGCTGCTGCATCTTCCAGACGATGAATCCGAGAAGGGCAACGATGCCCACGCCAAGCAGGTACAGAGGAGTCATGCCGGCAGTGTAGCATGTGGTGTACGGGTGTCCACCACACTTGCAAATTATGGCTCTATTGAGCCTTTCACCCAGGCCCAGCCTTGCTTTTCTGCGGTCCATCCATAGAATGAACGGGTTGTCCTGGCTCCCGGAGGCGCAATTGTCCCGGTGGCTAGGCGAGAATCTTTTTTCGTCTCCCCCAACAGCCCCATGGCCATCAAGCGCACATCGAAGAAGAAGCTGATCGAGAAGAGCCGCACGCACGGCAAAGACACCGGTTCTCCCCAGGTGCAGATCGCCATTCTCACGAAGGAGATCGAACTCCTCACGCAGCACCTCCAGGAGCACAAGAAGGACCACTCGGCCCGCAAGGGTCTGCTCGGCAAGGTCGCCCAGCGCCGCAAGCTGCTCACCTACCTGCGCATGAACAAGCCGGAGGAGTACCAGGCCACCATCGAACGCCACGGACTGAAGAAGTAAGCATCGAATCGCCAAAGCCGGGCCTCGCCCGGCTTTTTTGTGTCTGAATTGCGCTTTACGGCTCCCCGACCGCATCCCTATACTAAGGATGATCCTTTCCATCGCCGCCCGCTTCCCCCGCTTCCTCTGGATGTACGTGCAATTGCAGACGCGTCTGCGCTTACCTGTGCATCCGTAAAGACCCGTGCGGAGAGGGACAGGCGTGGAAGGACCATACTCCTTCCCCCTTATTCTATGTACGCGCCCAAAGAGTTCACGTTGGAACTGGGCAATAAAACGATGGTCGTGCGCACCGGCGGGCTTGCCCGCCAGGCGAACGCCGCCGTGGAGGTACGCATGGGCGACACCGTGTCGCTCGGTACCTGCACCATCTCCGCGAAGCCGCGCGAGAACGTCGACTTCCTGCCGCTGCAGGTGGTCTACCAGGAAAAGTTCTATGCCGGCGGAAAGATCGCCGGATCGCGCTTCCGCAAGCGCGAAGGTCGTCCGAGCGACGACTACGTTTTGCTCGCACGCGTCATCGACCGCGGCCTGCGCCCGATGTTCCCGAAGCACATGCACAATGACATCCAAGTCATGTGCACGGTGCTCAGCTACGACTTCGAGAACGAGCACGACATCGCATCCGCCAATGCCGCCAACCTCTCGGTGGCCTTGTCCGACTGTCCCGCCGACGGCCCCCTGGGCACGGTACGGGTGGGCATGATCGGCGGCGAGTTGGTCTTGAACCCGACCCGCGAGGCACGCGAGAAGAGCGATCTCGACATGTTCGTCACCGCCTCCTTGGAGCGCGTCGTGATGATCGAGGCCGGTGCCAACGAGGTGTCCGAGGCGGACATCCTCAAGGCCATTGAGTTCGGCAAGAAGTGGGCGCAGAAGATCGCCCAATTCTTCGCGGATCTGCAGAAGCAGGTCGGAAAGCCGAAGTTCGAAGTCCCGGCTGCATACACGCACGAGGAAGGCTTGGCCTTCATCGATGCATGGGCTCGTCCGACGGTCACCAAGGCCGTGAAGGACGACATGCCGAAGCTCGACCGCCGCAAGATCTTCAACGGTCTCATGGATGAGGCCGCTAAGAAGCTGGAAGAGAAGTTCGGACCCGCAGGCGACAACGCCGAGTTGGCCGATCTCTACAAGCACGGCGCCTACCTCGTCGACAAAGTGATCAAGAAGGAGGTTCGCCGCCTTGTCATCGAGGAGGGCATCCGCATGAGCAGCCGCAAGGTGGATCAGATCCGCCCGCTCGCTGCGATGGTCGACATCCTGCCGAACCGTGTGCACGGTTCCGCGCTCTTCCAGCGCGGCGAAACGCAGGGCCTCACCACCTGCACGCTCGGCGCGCCGGGCGACAAGCAGATCGTCGAGGGCATGGAGGGCGAGCACCAGCTGCGCTACATGCACCACTACAACTTCCCGCCGTTCAGCGTGGGAGAGACGAGCAACCGCCTCATGGTCGGCAACCGCGAAATCGGACACGGCAACCTCGCACAGCGCGGATTGGAGCCGGTGCTCCCGCCAGCCGAGACGTTCCCGTACACCATCCGCACCGTCACCGAGATCCTGGAGAGCAACGGCTCTTCCTCGATGGCCGCGACCTGCGGCTCCACGCTGGCCCTGATGGCCGCGGGCGTGCCGCTGAAGGCTCCTGTCTCCGGCATCGCGCTGGGACTGATGTCCGATGAGGACGCGGGCAAGTACGTCATCTTGAGCGACCTGCAGGACGAAGAGGACTTCGGCGGAGACATGGACTTCAAGCTGACGGGCACCGCCAAGGGCGTGACCGCCATCCAGATGGACATCAAGATCAAGGGTCTGCCGGACGCAGTCTTCGCCGAGGCGCTCGAGCGCTCCAAGACGGGCCGCGCGCAGATCCTCGAAGTGATGCTCAAGGCTATCGCTCAACCGCGCACGGAAATGTCGCCGTACGCTCCGCGCATCGAGACGATCCAGATCAACCCCGACGACATCCGCCTGGTCATCGGAAAGGGCGGCGAGACGATCCAGAAGATCACGGGCGAGCTCGGCGTCGAGATCGACATCGAGGACAGCGGACTCATCTTCGTTACCTCCGCCAACGGCGAAGCCATGGCCAAGGCCAAGGCCTGGATTCAGGCGATCGTCGAGAAGCCGGAAGTGGGCAAGGTGTACAAGGGAAAGATCATCCGCATCATCGACGGCGTGGGCGCCATCCTCGAGTTCCTCCCGGGCAAGGACGGCATGATCCACATCTCCGAGATGCAGTGGGGCCGCACCGAGCGCGTCGAGGACGTCGTGAAGCTCGGTGAAGAGCGCGAGGCCAAGGTGATCGAATACGATGCCCAGGAAGGCAAGACGCGCCTCTCTATCAAGCAGCTTACGACCCCGCCGGAAGGCTGGACGCCCCCGCCTCCCCGCACCGGAGGATTCGGTGGTCCGCGCCGTGGTCCGGGCGGTCCGGGTGGCGGCCGCGGAGGATTCCGCCGGTAAATCGGTTACGATAAAGAAGTGTCACCCTGAGCATCGCGACGGGTGACATTTTTTATGCCAGGCTCTTGAGCCACTGCGGCGGTTGCCCGAGCACCGTCTGCACGCCGGCACGCACGAAGTACGCGGCGCCGAGAATGGGCAGCGCGGTACCGAGTATGCCGAGACCGAGATGCAGACCGAGCATCGGCATCGATGCGGGCTGCGCGGAGATTGCGCTGCCGATCGCCCCCACGCGTGTCTGCGCTTCCACGGCGGGAATGAACGGCCGGACCACTTCCGGTCCTCCCATGCCGCCGGCGACTTCCATTTGTGTGGGCATCCGCTCAGTATAGCGGAAAAACACCCTTCAGACCAGTTCAGGCATTCCCCAACGCCTTATTGAACGCGTAGCGCGTGACACCGATCGCGGCGGCGACGGCGACCGCCGCCAGCGTCACTTTCAAGAGCGATAACCCTGCAATTTCGTGGGTGAAAACATCACCGACGAATTCGAGGGGGCCGGTCGCAGGAGACAGCATATGAGCAGTATCTGCAAAATGGCTTATGGGTCTAGAAAAATCATTCCTTTTCCTTCGTTAACCTCAATCGACAAGAGATGATCAGACGTCAGCACCGAACCCTCAAACGCGGGGAGCTCTGGATGAACACAAAAAAAGCACTTGCATCCACTTCGTCACTCACGTATAAATGTTCGGCCTTGCGCGGAAACGCACAAGTTTCGCTCTTTCTCTCCTACGAAATGACCGCCTTCTACCGGCGGTCGTTTTTTGTATAGAGAGCCAAAAGGAGTCTCCTCTATACTCCCGCCAATGCCATCGCCGTTTCATCGTCTGCCTGACGTCACTCCCGACCCCATCTTCGCCCTTCTGGCCGAAGCGCGGGCAGCCGGGAAGGACGGCATCGACGTATCGATCGGCATGATGCTCGACGACGAGGCGCGGCCCATCCTTCTGCCATCCGTGCAGCAAGCGGTGAATGAATTGGCCCAGGATCTGATGCATGAGCGGTTCGGCTATGCGCCGCTCACGGGATCGCCCAGCTTCCGGGACACCGTGCGGCACCTCGCGGTGGGAGACGCGCACAAGCACGTCTGCTGCGCCGCGACGGTCGGCGGCACGGGCGCCGTGGCGGTGGCTCTGCACCTCGTGAAGAAAATGAGCGGCGACGCAACGCTCGTTTTGCCGGTGCCCGCATGGGGCAACTACCCCACATTGGCCGAAGGAGCAGGATTGCCTTTGCAGCGGGTCCCCTACCTCGAAGACGGCTTGCCCTCCGCTCGGGGCTGCATCGAAGCACTGGAGCAATCGCGGGCCCCCGTCGCCCTCATGCTCCAGGCAGGCTGCCACAATCCCACCGGCTTGGATTTCACGCGGGAGCAGTGGGAAGAGGTATTTGCGGCCATGGCGGCGCATGATGCGATCGCCGTCATCGACATGGCCTACCAGGGCTTTGGCGAAGGCCCGGAGCAGGATGCGCTGCCAGTGCGCCTGGCGGCGGAGAAAGGGGTGGCGGCGCTCATCGCGTGGTCCGGGGCCAAGAACCATTCGTTGTATTCGGAACGCGCGGGCGCGCTTCTTGCCCTTTGCCCGGATGCGGAGAGTGTCCAGAGGACCGAACGCCACATCGGACGCATCCTGCGCTCGATGCACTCCTGCGCCGCACTGTTCGGCCAGAGCGTCGTGACACACGTGCAGGAACGGTACCGCGAAGAGTGGCTGCGCGACCTGGCGGACATGCGGGCGGTCCTGCGGCAAAAGCGCGAACGGCTCATGGAGGGATTGCCCGAATCCTTCGCCCATTCCCTGGACGGACGCGGCATGTTCGCCGCCCTACCCCTCACGCCCGAACAGATCGCCGCATTGAAACGCGCGAAAGTGTTCCTCACAGACGAGGGACGCATCAATATCGCCGGAATACCCGACGCGCGCATCGACGAACTGCTCGCGCGCATCACCGCCGCCATTGCGTAACGTGATCGGTGGGCTTTGTCGGAGCATGCGCTAGAATCAGGCCTCATGGATTCGACGGACCTCATCCTTGGGCCACTTAATCCGCCGCAGCGCGAAGCCGTTTTGGCGACGAGCGGACCGGTTCTGATCCTCGCAGGGGCGGGCAGCGGCAAGACGCGCGCACTCACCCATCGCATCGCCTACCTCATCCACAACGGCGTCCCCCCGTGGCAGATCCTCTCGGTGACCTTTACCAACCGCGCCGCGAAGGAAATGAAGGAACGCATCAAGGCCATGCTCCACCTGACAGGTGACGAAACGCTGGATCCGACCAAATCCCATGAGAACAAGCTGCCGATCATGGGCACCTTCCACAGCATCTGCGTGCGCATCCTGCGGCGCGACATCGAACACCTCGGCCGCGACCGCAATTTCGGCATCTACGACGATGATGACCAGGAGAAATTGATCAAAACGCTCCTGAAGAAAATGAATATCGACGAGAAGGAGCTGAAACCGCGCGCCGCTCTGGGGTATATCGGCCGCTTCAAATCGGAAGCAGTGAGCCCGAAGGAGGCCATGGAGGACGCGACTACCCCGCGCCTTCAGAGCATCGTCACGCTCTACGCGGAATACCAGAAAGAGCTTGCCGCAGCCAATGCGCTCGACTTCGACGATCTCATCTTGGAGACGGTGCGGCTGTTCCACGAATGCCCGGACGTCCTGAATCGCTATCAGGAGACGTGGAAGTACTTGCACGTCGACGAGTACCAAGACACGAACCACGCGCAGTACCTGTTCATCACCATGCTGGCGCAGAAGTACCGCAACCTCTGCGTCATCGGCGACCCCGACCAATCGATCTACGCGTTCCGCGGGGCGGACATCCGCAACATCCTGGAATTCGAGAAGGAGTACACCGATGCCAAGCGCATCAAACTGGAACAGAACTACCGCTCGACGCAGCCCGTCCTCACGGCCGCCGACAAAGTGATCGCGGCCAATCCCAATCGCCCGCAGAAAACGATGTGGACGGAGCGCACGGAGGGTCCGAAAGTGATCGTCCACGAAGTGAGCGACGAGCGCAGGGAAGCCGAGGAAGCCATCAAGATGGTGGAGGACATGAACCGGCGCGGGACCGCCTTGAACGAGCAGGTGATCCTGTACCGCACCCATGCGCAGAGCCGCCTCTTCGAAGAAGCCTGTATGCGCCGCGGGGTGGCGTACCGCATTCTCGGCGGCGTGAAGTTCTACGCGCGGCGCGAAGTGAAGGACGTACTGGCGTACCTGCATGCCATCCTCAACCCGCAGGACACGGTGAGCGTGCTGCGCATCATCAACGTGCCCTCGCGCAAAATCGGACAGACCACCCTCGGACGCATCCAGACCTTCAGCCAAACCGAGGGCGTATCGCTCTGGGAATGCCTCCTGCGCATCGATGAGATCCCCGATCTGGACATGCCGGTGCGGGAACGCATCCGCCGGTTCACCGACCTGATCGAGCGCCTGGCGCGTCGCAGCGAGGAAGCCGTCGTCAGCAGGCTCACGGCGGACTTGCTGGACGAGGTGGACATGAGTGCCTGGATCAAAGACGGCACCGAAGAAGGCGACGAGCGCTGGCTCAACGTCCAGGAACTGCTCTCCGTGATGCAGAAGTACGACCACTTGGATCCCCGCACCTCGCTCACCAGCTTCCTCGAGGAAGCCGCCCTCGTCTCCGAGGTCGACAAACTCGCCGAGACCCGGGGCGATGCCCTCACCATGATGACCCTGCATCTGTGCAAGGGCCTGGAGTTCGAGCACGTCATCATCGCCGGGTGCGAGGAAGGCATCTTCCCGCACTCCAGCAGCCTCTTCGACCGCGAGCAGTTGGAGGAAGAACGCCGTCTGCTGTACGTGGGCATGACGCGCGCCCGCACGCAGCTGCGTATCTTCTTCGCCCAGAGCCGCCTGCTCTGGGGCGAACGCCGTGCCAATGCAAAGAGCCGCTTCCTGGATGACCTGCCCGACGAGGTGACCGAGCGCCGCAGCGACGACGTGCTCTCCGCGTTCGCCTGGACGGCTGCCAAAGCCATGACGCCCATGTCTGCCTCCCGCCCCGGACAACCCCTCCAACCTTACCGACAGAACGACGTGAGCATCGAATTCAACCAGGACCTCGGCGGGGACGATGATATGAACCAAGACGGCCTGACACATAGTGAAATGGTCGCGGGGTTGCGCGTGGCGCACCCGGTCTTTGGAGCCGGAACGATCCTGGATCGGCGTGGCGACATCGTCGACATCCGCTTCGACAACGGGAAGACCAAGACGCTCGCTCTCAGCATCGCCCCGTTGAAGGCGCTGTAAAAAAGGAGGGCCGACGCCCTCCTTTGGTTCCGTGATGAGAAGCGGATTATTGCCGCAGGGCCGATCCGGCCATGGCGGGGCTGTCCAGCGCGACCCAATCGAAGACGGTGTCGCCGTCGGACCAGACGATGTCGCCCGGCGAGAGGGGGCTGCCGGGATCGTTGAGGTAAGCGCGGACCGTCGCGTTGGAAACGGACGGGGCGATATCGACGTCACCGCGAAGCACCAAGGTCTGCCCGGCCGTCGAGAGCGAACCGAGCGCTTCGACCCCGCTGCAGGTGGCGATAGAACCCGTGAGGGGGCATTGAACCGTCACGCCTCCGTCCTGATTGGTCAGGGTCACATTGGAGACGGTCGCATTGGTTGCCGGAACCTGGAAGTACAGGGTACGCAGGGTGGGAACGGTAGAAGCATCAGCGATTTGCGTCTCGAACCGCATCTTCGCGAGCACCTGGTTGGTTCCCTCGATGAGGACATTATCGCCCGACAGGAGGTTCACGATGCGCGTGATGGATGCCTTGGCGGTCTGGAAGATGAGGTACGTCTCGTTGTTGGACGAGACGTAGGCATTGTTGCTCCATGCGCCGTTGCCTTCCACGGAGAACGAGACGACCTGCACCGTCTGACCGCTGATGCCGCCGTTGCCGTCGCTCTTGATGTGCACGCGCGCCGAGATTTTCTGTGTCTCCTGCTTATCGATGGTGAACGTGCCAACGGGCAAAGTGAGGCTGAAGGTATTCGTCACGTTCGAATCGCCGCGCAACGTGGCTGATCCAAGGAAATAGCCGTCGCCATCATAGAGATCCACGCTGTCGATGGACGTCGCATTCCAAGGAAGCACCACAGAAATCTTGGTGACCTGGAGCGGCTCCTGCTCCGGGAACACGCGAATGGCGCCGATGACCGGAGACGTGCTGCCGAGCAAGAGGAAGCTGGAGCGGATGGGCGTATTGGAGATGGGGCTCGAAGAGGACGAGCGTGAGCTGGAAGACGAGGAAGAAGACGAAGACGACGACTGCCACGGGTAGGACGAGGAGGACGAACTGGAAGCGATTCCGTCCAAGGCATCGACGAGGCGGCCCACGGAGGCATAACCGTTGATGACGTCATAGAGCAACGGCAGGTCGCCCTTGGCATCGGCGAGGAAAAGAAGGGCCAAGCGGGCGGTCTGGGCACGCGTCAGCTGGGCGTCCGGTGCAATGCCTGGCAATGCGATGTTGGCGTCTTCGGCGATGCGCAGGTACCGGTCGTACCAGGCGCCACCCGCTTCGCCTTCGTAACCGAAGGCGCGGGAAAGCATGGCCAAGGCTTCTGCATACTGCACCTGTTCCGCAGGCTTGAAGCGCCACTGGGAACGCGGCAGATTCGGGTCGGCGTGTCCCGTCACGATGCCCAGCTCCTTGGCGCGGCAGACGTAGGGGGCGAACCACGCACCGACCGGCACGTCGACGAAGCACCCGCCGGGAGCGGCGTCGTGATAACCGTAGGTATTGATGACGATCTTCGCGAATTCCGCCCGATTCACCGGATCATAGGGGCGGAAATATCCGTCGTCGTGCCCGGCGACGATGCCGAGGTCAGCGAGCGTATCGATGGACACGTCGCTCGCCCGATCGCGCGGGGAATCCGGGAAGGACGCGGCAACGGCCACGAACGGCACGAGCAGAACCGCCGCGGCGAGGCGGGAAAACAGGGTGGTGTGCATACGCTTGTTAAGACGAGGAGAAATACAGATCGTTACACTAGCACATGGACGAATCCCGTCTATTTTGTCAGTCTGTTTCCGTGTCACTCGCATCCGACATCCGGCAATTCTGTGCAGCGCACAAGCTGGGGCTCAATACCGACCTTGGCCAGCACTTTCTCGTGGACGAGGCAGTGCTCGACGCCATCATCGATGCGGCGCATCTGACGGAGCAGGACACGGTGGTGGAGATCGGACCGGGCATCGGCATTTTGACAAAAGAGTTGCTGGCTCGCAGCAAACGCGTCCAGGTGGTGGAGCTCGACCGCCGCATGATCCCCCTACTTGCCATCTACACGTCGCCTGACGGCAACGTGCACCCGAAACTCGTGGTCGAGGAGGGCAATGCACTGAAGGCCGTGTTCCCCAACGAACCGTACAAGATCGTCGCGAACATCCCGTACCACATCACGTCCCCCCTGCTGCGGCACGCGTTCTTGGAATCCCCGCGCCCGCCCACGTCCCTCACGCTGTTGATTCAACGCGAAGTCGCCGAACGCATCTGCGACCCAGAGAACGCGAGCCTCTTGAGCATCGTCGTCGGCATGTACGGCTCCCCGCGGATCATCCGGCACGTACCGAAAGCGGCGTTCCTGCCGCCGCCGGAGGTGGAGTCGTCGGTCCTGCAGGTCGATTGCTTCGATACGCCGAAGACAGACGAGCAGACGATGGAGAGCGCGCTGCGTTTGGCGAAGATCGCCTTCGCCGGCAAGCGGAAGACCCTCAACAATACGCTCGGACGTCACGAGGAAGGAGACTACGCCCTGCGGCAGACCGGGATCGATGCCTCGCGCCGGCCGCAGACGCTGTCCATCGATGAATGGTGCGCGTTGGGCACCGCTGCATTGCGGCACAAGGGTTCCGCCTGAGACGAGAACGGGCGGTGAGGGCTTGGAGTGCGTTCATTACCGGAAAGAAGGGGCGGGGTGACGGACGCAGCCAACCTTTGTCGGCCACGTCGGTCACAGTATTCCCATGCAACGCGGATACCGGGTCGGCTACGCGGCCATTGGCGGCATCATCGGCGGCTCCGCGGCACTGCACCTGCTGGCACCGACGCCAAGCACTGCATGGATGCTCATGATCGGAGGCGGATCCGTCGCGGTACTCGCCTCTTTCGTCACCCGCATGCGCATCGGCCTCCCCGTGTGCATGGGACTGCTCACGGCCCTCGCCGCCTGGCACCTGCAGGACAAGGCCGACCTTAACCCTCCGCAGGACACCATTGGCATTCCGGTCATCGTGGAAGGGCGGATCATCGATGCACCCGACCGGCGGTTCGGAAAGACGGCGTACGTGGTGGAGAGTGACGCATTTCACGGTTATGTTCGGGTGGATGCCGACAGCGAACCGCGGTTCAACGAAGGCGACGCCATACAAGTGGAGGGCGCGCTTCGGCGGCCGATGCCCGAGAGCTACCAGCGCTATCTCGCGTTGTCGAACATCGGCGTCATCCTGACGGCCGACCGTATCGACGTACTCACACCAAGGAGAACGACAAGCCTGACAACGGCTCTCCATGACCTGCGAGCGAACCTGGAAGAACGGATCAACCGGATCTACCCCGAACCCCATGCGTCGCTGCTCGCCGGCCTCATACTCGGATCGCGGCGCGGAATGCCCAAGCACGTGGAGGACGAGATCACGGCGGTCGGACTGACGCACATCGTCGCGGTCTCGGGGTACAATGTCACGCTCGTGGCGACGACGGTGTTCTGCCTGCTGTGCTGGGTGCCGCTGACGGTACGGATTCTCGTGTCTGCGGTCGGCATTGCCTTGTTCGCCATTCTCACCGGAGGCGGGGCACCAGTCGTCCGCGCGGCCGTCATGGGATGTCTCGGCTTGGCGGCCCTCCTCTTCAGCCGCAAAACCGACGTGCGGCTATCCATCCTCTGGACTCTGTGTGTCCTGGGACTCTGGCATCCCCTGCAGCCGTGGCACGACATGGGATTCCAGCTCTCGTTCCTCTCGGTCATCGGCCTGGCGGAGTTCGGCCACCTTGTGCAACCGCTGACCGCCTACCTCCCGAACACCGCGGGTCTACGCGAGCAGATGACGACCACCCTGTCGGCGCAGATCACCACCACGCCCTGGATCGCCTGGATGTTCGGGCGCGTGTCGCTCATTTCGCCGCTGGCGAACGTCCTCGTCGCGCCCGCGATCCCGCTAGCCATGTTCCTCGGCATGATCAGCCTGGCCCTCAATCTCTTCTCCCCATTTCTGGCCCGGCTCGTCGGCATGCTCACCTGGGCGGCGCTGGAGTGGATCCTCAAGACGGCCGAAATATTGGCGGCAGTCCCCTACGCGACCATCAACGTGCAGGCCGGACCATGGTTCATCGCCTGCTACTACGCGCTGCTCGTCGTGGTGTTCGTCCTGACTAAAACCGGTACCGGTAGAGCGTCTTCGTCCGACGCCACGCCCGCACCTGCACCGTCTCTTCGGGCTCAAGACCTGGCAGCGCGAATGCGTGCGTCACCACGATCGTCCCCGGCCGAAGCGTCCGCCTGAAGGACGGCAGGAGTTTGCTCATGAGCGGCGGCGTGAGATACAGGAAGATCACATCGGCGTCAGCGACGTCCATGGCCAGCGCGTTGTCGCGGGTCAGCCGCACGTATTGCCCCGACCACCAGATGCGCAACCGGCCCAAGAGCCAGATTGTCGGGACGATCTCGCACCCCTTGGCGACGATGCCGGGATACCGACGCTTCGCCTCGATGAGGAAACGCGCATCCCCCGCCCCGAGGTCGTAGATAACCTCCGCCCCCTTCAGTCGCGCCAGCGCGAACATCTGGTCCATGATCCGGGCGGGCGTCGGGACGTACGGGGCGCCGACGAAGAAATGGGAGACGCCCGTCAGCAGGACGCCAAGTACCACGAGGAACGCCAAGCCAAGGATGAGATCGACGAGAAGGATGATGTCCCGAGGATACGCGAGCGCGCCTCAGCGCATAAGAGTGCACCTATCTTTCGAAGGCCAGCGGCATTACCGTGGCTGCCACCGGGACGGTAGTCGCCTGATGGTACTGGATGCGATCATGAGCCACAGGAAAAGCGCGGAAAACATATACGCTAGAGAGGACGACTGGAGCGCCCGTTACTTACATCTCGGCGCTGGAATGCCCAAAACATGACGTAAAGAGGATTCCGTTGTGTCATATCGCCGGATGGATAGAGTGGGCAGGTTCACCATGCACCCCATCAAGGAGTACTTCGTCATCGGGGATCTGCATACAGCGGCTCTGGTTTCGTCGAACGGCTCGATCGACTGGTTGTGCCTCCCTTACTTCGATTCGCCGAGCATTTTCGCCAAGATCCTCGACGATAAGATCGGGGGATCGTTCTCGATCACCGCCGAAGGTTTCGCGGCGGCGGCACGGTACGTCCCGGACACGCCGATCGTCGAAACGACGTTCGAGAAGGATGACGCCGCCTTCCTGGTGCGGGATTTCATGCTCCCGCGTCCGACGGAGGAAGTGGTTCCCCACTACCTGGTACGCACCATCGTGGGCAAAAAAGGGTCGGCAACGGTGAAACTCACGTTCGATCCGCGGCCGAACTACGCGCAGCACAGAACCATGTTCCGGATGCAGAACGGCCAATACAGTCTGCCCATCGACGACAGGACCCTCTGGTTGCATCTGCCAAAGAACGACGGAACGACGACGAAAGTGACCCGCACGGGCATCGATATAACGGTCAACATCAAGGAAGGGCAGACGAAACAGATCATCGTGGAGTACTCGGTCGCCTCACGCATCGCTTTATTGGACCGAGACCTCGAGCAGGAGACGCGGTCGTTCTGGAAAGGATGGCTCGCGCAGGGCACATTCTTCGATTACAACCGCGATTACCTCATCCGCAGCGCAATCACCCTCAAATTGATGCAGTTCTATCCGACGGGAGGCATCATCGCCGCCCCGACGACCTCTCTTCCGGAGGAAATCGGAGGCGTGCGCAACTGGGACTACCGCTTCGTCTGGATGCGCGACGCCACCTTCACGCTCTACGCGCTGTTCGTCCTGGGATACACCGACGAAGCGCGGAAATTCTTCCGGTTCATCGAGATGATCGCCGACCACGCCAAGCGCTTCGACGGCGACGACTACGACTTGGATCTGGGATTGATGTACACCATCTGGGGACAACCCCTCCAGGGAGAGCATACCTTGGCGCACCTGTCGGGCTACGCCGGCAGCCAGCCCGTGCGCGTGGGCAACGGGGCGGCCGACCAGTTCCAGCTCGACATGTACGGATCGGTCATCGACGCCTACTACTTCATGAGCAAGCGCGGCCTGCCGATCTCCGAAGATGGCCGCGGGGTGGTCCGCATGCTCGTGCGGGGAATCGCCGCCAATTGGCAACGGAAGGACAGCGGCATTTGGGAGGTGCGCGGCGGCGACCAGGATTTCACGTACAGCAAGGTGATGGCGTGGATGGGCGTTGAACGTGCCCTGCGCCTGGCGGACCAGCTGCAGCTGACCGACGCCGAGAAGGCCTCGTGGACGACGCTGAAGGAGGAGATAGAGAAGTGGATTTGGGATCACTGCTGGGACAGCGAGCGAAAGACCTTCAAGCAACACGCAGGGACCGAGGCGCAGGACGCCACGAACTTCATGTTCGTCCTGCTCAACTTCATCAGCCGCCACGACGAACGCGCGAAGAAGATGATCGCCGAGACCCAGCGTGAGCTGACGAAGGAAGAATTGTACGTCTACCGCTACCTCGTCGATGACGGCCTGTCCGGCGGCGAAGGCGCGTTCATCTTTTGTATGTTCTGGCAGATCGCCGCTCTGGCGGCGGTCGGGCGCGGACACGAAGCGGAAAAGCTGCTCAAGCGCGTGGAGGGATTCATGCCCGTCAGCGGACTGCTGGCGGAGGAAGTGGATCCCAAGACGGGCGACTACTTGGGCAACCACCCGCAGGCGTTCTCCCACATCGGCTACATCCTCAGCGCGTACTACATCCACCGCTACATGGATAAATCGCCCCAGCCGGGCGAGGCGCTCACGGAACCGACCAAGAAGCAGGCCTAGATCCCGGAGAAATTCTGATACGATGGCCCAGATGACCAACGAGTTAGTGATCTTCGATTTCGACGGCGTTCTCGTCGAGACCGAACAGACGACCTTCGATTTCTACCAGGAAATCCTGCCGAGTTACGGATTGTGCCTGTCGAAAGACGCGTTCCGCTTCAAGGTCGGCCGTAAATCGATCGACTTCCTCCGCGACGCGCTGGGGGAAAAATTCAGCGAGGATCTCGCCGCCGTTCTCATCGAGGAGAAGCGTAAAGCCTTCCTCGCGGACGTGACGAAGTATCTCAAGCCGGTCGACGGCGCGTTCGACCTCCTGGAGCAGCTGAAGGACGACCGGATGAAGATGGTCATCGGATCGCAGAACGAAAAACCGCTTTTGGAGAAGGCCGTCGACGCATTCGGCATCCGCCACTACTTCGCGGCGGTACTGTCGCTCCAGGACATCACGAAAAAGAAGCCCGACCCCGAGATCGTGCGGCTCGCCGCAGCGAGAGCGGGAGTGGACACGAACCGCTCGGTCGTCATCGAGGATTCTCCCCACGGACTGGAAGCGGCCCATGCCGCCGACAGCGCATGCGTTGGAATCACGACATCGTTCACGCGCGAACAGCTGTCCCCTCTTGCGGATCACGTCATCGATTCGATGCGCGAACTCAACCCGAGCTTCCTGCGGTCACTGCGCAGGCGCGCCTGATCAGCGCGACGGGATCTTGCCGGGCAACTGCCGCAAGTGGAGCTCGCCATTTTGATCGAGGGAGTTGTCGATGACGGTCACCGGGCACCCGTCGATATAGGGTGATCCCGCGCCGTACATGCGGTCTTCGTACCCTTGGGTCATGCCCCAGCGGCGGCGCGCCTCGCGCTCTCCGCGCTTTCGCTTGTCACGCTCGTAGACGCGCATGTGGCGGACGGACTCGTGGGCATTCACGTACACCAACTCATCAACAAGCCCGCGCTTGGCAAGTTCCGGTACGCCCACACCTTCGATGAAGAAGACGTTCCCTTCTTCGGATGGTGCGGGCTGGACGTCCAGGACGCCGGACTTCTTATCCCGGTCTTGCTGGGTATAGACGCCTTCGATGTGCACAGGCCTGCCCGCGCTGAGTGCACGCAGCACCTGGTCGGCCTGATCGAAATCCCACCACAAGGCCTGGTCCTCGCGGCGCGTTCGCTCGTCAGGATCGATGCCCAACTCGTCGAGCCACTTGGCGCGGTCGGCCGAGGAAAGACGGAAGAAGGCATCCAATCCGATGGCGTGGCCGTTGAACTTGCGACAATTGAGGCCACTAAGCCTGTTCATCTCCTCCACCAACAGCTTCGTAACGGTCGACTTGCCGGCTCCCGCGCGGCCGACGATGCCCACCACGCGGTTCTTGCCGGGCACGAAGAGCTTGTTTACGAGCGCCTGGATATCCACGGGCCGGTAGTTCGCGGCCTCTTCAAGCTCTGCCAAAACCGCGCCGATCTGCATCGGATCGCTGATGATAGCCGCCCCCATACCGGCTTCTACCGCGGGGTACGCGTCTTTATCGGCCTCGTTGCCGATGGACATCATGGCCTGCGGATCGACGTCCAAATGCTCGGCAATCGATCGGAAGAAATTCGGATCGGGCTTGCACACGTCCAGTGTGTCCACGGCGAACAGGCGCAGGCGGCGCTGCAGGATTTCACGGGAAACGCCGAGTGCGGTCAGTACCTTCTCCACTGCCCGCAGAGGCGAATTGCTGGCAACCGCAACGCGCTTGTAGCGCGCGAGAAGACCGTCGATCGTCTGCAGCAGATCTGCATTGGGCTGGAAATACTCATGAGGCTGGTAGCCTTCGCCGCGGCCCTCGTGCCATTCGCGTGTTCCCATGCCCAGATGTTGCAGTGTTTGAGTCAATCCTGCACGCCCGATTCCCAAAGAAGCCCCCAGCGCTTTGCGCTGATCGGTGATGAAGCGGTCAACCTGCGTATCCGGCACGCCATGCTTCTCCAGCAGGAACTTGGCGTAAATGCCACGATCCACGGCTTGAGCATGGGCATGGTACTCGGGCTTCACGTAGAGCGTTCCGTCCATATCCAGAACGACCCCCTCGGGGCGCTGCATGGGATACGCGACGATGTCCGGGCTGGAAGTGGAGACGGAGGCACTGTTCATACTGGGACGGGAAGTTGATGAGGAGGCGCCCAAGGATAGCGGATGGAGGGGGGAAAAGCCTGAGCAAAATGGCACGTCTTTTCCCGCGTCGGCAGGGGTATGGGCCACAGCAGTATGCGCAGGCGGGAGACGCCGTCGACGAGGAGGAAAGGGATGCGGCAGGCACAGCAAAAAAATGGCTTACCTAAGTCGTAAAAAAGGTGGGCCGAAATGGGCTTCCCCTCGGGGAGGAACCCGCTACTCTGAGCGCGATTTTCCCTTGCCTTAATAACTTTATACAATAATATTCTAATATGCGCAACTCCCCCTCTACGGACGCCGACAACAGAAGCATCGTCTTCACTCATCCGTTCGATAACGCCCGCGCGCTGTTGCAAGGAGAGAGCGGAGGAGGCATGGGAACGGTCTTCGCCCGCGAGAAGGCTCACCGCTCCAAACTGGTGCATGCACTCGGACAATCGGTGCAGGACCTGACGGTTCTCTCGATGGACAAGGAGCCCTTTGAACTCCGCGACCTGGGCATGCGCGTCCAGCCAGTCGGGGAATTCTCGGAAGGCACGAACATCGGTGATTTCTACTGGGACATCTACGACGACTACGACTGGAACCTCATCCTGCACCCCAACAGCGTGACGCTGCCGGGCCAGGATGCCGACTCCATCGTCCGCCTCTTCAAAGTCCAGACGGACTCCCGCGCGGCGATCGGCTCCTTCGATTTCGCCCGCGACTACATCCTCCAGCACGGAGTGACGGCGAAGAATCCGGGCGTGAAGCAGGAATTGGCCAAAAAGTTCGGCCCGCAGATCGAAGCGATCAAGCCGGGCTCGGTGGTGCACTGGTCGATGCACTCCATGCTCCGCGTGATGGGCCGGTATGCCGACGATCTGCGCGCCAAAGAGTGCTACCAGACCTACCACCACCACTTCCCGCTCGCCGACAACCTCATCCTTCATCCCGAAGGACAGACCGTCCTACGGACGATGTGCAAGATGGACGCCGTCTATTTCCACACGGAAGAAGACATCAGCAATTTCCTCCGTCAATGTCTGCAGTTGGGACTGACGCCTCCGAAGACGGTGTCCCGCTTCAAGCTCGGCATCGACAACGACACGATGGAAAGCGACGCACAACGCATCAACAAGGACACGTTCACCACGGAGATCAAAAACTACGCCAATCTCCAGCCAGGGCAGAAGCGGTCCCTGGAGGCCATCGCGGAAGCCGAGACCCTGGAAATCCCCCATCAGTTCGTCTGCACGGACCGCATCGACATGCACAAAGGTTCCGCGACCCTCATCAAGGGCGTGCGCCTCTTCCTGGAATCCCTCGGAAAGAATCCCTCGGACCTGGCGAAGGAATACCGGTTCTTTTTCTTCCATGAACTGTTCGACATCGCCGACTACGCCGACCATCGGCTGCGCCACCAGTACATCCAGTACTGCAAGGAGCTGTACGACGCCCTGGAGCGCGATTTCCCGGGCGTGATCGTGGTCTCCCAGAGCATTCCCAAGGAAGCGATCCCCTGGGTGCTCCGCGGCAAAACGTACCTGAATGCATCGAACCACGACGGCAAGAACCTGTCGTCCATGGAGGCAACCTTCATGGCCGCCAAGGACGATCGCGACAACACCGAAGGATTGCCCTATGCCGAAGGAGGCGTGATCGTGGGTGGAGGAACGGGATACGCGAAGATCGTGAAAGACATGATGATGACTGACCTCTTGCATGTCGTCCAACCCGGAAATCCGGAGAGCATCGCGCAAAACATCCACGCCGTCGTCCGGCTGAAGACGGAGTATCCCGGGCGCCTGCGCACCATGATGCGCGAGCTCAACGCCGAGGTCGTCATGAAGGAGTCGGATACGGTGATGCCCGAGCCGGTCGACGCTTAAAGCGGCTTCTTTATCACGACGGCCCCGTCCCACGTCAGTCGCATCGACTGGGCGGACGGATCGTCGAGGGACTCGCCGTCATCGCCGTACCAGAAACCCTCGGCCTTGCCGTCCGCATCGAGGTACACCTCGGTCTCCTCGGGGGCGGCGAAGGTTTCGGCCGCGTTCTTACCGACGCTGTTGCGCGTCAGGATGCTCCCGGCGCGGACATACATCGGCAGACTGGCGTCGGTGATGCGCACGGAGAGCCAGCGGCCGCCCTTCAGGCGCCGGTTGGGCTTGCCCAAGACATACCAATCGCCCGCAGGAAGGTAGACGAGCTTGCGCGTCTGTCCGCGCTCCATCACCGGTGCGGCGAGAATCTTTCCGAACAACAGCACGTGGTCGCGGGCCAGCTGGCCCTTGTCGTCGAAGACGGGCTGGAGCGGCGGAAGGCCGGTCTTTTGCGCGTGGACGAACCCCGAGTACCACTCGCGCAGCAGCGAGTACCGCTGGATGATCGCCTTACGGATGAGTGCCGAGTAGCGGCGGCCGAAGACGTAGGGCTCTTTGTAGCGGGAGAAGAAAATGCTGTGCCCGCGGAAGAACGGGAGAAGCGAGCCCAGCTGGAAGAAGCGCAGGGCAAGATCGTCGGGAGGATTGCCGTTGAAGCCGGGAATGTCGGCTCCGGTGTAGTGACATCCGGCGAGCGAATACTGCACGGCCGTATCCAATGCCCAGCGCATGTGTTCCCACCACGCATGGTTGTCGCCGTGCCAGATCACGGCGTTGCGCTGCAATCCGGGATAGCCGGAGCGTGAGATGACGAACGGGCGCTTGCCGGGACGGACTTTGCGAAGGCCATCCGCGCTGGCGCGAGCCATCGAGAAGCCGTAGAGGTTGTACGTAGGAATCACCGACCCCCTTTCGGTCACCGCGGTGGAGAGCTTGGGGTTGCCACCGTCGAACGTGGCGGGCTCGTTCATGTCGTTCCACACGCCGTCGAAGGGATTGGCATCGAGCCATTCCTTTTGCCTCTCACTCCACCACTCGCGCACCGCGGGATCTTCGAAGTCGGGCAGCAAGGCAGGCCCCGGCCAGCAGACGATGATGAAGTCGGAACCGTCGGGATTCTTCCAATATTTCCCCAGCTGCTTCAGGCCGTCGTAGGCGGCGTACCCGTCGTCCACCTTCACGCCGGGATCCATGATGCCGACAGTGTGGAAACCGTCGTTGCGCAGCTGCGCGATGCATTGGGGGAGATCGGCGAAACGCTTGGGATCGGTCGTGAAGACGCGGAAGCCGTTCATGTAATCGATGTCGAAATACATGGCATCGCACGGGATGTCCTTTTTGCGCAGCGTGGCAGCGACGGACCGTACTTCGGTCGTGTTCATGTACGACCAGCGGCACTGCTGATAGCCGAAAGCCCAGGCCGGGGGCAGCAGCGGCTTGCCCAGAAGCGTATTCAGGCGAGCGCACAGTGCGGGGAGGGTGGCGGCATGCAGGACATACACCCGGGTGTTGCCCGTGACGGACTCGAACGTCACCCGGTCGGACCAGAATTCGCCAAGGTCAACGAACGTGCGACAGGGATTATCGTGGAATACGCATACCCAACCCTCCCCCGTCGCATCGCGGTGGAAGAGGATGGGCCAACTCTGGTACAGAGGCTTTCGTGAGGGCAGATGGTTGAAGTCGTCGGTGTTGTACAACTCGAAGCGGTAGCCGTTGCGGTTGATTTCGCCGCTCTGGCCAGGCAGACCGAGCACCACGCCTTCCGGGCGCGGGTAGGAGAACCGGACCATCTGCGAAGCGAAACTGAGTCCGCGCGTGATGAAGGCCGCGCGCTCTTTGAAATCCTCCACTTCGGTCGCCTGCAGATATTCGGATATCTCCACGGGCGTTTCGTGGCGGCTGAAGGGGCTGTTTGTGGTGCGGAAATACGTCTTCCCGTTCGTCGCCAGCGTCACTGTGCCGTCTGCGGCGATATGGCACGTCTCGATTCCCGTGCTGATGCGCCAGCCATCGTCTTCGATGCATGCAAGTGGCAAGGCTTTGCATGACTCCTGCTCCCCGGTGAAGGGTTGCCGCCGCACGGCGGACGCTTCGTCATACCGCACCTCCAGCACCCAGCCGGCATCGGCGAAATACTGTACGTCGACGGGCACATTCGATGCGTCCAAGAGACGCACGGCGTCCGAAGCGACTGAAGGCTGGTGCAGACCGGACAGTGCGGGACCCGGCTTGGGATAACTCATGCCGCAATTCTAGCAGCAGAGGGACAGGCAGGAAGCGCAACGATTTTTCGCCACAAAGCACTAGCACACAGCGGACAAAACATTCACCATGCCGCGGTATGCGCACCACTCTGAAGTCGTCCATCCTCCTCACAGTTGCTTTCGTGGCCGTTCCGGCGATTGCCTCGGCCCAGGAGGTCACGACGCTGCCGGCCACGCCCTATGACACGATGCTGATGGCATTCGAACGCCAGAGGATCAACATCATCAAGCGAGCGGAGCGGGCAGTGGTGAGCGTGAAAGCCACAACCCGCAACGGAGCGGAATCCGGCGGCACGGCATTCTTCATCACGTCGGACGGCCTGCTGATGACCAACAGCCACGTGGTGACCGAGAACGCCAGCTACACGATCGAGACGAACGACGGCAATGAGTACGACGCGGTCGTTGTGCAGCGTGACAGGGCCGAAGATGTGGCGCTGCTGCGAGCCGATATTCCGCGGTCCTTCTTCCTGCGCCTGGCGCAGTCCGACACGCTCGAACTCGGCCAGACGGCCATCGCCATCGGCAACGCGCTGGGGGAATTGAGCAACACGGTGAGCGTGGGCGTCGTCTCGGGACTCGGACGCACGATCGAAGCCGAAAACCCGGACACCAACGGCTCGCTCGAGTACCTGGATGAAGTCGTGCAGACCGATGCGGCGATCAATGCGGGAAACTCCGGCGGACCCCTGCTCAACTCGCGCGGCGAAGTGATCGGCATGAACGTCGCGTACGCGGCGGGCAGCCAAAGCATCGGCTTCGCCATCCCCGCGAAACAGCTGCGCAGCCAGCTGTACAGCTATCGCAGAAGCACCCGCAGTACGTCGACGACAAGCACAGCGCGTTGATCAGTGAACGTGGGAATGCGGCTCGGCGTCGCGCGACCAAAACGCATCGATCTTGCCGGGCATGATGTAGTAGATCGGCAAAAGCAGGTAGAGGGCAATGCTCGCGGAAGCGCTGAAGAACGAGAGACCGATTGCTAGCGCGCAGACGATGGGCGTCAGGAGGATGCGGCGCTTCACCAAGGACACGAGCGTGGGAGAGATGCGGTGATCCACCAATCGGTGGTGCGTCGTCGCGTAACTCCACTGGGCATAGGCGAGGAAACCGATGATCGCCAGATGCACGCCGTAAAGCACGGGCACGTACCGCACCGTCCAGTACTGACCGAGCAGGGCCGTGGTGAACGGAATGACGGAGAGGGCGAGAAGGAAGAGCAGGTTCAGCCACAGGAACAGGCGATCCGTGAAACGGATGCTCGTGTAGAGGATGTGATGGCTCACCCAGAACACGCCGAGCATCACGAAGCTCGCCACATAGCTGAAATAGATCGGCCAGGATGCCGCGAGGTATCCCCACAATTGGCCGGGTTTGATATCCGGAATCTTCAACTCGAGGACGAGCAGGGTCATCACGATGGAGAACACGCCGTCGGCCAAGTTCTTCGTGCGCGCTGTCGACAAATAGGACTTCTGTCCTTCGTCCACGGGAAGCGCGTGCGGGTGGAGCATGGGGACAGTATAACCGAAGGCGGCGAATCGGCTCGGGCAGTCCCCTGGACATGTTCGTGCGACGAGGCGTCAGGCGACATTTGCCCGCTCGCGGGTCCGCGCGATGCCAACCTTGAACGTCGTGCCGACATTCGGCTTGCTCTCGACGTCGATGGACCAGCCGTGGAGATGCACGATGCGCTGGACGAGTGCAAGCCCCAAGCCGAAGCCGCCACCGGACCTGGAGGGGTCGACTTGGTAGAAACGGTTGAAGAGGTTTGGCAAGTCGCCGGAGGCGATGCCGATGCCGTTGTCTGCCACGAGGATGGCCGAAGGGGTGAGCGTCACGGTCACCGTCGGTTGTTTGCCCCTGCGGAACTTGATGGCGTTGGAGATGAGATTGACGATCATCTGCCGCACGAGCGCGGGATCGGCTTTTGCGGTGATGTTGGCAGCGATGGAAGCGGTGAGGGCCACGCCGCTCTCGGAAGCCAGCGGTCGCATGTGTTCCACGGCCTGTCCGACGACGGCAGACAGATCTGCCTTCTCCAACACGAGCGCGGCATCCAGGCGGGTGAGTTCAAGCAAGCGTTCGACCAAACCGATGACCTGCCGCAGGTCTTGCTTGGCGGATTCGATCCCCTCCCGATACTTCTTGGTACGCAGTGCGAGGTCGAGCGACGAACTGAGCGCAGCCAGCGGAGTGCGCAATTCGTGGCTGGCGTCCTGCGTGAACTGTTCGAGACGCACCATCATTTCTTCCGCCGGACGCAGGCTTCTGCGCGCGAAAGAGACGCCGACGATATAGATGAGGGCGGAGACCGCGATGCTCACGAGGAAATAGAGCAGGCCCCGCGCGGGCAGATCGCGCCACGCGCCGTGCTGGCGTTCGGCGACCTGCAGGAACCCGATGACGCCTCCGTCGCCGATGATGGGTTGGGTGAGGACGTCGAACTCATCGGTGCCGACGGTCGCCTCGTCGAAGCCCAGCTGTCCGTCGAAGGGAACGCCCACGAACATGGCTCCGCCGAATACGACATTTCCGTCGGCATCGAGAATGCGCATGCGTTCCCGGATCATCGGGGGCAGATTCTCGGGAAAGGCCAGGGCCGTGGAGCCGCGGTCGGCGATGAGCCGCGCAGTGCGATCGAGCACGAAATGTGCCTGGCGCTGTGTATTGCCAAGATCGGCGGCAAGGAAAAGGACTCCGTTGATGAGGAGCAGGAGAAAGACCAGTGCGGTGAACTGGAGGGCGATGCGATGTCCGATGCGTTGCAGCACGTCAGGCGGAAGGAATGAGGTACCCGCGACCCGCGACCGTCCGGATCACGTTCTTCCCGAGCTTCTTTCGAAGGTAGGACACGTGCACGTCGACCGTCTGGGAGAAAAGCAACGAATCGCGATCGCCCCAGACGTGTTCGAGAAGCGACGACCGCTCCTGGACGACGCCCCGGCGATGCAGAAGGTACTCGAAGAGAGCGTACTCCTTCGGAGAAAGAGCGACAGGCTTGCCGTCCTTCCACACCTCCTGGGTATTGGGGTCCAGCTGGATGTCCCCCACCGTCAGACGCGCCTGCTTGTCCGGTTGCTGCCGGCGAAGCAGGGCCCGCACGCGGGCAAGCAGCTCGGCAAGATCGAACGGCTTCGTAAGGTAATCGTCCGCGCCGATGGTAAGGCCGTGCACGATCTCACGCTGGGTCGTGCGGGCCGTGAGCATGAGGACCGGCATGCTTCGCCCGTGCTCACGCAGCATGGCGCAGATGGTGTACCCGTCCATGCCGGGCAGGTTGATGTCGAGAATGATGAGGTCCACCTCCCGGGTCATCGCCGTTTCGTATCCCGTGGTGCCGTCGCGGCAGACGGTGACGGCAAACTTCTCGAGTTCAAGATACTGCCGGATGTTGTCGGCAAGCTTCGCCTGGTCTTCGATAAGGAGGATATGCATGGGAGAGGGTGAGTATAGCCTAAAACACCCGCCTTAAGACGTCATTAAGGCGCAGTTCGCACCGTTTCCGGCGCTCGGAAAGACCTTAATCTGCTCTTAATACGACACCAATAGGATGAAGCCCTCGGCATTTCGCGATTTTTCTCTCAATGCCGTCGAGGTATTGGGTATGCTACCCGCCTACTCGTTCTCGTTTACCCCCTTTCCCTCATCACATGAGAAAACACCTGCTTCTCGCATCACTCATGGCCTCTGGCGCGGTGCTCGCCGCCTGCTCCACCCAGACTCCCGCACCGGCGGACAACACGGGTATCCCTTCTTCCGACCAGGAAGAGAGCACGCCCTCCCCGGCCGACACGACCGACACCGGTTCCGCGGATAACACCACCGCCGGCACCGACCAGGGCGAGCCGCGCGTCATCGCGATGACCGTCACCGACTGGGAGTTCAGCCAGAAAGAGATCCGCCTCAAGAAGGGCGAGAAGGTCACCGTCCGCCTCACGGGCGTCGAGGGCGACCACAGCTTCATGGCCAACGACCTCGGGCTCAACGTCGCCGTTGAACCGGGGGAAACGAAGGACTTCACGATCCCGACGGACACCACCGGCACGTTCGGATTCCGCTGCGGCATCCCCTGCGGACCCGGCCACCGCGACATGACGGGGCAGATCATCATCGAATAAGCAAAGACACGAAAGAAGCGACCTCCCCTCTCCGCCTTGCTGGCGGAGGGGGGATTTGCGAGAATCGCAGGCAATGCAGTGCTTCCTCCGCTCGGCTTGGTCCGGTGTCGTCACGGCTACGGCGTTCGCCGTCGCGACGGAGGGCGCGGCCGCCTGGTTCATCGCGCGCGGAACGACCGCATCACAAGAAGAAGTCGTGCGCTGGGTGACCATTGGCGGTTGGGCAACGGGTCCCATCGTCGGACTCCTGTGCCTGCTGCTCATCGCGCTGCTCAACGGCATCCGTCGTTTGTTGCACCTTCGAGCCAACCGTTACCTCCACGTACCTTTGCTGTTCGCGGGAGTGCTGCCGTGGATGATGGTGTCCTGGGAGCTCGTCATGAATGAGCCCCGCTACACGCCCTTCGCGGAGGCCATCATCGACCTCATCGCCAAGCCGCTGTTCCTCTCTTCCTTCGGCATGGGACTGCTGCTTTCCCTCATGTTCCTCCTCTCGCTGATCCCCTCGAAGAAGACCGCATGAACCGCCGCCTGCTCCCCGTCTTGGCTCTCCCGTGTACCCTGCTGCTCTGCGGATGCCTGGGTGACGTGATGGAAGTCTTCTGCGAAGCATCGCCCGACAGCGATCACTGCTACCAGGCTGCCGCCGTGCAGGAAGCGGAACCTGAGACCTGCGACCAGGTGAGTGGCAAGAACTTCAAGGGCAGCAACCCGCCGAAGGACAAGTGCTTCCTGCAGATCGCGGAGAACACCGGCGATCCGTCGGTGTGTGACAGCATCGAAGGAGGCTTCATGAGCTATTCCAAGGAGGAGTGCCTCGACGGGGTGTTCCGCAATCACACGGTCGATTCCTGCAAGGACGCAGAGGATCAGATCAAGTGCCGCACGGCATACGCGAAGAAGTTCGGAGAGTGCGGCGATGGCTACGCGTTCGACAAGAAGGCACAGACCTGCGCCATACGTCCGCCGAAGGAGGAAGGCAGCGACGATGCCATCGAGAGCAAGGTGGAGGGCGACCTTACCACCATCGCCGACGCGGCGAAGGGCAAGTACATGGAGCTGCTCGAGAAGGCGATCGATGACGAGACGGACCCGAACAAGCTCGCGGGCCTGCAGGCCTACAAGCACTTCCTGGATAAGGGGGGCGAGAAGTGGGAGCAGGTGAATGCCACGGTCGACACGCTGAAGGATCTCAAGCGCCTCTTCATCGACGCGTACGACCCATCGATGAACATCGACCGCATGTCCGTGGACAAGATCTTGGAGAAAGGCCTCTTCGATCGCATCAAGGAGCGCGTGTTCGGCGCCGACAAGCCGACGGGGCTGTCCGCCGAGAACGCCCAGGCGGAGGATGCGCTGACCGTCTATGCGACGATGCTCAAGCGTCAGGGGGAGATCGATTTCCTCCAGAAGGGCCGCAAGGACCGCATCCAGGAGACGATCATCAGCAAGGCGAAGGATCAAGCCACCGAGAAGCTGAAGGACACGGTGAAAGAAACGGTGGAAGGCGCGGCCGGCACTGCCTTCGGCGCGGTCACCGCGGTGGGCGATGCCCTGCAGGCATTCCAGGACGAGGCACAGAAGCAGATGTTCCTCGGTCTCGCGCGCGCCTACGACCGACGCCGCGAGGCGCTGGCGCAACAACACCCGAACATGGATCCGGAAGAGCTTCACCAACTCACGGTGAAACAGGTGAAGGAAGACCCGTACCAGGACAACACGCAGTTGGCGGTCGTGAAGCACGGCAACCTGCTGGAGAACAAGGACTGCCAGGATGACAGCAACCCGCTCTGCATCGATTCACGCGTCTGGTGGACGGCCATGGATAAAACCTACGTCTACAATCACAAACCGACTCGCTGAAAGACCTAGAACTGACAGGCGCAAGAGGCAACGAACAGGCATGGTTTCGTCAGGAATAGACATCCATGTAGAATAGGGCTACTACCTATCTTCCATGCGTCCTTCCGCTCGACTCACCTCCCTTCTCCTCGTCGTCGCACTTGCCGCCTGTACCGTTGAACCGGACGGCGCCGCCGAAGCACGTCTCTACCTGCAGCAAGTCGGACCGCTCGCGGCATCGATCGAAATACAGGGTGCGGAATTCGAGCGCGCCATGTCCGAGGACGAGCCCAGCGTTGACGCGGCGCAGAAACTGCTTGGCAGCCTCGAGTCGAGCATCGCCCAGCTCAATGCCATGGAAGCACCCAAGGACGAGACGGTCCTCAAGGCGCACAAGCAACTCATCCATTCACAGGAGCTGTTGAAGGAAGCGGTGACCGAAGTGATTCGTGCACTCAAGGATCCGACGCTGGCCGATGAGGCGTTCCAGGCGAAGGTCGACAAGTTGGTCAACGATGCGACCGCGGAGTCCAACGGTGCTCTCGACACGCTCGCGAGCGCCCTGCCGGAGGATGAGCGCCGCCAGTTGCTGAAGGAGTGATCCACCCGCAAGGGGCCGAAATGTCCATTGCAGTCATTCGTGCGAAAGCATACGTTTGGCGCGAGTTCTTCCAGCTCACTCTCTATGCTGCATCACTTTCGTAAGCACGCCAGCGCCCTCGAGAATTGGATGGCGCCCCTCTTTGCAAAGACCCCCCATCTCTCGCACAACGTGCGGCAGACACTGGTGAAAATCGCACCGTGGCTGGCCCTCATCGGCGGCGTCCTCGGCATCGCGACCATCTGGGGAACAGGCGTATTTACCAGCCTCTTCGCCTACGCCATCTTCTTCTCCGGCGGACTCTCGTTCGTCTGGATGCTCGCGCTCGTGCTGGGATTCATCTCGGCCGTGCTCGACTTGATGGCCTATAAACCGCTGAGCGAGCGCAGCAAGCGGGGCTGGGATCTGCTCTTCTATGGCAACGTCATCTCCGGCGCCGGCCTGATCCTTCAGTTCCTCGTGGGATATGGATCACTCGGCAGCATCCTGGGCATGCTGATCGGCTTCTGGCTGCTCTTCGAAGTGCGCGGGATGTACCACGCATAAGCAGAACGCATAGCGCGGTTTTTTGCTTGTAAAAGGGGCAATCAGCTTCGCTGGTAGTAGTAGAGCGTCGCACTCCCCCACGCCATCTGGCATGGCTGCGTGAGGACAAGCTGGAAGTGAGGAGATTCCAATCCTTTGCTGACGGTGATGACGCGCGACCCCGCCTTCAATCCTTCGCAGAGGCGTGTGATTTGCTGCATCAAGTCCGGTGAGAAGCAGGTGCAGTGCATGAAGACGATGTCGCCGTCGGAGAAGTCATGGGCGAGCATGTCGCCGCAGATGAACCGAATGTCCTGGTCCTGCTTATGAGCCGGAAGAACCGGACGGACTTCTGCGTTGTAGCGCGCCAGCGCGTTCTGCGCCGCCCCGTGGAGCTCATCGATCAGCTCAATACCGACGCACTTGCCCAAGTCTGACATGAAGGCGGCATACAACACTCCTTTCCCGGTTCCTGCTCCGAGATCATAAAAGACCTCACCCGGTTGGGCGTTTGCGGCGGACAGCATGTTGGCGGTCACCTCTGGGGTGACCTCGCCGTACGTGAAATTTTCGGAATAGGAGGCATACCGCTCGCGCCCGGCACTGGAGAGGGCGTACCCGTCGATGCCGTCGTACAGTAAGGTCTGAAGATCCTGCGTGGTCATAGAGGTATGGAAGAAGACGGTTTGAGCTTTTGCGGTATCGAAAAAGTATAGCAGTTTGATGCGTCGCTGTCCACGAAGCCTCATCTGCCAGACATAAGCGCCGCATTTGATAAAATGCACAAAATGTGATAGTATAGAAAGATGGCAACACACACACTCTTCATGACGAGCCAAGAAGAAGAGGCACTCCGTGCACGATGGCAAGGACTGTGCGGCGACTGCGATGTCGTGCATGAGGAGACGTCGGGAACGGATTCGCCGGCACGCATGCAGGCGCGCTTCCGGTTGTTGCACGTAAGCAACCCGACGCTCCAGCAATTCGCCGACCGCGCTTCCGCACTCGATGACATGGGCGACCTGCTGAATTTGATCGATCGCGCGCAATTCGACATGACGAAGGATGACGTCACGGAGCTGTGCTTCGTCCTGGGCCCCGTGCTGCTCGGCTCGCTTGTGGCTGAATTGTTAGCAGGAACGCCGGAGAACGAGGCTTTGGGCCTTATCGAGGCATTGACGCAGATCCGCCACGCGCACATCGAAGCACAGAATCTCCCCCACCCCGCCCAATGAGCGTCGCACAACCAGCAGCGCCGACAGGACGCGAGCGATTCTATCCGACGCCCGAACGGCTGTCGCAATACCTCGAACGCAGTTACCAGCAGGTCACGACGTCGCTGCGGAGCGTGGAGGGCCGCGAGCGGCTGTACCGCGACTTGCTCCGTCACGAAGATGACCTTCGCTCGCGCGATCCGCATTTCAGCGCGTCCGAACTGCGCCAGCAGTTGGACATGGTCGGCGAGACGCTCAACGAAAAGCGGTCGTACCTGAACAACGTCGACCGGGCCGAACGTGCGAGGTCATCGGATTCGCCGAGTGTCCTCGAGCGCGTGAAGAACGTCATCACCTATCCCTTCCGCCACCCGGTGAAGACATTGCTCGTCCTCGCGGGAGCGGCCGGACTGGTTGGCTTGGCGTACTACTTCCTCGGCGACCTGCTGTTGAAATACTTGCCGAATTACTCCGGCAAAGCGGCGAACGTCGCGAAGGCGCTCGTACCGGGCGCGACGGAGGAAATGGTGCTGCCCGGACAGGGGCAGTTCGCTTTCCCTCAAGCCACCCCGCCGCTCAAGGCCGTCGAAGATGCCATCCAGGAAGCGGCACCCAAAGTGATTCCTCCTCTCAAATCCGCCCCCGGTAACAGTCCCATGTAACTATGGCAGAAGTACAAGAAGAACAACTCAGTCCGGAAGAAGTGAAAGAGTCCACGGAAACGTGGCGTGACTTTCGGCAGGAGCAGCAGCATCTGCAGCGCTCGCTGGGTACGCGGCAGCAATTCCCGGAAGAACCGACGGAAGTGTCCCTGCTGCGGTCCATTCAGGATCTGCGCGGCCGCCAGGTGGTGACGGGCTTTCATGAACTTACAAACGCCAACCGCGTCCACTGGACCCGCCGCGGACTGCAGTTCGCCGGGGATTTGGCGAAGCCCGAGCGCAGCAAGACCTTCCACCCGGAAGAATTCATCCTGTCCCAGCAGCTCGCGACCTACAACGTCTCGCTCACGGAGATCACCCAATACATCTCCACGATCGGAGAACACCACGAACACCTACAGGACCTCATTGCGGCATTGCCGATCGAGGACCAGCGGACGGTCGCGAAGAAGCGCAAGCAATCGGTTGTCTACATGCGCGCCCTGACGGGAGCCATCAACGAGCGCGTGGCGTTCGCCAACGTCTGGCGCCTGGACCAGACCATCGCAGAACTCAACGAAAACCTGAAAACCAATCCCAACGACGAACCGACCAAGAAGCGCCGCGACGAATTCGTGGCAGCACGCAAACAGCAATTCGACCGCCTCTCGCCCATGAATCAGCGCGTGCTGACCGTGGGGGTGCAGGACGGCATCAAGGACCAGGCCAACGCGCTCGAAGCGCGCATCATCAAGATCTGCGCGGGCAAGGAGAAGATCGAAGGCGTCGATGACGGCTTTTTGCCGCAGACGCTGTTCATCGACATCCTGCAGATGCGCTACACACAGCTCATCAAGGCGCAGTCCGATTTCGTACGCGACGGCGGGCTCCGCCGGGAGGGAGGCCGCGTGGCATTCGACGCCATCGACGCAGAACGCAAGGGAATGATGGGCGAGATCGTCGCCCTCACGCACGAGCTGGCGGGCTACCACCAGCGCATGGCGGAAATCACGACCGCGCAGGGGCTTCTCGGCAAATTCAATACCGACCTCACCCCGGAAAGCGGCGAATTGTCGCTGAGGCCGAAAGAGCGCGTCGAATTGGCGGGCAAGATGGGGTCGATCAAGCGGTTCCACCTCGACCGTCTGGATGCGGCCGTGAAGACGTCGGTCGATGAATTCACTCCAGGCAATTTTGAGAAGATCCGCGACGGCATCGTGCGCGGCACCATCACGGCGACGCAACTCTCCATGAGTTTCGCCAAGCTCATCGGCGCCATCACTCCGGGGGCACTGGGACTCGACAAGAAGGTGGAGGAATTCCTCGTCGGACCGATGGCGGACGCACTGGGATGGCCGCGCGACAACGACGGCAAATTCAAGGCAACGCTCAGCGAGGATGAGAAAAAAGTGATTCTCGACAAGCTCGGGCAGCTCACCAAGGTGCTGCAAACCTTCCAGGATTCCAAAAAGCAGCAGCCAGTATTGGAGACGACGGCCGCCCTGCGTGCGCTCGATACGACCAAGGCGGTAAGCGATACCCGTATCGGCCAGGTGCAGGAACCGGTGCCGACCGTCCGCGTGACTGCGGCCAACCTGGAAGCCACCCTGGCGGAACTGGAGAAGAAGTACGGCAACCGCGAAGACGCGGTCGCAACCGTCCACGCCATCCTCATCACGCAGTTGAACGCCGACTGGGGCGACCCGGACAAGGGCACGGGCTTCATTGGCGCCTACGCGACCATGCTGAAGGAGACCGAACGCATCGTCAGCGTCCAGCTGGACGTGGCGGGAGCGTGCTTCCAGATGTCGCAGAACTTCTTCGATATCGCCAAATTCCTGGTGGTATCTGCCGGTGCAGTGGCGATCGCCCCGTACGTGATGGCATCGCTCAGCACGGCGGGCGTGCTGGTGAAGTACGGCATCATCAAGCCGGGCAAGTTCATCTACAACCGCCTGCGCCCCTCTCCGCTCACGCCGGGCAAGGTGGTGCCGCGCGCCACGCGCTTCCAGCGCTTCGGCTACGTGGCGGCCAACGGCTTCCTCGCCTATGAACTCTACGAGAATTACCGAGAGATCGGACGCGAGCACGAGCGTCTCAACAAAGTGAAGGGTGATGCTGAAGCCGCCCTCATCAAGGCCGGATTCAAGAAGGATAACGACACATACAAGCACGCCTGCGGCGCAAAGGTGTCCATCAAGGAATTTAACGAGAGTCTCGATAGCCAGCGCAACGCGCAGTACTTCCGCACTGGCGTCATCGCTACCGAACTCGGCACCGCCCTTTTGATGGGGCCACGTCTGCTCATCGGCCGCGGCGGACTTGTCCTGACTGCCATCGCCCTGGTGATCGAAGGGGGCATTGCTTCGTGGGAATCGAAAGAGGCACGCGACTTCCTCGCGAACCCCAACACACCACCCTGGCTCATTACCATGCTTGGCACAAGCCGCCTGGTAAAGCAGCCGGAATACAAAGTTCTGGTAAATACCTCAAGCTGGAACGTGATCCCCTCGTCGGAACAGGACAAGAAGACAGTGCGCAAGAAGATGTACTTCGCGATGTTCATGCAGGAGATTGGCTCGCTCAATCCCGACATGCTGCGCGAAATCACCGCTGGGCACCACAACATTACGGAACTCGACAATTTCTTCGGCGGCGACTTCGAGAAGTTCGTCCTACCGTCGATCTTCCTGTTCATGTACGCAGACGCCAAAGCCAAGGGACGAGATGTCAGCCAGCTGGCGGTAATGGAAGGCAAAATCGACAGCGGATGGGTGGTCATTCCCCCCAACATCACGGAAATGGAGATCCAGGGCGCCATCCGCAAGGCGGCGACGCTGTACCAACAGCACATCCGTGAACAGCGCAACCTGCTGTTCCGCAAGCGCCTCGCGGATGCAACGGCGGAACTGGAGAAGAAACCCGATGACGCCAAATTGCAGACGGAGGTGGCAGACCTGCGGCGCGCCGTGGAGCTCATGAACAACGACAAGGTTCTGGGGGCACCGCTTTCGGGGCTGACCGACGAGCAAGTGAAGACCAATGAAGGAAAAACGCGCGCGGAGAAGCTCCTTGCCTACCTCCTGAAACGCACGGGCGAGGGCAAGCCGGACATGCGCGTGGAAGCGTCGGGCATCCAGGGTCTGCCGAAGGATTCCTTCTCCCTGGCGGGAGACGAGCTGTACGCCTTGTGCGTGGAAGACCCATCCCTGCGGACGCGATTCGCGCGCCTGACCCCGCAAACAACCGACCAGCCCGAGGGCGAGCTCACGCCGGATTGGTACCGCCGCTTCATGGCACCCATCATCGCACCGGGGGCTCCTGATGACCTCGTGCCGTTCGGACGGCCGGTGAAAGCATTTGAGCGCAATATCCGCCGCGGTGCCGTGCGGGACATCCAGGGATCCATCGACGAGAAGGAACGCGGCAACGTGCCAGACAACGTCACGACCGAAAAAGCGAAGGAGGCTCAGACAGAGGAATTGGCGAAGGCGATTGCGAAGCAGCGCGGCGAAAATCCGACGTACACCAGCAAGTGGGACAATATCGGACGCATAGGCTACGACGGCCCCCTGCTTGAACGCCAAGAGCACACCGGCAAGGGAGTGAACGGAGCATATGGCCTAAACGTTGCGCAGTACGGCAAGGAATTTGAGCGCACCAAGCAATTAGCCGTTTTCACAGAAGTAATGAACACGAAGGCAGGAAACCAAGCGGCACTGCTCACCTACGTCTTCGGCGATGCGACGGACATCAACAAGATGTACATCGTGCAAGTCTCATGGGTGGACTACGACTTCGTGAATGACGAGGCGGACTTTTACGGACTCTCGGCCAGCACCCTGCGCAAACAGTACAACGACAAAAAGATGCGCACCTCGATGCCACTGATCGGCCGTGGGTACTTCTCCGGAGGCAGCGAATTCGCACAGAAGCAGACGGGCGGACGCACCATGTTGGAACTCGTGAAAAAGATGGCCGCGGAACGAAAGAAGGAGGAAGACGAATACATCGCGCGCCGAGCAAAAGAACGGATGCAGAGAGAGAAAGAAGACGAGGAAAAACGTCGTCTCGATAATCTCCCACCTGCTCTCCGTTCGAAGGAACGCGACGGCGTCTTGTTGCGTGCCGGCGAGACGGCAGACACATACTCCTTGCTGCCAGGAGCGGACAAGAACGCCGCTTCGAGTTACGTAGCGTTCGTACAGCTGCCGGGGGGACGCACCGTTATTGCGCAGCGTCCTGTCCCCTACCGGCCCTACGACGGAGCATCCATGAGTGCCTTACCGGAGAACGGGATGCACGATCCAAGTGGCTACATGGAATGGACTGTCACGCGCGGCAACGACAAGCCGACGAAAGTGATTCTCAGCAAGGAAAATAGCCTCACTGACGGCAAGGATCCGGATGCCGCTCGATTGCGCTACGCGATGTTGACGATGCCTTTCCCGCCCGAGGCTGCGGATTATCAGCATGAGGAAACGTTTAACAACGTTCTCAGCATGTTCCGCTGGGAATACAAGCGGAATTCACCCTCCCCTCGCGCATACATCTACCGCGACCTCTTCCCTCTCTACCAAGCGTGTAAGAACAAGCAGCGCTTCCTGCAGGAACTGGTGGCAATTCTCCAGCGCTACAACGGGATGACGTTCGAGTCTTACCCCAAGATCATCGAACACATGAAGAAGTGCGATCGCGAAAATCAGTTCGCGACAAAGATGCTCGTCGACCCAGTGGAAAAGCGCAGCATTGCACTGCCAGGCGGCTACATCCTCACATCCACTCCCGCCCGCGTGAAGCCGCCAATGGACGGCACTGTGACCCTGTCTCTCACCGGCCCGAAACAGGGCTCGATTACCGTTGAAGGATGCCGTGTCCAGGCGGGAGATAAACCACTCATTCAGATCGAAGATTTGGGCCCGAACGCGACCGTGACGATCAAGGACGGCGACGGCAAAGTCATTGCGGACAAGATCTCGCTGCTCTACCTCGGCACCCGCAGTGACGAACCCATCTATATCAATCCCGCATGCCCCCCGTCGGTCATCTTCCCCCGACCAGGCGCGGACAAGAAGTACTACATGCGCCTGGGTGGCGGAGGCATGCGCTGGGCCTCGGCCAAACCCGACGGCACGTACGCCGATGTGGACAACAAGTCGTACGGTACGACGGAAGGCGGCGTGTGCTCCTGTGTCGCGGCCGGCGGCGGCGAATACACGCTCGGCTTCTGGCAAATGGACCAGGACCCCACTAAAACGAAAGCCGCCTTCACCGTGTTGGTCCGGGAAATGAAGTGAGTGTCCGCCCAATCGTTGCATGATGTATTTGACAAATAATTACTATATTTTAAATTAAAATCGCAATCAGACGGATTGCACTGATCCTTCGTCAGATGAATCGCCCTCCGGATTCTGCCCTCTTTTTCCCGAGAGTAGGATCCGGAGACTCTCGCCTCGCCGAGTGGGCGGGGGAGAGACTCCGATCACGGAGTATGGCGATGGCGACGTACAGCGGCACGTGCCCGAACTGCGGGCCTCACGAGATCTGCGGACATTGCATGTCGTACAGGCGGCAGATCCCGGAAAAGCAACAGAACGTGGCCAAGGCCGAGCAGCCCAGCTGCCCCACCTGCGGCACCGACAACAAGGTCTGCAACCACTGCGAGACCTACCGCATGGTGAAACTGTCGTAGTCTTCTGATGAACATCCCCGCCACCAGCAATACAGCTGGCGGCGGGGCACCCCTTGCGCTGGGCGCCCTTTCTCTGTAGACCGTCACGGGTTCTGCCGAACCTTTTTCCACCGTCTTTGCATGAAGAAAACTTTCATCGATCAGGTTTCCAAAAACTGGAAATCGGGTCTTACGGTCGCCGTTTTGTCGGTTCCCCTCTCGCTCTCCCTGGCGATCGCATCGGGCACCACCCCCATCGTGGGAATCATCACCGCGGTGTGGGCGGGATTGGTGGCATCCATCTTCGGTGGAAGCAATTACAACATCGTCGGCCCGGCCGCCGCGCTGTCGGGCATCCTCAGCGCCTTCGTGCTCACGCACGGACCGGACGTGCTGCCGATCATCGCCCTGTTCGCAGGCGCGCTGATTTTCCTCTTCTACCTCCTTCGCTGGGACCGGTACCTCATCTTCATCCCGTCCAGCGTCATGCACGGGTTCACCCTGGGCGTCGGTCTGACCATCGGACTCGGACAAATCAACTTCGCCTTCGGGCTGCAGAAATTGCCGGTGCATGAATCATTCCTGGCCAACCTCTACGAATCGCTCCTGCACCTTCCGCAGGCCCACCTGCCGACGTTCGCGCTCTTCGCGGCGTTCGTCTGCATCCTTTTCTCGCTCGCACGATGGCTGCCGCGCATCCCGGGTGCCGTGGTCGTTGCGGTCACCGGCATCGCCGTGGGGTACGCATCCGAGCACCAGCTGCTCCCCTTCACGGTGCAAACCCTGTTCTCCAAATACGGGACCCTGCATGCCACCCTGGTGCAATTCCCCTCTTTCTCGCTCGCGTCGCTGGATCTGTCGGTCGCGAAGGTATCCGTGACGGTGGCTGTGGTCGCGGTGCTGGAGACGCTGTTGTCCGCGAAGATCGCCGACGGCATCACCAAGACCCGCTTCAATCAGAAGAAAGAAGTATTCGGTCTGGCATTGGCGAATATCGCCTCGGGACTGTGCGGAGGACTGCCGGCCACAGGCGTGCTGGCGCGCACGTCACTCAATGCCAAGAGCGGAGCCTCTTCGAGTATGTCCGCGGGCCTGAACGCGATCTTCGTGATGATCATCACCCTCCTGCTGTTCAGCGGCTTCCAGTACCTTCCGTTGGCGGCGGTGGCGAGCATCCTCGTCTTCGCGGCCGTCCGCATGATCGAGCTGCACCATTTCCGCAAACTGTTCGTTTTCGACCAAAGCGCGTTCTGGCTCGCCCTGCTCGTGGCGGCACTGACCTTCGGCGTGGACCCCATGATCGGCATCCTCGTCGGCGCCACCATCGCGCTGCTCGGGTTCGCCCAGCATCTCTCCAAGGGGCAGAGCGAACTGACGCTGCACAAGGACAAGAAGCTGCTGGCACGCATCCCCTTCCATCGCCTGCACGAATACGAAGACAGCGGGGACGTGGTGGTCTACCGCTTCGCGGGAGAACTCACCTATCTCAACGGCAAATACCACGAGGATGCCATCGCGCGTATCGGCGCGCAGACGGTGATCCTCAGCCTGCGCAACGTGTTCTACGTCGACCTGGACGGGGCGGAAACGCTGCATGAGATTCTGCAGCAGCAGAAGACGCGTGGACGCGTGGTCTACGTCACGGGCGTCAGCGAGTACGTCCTCCCCATGCTCGAGACGGCCGGCTGGTTCGTGCAGATGGAAAAGGACGGGCGCATTTTCCGCAGTACGACGGACGCGCTCAAATCACTGGGATTCCCGCTGGGGAACTAAGACCGACGCGAACACGGTGATGGAATGATGTTGGCAGCCCCACCGGGAATCGAACCCGGATTACAGGAATGAAAATCCTGTGTCCTAGCCGTTAGACGATAGGGCCGTGATGTGAAGGAATTCCGGCCCGCGGAGTATAGCGTAGTGCCCAGGTATGAAAAAAGCGGCACTTGCCGCTTTGTTTCATCGAAGGGATGTCCTTCGCAACCTGGGCATTAGCAGCCGCAGGTGCAGTCACCATCGCGCATCATAGGTGAGTGGGGAAAAGGACTAAGAACACGAGTATAGCGGCTCCCAGGCGTTTGTCTAGCACTTTCTCAAGAAGAGTGCTAATCCCCCTGTTTCAGCGGCGGAGGGTGCCGACGATGTCATAAATGTCGTCCACCCCGTTCTCGGCACACCATGATTCCATCTCCAGTTTGATGCGCCTGATGGAATCGAACCCCGATTCGATGATGGCACTCGCCAACCCGACGATGCTGGCTCCGGCGATCATCATCTCTATCGCGTCTTCCCCCGTGAAGATGCCGCCAACCCCGATGATGGGGACGGCTCCCTTTGTCGCTTCGAAAATGTCTGCGACGCACCGCACGGCCAACGGCTTGAGGCCGCGGCCCGAAATGCCGCCCTTTTTTGCCGAAAGGACCGGGACGCGCGTCTGCAGATTAATGGCCAATCCCGTGCCGAGCGTGTTGATCGCGGTGATGCCGTCGACGCCCGCTTCGACGCAGCGTGCCGCGAAGCCGCCGATGTCGTGCATGTTGGGGGAAAGCTTGGCGAAAATCGGGATTCCCCCTGCCGCCTCTTTCACCGCCGGGATGATGGACACGGCCTCGTCGGCATCGAAGAACGCCCCCTTCAATTTCAGAAACGTCGGCGACGAGAGGTTCACTTCGAACGCGGAAGGCTTAAGCGGAGCGATCCGCGCGGCGTTGCCGGCATACTCTTCACGGGTCAGTCCGAGGATGCTCACGATGAGTGGCACCTCTGGATTGGGCAACAACTGCTGTAATTCGCCCTGCGAATGCGCAGGGCCGAGATCGGGCAAACCGACGGCATTGAGCGTCCAATGGCGCGTCTGCAAAACAGTCGGCTCAGGATTCCCCCGGTGCTCGTGCCCCCAGAACGACTTGGTGGTCACCGCCGCGGCCCCCGCCTTCATCGCCTGTTTGCACTGCTCCGCCGTCCAGACCCATTTCCCCGACGCGACAACGATCGGATGCGCGAAGGGCAATCCGACGAAGTTCTGATTCAGGCGCATCCCGCACATCCTAGCGTGCGAATCCCCCCGTGCGAAGGCTCGATGTCACACGGACTGGGAGAATTGTCACTATTAATAAATTATGATATTATAGTAATTGTAACACCAACCCACATGCGAACCCCCGAACGTCTGCCCGAAGCGGCAAAAGACACACTTCCTCCCGCCAACGACAGAGTGGTGGAGCAGCGCCAATCCGACATCCGCGATGTCTTGGAAAAGCTGAAACTCGATACGGAAGCGACGACGACCCCCGCGCCGGAGGTGTCGCCAGCCGACACGCAGCCTGAAGCGCGCGAGGAATAATCGGCATACAAAGATGCCGGCAGCATGCGTCACGAAGGACGCACACTGCCGGCGGGTTGTTGCGGTGCCCCGGTTAGGGGCTAGTCATTCAGCTGGACCGCTTGATCGTCACGCGCTCGAGGTGTTCGGGGCGCAGCGGTTCGGCGGGTCGTTCGCGGGGTTCGTCTTCACGGCGCTGTTGTTGAAGCAGTTGGCGGCGTTGTTGCCGCCCGAGTCGAAGCGCAGCTTTTTCATGGTCTGTTTTCCTTCGTGAGAATGAAACGGATTGAGAGCCACAGATCGATCTGCCTAAGAACATTCCGCATGATGTTTGACCGACGGCGTTCGCCGTGAGAAGGAGTTTTTGGGACTCCCATTTATGATGTGGTCACATCAAGCGGATGATCAGCGCAGAAACGATCGACGAATCAGAACAAGACAGGTGCCGCCTTTCGCGGCTCTAGTGGACACGGACACACGGACATCAGTCACAATAAGCAACGGGTTAGTGGACACCTCCTTTCGAGATGACTGTGGATTGAAGCAACAACGCTCGAGTGCCCAGTAAAGGGCCGCTCGAACTGGCGTATTTTCCGCTCTTTCCATCAACCGTCAAGAGCATCGGTAATACTGCGATTTCTTGCCTCAGGAAGAAGTTTGGCGGTATATACGACCTATGCAAAAAGCGCGGGCCCCACGACGATTGTCGAGGGCCCGCTGAGGGGTGATCTGGTGGCGACGGGTGTCGCCGGAATCGAGCAATGGCTTACGCCGGGATGAAGTTCGAGAAAGTTATACCCTCCTCTCTACGAGAAGCACGAAGAACTACAGCGCTGGCGCCATCCGTGGCTCAAACAAGGTTGATCACCTCCAATCTTGGGGCCGAAACGTTGTGCATGGTCCGTCCTCCTTCTGAGGTAAGCACACAGTTCCGTAGGTGTAACGCTCTACACTCACACACTCACCAACGGGCGAAGTATGTGAAGGAGCACGCCCATCGTGCGACGCGCGCGGTGTAAAATCAATTGCACACACCTCGGAAAAAACACATCGGCTATTTCGATCCGACGGCCGCCTTCATGAAGCCCCAGAACAGCGGGTGCGGCTTGTGCGGTCGGCTCTTGAATTCCGGATGGAACTGGCTGGCCACCATGAACGGATGGTCCTTCAGCTCGACGATCTCCATCAGCTTCGCATCGGGGTTCTCGCCGGAGATGATGAGTCCTTTTTCCTCCAACCGCTTGCGGTAATCGTTGTTGAACTCGTAGCGGTGACGATGGCGCTCGGAGATGAGGTCCTTTTTGTACATTCCGTACGCTTTCGTGCCCTTCTTCAGTTTGCAGGGGTACGCGCCGAGTCGCAGGGTGCCACCCTTGCTGCGGAACTCATCCTGACCCGGGAGGAAGTGGATGACGTATTTGTCCGGCGTGAGCTGTTTCTTCTCGTCGAACTCCTGGCTCGTGATCTGCGGATCCTTGAGCGCGAAGCGCGCAAACTCAATGGACATGATCTGCGAGCCGAGACAGAGGCCGAGGTACGGCACCTTCTTCTCGCGGGCGTACTTGGCGGCGAGGATCTTGCCTTCGACGCCGCGGCTGCCGAATCCGCTGCTGACGATGATGCCGTCGCACTCCTTCAGCGCCTTCCAGGCGGGAGCATCCATGCCCTTCTCGAGCTTCTCGGAATCGATCCAGACGATGTGTGCCTTGCGCTTTTCGAACACTGCAGCAGCCTTGATGGCCTCGATCTGGCTGAGGTACGCGTCATCCAGACCCGTGTACTTTCCGACGAGCGCGATCTTGATCTCCTTGGTCGCTGCCTTGTGGCGCTTCATGCCGTCCTCCCATTCCTTCATGTTCGGCTTCACCGTGCCGAGATTCAGCTTCTCGGCAATGATCTGCGCCATGCCGAATTTCTGGAAATTGAGCGGGACATCGTAGATGGAGTGCACCGTGAGCGCCGGGATGACCGCGCGGCGATCGACGCCGCAGAAGTGGCTGATTTTATCGAGCAACTCGTCGGGGATGTTGGCGTCCGCGCGGGCGAGGATCATGTCGGGGTGCAGCCCGATGCGGCGCAGTTCGCGGACGGAGAGCTGCGTCGGCTTGGTCTTGAGTTCCTTGCTCGCGCCGAGGTACGGCAGGAGCGTGAGGTGTACGTGGAAGATGCGGTCCGCGCCGAGTTC
>CAYRUZ010000005.1:0-57811 GCA_964427895.1 uncultured Candidatus Peribacteria bacterium
GGCTGCGTGGTCCGAAGATCTCGTTGCCGTACATCTTGATGAAGAGCTCCATCGCGTCGAGCGACGCACGATCTTTCTCCTCCGGCGTTTTCGCTTCGAGCATATTGAGTCCCATCGGACGATCGACGTCCGACGGATCGAACAGGACGATGTCCTTCGCGCGCTCCTTGGGCACGTGCGCGAGCACGTCCTCAATGAGGTCTCCGTGCGGGTCGACGACGCAGAGTCCCGCGCCGGAGGCGACGTCTTGTCGCGCCTGGAAGTTGAGGAGCGCGGATTTACCCGAGCCGGATTTTCCGATGATGTACTGGTGGCGCGTGCGGTCTTTGTCGAGGAAGCGCACCGGGCTTTGCACAGCGCGGTAGTCGTTGAGACCGATGAGAATGCCGTCCTTCGGAAGATTCGGCGGCGGCGGGAGCACGCGGTAGCTGATCCACTGGATGATCGGGATCTTGTTGTAGCGGCTGTCGGGGAAGTGGAAGAGTCCGGCGAGCTCTTTCTCCACCATCAGGTTCTCGTGGTGGAAGACGCCGAAGCCGTTGATGCGGTGTTTCCAGTACCAGTGGATGATCGGTGCGTTCCACACGAGCGGGAAGAAGTCGACGCCGATACGGCGGTTCTGGAACGAATTGCCGTACACGTCCTTGAAGACGTTGAAGGCCACCGACATGTTGTTCGTGATGTCGAGCGCGCGGGCATACGTCTTCCCGCAGCCGATGATGCGCAAGCTGACGTGGAAGAAGCTCATGCCGGCCTTCTCGCCCATGCGTTTGTACAACTCTTCCTCCGGCTGGATCATGCGCACGAACGCGTCGCCGCGACTCGCGCCGGGAGCGAGTGTTTGCCCGAGGAAATCCGACGTACCCGAAAGGAAGCGGATGATGCTGGAGAGGATGGGAATCTTGGAGACCCACGAGTCGTGCTTCCCCTTGAACTTGTCGGACGCGAACATCTTCACCTTGTTGCCCCACTTGTTGCTGAAGGTGGGGCGGATGATCATCTGCACCGCCGCGGTCTCGTCCTCGTTCAACTTGCTCAGCACGTTGCTGATGTCGTTGAGCGGATCATCCTGCATCTGCTCGTAGAAGCGGATGGGATAGAAGTATTTCTTCTGCATCACCATGTTGTATCCCACCAGCTTATAGCCGGGCTTCCATACTTCGGGGACCGGCTGGAGCACCAGCTCGGCATCGGGATAGAAGGCGGTGATCTGCTTTTCGAGGATCGACACCAGCGACGGCTGGGTGACGACGTAGAACGTTAGCTCGCCCTTTTCCAGAAACAACTCGAAGCTGAGCGTGATGTACCGGAAGATCCAGAAGTGGATGAATTGCCAGAAGGTGAGGTCGCGCGTCTCCCACATGGCGCGATACAACTGCTCCATGATGGCGATCTTTTCTTTGAAATCCTTCTCGGTGCGCTTCTCCTGATCGATCTTGCTGTCGCTGCGCGGCAGCAAAACGCGCATGCTCACGAGCTTGGTCGCCATGAACCATGCGTAGTAGAACCGCACGTTCCACAGCACCCATTTTCCCACTTCGTAGGTCAGCCAAACGATCAGGACGTTCTCCAGCGGATTGCGCCAAAACCACAACCATAACGCTCCCCAGATCTGCGGATTGAAGACCCACACGAACAGCGAGATCGTGAGTGCAACAACGGGCCAGAAGAAGATGCGCAGGAAGGTGAGCACGACTGAGAGCGACTAATCCGTATAGTATAGCAGAAAAGGCCGCAGCACGGTAGACAAGAGCGGCCTCCTGTTGCGTTCAAATAGAGCAGGCATGGCATTCCGTAAAAACGTGGATTGTGGTATAATATTCGCGAAATGACAGACACATTCTCACCGACCCTGCTCCCCTACCTGGAGCGCATCGTCCTGGCGGCGCTGTTCGGCGGCATGATCGGACTCGAGCGCGATTGGACGGGCCACTCGGCCGGATTGCGCACGAACATGATGATCGCGGTGAGCGCGTGCCTGTTCATCATCACGTCGCAATTGGCCTACGGCGAAACCCCGGCCATCGCCGCGCAGATCGTCACCGGCGTGGGCTTTCTCGGCGCCGGCGCCGTCATCCACAGCAACAGCCACATCGTGAAGGGCCTGACGACGGCATCATCTATTTGGCTCGTGGCAGCCATCGGTTTGACGGTCGGCATCGGCCAATTCACGCTCGCGATGTTCGTGACGCTCTTCGCCATCGCCGCCCTGCGCATACTCGAACCCGTGAGCCGCTACCTCGAAACGCACAACGCGGAACTGCAGGAAGAGATGCGCAAAGCGAGCGTCTCCGCGACGCCTCCGCGTCCGGCGCGTCCGGTGTTCCGCATCCATCGCGTGCACGGCCGCGGCACGGGCCGCAGAACCGTCACGACGCGTCGCACTGCACGACGGTCGTGATGAACCGCCGGTTGCGTCCGTCCGTATTCGCGAGCTGGAAGTAGTACCTGCCGGCATCCTTCGGCGTGAAGACGTACGGTTCGCCGCTCGCCACCCAGCTTTCCAGGGAAAGCGTCTCGGTTGGGGTTTTGATGCTGTGCAGCAGGAGCGCGCGGTCGGAACCGATGGTCACCGATTGCCCTAGCGGAAGCACGGTCGGCACGCCCGGATTGAGCGTGACCGAACCGATCGATTTCTGGTAGCTCGGCTCGCGGTAACACGGTCCGACCATGGAGACGTCACCGAGCCGCTCGATGCGCATTTTACGCACGCCGCTGCCTCCGTTCGTGATCTTCTGGAATGCCGCCGCGCTCAAATCGAGGTCGCGTCCTTCGACATACGGTCCGCGGTCGTTGATGCGCACGACCACGCTGAGTCCCGTCTCCACATCCGTCACCTTGATCATCGTGTTGTACGGCAGAAATTTATGCGCCGCGGTCATCGCGTACATATCGAACGTCTCGCCGAACGCCGTGCCGTTGCCGTGCAGCTCGGCGCCGTAATTGGTAACGAGGTGCACTTCCTCTTTCATCAGGGTATCGAACTCATCGATGAGCGCCTTCAACCGCTCGGCCGTAATGGGAGATGCGAGCAGCTTTTCGTCGATCTTCAGGGGATATTTTTTCAGCCACGGCGCCAGCGTGGCGCTGCTGATTTCTTCGGGCTTCGTGACGTTGCGCGTCTTGAGCAGCCAGACGATGGCATCCTGCAGAAGCAGCGGCTGATCCGGGCGGAACGCCGGCACGTCACCGAGCAATCCGCGGTACTTCGCGAAACTGATTTCGCGCTCCCCCACCGCGCCTTCGGGCACGTCGTCGTAGCGCTTCACGCGGACGTCCTCGACGGGACGCTTGATCGTCGCCCAGACCTGCAAAAAACCGTCCCGTCGCGTAACGGGCGTATCCGCCGCCGCGACGGCGAAAGGCACGGACAGGCTGAGGGCGAATAACAGAACCTTCCTCATGGGTACACCCTGGGGCAAGCGCGACCCGGAGTCAATTGACTCACCGACTTACCAGGCCTCCCAGCCGTGCGCGCGGACGAAGTGGTACTGCGCGATTGTACGGTCCACGTTGAGCTGATGCATGGTGATGGGCCCCACGCGGCCGGCGGACACGTCATCGACGGATCCCAGCAGCTTGCGCGACACCTGGTACTGCGCGACAGCAGTCTTGGTGACGGGACCGAACCACCCGTTGATGCTCTCGCGCGGGAAGAATCCGAGTTCGGCCAACGTGCGCTGCAAGCGCTCGACTCCCCTGCCGCTGTCACCCGGGTCCACGCGCTCCTCGAGCAGTGCACCTTCGGATTGCAAACGTTCGCCAACATCCTGGAAGACTGCCAATGCCCCGGCACGCTGCGCAACGCGCTTCTTGCGCCATGCGTTGATCATCGCCTCGCGGGTCTTGGGGCCGACGCGGCCGGCTCCGATGCTGTCGGGACCGCCGACCAAAGCCTGGTCCTTTTGGAACGCCAGAATGGCGTCGAACAACGCGTCGTCATACGGCCCGACCGTCGTTCCGTTGTAATACCCCAAATAGCGCAGCGTGCGGCGCACGGCCGCCAACGTCGATTCCGAACTGTTGCGGTCCGCCTCTTCGATGGGGGCTTTCGCATCACGCTCCAAATCGGCTGCCTGCAATGCCACGGCGGTGCGCTCGCCGACCGTTTCGGGCGATTCCTGGATGCCGTAGTCTGCCTGGAATGCCGCGAGGGCGGTGCGCGTGACGTCGCCGAAGGTGCCGGTTGTTTCGTGCTGGAAGTATCCGAGCTTGGTGAGCGCCTCCTGCATGATCGTCACGTCGTGGCCCTGCTCGCCGAAGCGCGGACGAATCTCCATCACCAGCTTTGGCACGGGCGGCTGGTTCGCCGGCGTCGGCGTCAGTTGGCCGACCGGTGCCGGAAACTGCGCGAGAGAAAACTGTTCCGGCGGGACGGGGACGGTCACTCCCGTGGGATACACGGTGCCGCGGACGTGGCGCACGCCGAAGGCGAGAGCGCGGGCGAGTCCTTCTTCGCCATGGCCCATCCACAAGTCGAGGCGATGCGTTTCATCCCCCTCCACGATGGCGCCGCCGCGGTCGTGGACCGTCACCGCACCGATGCCCGGCAGCGCGATGCGCGTACCGAAGGCGTAGGTGCTCGGCGCTGCCGCCATGCCCGGGTAGACAGGCGTGTAATCCGCTCCGCGGATGCCCTGGCCGTTCATGGCCACGTCATCCTCGTAACTCCCCTGCACGTAACAGCACTGATTGGGCTCAGGTGAGTAATAGGCCGTGATGATGAAATCCTGCTCGCGCACTTCGGGCGAGGCGACCGCGAGCGGCACGATCATCAAACCGCCCAGCGTGATGGTTCCGATGAGTATTTTGAGTTTCATTTTCTCCCCATCATAGCAGGATTTTGAATCCCTGTCTTGTGCGCGGCTCCCTTCGGACCGTGCGGCGCGCGGTCCTCGAATTCCTACAATTGCCGAGAAACCGCAAAATCATCGGCGCAGCCCTTTCTGCGGATTTCCAGACATGTCAACTTCAAACGCGTGATCGTGGCCCAGAAAAGCCCTCACGCCACGACGACCATGTCCTCGATGCGCATGCCGAAACGGCCCGGAAGGTAGAGTCCCGGCTCGATGGCGTACACCTCATTCTGCAGGATGGTCTGGCCCTTGCGACGGCTGGAGAGCACCCCCGGATCGTGCACTTCCAGTCCCACACCGTGGCCAAGCGCGTGGGGATACCCCTGGGGAAATCCGCGTTTCTTTAATAGGGCACGGACCTTCGCGTCGACCTCGGCGGTATCGGCGCCAGCGACAAGCAGCGTCGCCGCATAGTCCTTCGCCTCGCGGACCGCCGTGAGCATCGCCTGCTGGAAATCCGTCGGCTTGGCAGTGAAGTACACCTGCGCCATGTCCGCGTTGTACCCACGATAGGCCGCGCCCACGTCGACTTGCACCACATGCCCCTTCTTGAGCGTACGGCTGGTGGGACGGTGGTGCGGCAGAGCGGTATGCGTGCCGAAACCGACGATGGGAGGAAAGCCCAATCCATCGGCACCGAGTTCCTGCGCCCATGTTTGCAGCTTCCATGCGACGGCCTTCTCCGTCACGCCCGCCCGCAGCGCGCTGGGCACGCGACGCAGCAACTCCTGCGTGATCTTGTGCGCGCGCATCAACAGCGTGAGTTCATGATCGTCTTTCTGCCGGCGGAATTGCGCGAGTTCGTCGTTGCATCGAACAAATTTTGTATTCTTACATTTGCCCTTCCATTGGCGCAGACGAGCGACCGTTACATCGTCTTCGTCAAATCCGCACACCGGCAGTTTCACCAGAACCCGATCGATGTCCTCGTACCGGCGCGCCACCACCCCTTGCGGCAATGCCGTCGCCGCATCGAAGTACCGCGGATCGAGGAAGAGCGTGTACGTGCGGCCCGCGGCGAGCATCAGTCCCGCGGTCACGTTCATTCCCGTCAAATATCGGATATGCACGAGATCCGTTATGAGAAGTGCCGGCAATCCGCAGGCCGAGAGGAGGGTGGAACACGTTGGGCGCATGCGGAAAGGAATGGTAGCGCCAAAAAGCATTTCGTGCTACAATATGCAGATATGTCCGTGCGTTCCCTCTTCCGCTCCCCGCTCGCGCCGATCCTGTGCGCGCTGCTCTGCGCCTTCGCAATCGGCCCCGTGCATGCCGCGACGTTCGACGGTCCGGGACTCGGCGGCGGCATCGGAGCAGCGGGAGGAATCAGCGGCGTGGCCGGGGGAGATTTGCCATCGTTCATCCAGGGCACGCTCGCCAACATCCTGACGTACGTGAACCTCGCCGCGCTCATCACGATCTTCGTGGCGGGCTTCTACCTCATCCTCGGCTTCGGCGACGACGGCGCGAAGGAGCGCGCGAAGAAGATCATCATCTACACGTGCATCGGCCTGCTCGTCATCAACTTCGCCTACCTGATCGTGGCGGTGTTTGCCTCCGCGTTCGCCGAAGACTTCAGCGGCGAAGTACTCATGGTGCTCGACCGCGTGCTCAACTACGTCACGCTCGCCGCCGTGGTGGTGGTCGTGACGGCGGGCTTCTACCTCATCCTCGGCTTCGGCGACGACGGCGCGAAGGAGCGCGCGAAGAAGATGATCTTCTACACGGCGGCCGGCTTGCTCGTCATCTACTTCGCCGAGGTCATCGTTCGCTTCTTCGCCACCGCGGCGGGAGAGGACGTGCACGGTCCGATCGTCCAGGTGCTCAACAACGTCTGCAACTACCTCACGCTCGCTGGCGTGGTCGTCGTCTTCACCGCAGGCGTGTACCTCATCCTCGGCTTCGGTGACGATGCCGCGAAGGAGCGCGCGAAGAAGATGATCTACTTCACCCTCGCGGGACTCCTCGTGGTGCTCTTCTGCCGCGTCATCGTCCTCTTCGTCATCAGCCTCGGCGAAAACGCCGGCGGCTAAACCCCATGCGACGCTTCCTCCTTATCATCGCGCTTCTCCTGGCAGGCATCGCCCCGATGCAGGCCGCCGCGCAGAAGGAAACGCCCGACGAGTCGATTCGCCTCACCGTCGGCGACATCTTCCAGATCCTCGCGGTGTCGGACACCCCGAACGCCAAGTACTCGTGGATCCTGGAGAAGAACAACACCTTCGTAGAAGCGGGACGAGAAAAGGATTTCCGCACCCGCATCATCATCCCCGGCAAGTACACGCTGCGCGTCGACGAAAGCAACGGCAACGGCATCGTCGCCTCGCGTCTCTTCGCCGTGAACGTGGTAAGCCAGGACGAAGCGTCGTCGAAGAGCGCGAATGCCGCCGATGGCGCGCTTGCCGTCTTCGACCCTCCGCTCGGTGATGCCTCGGTGGTGCTCGACGACCAATCGCAGGTGGTGCGCGTCGCCCCGGCGACCAACGGCAAGGCACTCATCCTCGATCTCGACCGCCAGGCTGACAGCGACGACGACGGCAATCCTGCCGACGACCAGGACACGGTGGATACGTTCCTCGCCGCGGACGGGACGCCGCTGTACCTCTGGATTCCCCATCTGACGGGCAAGCGCGAAATGCTCGTGCGCGAAGACCCGCCGACCGCTGCGGCGCAGCAGATGCAGATCGTCACCACGCAGTACGCGCAGAGCAACAGCATCGTGCGCGGACAGCTGGATATCATCGCCGATCAAACCGACGGACTCACCGTCCGCTTCTCCTCGAAATTCAAAGGCACGCCTCCCAAGGCTCCGCTCCTCTACCGCTGGTCGTTCGGCGACGGCGAAGAGAGCTTGCAGCAGAACCCGGAACACACGTACTCGCAGAGCGGCACATACACCGTCGGCCTGCGCACGCTCGACGTGCGCACGGGCGAGGACATCGCCGAGCGCGAGGAAGTGCTGACCATCGAAAGTGGCGAGACCGGCACCGGCGCGACCGCGTCGTCCGCGTCGTCGAGCGAGTCGTCCGAAAGTTCGTCCGTCTCCTCCGTCGCCGGCACCGCTTCGTCCGCGTCGTCGAGCGCGGGACCGGCCGTGCCGAGCCAGGGTTTCTGGAGCGGCGTGGGAATGCGCGCGTTCATGATCGCACTTGGCGTGTTCATCGTCGCTGCGATCATCGGCGCCGTCATCGTGTTCGCGATGCGCATGCTCCGCGGCGGCAGCGACTCGCTGCAGGCGCGCCTGGAAAAAATCGACAGTTCGATGAAGACCGGCGGCGGCGCACCCGTGCCGATGGATACGGCGACGCCGCTCAAGATGCGCAAGGATACGGATACTTCCGAGAAGACCGAACGGGTGGAAAAAGTGATCGAGACCACGGCCCAGAAGGCCCCGGAAGAACCGAAGGTCGACATGGAGAAAGCGCCTTCGTGGCTGAAGAAGGGGCTCGGTGAAACGGACGACACAGCGTCGTCTCCGCCGGTGCCCGATTGGCTCAAGCCGCGTCCGGCAGATGCCGGCGGCATCCCCGATCCCGCGATTCTCACGGAGCCGGTTGCATCGTTGACGGTCACGCCCGCTCCCGCGCCCGCACCGGCCCCGTCGGTGACGGTCATCAACGCGCCGGCTCCGGCCCCGGCTGCACCCAAGGCCCCGGCTGCACCCGCACCCGTTCCGCCGCGTCCGGCACCGAAGGCGCCCACGCCGCCCGTGCCGCCTGTCGCCGCCGTAACGCCCGCGACCCCCGTCGCCCCGGCCCCGCTTCCGACGACGCCGAAAGTCACCGTGGTGAATGCCCCCGTCGCCGCTCCTGCCGCACCGGCTCCGATTGCGGCTGCCCCCGCGGCCGCAAAGGCCCCAGTTGCCCCCGCACCCGTTCCGCCGCGTCCGGCACCGAAGGCGCCCACGCCTCCGGCCGCTCCCGCTGCGCCGATCGCCCCTGCGCCCGTTCCGCCCCGTCCGGCTCCTGCGGCTCCCGCAGTCCCGGTTGCACCGACGGCTCCGGCCCCCGTGCCGACGGCACCCGCCGCACCCAAGGCTCCGGTCACTCCCGCACCCGTTCCGCCGCGTCCGGCACCGAAGGCACCCACGCCGCCTGCCGCACCTGCTGCACCGGCTGCCCCCGTTGCCCCCGTTGCGCCGGCCGCAGTTGCAACTGCACCGGCTCCGGTTCCGCCCCGCCCCGCTCCGAAGGCACCGATTGCACCCGCCGTACCGGCGGCTCCCGCTGCCGAACCGACGGAGAAACCCGCACCCATCACGACTCCCGCAGTAAAGAACGTCGTGCCTCCGACGGTCGCCGTGCAGACGCCGACACCGGCTGCCCCGGCAGCTCCCAAGCAGGACGCAGCGAAACCGCAGGCCCCCAAGGCACCGGCGATGCCCGCACGCCCGGCAATGGAGAAACCGGCCAAGACCGACGCTCCGGCTCCCCTGCCCCAGCGCCCTGCGGCGCCCGCGGCGCAGAAACTGCAGACTCCGGCCCCCATGCCGGCGGCTGCGAAACCCTCCCCGGCACCCAAGCAGGACACACCGAAACCCCCGCAACCCGCCCCCGCTCCGTCCGCGCCCAAAGCGCAGACGCCGGTCGTGCCGGTCCGCCCGCCGAAGGAAGCACCAAAATCCCCCGCCGCTGCGAGCACGCCGTCCGCCGGCGCGTTCCCGCCGGCCTTGCCGAAGCAACCCGCAACGCCCGCCCCTGCTGCTCCGAAAGCTCCCGTGGCTCCGATTGCCCCGAAACAGCCCGCGCCGGCACCGCAGTCCCCCGCCCCGGCCCAGGAGATTCCCAGCGACCAGACCATCGCCATCGTCCGCGCCGACAGCATCATCAAAGAAAGCGGCGAGATCCCGCGGGTGGATGAGAAGAAGCCGAACGCCTAATCGCCCAGCCGCTTTTGATTGAGCCCGGCCTTTTTACTGGTACCATGCCGGCACGCGTGGCGGGCGTAGCTCAGCTGGTTAGAGCGCCAGGTTGTGGCCCTGGAGGTCGAGGGTTCGAACCCCTTCGCTCGCCCCACGTTTCATTTTTTTGCGTCGGTTGATGGCGCGGCAAAATATAGTAAAATAACACAAATGCAGCGACTCGACCATCTGCTCCGATCGGGACTTGCCGTGGCGACGGGTGTGGAAACCACACCGACCTCGACGCATCAAACGGAACTGCAACGCCACTGCATGGCGGTCATCGACACGTTGGTCTGCGGACGTGCGGAGCTGCTTCGCCGCGTGATGCAGGCACCCCGCCCGCATCCCTACGACGTGCTCGTCGAAGACAAGGACTTCGACACCGACGTGAGCGCGCACGTCGAAGCGTATCTCAACGAGCACCTTGCGGATGTTCCGGCGTCGACCAAGAGCGTGCTCTTTCAATTCATCCCCATCGGCATCCAGGCACAGTTCACCATCATCTCGTCGTTCATCGAAGACGCCGGCTACTGCGTCACCCCGCAACAGCTGGAGACATTCCGGGAACCCTCGGTGCGGTACTGCGTGCTGCTCTCGGGCTACCCCGCGGCCATCGCCCAGAGCACGAAGATGCAGGTCGACCTGTTGGGCGCTGCCGCGCTGGACGGGCTGGATATTTCGTACGACTTCGCGCAGCACGCCTACCTGGATATTCTTCTGAAGTTGAAGATGAATCCCCTGCAGGTGCAAGTGGTGCAACGTCTGGATCGCTGCCCGGCGCACGAGGGCATCGAACAGTTCGGTAATGTGCTGTTCGACGTGTTCGCCGCCGTCTACACAGAAGCGTATGACAAGTACGCCGATGAAACCGGCACCATCTCGGAGGATCGAAAGCGTGCGCTGATCATCGAAGTGCGCGATCGCTGGTTAGCGAATGGGTCGCGGCGAATCAGACGGATGTATGAGGAGGAGTAAAACTTGAACACACTTTTTTGCCACACTAAATTATTTTTTTGTCTTTGTTTTCTTTGGGACTGAAAGACGAGGCTTAAATTTGGGGTAAGCTTGATTTAGACAATCGAGCGATTGGTTCACCAAAAAGTAAGCATCCTTAAGCACAGAATTCATAATCGGCATTTCATACTCTGGTAATCGATGCAAACGGTGCAATGGATTAATACATTTCTGCATGACTGATTCTCTAATCGCGGCCCAGTTCGAATGCAGATATCCGGAAGTGTAACTGTAATAATTATCATAAATTTCTTTCTGCTGAATTTCCTCACTCATGGTCCTCAAATTGTTTTCGGTCCAATGACCGAGATTAATAGAAATAAATTCAATCCACTCATCTTCATTTGCCAGGCTGCTAATCCGGTCTTCATCAATACAGGCTGATTTCTTCTTTGATTCTTTTGTTTTCAAATAAATCAGCTTAAGTTGGCCCGTTCCATAACTCCGAAATTCATCCCAAATTTCTGGAACTGTACTTTCCTTTTTCAATAAATAAGAAAATGTAATAAACGACTCAACAAGTGGACGAAGTAATAATCTTCCGCTCAAGGAGAGCGCATTTCTATAAAAAATTATTTCGAACAAGATTGCCACCGAATACAATGCAAGACCGAACGCTGCTTCTAATCTAGAATCTAAATGCGTTCCTTCAATCGAGGCAAAATAATGAGTAATTAAATCGTTACGTAAACTCGCCACTTTTTCCAACATTTCATTGCGCTTATCTCTCAAATAAACAAATTCCTTTTCATGGGGGTGTTTTTTCTTATCTCTAAGTAAAATTTCCCCTATACACTTCGTGCCTTGAAAACATTTTTGCCAGAAAAGAATTGACCAATCTTTTTCCACGTCTTCATCTAGCGTCCGAAGCGCAAGCTCGGTTGCTCTAATCATCGGCCTTACAGATTTCATTTCACCATAATTTGGATAACTTAGAATTCCTTCGATCATCTCCATTGAAGGAAATTGCATTTTCCCCGCAAGAACAAAACATAAAAGCTTTACCCATCTGCAATCGGTTGCCTCTTGAGATTGATGCCATAAATTGAAGCGAACAGCTTTACCAAGTTTCACCCAATCTTCACGCGGTACAGCCGGTGGCAAAGTAGCGGCCCAGTCAGAATATGCTGGCAGTTCAGCAAATAGGAGCATTGGCCTTAGTACCGTTTTGACCTCAGCACTCCAACTACAAATATAATCAATGAAATTGCACCGTGTTTCTTTCGGCAGCTTCGCAATTCCAGATAATGTCACATCGAAGCATAGCTGATTCTTCTCCACGTATTTCGCAACATATCTGAAAAAATCTAAATAGTTATCTCTTTCTAGCTGAGTGGTAGCTAAGCAAGCCCATAATATTTCGGGAAGACGGTTATCAATCCAAGATTCCTTTTTAATTTTTTGTAATTTTGCAAACGGGGGATCCAAACGTTTTTTAGTACGCTGATGGTCAGAGATTTTTGATTCCAAATCTTTGGGGACTGTCTTCTTTTTCTTGTCCATGAGCTTATTTTATTCTTAAAAGATGATTTTTATTGAACAAAAATTGTATACTCTATTTAATTCGCTCCAGGAAGCTCTCAAACTGGATTGCGCTATCCGTCTTTCGTAGACGCACGGCCTTCGCCATTGAGGTGGGCACCGTGTCGTATTGGTCGAAGATAAAATTCCCCACGCCGTGGAAGATGGGGCGGCCTTTGTAGATCTCCATGTCGCTGATGACGTGCGTGTGCATGCCGATCACGACGTCCGCCCCCGCATCGACGAGCGAACGCATGAGTGCGCGTTCCACTTCGGTCGGCAGCGCGCTGTACTCTGTGCCGAAGTGCAGCATCACCACGTCCATGTTGCCGTCGGCCATGTCGTCGAGGTCTTTGCGCAGCGCATCGATGGACGTGCGCACATACGCGTCCGGCGCGCCGGGCACCGGATTCATCACCATCGTCGCGACGTACACGCGCGTCGTGCCGCTCAACACGGGCGTCGAGACCGGCACCTCGTGGGCGGCGGCAATCTTCTCCAGCGTCTCTGCGTAGCCATCCTGTCCGCGATCGAACATGTGGTTGTTCGCCGTGCCCCAGTGCGTGGCGATGCCGGTGAGCCCGGCCCACACGTCGACGGAGTTGCAGAACACGAGGGGGTTTTTGTCCGGCGTGCACGCGCGGGAAAGCGGTCCTTCCAAATTCACCATGCGCAGCCCCGCACCCGTCCAGAAGCGCACCATGCCCGCGGCGAGCGTGGGTGACACCGTCGCGCGTGCCACCGTCACGTCGCCCGCGAACGCGGGGTCGGTGTCGCTCAAGGCATCGTTGTCGTACCACACCATCGAGAAGTGGCTGGTCGTCTCCTTCGCGCGCGGATCGTTCAGCAGGCGCGCGGAGTTGGTGTGGTACAGAATCGACGGATTGTAGAATCCGCGTTCCCCGGCGAGGGATGCGAGCGCCCACAGGCACACGGGGCAATCGCTCTGCTGCGGATTTTCCAGATGTGCGATGCCGTTGATGTCGCCGGCGAAGAGGGTTTTGGCCGTCTCCTCGTCCTTCGCGTCTGCTTGCGCGAGGGGCAAGTAGTGCGAGAAATCGCTGCTCACCACGAGCACGCTGTCGTCCGTGACGACATCGCGCAGCAGGTCGAGGATCGCGCCGCTCTGGTGGCGCCATGCCTTCATCGTCGGCATCACCACGGGCACGACCGTCGTGCCGGAAAGCGAATGCGCGATGAAAGGCAGGATGACGGAAATGCCGTGTTCCTTCACGAACAGATCGGGCGACACGGTCGCCAGCGGCGACGCGGCGACGCGCGCCACTCCCCTCTCGTCGGTCCACACCTCTCCGCCGGGCACGCGCAACCGTCCGTCCATGGTACACAGGAGCGTGGGGCACTGGTCGAAGTGATCGGGCGAGAGCAGCACGATGGTGCGCGGCTTCTGCTTCGTCAGCATCGCGATGCCGGCGGCAATGCTCGTCGACGCCGTGAGGTGGTGCGGCACGATGACGGCGGAGATACGGTGGTCGGGTGGAACGAAATCCTTCGCGGCCGCGATGCCCGATGCGATCGCCTCGACCGCGCCGCCCTGCACGAGCGGGGTGACCGTCACGACATTCTCGCTCCAAAACGTCGGAGCCGTGATGCACACGACTCCGACGATGAGGACCAACGCGACGAGAAAACGGTTCATTGTGCGGGGAACAGCGCCTCGAACCACGGATTCACCGCGGGCCAGGAATCCTTGTCCGTGTATTGGAATGCGTCGTAACCGTTCTCGTCCTCCTTGTAGAAGTTCTTCTGCCACTCTTCATCCGTCATACGCTGGCCGCCGAAGGCTTTGGTGAATTCGTACTGCGAGTAGGTGAAGCCGATCGTCAGGCGCGGCCCGTTGCTGTCTTTGACCGCGACGAAGATGACGTACGGCACGCCGGTGCCCTCGTAGAGAATGCGCAGCGGGTTCTTGATGTCGCCACCCGTGTGCACGTCGGCGATGATTGCCGCGCGCTTGTCCTTCGCGGCGAGGATGGGACCGTCGGCGGGCTGCGGCAGCGCCGCGCTCAGCTCGCTGATGATCTGCAGGCGGATGGTCTCCCAATCACTCTCTCCGTCGAGCTCGTGCGTCACGCACTCCTTGCCATCCTCGTACGGGTCCGGTCCGCGGACTTCCTTGGTCTTCTCAATCAAGGTCTCGTTCTGCAGTTGTTTCTGCACGTAGCTCTGCGCATGCTCGAGCGCTGTGATGTACGATGCGAGCTTGGGCATGTTGCTCAGGTTTTCGAAACCCTGGTCCTTCAGTCCGGCCTCTGTGCGCTTGGCCACGTAGATGAGGCGATCGTACGCTTCCAGCTGCGGTTCGATGTACCCCTTGGGGGCCGGAGCGATTTCGCGCGGGTCGCACGCGGGGGGGCCGGCGCCGGCTTCCGCGAACGACTGCTTGGCATAGAGGAGCGTGGCATGGCGCAGCTCCGTCCAGAAGCCCGCTGCCGTCATAAGCGTCTTGATCGGCCAATTCGGCGACTGCATGAAGGCGGGCAACGAATCCTTCTCCACCTCGTGCCAGGTCAGCAGGGATTTCACCACCCACAGCCATCCGTTGTAGATGTTGCTCTGCCAGTACGACGCTTCGAGCGTCTTCGCCTCGTCGGCAAGTTCGGTCATCGCCTGCTCGATCGCGTCCTTCGTCTCGGGCGTGTAGAAGTCGAGCGTGGGGATTTGCGACGCCGCGTACGACGAGCCGAGGAGCGCCATCACCTCCAGGGAAGAGGCCATGGGCGGCAGCTTCTGCGTGTAGCCCGGCTTGGGCGCCTCGTCCCCCTGGGTCAGCATGCCGGTCCAGTACGAGTCGAGGATGAACTTGCCGCTGAAGAAGCGCATACCCTTCGTCTTCAGCAACACGTCGGCCGTGTCCTGCACGCCGACATCGGGGTACTCGGCGGGGATCGCTTTGATCTTCGGCGCATGTGCCTTCACGAGGTACTCCATTACCGCAGCTTCCTTGTCGTCGCTGTCCTTCGCGCTGTCGAGCGCGCGGAGGTAATCGACCGGCATCAAGTCATCGCTCGTGCCCACCATGAAGTTGATGGTGGATTCGAGCTGGTTGTAATCCTTCAGCTGCTGCGGCTTCTCGGCGAGCAGCTGCGCCATCGCGAAGGCTTCCTCCGTCATCGCCGGGCTCTTCACGAAGAACGCAAGCTGCGAAAACCACATCATGCTGCGGAAGTACTGGCGCCGCAGCGAGATGCCGGTGTAGTGGCTGCGCGGCGTGAACTGGGAGAAATCGACGGAGAACGAGATGTCCGTATCCTTCGCGTACTGCTCGTACTCCTCCTTGAGGATCTCGGGCACATGCTTGCCGTCGGCCTTGTAGACGTTGTCGATGTCCTTGAGTACCGCCTTCTCGCTCGGTGCATCCAACGTCAACTTCTTGATGAACGCCACAACATTCTCCTGCGCGTCGGCCGTCTTGTCCTTTTCGTCGAACTTCGCCTTGGGGTCTTCGGCTCCACCGCCAAGCATGTCATCCATCGCGAGAGGCTTCACGCTGTTGGCGAGCAGCGCGTAGGGCACCGCGAAGTAGTTGCGCACATTCTTCCACTTTGCCTGTTCGTCGCCCGTGGTCGCATCCACCTTCTTCTGGGCTTCGTCGAAGAACGTCCTGCTGAGAGTCTTCATTGAAGGAGCAAAGGACGTGTTCTCGGCCTCCTTCAGCAATTCCACGTACAGCAGATTGTAGGCATTCAAGAAAAGGTCGGAGCTGAGGAACAGAGCGTTCGCCTGCGTACGGTCGCGCGCGTCAAATGGCCCCTCAACCGCTTCGTAGAGAGCGATGAATTCGCGGTTCAAATCAGTCTGATTCGGAATGATGTTCGTCTCGTAAAGCGGCTTCATCACGAACTTGTGCTGCTCAAGCATCTCCTTCTCCGCGTCGGTGAAGGTGAAGCCGTACGCTTTTTCCATGTCCGCGATGTTCGCGATGTCGCTGAGCGGGAAATCTTTTGCGATGTCTTCATTCATCGTTACTTCCGTCTCGGCGGGCTTCACCGATTCGCCGAACGGCGCCTCGACGAGCGAAACGTTCGAGACGTCGATCGCAGCGACGCTCGACGTGACTTGCGTGTCTTTGGTGTCTTGCTGCCCTTGTTGCTGCGTGGTCGTCGTACACCCGGCGAGCAGGGCGAGACAGAGGACGGTGGAGAGGAGGCGTTTCATAGGGGGAGAAAAGAACGAATGGGATGATAGCAGTGCGATGCGTGCGTGATGGGACATTTTATTGAACATATTTTTTATACAAGAAAAACAGCACAACGAAACGGACGACGGATGAACCGTCGCCCGTGTCGCGTGTCTACGGGATGGCCTGAGGATCAGGCCGGCAGCTTTTCAGTCTTCTTATCCCAATCGTTGATCGCCGCCATGAGCAGGCGGTGGTGATCGTCCAGAGTCCCCGCTTCGCTGAACACCACGGCGAGCGCGGCCGACACCTGATTCGGGGAATGCCCGTACGGGGTGACGATCTGCATCATGGGAGCGAGCACCACCCCGAGAATGGCTTCGACCATCGACTTCGCGGAGGATTCCATCGAGAGTCCGTGGACGTAGAAGGCCATTCCGACGGCCAAGTGCGGAGGGGTGAAGCCCTTGCGGATGGCCACGCCCACCAGCGCCTTGATGTCGCCCAACGCATGCGGCGACGTGCCCAGCAGGTGTTGCATGTGGAGCAGCTTCGGCAGCAGCGGTTGGCAGACGTCTTCGGCGTGCCGCTTCTTGCGGTCAGCGACGGCCGGATCGGTGACGCCGAATTCCGCCAGCGCGGGCGTGAACTTCACGGTGCCCGACCGGATTTCGGTTTCAATGGCCGCGGTGCTGAACCGCATGCCCTTGCCGCGCAGCAGGCCGCAGAGGTCTTCGAGGTCGGCTTGCGGAAGCATCGTGTTACGAACCGTGGGAATGATGGTTTCCGGCAGACCGAGATGCGCGCACGCCTGCTTGCGGTATTTCGCGGCATCGTCGGCGCTCAGATCGGGTGGCGAAACGCAGAGCGTGGACCACTGGCGGTTGTCGCACCAGCTGGAGACGTTCAGGGCGTCGCCGATGCAGGTGGCGAGGGTAGCGACGCGGTACGCAAGCGGGATGTCGCCGCCGCAGTCCACCATCAGGCTCCCAACGGTTTCTGTGGCTTCGATGGATTCGAACACTTCGGACCCGGCCAACAGATCACCGTCTTGGACGAGCACCACCGGCTTGAGGATGCGCGAAGCGCTCACCATACCTTGGGTGAGACGCACCTTCTTGGGTTCGCCACGGAGGAGGTACTTGTCCTTCGGGCGACGGATGTAGGTCAACATGAGGTCTTTCTCCTGACAGGGCTCCATCACTCACGGTTCTCCGACGGCACAACGCTGCGCCGTTCTTGGGATTGAGAAAACTGTGAACTGAAAGAACACGCGAGTGACAGACAGAACGCTGTCGCGCGTATGATAATATATTTACATATTTTGTCAAATATACTCAAAAGACATTCTGAGCTCGTACGGTGGCGCAAACGTCAAGGCACGTGTACACTGTCTGCGCTCAATTTCCCCTTTCGCATGGCCGATTCGTTCCGCACACCCAAAGGTACGCATGATGTCCTCCCCGAGGACCACCAGTACATGACGTACATCAAGAAGGCCGTGCGTCATCGGGCCCGCCAGGCCGGATACAAGCGCATCGATCCGCCGATGTTCGAATCGCGCGGCGTCTTCGAGCGCGGCATCGGCGAGCACACGGACATCGTGGAGAAGGAACTGTTTTTGGTGAGCGGTCCGCACAAGGAGTCCGACGAGGCATCGGAATTCGCTCTGCGACCGGAATTCACGGCGGGCATCTGCCGCTCATACATCGAGCACGGCATGCAGCAGCTGCCGCAGCCGGTGGAGCTCTATTCCATCGGACCCTGCTTCCGCTACGACCGTCCGCAGAAGGGACGTTTCCGCCAGTTCCACCAGTTCGACTTCGAGATCATCGGACTCAAGGACGCGTCGCTCGATGCGCAGCTCATCCATGTGCTCAACAACATCCTGAACGACCTGAAGATCCTCGATCGCCTCACGCTGCAGATCAACAACATCGGCAGCGCACAGAACCGCAAGGACTTCATGGTCGCGCTGCGCGATTACTTCATCGGCAAGGAGCGCCAGCTGCCGGATCTCGACCGCGCGCGCCTGGATACCAATCCCCTGCGCCTCCTGGATTCCAAGCTGGAAGACACGCAGGTCCTGCTGAAAAACGCCCCCACGCTGGAGCAGTTCCTCGATAAGGAGAGCAGCGAATATCACGCCACGCTGTTGGAGTATCTCGACGAACTCGGCATCAAGTACGTGTCCAACCCCACGCTCGTGCGCGGATTGGATTACTACACGCAGACCGTCTTCGAGTACTGGGACCAGAGCACCGGCGCGCAGAACGCGGTGGGCGGAGGCGGACGCTACGACGGATTGATGGAACTCCTCGGCGGCAAACCCACTCCGGGCGTCGGCTTCGCCGTCGGCATGGAGCGCGTCATCTGGCACATGAAGGAGGCGGGCGTACAGGCCCCCAACAAGGATCAGATTGACGTCTTCGTCGCCCAGCTCGGGCCCGAAGCGAAGAAGAAATGCCTCAGCCTCATCTCCGCACTGCGCGACCGCGGCGTCCACACGCTGGGAGCCCTAGGCGAAGCGAGCCTTAAGAGCCAGATGCGCTTGGCCGATAAGTTCTCCGCGCGCTACACGCTGCTCCTTGGCAAAATGGAGGTGAAGGAAGGCACCATCATCCTGCGCGACATGGCTGCCGGAAAGCAGAAGCAGATCAAGTTCGACAACGCCATCGCCGAGGTCACGAAGCTGCTGGGCACCAAAAACCTCGATACGTACACGCTGAAGGACCAGATGGGCAAAACTGAGGTGGATGAGGACTGATCCGGACGGTATAGTGAACGCCGATGTCCGCCCGCGTCCACCGAGCGTTGCGTCGGTATATGCACTGGCATGTTCTGACAGCTGCATTGATCGTCGTCGCGGCGTGGGTCGCTTTCGTCGTGGCCCGCATCGTGTGGGCGGAGGCGCACGGACTTTCCAACGCCGATAGCCAGCTGTATTGGACGGTCGGACGAGGCATGGCCAACGGCCTCAAACCGTACGTCGACCTCTACGAGAACAAACCGCCGGGAATCTTCCTTCTCAGCGCGCTGTCGATCTACTTCACCAACGGCCATGCTTTGGCGAGCATCGTGCAAGGCGCGATCTTCGGTCTCCTGCCGCTCATCGTGTTCGTCACCGCCATCCGCCGCACGGCGGCCGTGCATATGCATCGGCGCGTGGCGCTGTGCCTGTGCGCCTTCATCCTTGCGGGACTGTTGTCGCTCTCTTTGGAGCGCAATTCGGGGCACTACCAAACCGAATCGTTCGGTGCGTTCTTCATCGTCCTCTACGCCTGCTCCATCCTGTGGGACGGAGGCAAAATGGGCTTCTGGCCCACCGTCTTCGCGTCCATCGGCCTCGGCGGCGGCATCGGCTTTAAGGAGCCGTTCCTGGTCGTGGGATTGGGCTTGGCCCTTCTCCTCAGCCACTCTCCCAAGGATTTGTGGCGGACGTTCATCCGCCCCCTCATCTTCGCGGCGATCGCCGGCGCCACCATCCTCTTCTTCTTGGGCTATCTCGACGGCTATCTCAATATGTACCTGTTGGACACGATGGAGCGCGTCCGCCCGCGCGCATCGTTCGCGGACAAGGTGATGACGTTCATGGCGTTCGGCCGCACCGTCAACGGTTTCGCGGACGATTGGACCACCACGGCGATCCTGTTCCTCGTCTCCGCCACGATGGCGTTCATCTTCCTGCAGCATGACTCGCTGGAGCGCAAGCTGCACCGCATCGGTTTGATGTGGATCGGCATCGCCCTGGCCGTCTTCACCATCCATATCAGCCGCGTCTACTGGCCCCACCACAAGAGCTTCGCAGCGCCGCTCTACTTCGCCCTCGTACTCTTCTTCGTCATCGAATTCGCCCGCTCGCACCGGCGGATCATCTCCGGCGTGGTCATCGTGATTCTGTGCACCGTCACGATGATCGGCGGCTGGACGCGCGAGCCCGCCCCCCTGCCCAAAGAACGTCCCCTCTCGGACATTCAGCGGGAAGTTGCCCGCTTCGATGCGGCTCTTACCGCCTGCAATATCGACAGATACCTCTACATCGGCGGTCAGCTGGGCAAGCACCCGTACGGACGCACCGAGCATTCGCCGATGGGACCGGCATTTGAGCAAACGCCGCGCCTCGTCAAACTCCTGCGCTTCATGGAGCCGCATGTCGAGAATCTCGAAAACACGGACATCATCGTCTATATCCGCGCCACGCGTTCGGACATGGTTCCGCCCGCCGCCGTGCGTGCGTACATCTCCCAGTACTTCACCACGAAGCCGTACGCCTGCATGGGCAAAGGCGTGGATTTCACGCGGCACACGATTTACTACCGAAAGAAGCGCGGTTCGACGGCCCCGTTCGTCGGCGCGGTGTTGCAGGAAGATAGCAGTGCCGACGAGACGGACGACTGAACAACGCCCCCGGCCGGATCGGCGGAGGGCGAAGTTCGTGTGACGGCGCTGGTTTTTAGATGTCCAGGTTCTTCACGCCCTTAGCGTGCGTCTGGATGAACTTGCGGCGCGGTGCCACCTCCGAACCCATGAGCGTGGTGAACACGGCGTCCGCCTTTTCGGCGTCGTCCATCGTCACCTTGAGCATGATGCGGTTATCGGGATCGAGCGTGGTCTCCCAGAGCTGCTCGGGGTTCATTTCTCCAAGACCCTTGTAACGCTGGACGTTGGCCTTGTTCGACTTCTTCTTCGCCTTGTCCTTGCCTTTGCCCTTGGTCTCTTCTTCCTCCTCTTCTTCTGCGGGCGCCTCCTCTTCCGGCGACTCTTCGACGGCATTGAGATCCACGCCCCATTCCTTCAGCACGGCCTCGCGCTCCGTGTCGCTGAACGCGTAACGGACATCCTTTCCCTTCTGCAGCTTGAACAGCGGCGGCTGGGCGATGTAGAGGTGACCGAGCTCGATGAGCTCTGGGAAGTACCGGAAGAACAGCGTGAGCAACAGCGTGCGGATGTGGGCGCCGTCGACGTCGGCATCGGTCATGAGCACGATGCGGTGGTAGCGAAGCTTGGTGATGTCCTTCACTTCGCCGATGCCCATGCCCAGGGCGATGATGAGTGCCTTGATCTCGTTGTTGGAGAGCATCTTGTCCAGGCGGGCCTGCTCGACGTTGAGGATCTTTCCCTTCAACGGAAGGATCGCCTGGAAGGTGCGGTTGCGGCCCTGCTTGGCGGAACCGCCGGCGGAGTCTCCCTCCACGATGTACAGCTCGGATTGGGCGGGGTCGCGGCTGGAACAGTCGGCCAGCTTGCCCGGGAGGGTCATGCCCTCGAGCGCGCCCTTACGGATGACGCTGTCGCGGGCCGCGCGTGCGGCCATGCGTGCGCGGGCTGCCAAGAGACACTTGTTGACGATCTCTTTCGCCTCGCCCGGATGCTCTTCGAGGTAGCGGCTGAGCTGTTCGTTCACGACGGTCTCGACCGCCGTCTTCATCTCGGCGTTGCCGAGCTTGGCCTTCGTCTGTCCTTCGAACTGTGGCTCGCGCAGGCGGACAGAAATGACGGCCGTCAAACCCTCTCGCACGTCGTCGGCGGTGAGATTCTCGTCCTTCTCTTTGAGGATCTCGAACTGGCGGGCGTAGGCGTTGATGGTGCGCGTGAGCGCTGCCTTGAAGCCCGTCAGGTGGTGTCCGCCCTCGGACGTGTGGATGTTGTTGGCGAAGCTGAGCACGCTCTCCTGGAACGCCTGCGTGTACTGCAGCGCGACTTCCACCTGGCCGTCATCGGTGTCCTTCGCGAACGCGATGGGCGAGCCGATGCGCTCCTTGTTCTCGTTGAGATGCGTGACGTACGCGCCGATGCCGCCCTCGAAGTGGAAGCGGTACAACCGCGGGAACTTCTTATCGGCCTCCGGGCGCTCCTTGCGGGCGTCCATCATGGCGATGGTAATGCCCTTCGTGAGGTATGCCTGCTGGCGGAAACGCGTCATGAGCGTCTCCATGCTGAATTCGAGGGTGTCGAAAATATCGCCGTCCGGCTGGAAGCGGATCATGGTGCCGCGCTTGTCCGTCTTTCCGATGACCTTCACCTCCTGCTGCACTTTGCCGCGTTTGAATTCCTGCATGTGAACCTTTCCGTCGAGGTAGACCTCGGCGCGAAGGTACGTGGAGAGGGCGTTCACGACGGACGAACCCACGCCGTGGAGACCGCCGGAGACTTTGTATCCGCTCTCGTCACCGCCGAATTTTCCTCCGGCATGGAGCGTGGTGAGCACCACTTCCAGGGCGGACTTACCCGTCGCCTTGTGGATATCGACCGGGATTCCGCGGCCGTTGTCGAGAACGCTCACGGAGCCGTCGTCCTCGAGCGTGACGAGGATGGAGTCGGCGTGGCCGGCCATCGCTTCGTCGATCGAGTTGTCGACGATTTCGTACACGAGATGGTGCAATCCGCGCACATCGGTCGAACCGATGTACATGCCCGGACGCTTGCGTACCGGCTCGAGACCCTCGAGCACTTGGATCTGTTCTGATGTATACTTACCGGAAGACATAGCCCACAGATTGTAGAGATGGTTGTGACGCCGGGCAACGCGGAAAAAGAGCGGCGCTCAGCGGATTCCGGGGGCTTCCTCTCAGCTGTTCTTACACTTCGCCAGCGAGGCGTCCAGCTTGGCCTGCGCCTTCACGAGCAAATCCTGCAGGACGGCGCGGCCGCCCAACTCGTTGTGCAGCTTGTTGACGTAGTTCTCGTAGCGAGCCTGAGCCGCATCGTAGTCCTTCTGGAACTCGGCTTCGGCAGCCTTTTCACAGGCTGAACCGCCTCCGGAGAGGATCGACGCCCAGGTATCGCTGGCGTTGGTGGCGTAGAACCCGGCTCCCACGACGAGGATGCCGATTACCCAGAGTGCTGCTTCGGTGCGGACTGTCATGGGCACATCTCATCACATCAGAGCCAGGAAGTCAACTTTTAGCGACACAGGCGCATGGCGGCATTTTTGCCCTTGCGGACCGCCGTCGGCTCCCCTACCCTCTCTGCACCCATGGCAATCCACGCACACAGGAAAGGCGAAGAGAGCAACGACCGCTTGCAGCAGCGCTTCAAGCAGCAGGTCCAGCGCTCTGGTCTCATCAAGCTCCTCCGCGAGCGCAACGTGCTTCGCAAGAAGCCGAGCCGCCGTCTCCAGCGTCTGCGCGCCCTCAAGCGCGAGGCGTTCCGCCAGGAGAACCGCAAGAAGAAGTTTTACAGCAACATGTAAGCGCTCGGGCGCCGGTGTGTTGTTCTTCCGTTTTGTCGTATCCATTGTAGAGTCGCGCCATGCATCCCCTCGTTGACGGTCTCGGCTGGTACGGCATGGTCGCCATCGTTGGCGCCTACGCCCTCAACAGTTTCGGTTATCTCGAATCCAGCAGTCTCATCTACCAGCTCCTCAACGGCACGGGTGCCGTCGGCATCGTCGTGGTGTCGTTCGCCAAGAAGGCCTGGCAACCCGGCATCCTCAATCTCATCTGGGCGTGCATTGCCATTGTGGCCATCGCGCGCATCCTCGTCTGACGATACGAAAAAGGCCCCCATGCGGAGGCCTTTGCTGACGAGGGTCATTTGAGGAGTTTCAACGCCTCCAGGAGCTGGTCATCGCGGCCGCCCTCGCGGTTCTCCACTTTGACGTCAGGCGTGATGCCCTTCTTGTCGATGTGATTGCCGCCCGGAGTGATCCATTCGGCGATGGTGACCTTGAGGATGGAACCATCCGAGAGCGTGTTGACGTTCTGCACCACGCCCTTGCCGAAACTCTGTTCGCCGACGATGAAGGCGCGCTTGCTGTCCTGCAGGGCGCCCGCGACGATTTCGGACGCGGAGGCCGATCCTTTGTTCATCAGGACCGCGACCTTCACACTCGGGTCGACGCTCGGCTCGGCGAGGGTGCGCTCCTCGAACGTGCTGGAATGCGTGGCGATCGACGCCATCAGCGAATCCTGCGGGAGGAAGTTGCTGGTCACTTCATTGGCGACATCGAGCAAGCCGCCCGGGTTGTTGCGCAGGTCGAGGATGATGCCCGTCGGCTTCTGCTTCTGGATCTCCGTGAGCGTTCCGCGGATGTCGCGGCCCGTGATCTCGCCGAATTGGGAAATGTTCACCACGGCCACCTTGTCCTGCCACTTCACGGTGATTTCGGGAATGACGATGACGTCACGGACGATGCTGAGGTCGAACGTCATGTCTCCGCGCTGAATCACCAGCTTCACGGTGGTGCCCTTCTTGCCGCGAACCAACGAAATGGCCTTGGTCATGTCCGATCCCTTAAGAGAGATGCCATCGACCTCGATGATGCGGTCTCCCGCCTTCACCCCCGCCTTTTCGGCCGGAGAACCCGTGAGCGGCGTGACGACGACGAGCGCGTCGCTCTGGAAATCGGCGCTCACGCCGATGCCGGTGATCTCGCCCTCCAGCTGCGACTGGAACTGCTCAGCGGCTACCGGGCGGTAGAACACGGTGTAGGGATCATTCAGCGAATCGACCATCGCTTCGAGCGCCTTGTAGGCAGCGTCGTTGGCATCGATGTCGTCGCGGCGCATGTACTGCTGGATGAGCAAATTCCACACCTCGCGGAAAATGTCCTCCTTGGGCATGTCCTGGGCGGACGGCGCCGTGGGCACGTCGATGACGACGCGCTCGCGCACGCCGGGGTCCACGGTCTGCGTGGGGTCCGGCAGTTGCTCGCCGACGATCTTGCGCAGGAGCAATCGCGCGGTCGCGCCATCCAGCGTGCGGTTCACGCCGAACACGAGCTTGCTGGTGGGCAACATCCAGCTCTCCTGGATGGCGACGCTCACGGCCGATTCCATCAAGGACCCCTTGGCCACGTCGTTGAACGACACGATGCGGTCGGGCGACAGATGCTTGAGGATGGTGACCATGCTCAAGGCCTCGCCGCGCGTGATCGTTTGGGTGAGATCGGCGGCAATCGTCGTTCCCGAACCCGCGTCGACCCCGAATACCACAAGGGCGCCTGCATCCTTCGCCGCCTTCACGTACTGCTTCCACCGCGGCTGCACGCCTGCCATCGTGGATTCGCGCATGCCCGGCAGCGGGATCGCGAAGAGTTTGACGGCCGCACGGACGAAATCGCCGCGGGTGACCGGGCGGATGTCGGGCGTTGCCAGGGCGTCCGCCACCGATCCGGCCGCGAACGTATTGAGCGGCACGAGAATGGTGAGGAGGAAGATCGACGGACGCGAGAGGGAGCGCAAGCGCATGAGCAAAGGGGAAAAAAGCCGCCATTGCGGCACAATCGCATTCTACGCAGCACCCGCCGGGGCGCAATGCTGGTCTCTTAACGTTGTTGTCAGGCCGGCTCGTGGACGAACGTCTCCACCTGCACGAGGTGTCCACGGTCCTCATCGTTCTCACGCGACTCGAACAAGTGCGTCAGCAGCCAGAACCCCCCGACGACGTAGAAGAGAGCCGGGAAGAGGAGCAGCGGGAAGACATCGAGGAACGATCCCTGGCGGCCGAAGAGCGCACCGAGCGTATGAGGCTGGCCGGGCAACAGGTCGGGGAACGTGACGAGGAAGTCGAAGGACGCATGCAGCAGAACGGCGCAGACGATGCCCGAAGCGAGCATCGCCACGCGGTAGAAGACGGTGTACGGAACGCGGAAGATGCTCTCCAGTTCCCGCAGGATGGCGAGGGAAGACCCCTGCGACTCAGCTTCCGCGAGGATGGATTTCGCGAACACCGCGCGGCCGAGGAAGTATCCCATCACGCCCGTGGACACGATGTGCACCATGCTCGTGAGCACGGCGCGCCCGGCGACGTTACTGAGGAAGCCCGCGATATCCGGGGTCTGCGGAACGAGCAGGTAATCTCGCACGAAACTCATGAAGTACGTCGGATTGATGATGTTCTCGGCGAAGGCGAATCCGATCGCGGCGATGATGGAGAGCTCGAGCGCCTCGTTGATGCTCGCGAATACCGCCTCTCCGCTGCGCTTCACGACCCACCCCTTGCTCCCCTCTTCGATGAGTCCGACGATGAGGAAGGAGATGAACGTGGAGAGGATGGTCTGATTAACCGAAGGCAATACGCCGAGTTGGCCGGAGACGAACGACTGCGAGGTGGCATTGAAACTCTCCGGAACGATGCGGAACAAAAAGAATTGCAGTTCCGCTCCGCGACGCACGAGGGCGTCGTAGAAAAGGATCGGCACCGTCGAGAGCATGCCGCCGAAGAACATCATGAGGACACGGCTGATGCGCTCCGAGTGATAGCGCAAGAACAACGCGCACCAGACGAACGCGGGAATGAGCGCGACCGCCACGGCGATGAGGTGCAGCACGCGGCGCGACGGATCTTCGTGTGAGAGAATCGAGTAGCTCACCCAGAACACGAAGGTGCCCAGCACCGTCGCCTTGATGGACGATTCCCACGGACCGAACAGCACATGCCATCCGATGACGAGCAGGATCAATCCAAGCGCCATGACGTGCGCGTTCTGTGAGGATTCGGGAGTGAGCAACACCTGGGTGAACTCGATAAGGCCGAACGAGAGGATCGTCCCCAACACGGTCGCAAACAACAGGTGGGACCGTTTCGACGATCGGCGCTGAGCGATATCGAGACCCGCCATCAATGCCACGGCCGCCAGAACGACGATCGTACGGGTCGCATCAAGACCGGTGAGAAGCGGCAGGGCGGGCATGGGTGTTTATGGCTTTCCGAAGCGTCTTCGGACTTATGTATACATTATAAAAGAATATTGCGTATTTTGCAATGTCATTCTCCCATAATACGTTTGAAGAACGGGGGTTCCTCAAATGCGGTTTTTCCTGTAGAATGAGCGGATTTATGGGCACAAACACACACAAACGCTCCGTCCTGCCCTGGACGACCCTGGAGCCCTTGCTGGCAGGCGTGTTGGTGCTGTGCAAAAGCGTCCTTCTGTGGATGCGCTGGGGCGATGGATTGGGATTCGATAGCGGCGCTCATTTGGAGATCGTCCATCAAATGCCGTGGAACGGCATCATGGGCGTACGCGACACCTTCTACAGTTACCATCCCCCGCTGGGCTTCCTTCTGGCGAAGGCCATCAATGCACTGGGCGTGCCGGACGTCGCGAGCGTCCAACTGGTTTCGACCCTCTCGCTACTCGCGGCATTCTTCTTCCTGCGGGCGTTGCTGCGCAGGATGAACCTGCTCTCGACCGCCGGCGGAGTGGCTTTTCTCTATGTGGTCTTCGGCTTGCCGCTCATCACCTTCGTCGGAAGCAGTATTAACCTCGACAGCATCATCTTCGCCTGTGCCTGCGCGACGCTGTACTACTCCGTCTGTACCTTCTGGTCGCGTGAGCCGTCTGCCACGCACATGATCGGGCTGGTCACCGCGCTCGCAGTGGCCTTCCTGACGAAATTTTCGGCGATGGTCCTGTTGAGCATTCCGGTCATCGCAGCATCCATGGCGGCGAACGGCAAACCGTTGATCGCGCGTCTCGAGATGGCCGCCGCGGCATGCGCAGCGGCGCTGCTGCTCGTCTTCCCCTATTACTTCACGCGCTACTACCGTTCCGAAGGCCACTTCCTGGTGAGCAATACCGACTTCTTCGTCGCAGAAGGCGTCGCCGAGTCGAGGCAAAAGCGCGACGCGAATCCCGCTGCGTTCCTCGGCGATCTCTTCCACACGCCCGATGCGCCGATGGAGATCACGGCGCGCGACTACGGCACCATCCGCCTCTCGGATACGTGGCGTGATTTTTGGATTCGCGACGCGTACCTTGGGCCGTCCAGCCCGAAGACCCTCGCGATCGGCTTGGTGGAACTCCATGCCGCAGTGTGGCTGCTGCTTGCTGGATTCAGCGTGTACCTGTTGGGGAAAGAGCGCCGTACGGCATGGAACCGCCTGGGTGGATTACTGCTCCCCTTCGCCGCCCTCACGCTGGTCGCACTCATCTGGTATCTCTACCAAACGCCGTTCGCCGACTGGGGGCCGGCTAAGGGCATCTACGTCACTCCCGCAGTCCTGGGCTTGGGGTACCTGCTGGCCAGCTCCCTCTCGACCCCGCTACGCGGAGCACTGTGGCGGGGAGCTGCACCGCGCCTCGCCCTGACCGGCGCGCTCGCGGCCTTCGTGATCGTGAATCACCTCACTCCGGTCTACTGACGCGCGTTGACCGCTGCGGACGCCGACAGTAGCCTGAAAGCATTCCGCGCGCTTCTTCGTCGCATCGCGGCAAATCCGCAGCGTCCGCCCGGGACGCTGATGCGCCGCTGACACTCGCACAGGTCGAACGCGCGCTGTGCCTGCTCTGGATCGTCAGCTCTCTGTGGGTGCTGTTTTTCTGGTTGGGGCGCCACACGGGATTCGACTTCGTCTCCCACATCGAAGTGATCAACACGATCGGATGGCAGACGATCAACTACCCCATCAGACTGTACTTCTACGGTTACCATCCGCCGCTTGCGTTTTTCCTGGTCAAACCCCTAGTAGCGATCGGCATGAAGCCGGGCATGGCGGTGCAAGTCTTGGACGGTTTGTGCTTGATCGCTGGATTCCTTCTCTTCCGCGAGACGCTGAAGCGGATGCGCATACTGCGTGAGCCCATCGGCGTGATTTTCCTATACGCGACTTTCTGCGTCCCCGTGGTTATTTTCATGGGGCACAGCGCGAATCTGGAATCGCCCCTTCTGGTGTTCACGATATTGGCACTGTGGTCGTGCGTCGTGTTGTTCTGGCCCGGGAATACCGCGAAAGAAACGCGTTGGCCCATGGTCGCCGTTGCCATTATTGCCCTTGCCGCAGGGCTCTACACGAAATACTCGGGAGCCACGAACCTCATCATTCCGCCGTTGTGCGCCGTGGCGTTTTTCCGCAAAAAACTTCTGCGCAATATCGCGCTGGCAAGTCTCATCGTCGGGGCGGCCATCGCCCTGGCTGCGCCGTACTACTACTACCGTTATTACGTCCATCTGGGGCGTCTCACGCCCACGAACGTAGAGATGCGTCCGGGAGCCCTGGAAATGCGACGCGAAGCACGCGATCGAGACCCGATCGGCTTCGTCCTGCAAATGGTCGGACCGCCGACGCATCTGTGGGAAAAGGGATATGCGACCCGCGATTACTCCACTATCCGTCTGGCAGACGCATGGCGCGATTTCTGGCTGCGCGTGGAATATCTCGGGGCGCCCGACATGTTTTCGTATGCCGTGGGCGTGGCGCTCTTCTGGCTGTGCGCGCTACTGCTACTGATCGGCACGGGCGTTTTTATCTGGAACGATCACAGCGGCGACTGGTACCGCCTCGGGCTTATCACCATCGGCCTCTCCCTCTTCCACTGCGCCGCTTTCGTCTCGTATCTGTATCAGTACCCGTTCCCTGGTTGGGGACCGACGAAGGGGCTCTACCTCTCCACCGTCATCCCGGGGATGGTGTTCCTGCTTGTCACGCCGCTCACGCTCGCGCGCAGAATCACGCCGACGCAGGTGGCTTGCACGGTGACGTTCTTGATACTCCTGAGCCATTTCGCGATCTCCTACTGAAGAAAAAGTCCGTTGCCGGACCACATATCTGCGCTACACTTCTTTCATGCACGCAACGCTGTCTTTGCCCATGCGGCGACTTGTCACATGGCTCTGTCTCGGATTCGTCACCGTCCTGTCGTTCTACACCTACTTCTACAACTTCCAGAATCCTCAAGCGTTCTTCTGGGATGAGAACTACCACATCGCGAGCGCGCAGAAGTATTTGAACGGCGTGTACTTCATGGAACAGCACCCCCCGCTTGGAAAGTTGCTCATCGCAGCGGGAGAGACGATCTGGAGCGTGATCACCCCGGAGCAGCCCGCATCGTGCCGCGAGCCCAACGCCCGCATTGCCACGATGGCGGAATGCACGCAGCTCTGGATCCACAATGCACCCGAAACCGAACAGCTGTTCTTGGGCACCGATTATGCGTCGGACCCGCCCAGGTATCTCATCATGACCGGCTATCGTCTCATGCCCGCGCTACTCGGCTGGCTGACCGCGCCGCTCGTGTTCTTGATTTTTCTGGTGCTCCTCAAGCGTCCGGTGGCGTCCATGCTGCTCAGCTTCCTCTACGTCTTCGACAACGCGATGATCGTGCACCTGCGCGGAGCGATGCTGGAAGGACCCCTCATGTTCTTCTCCGCCCTGACCATCCTGTGCTTCGTTCTGGCCCTCGAATGGCGCGAAGTGCCGAAAAAACTGCGGATGATCAGCGTGCTGTTCGGCTTCGCCTTCGGACTCACGCTGACGACCAAAGTCGTGGGTCTCATCTTCATCCTGCTCCTGCCTGCATTACTCATCGTCATCTTCCCGAACTGGAAGAAGATGGTGATGGTCGCGGGGTTGTTCGCCGCGGGATTCCTCATCTCCTACGTCTCCGTGTGGCAGACGCACTTCACGTTGGGATCGCGCATCATCGATACGAACAACGATCGCGGCTTCTACCAAGCGTCGGAGAAGTACAAAGAGATCCTCAAGAGCGGAACGAACGGCTCGCTCCTCAACTTCCCGGTGATGATCAACGATTCGTGGCGCTACGTCTCCCACTACAACGGAGGCGTCCCTCCGCTTGATTTGTGCAAGGAAGACGAGAACGGCAGTCCCTTCTTCTACTGGCCGTTCGGCGGTCGCTCCATCAGCTACCGCTGGGAGACGAATGATTCCGGAAAGACGTATCAGTACCTGTATCTCCAGAGCAATCCGCTCGTGTGGGCGTTGGGCCTCTCGGGCGTGGTGCTCACCGTGGTGCTGCTCTTGGGCTCCCTCCTCTTCGACCTCAAGACGCCTCTGCGCCGTCCGTGGATGATGTGCGTCTTCCTCATGCTCTACGTCGGTTACATGGTGGCCGTCAGCCGCCTGGACCGCGTGATGTACCTGTACCACTACTTCCTGCCGCTGCTCTTCAGTTTCTTCCTCTTCGGTCTCGCGTACGACGAACTCAGCCGCCTGGGCAAGTTCCTGTTTACCGAATGGGGCAAGGCCGTCGCTCTCGTGCTCATCGCCACAGGCATCGTGATGACGTGGCAGTTCTACCACCCGTTCTCGTACTACGAGCCGATGTCATCAGCCGATTTCGAGAAGCGCAACGTCATGCCGCTGTGGGATCTCCACTGCGTGGGCTGCGAACGGAACAATTACACGCTGCGCGCCAAGAGTTAACGCGACTTGATCTCCGCCTCGGTCGGATACCACTTGAGCGCCCACAGCTCGCGGAACATCAGCAGGATGACGTACAGCTTCGCGCCCGTCGGATTACCAGCGCGCCGCGGGTAGTGCGGCACGTTCACCTGGTACCACGGAATGCCGTTCTCCTTCAGGCGCAGGAAAATTTCGGTATTGAACAACTTTTCGACGCCGCGCCCCGGGCGAATTTTGGGCCAGATGGAACGGTCAAACATCTTCATTCCGCAATTCACGTCGCGGATCCACATGCCGAACGAGCAGAAGATGACCACGCCAAGGATTTTCCCGAAGACATTGCGTATGAAAGAATCGGCGCGCTTTTGGCGTCGTCCCGTGACGAACGGATAGGCATCCATGTGCGCCCAGAGCGAACCTAAGTCCTCCGCGTGGAATTGTCCGTCGCTGTCCATAAACGCGACGCGGTCCATCGTGGCGGCGTCGATGCCGGCGCGGATCGCGCGTCCGTATCCTTGGTTCGTCTGCAAATCGCAGACTTTCACGTTCGTAAATTCGGCGGCAAGAGAACGCAGCACATCAGCCGATCCATCGCGTGAGCCGTCATTCACCACAATGATCTCGCCGGAGATGTTTGACGAGCGCATCCAGCCGTCCACGTCACGGACGGTGAAGTCGATGTTCTTCTCCTCGTTGTAGCAAGGAAGGACGACGCTGAGCGTTGGGGACATTCCTCGGCACTCTCGCAAGCCGCATGGAAGTTGTCAATCAAGCCCCTGCTTTTAGGGCCTGCCGACGGGCATTTCGGGCATTGAGACCCACTTGCGCGTCCGCTAGTATTTTTGCATCACATCCGTCTCGGTGTCCCGTTCGTCGAGCGGGAGATCGTGCACTCCCTCCTCGCAGACAGCATGCCCACGCGCAGCACCGCACCGGAGAAAACGGACACGTCATGGACGACCAGCGACTGGGCGTTCCTCGTCATCGGAGCCGCGGGCATTTTGGCTGCCTACCGGCTTTTCCTTCTTCCTTCCAGCGGCGCGCTGGGCGAAAACGACCGCTCCCGGTGGGTCACCGCGCGCGCTTTGGTGGCCTCGGGCACCTACGCGATCGGTCGCAGGGAACCCGCGGGCGACACCAAGGGATACCGGGATGCCGGTTTTATTGCCGAACGGAATTGGTCGACCGTCGATCGCTTGTTCGACCAGCAGACGCGCACGTATTCGTCGAGCCATTCGCCGCTGCTCGCAACCGTCGCCGCTGGCGAGTATTGGGTATTGCGCGCCATCACGGATATAGATATCGCCGATAGTCCGCGGTTCGTCGTCACTGTCGCGCTTTTCCTGTCGAACTGGCTGCCCTTCGTTTTCTGTCTCTGCCTTTTGTACGGAATGGTTCGGGAAATGACGAAGACCGCGTGGACGCAATTGTTCGTTCTTGTCTCTGCGGGCTTCGCCACACTCCAAACGACATTCGTGACCACGCTGAACAACCACACCGTCGCCGCGTGGACCCTCACCGCAGCGTTGGCGTTGCTCCTGAGCATCAAAAAAGGAGCGCGCCAGCCGTGGCGTTTCGCGGCCCTCGGTGTCACTGCCGCCCTCACGGTGTGCAACGAACCGTTGTCCGCGGTCCTCCTCATCGCTTTGGCATACCTCGCCCGCAGCTTCCGCAAGCCGATGGCGCGCTTCTTTCTTCCGGCTCTCCTGGCGACACTCGCCGCCGTGGGCATGCTCAATTTCTTCGCCGTGGGATCGATTCTCGGCAATCCGCCGAAGCTGGTCACGATCGATGGGGGCGATTCTTTCGTCCGCGTGCTCTACCACATGACCATCGGGCACCACGGATTCTTCTCCATCACCCCGATCTTCCTCCTCTCACTCATCGGCGCCTACGCCATTGCGCGTTCGCCCCGTCCGTTGAGGAAACGATTGGGAGCATTGCCGATCATCACGTTCGCGGCCACCGTGGTGCTTCTTCTCTTCTACGCCGTGACAACGAACAATTACGGAGGCATGACAGCGGGGCTTCGCTGGTCCATTTGGCTTACGCCGCTGTGGCTCCTGCTGCTCGTGCCAGGCGTGGAGGAGATGCAGCGCACGACGCTCGGCCGCACCTTGTGCATTCTTCTCCTGGTCGCTTCGATTTTCCTGGCGCACATCAGTTTCGTTAATCCCTGGCAACACCCGTGGCTCTACGTCATGCGCCAGCATTCCCTCCTTCTCTCGTGGTAAAACGCGCCAAGACGACACTTTCTGCCCGAAAAAAAGACCAGTACCATGGCATGGTGAAGAGACGATGGATCCTCGCTTGTGCCGCTCTCTGCCTCGCAGGGATCGCTGCGTGGGGCGCGTTCCATGAATACACCTTCGTCAAATCGGTCGAGATCGACCACTACGAGGAGCTGGCCGGCGCATTCGGTTTGGATTTCCCACCGGAACAGTGGACCCTTCCGACGCGCCTTCCGTTGGGGGCCGCCATCACCGTCGCCGCGAGCGTGTTGCCGTTTGCCTACCACACGTCCTGGATGGTGCTCTTCCTCGCGGCGGTCATCGCCGCGGCGGTTCTTGCGTACAGGCTCGGCGGCGCCGAGGAATTGGCGCTGTACGGCGGAACGATTTTGGCGACGATCTTGGTACTGGGGGAAACGATCGTCTTCGAACGCATCGATGCCTTCGCGGCCCTCTTCCTGTTCGCCGCATGGAGCGCGCAACGATGGAAGCGCCCGCAGATCGCCGCGGCTCTCCTCGGATGCGCCTCGCTGCTGACTCCCGTCGCCTGGCTCTTCCTTCCGGGACTTTTCCTTCTCCCCGCAAAACGTGAACGCGCGAGCTTGCTGCGTGGTTTGGGCATCGGCGCGTTCATCGGCGGCGCCTCCTGCTTCCTCGCCCTTTCCCCATCCATCGGCTGGAGCTTCGTCCGCGCATCGGCCGAACGGGTCTTGTCACTCGGCATCCAAGTGGAAAGCAGCTGGTCGGTGCTCGCGCTGCTCAAGAGCAATCTCGCCCACGCCAAAGCCAGCATCGATTGGAATGGTTTCAGCCATACCATCGCGCACGCGCCGGAATGGTTGGGATACCTCACGCTGTGCTGCATCGCTGCGGCGAGCGTGTTGCTGCCGCTGGTTGCGCGCCGCAAAGGTGCTTCGCCCGCGGCGCCGGATGCCGTCGCCCTGATCCTGCTGTGCCTCACGCTGGGTTTCGGCCCGGCTCTGGCCCCGCAATTCCTTTTGTGGATCATCCCCATCGCCCTTGCCTGGACGTATCTACGCTGGAAAGAGAACCCCATGAGCGAACGCTTGTGGGCACTGGCGCTCCTGGTCTTGGGCGCCGGATTACTGACACAGTGGCTCTACCCGTCGCAGTACTACACCATCATCGACCAATCATCGGGCTTGCCTCTTGTCGGCCTGCTGCTGCGCAACGGTTTCCTCATCGCCGCGGGCTTCCTCTGCCTGCGTGACTGCGGCCTGCTTCCGCGCCTGCGCCTTCCGCTTCTTCCATTCAGTCTGAGAGCGAGCCTGTGGTTCATTGCGGTGATGGGGCTCTTCGGCGCGCAATCGATCATCGCCGTGCCCTTGAACGACACGGTGTTCGTCCCAAAGGGGCAGGCGCCGAAACAAGTGTCGCTCCCCTATTTCTACAAGAACGACGTGACGGACTTCTCGGTGTCCTTCTCTTTGGTGCGCGAGTGGTACAGCCCAACGGTGTTCACGCTCAAACCGGATGACTGCATCGTGAAGATCCGCATCAACGACACCGTCGTCGACAAAGGGGATCTGCTCTTCTGCAACAACACGAAGGAGGTGAATTTCCGCGAATTGCTCCGGCCTGGGAAGAACTCCGTGGAATTCACGCTGCAGGACAAAGGAGGCAAAAGCGGATTGGGATTTTCCGCCTCGCGCTTCGACATCACCATCCTGATGCACCGGCTGCTGTTGCTGATCGCCATCCTCGGGTTGATCCGGTGCATCGCGGTTCGTTTCCTGCCCGCAGCCGCCGAGAGGCCGTTCTGGATGATCGCGTTCTTCGGCATCGCGCTGCGCATCGCCTACACGTTCTACACGCCTTTTGCAGCCCGAGCATACGACGCCGCCGACCACTACGCATACATCGATTACGTCCTGCACAATTGGCTGATCCCCCAGGCGAGCAACGGCTGGGAGTTCCACCAAGCGCCGTTGTACTACTTCGTCGCAGCGGCATGGCACCAAACCGTGACATGGCTGGGATACGTTCCGCTGATGCAGTACGACGACCTGCAGATGCTCTCTCTCGCCTTCTCGCTGCTGACGCTCGGAATCACGCTGTGGATCGCAACCCTCATCTTCCCGGGCCCGTCCCGTACCCCGCGGCTGCTCTTTGCCGCCCTGATGAGCACCTTCCCCACGCTGGTTTTCCTCTCATCGCGCATCACCAACGACGTGCTCTACACGGTCTTCGGCTTCCTCTCGGTCGGCCTGTTCCTGCGTTTCTGGCGGACGCGCCGCGCGGCCGATTGGTACGGCAGCTGCACGGCTATCGCGCTGGGTTTCCTCACGAAGGCAAACGCCGTGCTCGTCCTGCCGGCTGCGCTCCTCAGTGCGTTCTGGGAACAGCGGGCGTCCAAAGAACGCGTGTTCTCCTGGACCCTGCTGTTGCACTCGGGCATGTACATGGCGGCCATCAGCGGATGGCTGGTCATCTTGCGATTCCTGGAACCAAAGACCACGAAGCTTCTCTCATTCGGACACAGCGGAATGAATCCCAAGCTGCTCATTCCGGACAACTGGAATCTGCTCTACTACGTGACGTTCAATCCGCTCGCGGTCTTCTCGATGCCGTTCAACAATAACTGGGCGTTCGACGCGCACCGCGAATACTTCTTCGAATACCTCTATCGTTCGGCGTTCTTCGGCGAATTCAGCTTCAAGCAGATGCCGATCGCTATCCCCTACGCGATCCTCACCATCGGCATGATCCTGCTGTTGTTCGGCATCGCCGCTATGGTGATGGAATGGCGCAAGCCCCAGCGTTTCACCCGGCCGCTCTTCTCGCTGTTGCTCACCATCCTCGCTGCCACGCTCGTCTTCCGCCTGCTGTTCGGCTGTCCCTGCGATCAGGATTTTCGCTTCGCCATCCTCACGCTGGTGCCGCTCTTCGCTTTCCTGTGCGGATACCTTGAACAGAAGAACGCCCCGTTCAAACCGCTGCTGACCGCGTGCATTTGCGGCTTGTGCTTGATGTCCTCGATCTTCCTGATCAGTCTGGTCGGTACACCGTAGTTCTTCCCCTTCCGCATGAATCTCAGCGAGTGGAGCCAGCTTCTCACCGTCCTTCTCCTTCTCGTCACGATCGTGTGGATGGCGTTCGCGAGCTTTTACACCGGAACGGAACCGCGCCGCGAGCGGGCGCTCATCGCGCTATTCATCGCGGCTGCCCTGCTGCGCGTGCTGTACGTCTACGCCACGCCGTACGACGTGCGATCCTACGACGTGGACGGGCACTTGGAATACGTCACGTACCTCGTCGATCACTATGCCCTTCCCCCGTTCGACGGAGGATGGGAGTTCTATCAAGCGCCGCTGTACTACATGTTTGCGGCCCTCTGGTGGTCCGCCGGCATGCTGCTCGGCCACGGCGAAGACCTGCTGATCGGCGGGCTGCAGATTTTTTCTCTTCTGCTCTCACTGGTCACTTTACGCATCATCTTCTGTATCGGATCCATCCTCTGGCGCGAGCAGAATTCTACCTACGCCGAAATACTCTTCGACATGAGCGTCGCGTTCTTTCCTGGAATCGTCATGCTCGCCTCGCGCATCAGCAACGACACCCTGGCGTTTCTTACAAGCACTGTAGCTTTGGCGCTGCTTTTGCGTTGGTGGAAGCGACCCGCGATCGGCGGATGGGTGTGGTTCTGCGTCGCCGTCGGGTTCGGCCTCCTGTCGAAGAGCACGGCAACCCTACTCTTGGCCGCGGGATTCGCCTGCCTCCCCTTCGCCAAGCCGCTGCCGTGGTTTACCCGGATATGGCACGGGCTCGTCGGACTTATCGTCATCCTCCTCATCGCGGGGTGGCACACCATCCCCCGCGCGTTGGAACAGATGGATGCGGGCACATACCCCGTCGGCAACGCCGAAACGCTCAACCCCGACATGCTCGTGGACGAGAGCCCTTCCTCGTATTTGGTCTTCCATCCAGTCGCAGTCCTTCTCGATCCGTTCAACGATACATGGACCGACGAACATGGCCGTGATTTCTTCTGGGACTTTTTTTACAAGTCCGCCTTCTTCGGTGAATTCCAGCACGCGGATCAAACCGTCACACTCGCATCGGTCATCCTGCTGTTGGGCATGCTCGTGCTGCTGCTCGTACCCGTGGGCATAGTCGCCGATCTCTGGAAACGGTCGGTGTGGCTCTGGCCGCTACTGATGTGCTCGGGAGCGGTCTTGGCTGGACAGATCCTGCTGCGCATGAAGCTGCCGTACAGTCCCAGCCAGGATTTCCGTTTTTCCCTCCTGTTGGCCGTCACGACGGCGTACTTCGCAGCAAGGGGCGCGTTGTCTCTGCCGCGCCTGCTGCGCGGCGTTTCTTTCGATCTTCTCTCGGCTCTCGTCGTGCTCGAAGTCGGTTTCGTGCTTCTTCTCACAGTGACGGTCCCCGTGCTTGTTTGAGCCGCACACCCGTGAGATACTCGCAGTATTCGCGTTGGTTCCGCCCTCTTCGGCGTCGGAGTAGCCGCCCCCCTAATCTTCGGGCTGGCGTACGCGACGGTTGAACGCATGTCCGAACGCGCGCCTTCCGCCGTCGCGGACGTTGCTGCGGACGAACAACAGGCCGAAGTACCGACAGATGAAGCGGCCGACCCAGCGGTGGTTGATGAAGCGGCGCCGGAAGCGGAAGCGCCCGCGGAGGATGCCGCGCCGGAGGAAGTGGCCGTCGCAGAGGAGGCAGCGCCGGAAGCCGAGCCGGCCGGCGACGCACAGGAGGAGGGCACACAATCGTCGGTAGAGAAGCGCATCGATTTGCTCGCGTTCTGTGCGCAGATCGGACTTGTCGGCGTCGTGGTAGGCGATGCATGGCCGCTGTGCGTGCTGCCCTGACACGCGTGGATAACGCCCCCAGCTGGCGGTACACTGACTGCATGACTCCCGATCTGTCTGCACAGCATCTCTCGCGATTCCTTCTGGATACGTACGAAGGCGGTTCGTTCATCGAGCGCCTAATGCTGCGTTACCGGCCCTACATTTGTCCGTTCGACGAAGTGCTTCGCCGCGTACCGGCTGGCGCCCGCGTGTTGGACATGGGTTGCGGCATCGGGTATTTGTGCGCGCTCACGGCGGCCAACTGCGCCCCTTCGCGCGTACTCGGAATCGATGTCAACGCGGACGCCATCCACGAAGCACAGCAGAGCCTCTACAGCAAAAACGGCGCGGTGGAATTCCGCACCATGCCGCCGAATGCGCTCCCCGACGAACAGTTTGATCTCATCCTCTGCGTGGATGTCTTGCACCACGTCCCGCGCGCGGAACAGGAGGCATGGCTCGGCCGCCTCACGGAAAAGCTCACGCCAGGAGGAGTGCTTATTCTTAAGGACATTTCCACACGTCCGATCTGGAAGCGGTGCATGAATCAGCTCCACGATCTGGTCATGGCGCACCAGTGGGTCAATCCACGCAACGAAGCGCAATCCGCGGAATGGCTTTCGCACGCGAAAGGCACACTGCTCGAGAATATCCGCATCAACAGGTTGTGGTACCCCCACTACCTCATTCGGTGGCAAAAGGCATGACATCGGCCGCGACGGCCTGCGCCTTCTTCTCCAAAGTGACCATGACCATGTAGTGTCCGCCCGTGCCGTTGAGCACCGTGCGCTTGGTGATCGTGTAGCGATCCAGGAGCGGCGTGATGCTCGTGTTCGGCAAGACCGGATAATTCATCACGTAAATGGTTTGCGGGAGGTATTCGTCCTGGAGCCAATCGAAATCGTAGACGTCCCCGTACCACGGAGTGACGCCCCAGACCTGGACGGTTCGGTCCTGGACGGTGGGATCCCAGCGCTCGCGGAATCCCAGCCACGCCTCCTCGGTACTGATGATCGCCGTCCCCTCCTGCGGCTGGATGGCCTGCATGGCTTTGTTGAAAAGTTCGCCGATATTCGTGTACTGCAGGTTGTAGACCAATTCATCGCGACCCCAAGGCGGGGCGTCGGGCAGCATGAACGTCCGGAGCATGTAGGCCTTTTCGTTGCCGAACGGCGCCGTGGGATACACCAGACGCGACACAGGGTCATTCGAGTGATACAGCGACGACGCGGTCAGGCAGCAGAACACCGCCAAAACGGCGGCGCGAGCGCCTTGCCAGCGCACGACGTACCGCAGGGCGAAGAAGAACACGATCAGCACGACGGGAATGGCACCCATGGCATAGCGTGCGCTGTTCACCGGGATGATGCGCGACACGGCGTAGACGCTGAAAACCAGGAGCCAAATGAAGTAGGCCGTCTGGCCGGAGATCGCGGTCTGGGGATCGCGGAATCGGCGATACACGTAATACAGCGTGGCAGCGGCCATGCCCACCACCGAAATCCATGCGAAATTGAGGACGAAAATCGTACCGAGCGCTGCCTTCGTCCAACCGTGGAGCACATCGACGTACAAGAACATGGGCAGCAACTGCCCCTCCCACCATCCTTCATATCCTTCGCTCCATACCGGCAATGAGCCAAGGAGGTAGATTTTGGCGATCGAGTAGAGCCCGAAAGCCACCAACGGAATGGTGAGGATCGCCGTGGTCTTCAGCGCCGTTTTCAGCGGTGGACGGTGTTTGCTGAAAAGAAGGGAGATGCCCAGCAATCCCGCCGCGGAGCCGTACAGCAAAAACCCGATTTCCTTGGTGAAAATCATCATCAAACCCGCAGCGGCCATGGCCCAATATTGGCGGTACACCAGGCACGCCAGCATGATGACCATGAACGCACTCACGCCGAAATCGAGGTTGAAGCTGACCGTATTTGCCGCGTAAATCGGTTGTACTGCGAAAAGGAGCGCCATGAACACGCGTTCCGTCACCGATGCCGTGGCGAACAATTTTTTGACGAGCAACGCGAACGCGACGACGGCGCAGTTGCCGATGAGAATAGTCGTGAAATTGAGCGCAAAGACGCTTCCCGGCCAGAAATACTGACCATAGGCGAATAACAGTCCGTACAAGTACGACGGATGCCCGAAGAAGGCCAATCCCGACAGGGTAAAGGGCTGAACCGCACGCAGAAGCGCGTCGTAATAGAGGCGCGCATCCCAGATGGGGAAGAAGTTCACGTACGGCCAGACGATGACGTTGTACGCCGCGAGTGGAAGCGCAAAAGGCAAGAACGGAACAATGCGACGCATCAGCATCCCCAGAGACGCCAAACGCCCATGTGTCGAAGGAGATGCGGTATGCGCAAACATATCCGGATATTGTACCAGAAAAGCGCAATTTTTACCATACCTCCTACCGGCGTTTTACCGCCGACGCTTGCGGATCCAGGCGTATCCGCCTGCCGCTCCGGCAGCCATGATGGCAATCACTTCCGGACCGGTCTGCTGCAGGGGAACCTGCTTGGGCGGGTTGAGCGGCGTCACGACGGGGCGCGGCAGGATCGGCGAAGGCGCAACGGAACTCAGGGTCTGTTGGGGTTGTTGGGGCTGCTGCGGGATCACCTGGCCCGGAATGCGCGGCGTGGGCGCGCCAGGCTGGTTCTGACAGTAGCGGCTGCAGCCGTCGCCATCGACCTTGTTGCCGTCATCGCACTGTTCTGCCGGCTGGTCGAGAATGCCGTCTCCACAGCGGGCAAGAGAGCAGTTGGTGCGGCAATGGCCGCCGGGCAGGTCGGAGTTGCGCGTGCCCTCGTCGCACTCCTCGCCCTCATCGACCTTGGCGTCACCGCAGAGGAAGGAGTGGATGCGGCAATCGGCGCCACACACCGTGCTCGGCGTGTTCTTGTAGTTGGACGGCTCACACTGCTCGCCCAGACCCTGCTGGACGGTACCGTCGCCGCAGAAGCCCTTCTCGAGCTTGCAGACGGCGGAACATCCGTCGAGATCGCGCACGTTGCCGTCATCGCATTCCTCGCCGCGGTCCAGCTTGGCATTGCCGCAGACGAAGACTTCGTTGGGCGGGGTGACGCAGACGCAGGTATTGGGCTGGCACACCTGACCCGTGCCGCACGTCAGACCCGGTTCGCCGCACTGCTCACCCTTATCAGCACGACCGTTTCCGCACTGCGGTCCCGGTCCGCACAGACAACGGCCGCCAATGCAGTTTTCGGAGGCAGGACATGCCAGACCCGGCTCGCCGCACTGTTCGCCACTGTCGACGTTGCCGTCGCCGCAACGCGGTCCGCCGCCACAGATGCAGCGTGCCGTATCGCAATTCTGACCCGCTCCGCAGTAGAGACCCGGCTCGCCGCACTGCTCGCCCTTATCCGCCTTGCCGTCGCCGCAATACGCGCGGCCCTGGCACATGCACCACGACGCTTCGCAGGTCTGGCCCTGGGGACAGAGCAATCCCGGCTCGCCGCACTGTTCGCCAATGTCGGTCTTGCCGTCGCCGCAGAGCGCAGAGGGACGGACGACTGCAGCCAGAACGCCGGTCTGGGTACGAACATTTGTGATATTGGTGATGTTCGTAACGTTCGTCACGTTGCGCACACTACCCGTCGCAACGACAACGGGGGGAATGGACGAAGAGGAAGCGGGCGCAACGGCGCAGAGGCATGTATTGAGATTGCAGGTCTCGTTGGCGTTGCAGCGCAGACCCGGCTCGCCGCACTGTTCGCCGTCATCGATCGCACCGTTTCCGCAGAACGGACCGCCGGAGCACAGACAGGTGTTGAGGTTGCAGGTCTGGCCCTTCGGACAGAACATTCCCGGTTCGCCGCACTGCTCGTTCGTATCCTTGCGTCCATCACCGCAGAGCGGACCGCCGGAACAGAGACACTGGTTGAGGTTGCACGTCTGGCCCTTCGGACAGAACAGGCCCGGCTCGCCGCACTGCTCACCCTGATCCGAGCGCCCGTTGCCGCAGAATCCCTGGCCCGTGCACTGGCAGGTGCTGTTGTTGCACAGCTGGCCGATCGGACAGTTCAGGCCCGGCTCGCCGCACTGTTCGCCGCTGTCCTGCTTGCTGTCCCCGCACTTCGGTGCGACGGAGGACGCTTGTGAGGAAGCGATGGACGACACGGACGACGCAACCGGCCTGCAAGCGGAACAATCCTGGCACTGCACGCTGTTGACGGCCTGACACTTGCCGTTCACGCACCCGAGACCCAGGGTGCAGGACTCATACTTGCCGTTCCCCTTCGCCTCGCATCCGGTGTATCCACAATCGAAGTCCGTGCGGCACGCCTGGATATCGGGCTCGCAGTGCACCGGAGCGCACCAGAGAGGATCCGTGCAGCAGTACGGCAGGTTGTTGACGCACGCGGGCTGCATCGGAACGGCGCAGGTCGGGTGGAAACCAGGGGCACACTTCGGACCAGACGGCGAGCACATCGCCAGCGGACAGAAGGGCGGGTTGGAGCTCGTCGTCGAGAAGAAGGACGAAGCGGACGAGAATGAGAACGAGCTAAAGCGCGAGGAGAAGGAGGAGAACGAAGAGAATCCAAACGACGAGCTGAAGGAGGAGGAGGAGAAGCGGGACGACGCACTGCTGCCGCCGGTTCCGCCGCTGCCGCCGCTGCCACCACTACCGCCGCCGGACGGAGCCGCACCGCCACTACCACCACCGGATGGCGCCGCACCACCACTACCGCCACCGGAGGGCTGTTGACCGCCGCTTCCGCCACCGGAGGGCTGTTGACCGCCGCTTCCGCCACCGGAGGGCTTATCACCCTCACCACCGCCAATCACACACTTCTGTTGGCACTCCTGCATGGAAGCGAACGGTACGCTGCCTTGCGGACACTGGTTATTCCCCTGCCCCTGCTGCACTTGGGGCGGTGCCGGAGCAGCCGGTTCCTGCTGTTGCGGAGGCTGCTGTGGCTGTGGCTTGCTCGGATTGGGCGTAGCGGAAGGACTGTTCGTAATCGCGCCCAAGATATTGCCGAAAATGGATTGGACGCCATCGAGCCAGGATACCGGCGGAAGAGGCACGGGATCGGAAACCGGAGTGCCGGCCGAGGGTGACGCACCACCGTTGCCGCCGGCAGAGGGGCTCTGACCTGCATTGCCACCGGCAGAGGGTGACTGTCCAGAATTCCCGCCAGCCGACGGGGACGTTCCGCCGATCTGGCTGAGCGTGCGTGTACCGGAGAGATTCGGCTTTGTACCGCCCGCGGGATTACCCACGCTCGGCGTCGGTGCAGAGGGGCCGCCGGGCTGGAAGCATGCCGGCTGCTGCGGATCGCAACAGACGATGGACGGAGCGGAGCTGGATGCGCCCAGAGTGCCACCGCCCGTGCCACGGCTGGACACGCCAGCGGTTGCACGAGCAGAACTGACGCGTGACGTCGTCTTACTGGAAGCACCGCCACTCGTGGGCTTGGTGGCCTGTGCACTGGATGCCGTCGTCGCTCGGCGAGAAGAGCTCGCCGTGGGCTTCGTGGGTTGTGCGGAAGACGTACGTCTGCTGGAAGAACTTGCACCGGGCTTGGTCGGAGCACTCGACGTGGAACGCCTGGAGGAGCTTGCAGTCGGCTTCGTTGGAGCACTCGATGCAGAACGCCTGGAGGAGGACGCACGCGCAATCGAGCTGCGCGACGATGCGGAACTTCGTGCAGACGTCGAACGGCTTGTGCGAGATGAAGAGGATCCACAGAACTGCGGGTTGGGCCGACAATACCCATCCGTGGCGAATGGTCCCTGAATCTGCTGGGGCGGAACGGCCTCACACAGCGGGCTCGGACAGTTCTCGAAGTCAAAAGAGTCACAACTGGCACACGTCAGGCTGCTCGTGCTGCTGCGCGAACCGCGGCTCCGCGCGCTGCTGCTGGAACGCGGTTTCCCACACTGTTGAACACAGGCAAGAGCAGTGCTAAACGACTCACCATCACACCCAGTCCCAAGTTTGCTCGTGATGTATCCAGTGCACGTAGGGACATTATCCACATTTTCGCAACATACTCGTAATTCTTCCCCTGAGCGCAGCTCAAGGGGTTGCCCACTGCACGCAGCTTGGCATTCTACGTTAGTCAAAAACTCCGTGCCGTCACACGTCGCGCCGGAACGGATGATCTTCCCTTGGCTGCAAGAGCCCTCACAACAGTGAACGGTCACCTCAACTTCTCGCCCTGAATCGTTTACGACGCCAATGGCTTGTGCAAGACCAAAAACCGTCGCACCGGGCATCGCAGAACCAATCATGTTTTCCCCCGAAGTGGAAAACCAACGATTGCTCAAAACCAGCGGCAGGAGTGCGAGTCCGACAAGGATTCCCGCACTAACAGTGATCCAGACATTCCTTCGCTGGAGCATACGGGTACAAACTCTAACACCCTTGCAGCCTTCACCGCTAGGCAATTTCTCAGTACGACCGCCGCTTGCGAATCCACGCGTACCCGCCAGCCGCTCCCGCCGCCATCACCGCTACTGCCGCGGGGCCGGAAGCGTTGAGATCGCCATCATTCTGCGGGCCTGGTGAAACGATTGTTCCCTGCACATTCCTCGTCGGCGATGTGGGGGAACCGCCTGTCGTACCTTCAATACCTGTCACGCCTGGGCGCGTGGGCGCGACGATGCCAGAAGACGCGCTGCTGGCGGCAATACTTCCCGCTGTGCCGCCTTCGTCCGTACTTCCCGGAAGGTTGTAATTCAACTGAACGACTTGCCCCTGCACCGTATTGGCATTGGACGCCACGGACTGGGCAGCACCAGCCTGGGGGCGGCAATACTTGTCACACCCGTCTCCTCCGAGCTTGTTGCCGTCGTCGCACTGCTCGGTGACGGTGTCGAGGGTGGCGTCGCCGCAGCGGGCGAAGGAGCAGTTGGTGCGGCAGTGGGCGTTGGGGCCGTCGGAGTTGCGCAGTCCCTCGTCACACTCTTCGCCGGCGTCGACACGGCCGTCACCGCAGGTGAAGGAGTGGAAGCGGCAGTCGGGGCCGCAAATGAAGGAGAGGGAGCGGTCGAAGGTAGAGGGCTCGCACTGTTCGCCGAGACCCTTCTGGACGATCGCGTCGCCGCAGAAGCCCGCTTCGACGAGACAGAGGGATCCGCAGCCGTCCTCGTCGCGGTTGTTGCCGTCGTCACACTCTTCGCCGGGATCCTTCTTACCGTCGCCGCAGATGAAGAAGAGGTTGGCGGGAGAGACGCAGAGACAGTTGGTCGGGTTGCAGGTCTGGCCCGGGGCGCAGGAGAGACCGGGTTCGCCGCAGAGTTCTCCGCGGTTGATGTTGCCGTCGCCGCAGTAGGGGCCGCCGGTGCACAGACACGTGTTCTGTCCGCAGATCTGGCCCTGGGGACAGGAGAGGCCGGGTTCGCCGCACTGCTCGCCGCGATCCGCGGAGCCGTTGCCGCAGGTGACCGCACCCTGACAGAGACACCAGCCCGCTTCGCAGGTCTGATCCTGGGGACAGATGAGGCCGGGTTCTCCGCACTGTTCGCCTTGGTTGATGGTGCCGTTGCCGCAGAGTCCCCCGCCGGAGCATAGACAGCTGGTGGAATTGCAGGTCTGGCCCTGGGGACAGGAGAGGCCGGGTTCGCCGCACTGTTCGCCGCGGTCGGCGGAGCCGTTGCCGCAGGCGGGATTCGTCGGATTAGAGCGCACTGAACGTGACGACTCTAGGGAGAAGGAAGAGGAGAAGCGTGACGAAAGAGACGAGATGCGGGAGGAAAGGGACGAGAAAGAAGAGCGGATAGACGAGAAGACGGACGACACGCTCGACGTGCGCGAACTGATACTGGAGAACGAAGAGACAGAACTGACGGACGATCGAGACGAACTGGAGAGTTTGACGGAACTGGCCGAGCTGCTCTTCTTGATCGACGAGCTACTGCACGTATTGATCAGACAGCTCTGGCAGACGGAGGGGCGATTGGTGGGCACGCAGACGCCGTTCTCACATCCGATTTCCACCGTGCACGTCTGCCCGTTGCTGCACGGCGTGAAGCCACAATCAAAGTCGGTAGTGCAGGCTTTCGCCTCCTGCGCGATGCAATGAAGCGGGCCGCACCACTGCGGATCACTGCAGCACTGCGCCTGACCGGTCACACATGCCGGCTGCATGCCTGATGTGCAAGCAGATGCGTATCCCGTGGGACAGACCGGCACACCAGTATCACACGATGCAGCACTTCCCGCATCTATAACAGCGCAGGAAGACGCCGAAGAACGCGAACTGAGGCTGCTTCGTGCCGACGAGGAAGATCGTATGCTCGAGGTGAAACTCGATCGCGATGACGCGACCGAGACGTTCGAGCGTGAGCTCAACGAAATCGGCGTGGTGGGTGAAATCGGAGAGATGGGAGCATTGGGCGACGTAGGCGAAATCGGTGAGAGCGGATTCGTCGGTGCAGCCGGCGAAGCGGGTGACGTCCCGCCGCTACCGCCGCCGCTGGGTTGCTGGCCACCGCTGCCGCCGCCGGACGGAGCCGCGCCGCCACTGCCACCACCTGATGGTTGCTGGCCACCGCTGCCGCCGCCACTAGGCTGCTGGCCGGCATCCCCCCCTCCTGACGGTTGCTGGCCACCGCTGCCGCCGCCACTAGGCTGCTGGCCGGCATTACCACCGGCATCGGGCTTCTGCGGAGGCTGGCTTCGTGGCGGATTATTCGGCTTGTTGGGTTGCGACGCGGGAGGCGGTTTACACGCCTGCTGGCACGACTGAACGGTCGCAAACGGAATCTGGCCGGCGGGGCAACCATTGGTCAACGTCGGCTGCTGCGCGCCCGGCTTCGGCTGCTGCGGAGAGGGTTTCGCTTGCGGGCCTCCACGGAGAGCGGCGAGCAATTGTCCCCACAAAGAGGTATCGACCTCTTGAGCCACCTCCGTCGTCGGCTCGATGAGAGCCAAAGCGGTCGAGCAGGTGAATGTCTGTTGGTTGCAGCACGCAATGGCCTGACGCGCCGAACTGAATGCCTCGCTGGAGACCACTTCGGCGGAACTCGAAGAACTGGAGTTGGAGATACTGGATGCACTGCGCGAATTCCTTGCATTCGCACTGTTGGCCGAGCTGCCCTGCGACGGACGGACGCATCGCGCGGTACAATCCTGGATCGTCAGGAATCCCAATTCGATGGGGCCATTGACGACCCGATTGCCGACGACGGCCGTATTTGCCAGCGGCGCCTGGAAGGGCGGATCGACGTTTCGGGGATTTTCCACACGAACTTCGTTGTTCGGCCCGCCGGTCGGCGTCAGGGTGAAGGCACGCACAGCCGCATCGGTACATTTCGGAATGGGCTGGAACGATGCGAGCGCTCCTACCTGGCCATCGGCGGTCCCTTCGGGATTATCCCAAACGCAATACACCAGAGGTTCATCGCACGAAGAGATGCAATCCTCGGCATTCGTCGCAGCAAGGACTACCCCGCCGTTGCCCGAGCGGCCAGTGCACTGCGCCGTCGATCCAATGTAGCTGGAGCACGTTCGGGGGGCTTCGGAACCGTCCGGCGAGTTGCTGCAGCAAAAAAACAAATTTCTCTCGAGGCGCAAAGGAGGATTCATGCGGCCAGTGCCACACATGGACTGACACTCTTCTTGGGTGATGTAAGCGGTTCCTCTGCAGGGATTGCCCTGGCTCTTGGTCACCATCTTCGATGAACAGCGATTGCCCGCAGCAGCGCCGGGATCACAGCAGTACACCTCCAGCTGCACGCTCGGGTGAATGGCGAGAAAATCAACGTAGTCTTCCAATATGCCGCCGTTGAGCACCGCAGTGACATTGCTCGTCGACCAGTATCCTGCCGCGTACGCGCCAAGAATTGCTGCCACCAGAACAGTAGCGACACTGCCGCAGAAGAGGACGAAGCCTCGGAGGCGCATACGTGCAAACCTTAGCAGCCGCTAGAGCCCCTTTCCATTTTGACGATACCAACGAATGGACACGTAATCATTTCATTGTCCGGCGATTTTTCTTAGCGCCGGCGCTTGCGCGTCCACGCGTACCCTCCGGCGGCACCGGCAGCCATCACCGCAACCGCAGCGGGCCCAGAAGCATTCAAATCGCCTTTCGGCGTCCTCTGTCCGGCAACGATGCGCTGCGACTTAATGGTCTCATCCTGCATCTGAATCACCTTTTCGCGCGCGACGGGGTTGCCGTTTTTGTCGACGACTTCGCCGTTTTCGTCATAGTGCAGCTGCGGAGCATTCGGCACGGGAGTGCCAACCGCGACTGGCGTGCGAGGAGCGTTCGGCCCCTTCGGCATGACGAGCGGCCTGCCATCCTGCGTTCCTTGCGCGCCATTTTGCCCCAGAGTTCCATCCGTCGTAGTTCCCAGTTGCGCTGGCAGCACTTCGCCAGGGAGCGGCGTGTACTGCAACGGAACCGCGGCGCCGAGCACCTGGCCCGGAGCGGCCGTCGGCTGGATCAGGCAGAACTTGTCACACCCGTCTCCTCCGAGCTTGTTGCCGTCGTCGCACTGCTCGGTGACGGTGTCGAGGGTGGCGTCGCCGCAGCGGGCGAAGGAGCAGTTGGTGCGGCAGTGGGCGTTGGGGCCGTCGGAGTTGCGCAGTCCCTCGTCACACTCTTCGCCGGCGTCGACACGGCCGTCACCGCAGGTGAAGGAGTGGAAGCGGCAGTCGGGGCCGCAAATGAAGGAGAGGGAGCGGTCGAAGGTAGAGGGCTCGCACTGTTCGCCGAGACCCTTCTGGACGATCGCGTCGCCGCAGAAGCCCGCTTCGACGAGACAGAGGGATCCGCAGCCGTCCTCGTCGCGGTTGTTGCCGTCGTCACACTCTTCGCCGGGATCCTTCTTACCGTCGCCGCAGATGAAGAAGAGGTTGGCGGGAGAGACGCAGAGACAGTTGGTCGGGTTGCAGGTCTGGCCCGGGGCGCAGGAGAGACCGGGTTCGCCGCAGAGTTCTCCGCGGTTGATGTTGCCGTCGCCGCAGTAGGGGCCGCCGGTGCACAGACACGTGTTCTGTCCGCAGATCTGGCCCTGGGGACAGGAGAGGCCGGGTTCGCCGCACTGCTCGCCGCGATCCGCGGAGCCGTTGCCGCAGGTGACCGCACCCTGACAGAGACACCAGCCCGCTTCGCAGGTCTGATCCTGGGGACAGATGAGGCCGGGTTCTCCGCACTGTTCGCCTTGGTTGATGGTGCCGTTGCCGCAGAGTCCCCCGCCGGAGCATAGACAGCTGGTGGAATTGCAGGTCTGGCCCTGGGGACAGGAGAGGCCGGGTTCGCCGCACTGTTCGCCGCGGTCCTGACGACCATCGCCGCAGAAGGCATTAATCGACGAGAACGAGACGGAGGACTGCGATGACCTACTGGAAGGAGACGAATTTGACGAACCAGAAGACATCGAGCGGGAGGAGTTCGACGAGGGCGAGAATGAAGAACCGGAAGACACCGAGCGGGAGGAATTGGATGATTGCGAGAATGAAGAACCGGAAGACACCGAGCGGGAGGAATTCGACGAGGGGTTAAACGAGGAAGTGGAAGAGCGCGAAGAAATGCTGCTCCTGGACGAGAAGGACGAGCGGGAGGATACGGACGAGGTAGAGCTTCCCTCACGGAAAGACGAAGAGCTCTTCTGTGACGATCGTGAACTCTCGGGACAGACAACGGCGGATTCGCACGTCATCGGTTCGCACCAATCGGGGTCGCTGCAACACAGCGGCTGACCACTGACGCATGCAGGCGCGGTCATCGCCGGACAGACCGCGGTCGATCCTTCGGGGCATACCGCTGCCCCAAAGAGACAGCTCGGCGCAACGGAGCCAGCACTGCAGGCGGACGTGCTGCGAGAGCTTACCTTGCTGCTGGCCGACGAACCGATCGTCGGGGAAATAGGCGTGGAGGGACTACTCGGGGACGTCGGCGAGCTGGGTGACGTCGGCGAGCTCGGGCTGCTGGGAGAACTCGGACTCGACGGCGACGAAGGAGAAGACGGGCTCGAGGGAGCCGATGGAGCGCTTGGAGCGGAGGGCGCACTCGGTGCCGACGGAGCGGAGGGGGCGGAGGGCGCGGACGGAGCGGAGGGCGCACTCGGTGCCGACGGAGCGGAGGGGGCGGAGGGCGCCGAAGGGGCGCTTGGGGCGCTCGGCGCACTGGGCTGGGACGGATTGCTTGGACGGGAAGATGTCGGACCGTTGGGTTTGGTCGGATTCGCGGAGCTCGTTCCACCGCGGCATGCAGCGCGACAGGCATTCATGTCCGGGAATGCAATCGTGTTCGCCGGGCACCCGCCACCTGCCGCACCAGCATTGCCGCCGTTCCCTCCACCCAGACCGGGCTTCGTTCCACCGAGAGCGGCGAGCAAGCTCGCCCAGAACGATTGGGGCTCCGCCTGGGCGATTGCCGTGTTGCAGGAGAAGGTCGTCGGGTCACAGCACACGATCTGGCCGCGTGAACTGCTGGTGGCCCGCCTGGACGAAGCGCCCGTGGGAGACGTGGGTGAAGTGGGCGAAATTGGCCCATTACCCCGGGAAGAACTGCCACTTCTCACTGATGCCGCAGTCGAGGAACCTCCTCCGCCCGTCGGAGTCGTCGGACTGGTGGGGCTGTTCTTGCTCGACGTGCCTCCTGTCGTGGGCCTACTTGAGCGAGACGATCGACTGGAGCTCCCGCCGCCTCCACCCCCTCCGCCAGAGGAGCTACTGCTGCTACTGCTTTTACTGGAAGTTGAGCTAGAAGACTTACTGGAGGATTTGCTCGAGCCGGAAGACTTACTCGAACTTGAGCTGGAGGACTTACTGGAACTGGAAGACTTACTTGAACCGGACGACTTGCTGGAACTGCTGCCACTCTTCGAACTCACGCGGCTGCTGCTTCCACTGCGGGCGCTGCTCTGCGTACTGCTGTTTCTGCGCGAAGAAGACGACGCGCCGAAGCATGCCTGGTCACAGCGCTCCTGACCGATGTATCCATTCTGGAACGGTCCGTCCTTTGCGCGGTCGCCCGGTTGCGGAGGGCTGGTAAGGGCATGGAACGGCGGCCCGAACATGTCGCCCGTTGGAAGCTGAATCGGGTCTTTACGGCATTCCGGTGCAAGTTCGCCGGACTGCGCGAAGTTGTAAACGCAGTAGTACACATCATCGCCGCAGTGATCGATGCACTGCGAGGCAGTCGGGAAGGCTTGGCCTTGAGGTTCGCCGTTCTCACAGGCCGTGGTACCTCCCACTCGACCGCCACACGTGCGGACTGTTCCGGCGCTGCCTCCTGCACCCCCGCTTGTGGGTGATTCGGTACAACAGAAAATGAGATCTTGATTGAGGGCCAATTTTACTTCTCCTTTGGGTTTATCACACAAGGCGGAACAGTCGGGCTCGTTGGAGTACACGGTGCTTCCGCCGCAGGTATTGCCGTTCGCGGAGATGTATCCCGCAGAACAACCGCCCGAGCAGCACTGCACCTGCAAACGCACGTTGGGCTTCGAACTCATCTGGGATTGGAAGCCACTGATCATTCCACCTGTTAATTCGGCGTGCAGACCATCGACCGTCCAATACCCCCTCAAAACAGCGCCAACAACGGCAACTACAACCAGTACAGCCGCGCCGTGAAAGAGGAGCTGCCTCTGCATGCGCATACTGCGCGAACTGTAGCATTCACAAGCGTACGTGACCACGTTGGACGAACCAACGCGTGGACACGCAAATCATTTCATTGTGCCGATCCACTCGTGCACGAGACCGCGCAGGCCTTCACCGAGGCAAACTCACTTCCGCCACCGCACGGCTGAGGATTCTTCGACGTCGCAATCTCTGCAGCGCAAGTGGGTTCTCCAGCGCTGCCCTTTTCGCAGCAGAAGACCAATCTCTCGCCTCCAGTAGGAGTGATGGGGTCGGCCTCGTACGCCGGGTGGCAAGCATTCTCGCAATCGTTACGAACCAAGTAGGCAGACTGAGAATCGCGGCACGCCGTATTGGCGCGATCGGACGTTTCCTGCACGCACTGATAGGTCGAAGTGCAGCACCAAACGTTCACGGAGACACCGGTCTGCTGTTCGACGGGAAGCAGATCCGCCTGGAGGTTCAGCGGGCGGTTTCTCTCACTGACCACCGGCGGCAAGGTCTGCCGCGTGTAGTACACCACCCCTCCCAGGATCAACAGGGCGGCGAGGGAAACGTTGGGGAGGGTGAGGTACTTGGACATAGTGCGGGAGAATACTCCGGACAGGACCACCTGTCACGGCTCAACCAGAGATCGATGCGTGACAATCATCCCATGAGCGGAAGAATTCGCCTCCGGCAAGCTCGCTCCTGCGAATCGTCTCACAGAATCCACCGTCACCGACGTAGATGACGATTTCGTCGGAAGAACTGCTCGAAGAGCTTGAACTGCTGGACGAACTCGAGCTGCTCGAGGAGCTGGAGCTGCTGGACGAACTGGACGAGCTTGAACTGCTGGACGAACTCGAGCTGCTCGAGGAGCTAGAACTACTCTCGCTGCTGCTGGAGGACGAGCTATTGGAGGACGAGCTGTTCGAGGAAGAGCTGACCGAGCTCGACGAGTTGCTGCTCTCGGACGAACTGGACTGCGAGCTCTGGCTGGAAGCCGACGAACCGCTCGACTGCGACGAAGCGCTAGACTGCGACGCGCTGGATTCAGAGCCACTCGACTGCGAGGATGCAAGACTGCTGTTGGACGAAGCGACGCTGCTCTCCGAGGAACCACCGCTGCTGACGGCACTGCTGACGGACGAACCACCGCTGCTCACGGCGCTGCTGACGGCGCTGTTGGACGAACCGCCGCTCTGCTGCGAAGACGCTTCGCTGCTGATCTGAGAAGCACTGTTGGCCGAGGCGCTGGCGAGAGAGGCGCTCACCACCGAGGCGGAAGCCTGGCTAACCTCGCTACTGCCATTCGATGCCACCGAAGCCGAGACAACGGATCCCTGGGAGCCCTCAGAGACCGAAGCAGTGGAGTTGGCCGAGGCGGTGGAATTAGCAGATCCGGTGGAATTGGCCGATCCCGTAGAGCCTGCGGAGTAGATCGAGGCGTACGACGCGGCAGTTGAGTAGGCGGAGTAGGCAGTCGACGCAGAAGCCGCCGAGTACGCCGTCGAACCGGCCGAGTAGCTGAACGAAGCAGACGCACCACCGCCACAATTGGCATTGGGTACGCAGGCGCCTCCCTGGATTTCATTCGCGTATCCCTGAGCGAGCGACAAACCGCCAATACGCTGCAGCACGGGGAACCACGAGTTCAGGAACGTATCGGGCGCCACCCACGTACAGCGAACGGCCTCACAAGCGCTTGCTTCAGGAAGACCAAGGAAGGCGCGTCCTGTGCGTGCACATTCCTGCGCGTCACACTGGCGGGCGCAGTTCGCCGTGCACTCCGCAATATCGGACACGTGGTAAGCGAGTTCGTCAGCATTAATTTGATCCGCCGGGATGATTTCACAATCGAGCGGGTCGGACGCATCGTAGTTCTCCCAGTCGCCGAGACACTGCGCAACAGCAATGCTGCTCGTGGAGGAGCTGGAGCTGGAACTACTCGAGGAAGAGCTGGAACTGGACGAGCTGCTGCTCGAACTGCTGGAGCTATTGGAGGAGCTGCTCGAGGAGGATTCGCTGCTCGAGGAAGAGGAACTCTCGCTGGAAGAACTCTGGCTCGAAGAGCTGACCGAGCTGCTGCTTTCGCTGCTCTGGCTGGACGAGGATTCACTCGTCTGGCTGGACGAGGACTGGCTTTCGCTCGTCTGGCTGGACGACGACTGCGAGCTCTCGCTCTTGCTACTTTCACTGCTCTGACTGCTTTGGCTGCTCTGGCTGTACGAGCTCTGAGAATACGAACTCTGACTGTAGGAGCTTTCCGAATAGGAAGAGTACGACGCGGAGTAGGAGCTTTCGGAATTCGAGTATGAGCTATTCGAATTCGAATTTTGCGACGCCGAGTACGAGCTCACAGAAACATTGGAGCTGATGGCGGACGTGCTGAGCGCGCTGCTGTACGCGTAGCTCGATTCGCTCTGATATGAGGAGTAGGCGCTAGCAGACGGCTGGGACTGTGAGTACGCCGAAGCCGAGTACGCCGAAGCGGAATTGGCCGAAGCGGAGTTCGCGTACGACGAGTAGGCCTGGGAATTCGAGTATGCGTAGGAGGAATAGGCCTGAGACGGCTGTGAAGCCTCGGAGTAGGCGTAGGAGGAATAGACCTGGGAGTAGGAGTATGAGTACGCCTGGGAGTAGGAGTACGAGTACGCCTGCGAATTGGAGTACGCGTACGACGAGTAGGCCTGGGAATTCGAGTATGCGTAGGAGGAGTAGGCCTGGGAATTGGAGTACGCGTACGAAGAGTAGGCCTGAGACGGCTGTGAAGCCTCGGAGAGGTACGACGCTTGAGAGGCCTCGGATGCATAGGATGCGTAGGATGCCTGAGAGGCCTCGGATGCATACGACGCTTGAGAGCCGTGTGATGCATTCGACGCAGTCGAGGCATATGAGGCGTAGGACGCCTGCGACGCGTAGGACGCCTCAGAATTGGCCTGCGAAGCGTACGAAGCGGGGTAGGAGGCTGGGTATGAAGCCGGGTACGAGGCGGGGTAGGACGCCGGGTACGAGGCGGGGTAGGAGGCTGGGTATGAAGCCGGGTACGAGGCGGGGTAGGACGCCGGGTACGAGGCCGGATACGACGCGGGGTATGAGGCGGGGTATGAAGCCGGGTACGAGGCAGGCGTGGAGGTAGGCTCCGAACTGCTCGACGAGCTGGCAGGAGTCAGCTCTCCATTGCGGCACTTCACGCTGCAGCTATCAAGCGTGCCGGCATCGTCTCCGACGAGAAAACCTCCGTGGCATCCTCCAAAGGTATCCGGTGCGCACGGAGCACTGGCACTGAGACAGCAAGAAACCGGCGTACTCGGCTTGAGTGCGCCAAGAAGAACAGAGTTGGGGTTCACGACGGTGCCCACGGGCAATTCAATCTGCGTCGCATTCGCTGAGAAGAGCGACATGAGGAGACCGAAGCCGACGCGGAGGGCGATGGGACTGAGCGTCATCTGCGGAACGACGTGAAGCACATGCGATCACACAAGGCCTTCCCCTGGAAGAAGAAGTATCCCTTCATCTTCGAGCACGCGACTGGCGTGGACGCATGTTGGCAAACGTTCACGGCCTGCACGCAGCACCAGCCTGCGTTCAGCCACCACCAGAACAAGCCAAACGCGACGAGTAGGACCAGGACGATCCGTATAACGTACCGACGCGCCAGGAGCGGGCGAGCCATAAACAGGGGGAACTCTAGCAGCGGTTTTTGGCCATGTCATATGGAGGAACACCAATTGCATTTGTCATGGAATTGTTCTGTGTCTTTATCAACTTTGTACATCTGACATTCGCTCACTCACAGACTCCGGGGATTGGCTTGCAATCAACGAAGGCACCGAACAAACCACCTTGCGGTTCGCAGTGCGCGGTACGACATGCGAAGTCGAACGACACTTCGAAGTATCCGAAGAGCACAGGAACGAGCGCACCTTGCTGACAACTTTCGACTGAACAGTTCGCTTTACATAGATCGTTGCAGAGATTCATTTGCGGCAATCTGTAGCGCAATTCACTCGCCGGGCAGGAGCCGGTCTCGAGGAGTTCGCACGGAATGCCGTCTTTGTGCGAGTAGTCCATGCAGCAATAGACCATGAATTCGCTGCTGCTACTGGAGGACGTGCCCTCGGAGGAGGTGCTGCTCGTCGGTTCGGATGACCAATACGAACTCGACGAATACCACTCGCTGGAGCTGCTGCTCTCGTAGCTGCTCTCGCTTGAGCTATGCGTTTCGCTACTCGAATTCGCCGAGCTTGCCGCGGAAGATGCGCTCATGCTCATGGTGGAAGCCGCAGAAGATGCAGCGCTCGCCGAGGCGATAGCGGAATATGCACTGTAGTACGCGCTTGCGGAACTCCCCTCCTCCGACAGAGCACTCACCGCGGAAGAGTATGCGGGTGCCGACCACTGCGACGGTTGGGAGTATCCGCCCGCCGAAGAACCGAATTCACTGAGACAATCCATGCTGCATCCGTCTCCGTCGCGCATGCGGCAGGTGCCTGCGCCGCAATCCGCATCCGTGTTGCAGCTGACACCCGATTCGCAGGTCATTCCGTCGTCACACTGTTCCGAGCCGACCCACACGTATCCGTCGCCGCAGTAGGCGTTGACGCAGATGTCGAGACAATCGTCGGTGTTGTCCAAATTTCCATCATCGCATTCTTCACTCGGATCGACCGTGCTGTCGCCACAAGACGCACTGGACGCCGCCGATGCCGATTCTTCGGAAGCGGCACTGGAAGCGCATGATCCGCAATCCTCCTCGCAGCTGGAGCAGGACTCGATGCTCTCGTCGCAAATACTGTCGCCGCATGTGGGCAGGAAGCAGTCGGAGTTGCACGCATCACCATCAGCGTTATTACCGTCGTCACACTCCTCTACTCCGCTCCAGACGTATCCGTCACCGCACGAAGAGTCGACGCAACTGCTCAAACATTCGTCATCGTCGTCACCGTTTCCATCGTCGCACTCTTCGCCGTATTCCACGTCACCGTTGCCGCAGATGCTCTCGTTCTCGCAAATCGAGTCGCATCCGTCCCCATCCACGGTGTTCCCGTCATCGCACTCTTCGAGCGCCTCGTATACCTCGCCGTCGCCGCAGGTGGCCAGCATGCAGTCATCAAGACAGTAATCGTCATTTGCCGAGTTCCCGTCATCGCATTCTTCGACGAACTCCCACACATACCCGTCGCCGCAGGTCGAGTTGAGACAGACCTCGGTACAGCTGTCGGTACTGTCATCGTCTCCATCGTCGCATTCTTCCGTTGGCTGTACGATGCCATCCCCGCAATTTGCGAGCTCGCACATATTGCTGCAGTCGTCATCGTCGATCCCATTGCCGTCGTCGCACTCCTCCATACCGACCCACATTTCGCCGTCGCCGCAGTACGCCTCTTCGCACGTGTCGAGGCAGTCGTCGCCATTGTCGGCGTTGCCGTCGTCGCACGCTTCGACTCCGCTCCAGACTTCCCCGTCGCCGCAGTAGGCCTCTTCGCATGTGTCGAGACAGTCGTCGTTGTTATTCGCGTTCCCATCATCGCACGCTTCGACTCCGCTCCAGACTTCGCCGTCGCCGCAGTACGCGTCTTCGCACGTGTCGAGGCAGGAATCGGTATTGCTGGCATTGGCATCGTCGCATTCCTCATGGCCAGCCCAGACTTCGCCGTCACCGCAGTAGGCC
>CAYRUZ010000005.1:57911-59309 GCA_964427895.1 uncultured Candidatus Peribacteria bacterium
GGCATCGTCGCATTCCTCATGGCCAGCCCAGACTTCGCCGTCACCGCAGTAGGCCAATTCACACGTATAGAGACACGCATCGGTATTAATGCCGTTCCCGTCATCGCACTCTTCGTAGCTTCCTCCGCTGCTACTGCTGCTTCCGCCGCTGCCGTACGTGTAGCCGTCACCGCAGTAGGCAAACTGGCATGTACTGAGACAGTTGTCGTTGTTGAAGGGATTGCCGTCGTCACATTCTTCGCCTGAGTCGACTGTGCCATTGCCGCATGTCGGGCCACAGGAACTGCTCGAGCCTACGGCGGCAAGCACGATGCCCGCCTTTGCCTGAGCATCGCCGTTCGATTGAATCGTCGCAACGCCCGCCACAAAGGCATGCTGCGGAGCATCATCCGTGCTCTGTATCGCTACCGCACGCTGTGCCGCGGCATATAGAGCGGGCGGGTCAGTCATCGCGGTCGCGGGACACGTGCTGAGCTCGCATGTGTTCTTGCATCCGTCAGTATCGTCATTGTTGCCGTCGTCGCATTCCTCGTGACCGGTCCAGACAAAGCCATCGCCGCAGACCGCATTCTGGCAGGCGCCGACACAGGCATTCGTGTCGTCATTGTCCCCGTCATCACAGTCTTCGATGCCGCTCCACACGTGTCCGTCGCCGCAGTACGCGTCTTCGCAGGTATTAACGCAAGCGTCGGTATCGTTGCCGTTTGCGTCGTCGCACTCCTCGAATCCAGACCACACCTGACCGTCACCGCAGGATGCGTTGTCACAGCTGCTGAGACAATCGTCGGTGTCGTCGGCATTCGCATCATCGCATTCCTCCATTCCGCTCCAGACGTGCCCGTCGCCGCAGGTTGCACTCACGCAGCTATCGAGACAATCGTCGGTTTCATCCGCATTGGCGTCGTCGCACTCCTCCACTCCGCTCCACACGTACCCGTCACCGCAATCCGGATTGGCACAACTGTTCAAGCAGTCATCAGTGTTAATGCCGTTTCCGTCGTCACATTCCTCCACGGCGCTCCACACATACCCGTCGCCGCACGATGCTTCGACACAGGTCGAAAGACATCCGTCTGTTTCGTCGCTATTTGCATCGTCGCACTCTTCACCGGCCTGGACGATGCCGTCGCCGCACGACGGCAGTTCGCACATATTCGTGCATCCATCGTTATCGACGAAATTCCCGTCGTCGCAGTCTTCCACGCCTACCCACACGTAGCCGTCGCCACACGATGCATCCTCGCACACGCTCACGCACGCATTGCCGTTGTCACTGTCTCCATCGTCGCACTCCTCATTGCCGGCCCACACGTAGCCGTCGCCACACGATGCATCATCGCAGGTGCTGAGACAACCGTCAGTATCCGTGCCGTTGCCGTCGTCGCACTCCTCGTTGCC
>CAYRUZ010000006.1:0-46930 GCA_964427895.1 uncultured Candidatus Peribacteria bacterium
TACTTGCCGCCCGGCTGCATCGCCACGGACTGGCACGCCGCGTACGCGAGGCGGTTGTTGGACCCGACGACGAAGTTCTCCAGCGAGTAGCGCGGGTTGAGGATCTTGCTGACGATGCCCTCGGCCAACTTGATCTCCTGCTTGCCCGGCAGCTTGCGGCGCTTGGGTTCCGGAAAGAAATCGAGCAGGTTGAGTGTGCGGGTCGGATCATCCTTCAATCCCCCATCCACCTTGTACACGACCTGGTGGATGCTGCTGTCGAACTCCTGCGCGGCGGCCAGCGTGGCGGCGCGGTAATGCTCGAGGTGCCAGTTGAGGTACATCGGCAGCGGAAGGCCAACGACGGCCGTGCCGTCTTCGCGTCCGAGCAAGCACGTGTCCTTGAACCACGTGATGAACTGGCTGCGCTGGATGTTCGGCTCCATCTTGCGCAGGATCTCAAGCCAAAGATCCCGCAATTCCGTCGCCGAGGCCGGTGCGCTAAGCGAAGAGGCGGAGGACATCGAAGAAGGTGACGAGCAGGATGAGAAGCAACAGGAAGATGAACCCCACCGTGTTTGCGAACACCTCCACCTTGCGCATGGACGGCTTGCGGTAGAGCGTCTCGAGCAGCACGAAGAGCAAGCGTCCGCCATCGAGCGCCGGGAAGGGCAGGATGTTGAGCGATGCCAAGCTCAAGCTGAGGAGCGCGACGAGGCGCAGGTACATCGTCAGCCCTTCCTGGACGGAGACGTAGGTGAGCTGGGCGATGCCGACGATGCCCGTGATGCCTTCCGGCACGCTGCCCTTGCTGACGAGCGAGAGCACGAGGTTGCCGAGCCCGTAGATGGTCTGCACCGTCACGAGCCACGCCTCGCGCAGCGAATAATAGATCGCCGATCCGATATCGCGCGTCGGTGCCTCGAGAGTCTTCGGGAACATGCGCAGATCCACGCCGGTCTTGCCGTCGCGTACGGGAACAGTGACCGTCTTCTTCTCCGTCAGCTTCTTGCCCGTCATGAGCGTGTACGTCACGGACCGCTTTCCCGCCTGCATGTCCTTCACCTGGTCGAGCTCCGTCACAGGCTTGCCATCGACGGCAACAAGCAAACTCTCCGGCGGCACGCCGGCCTTCTGCGCTTCACCGTCCGGCAGGACCTTGTAGATCATGACGCCCAACTCCAGCGTGATCTCGTGGCGCTTGGCCGCCTCCTGCATCGATTCGAAAGACGTGTAGGTCGGCACCCAGTGCCCGATGGAGAAACCGTACGTGAAAAGCACGAGGGCGACGATGAAGTTCATCCCCACGCCCGCAACGAGGATGAGACAGCGCGCAAGGAACGGAGCCGAGGCGAAACTCCCCTTCTGGCGTCGCTCCTCTTCGGTCATCGCATTCTCTCCCTTGAGGCGGACGAAACCGCCGAAGGGAATCCAGTTGAGAGAGAAAATCGTGCCGTTCTTTTTGAAGAGCGTCTTCGCCCGCGGAGGCAGACCGAATCCGAATTCCTCCACCACGACGCCGGACTTCTTCGCTGCATAAAAATGACCCCACTCGTGCACGAGGATGAGACCCGTGAGGAGCAGCACGAAGGCCAGGGCTGTCAGGACAAACAGCATCGGACAGCGATCGTAGCAGCCTGTGGAAAATCTCAAAGTTTTCCACAACGATCTCACTTGCGACTCTGTGACATCTGATTCACCGTCGTATTTTTTGTGTTAAGCGGACGCGACAACGAGTGCCTGCACCGTCTGCGCGCCGGCCGCGCGCAATGCCTTCGCGCATGCATCCAACGTGCTTCCCGTGGTAGCGACATCATCGATGAGAATGACGTGCAACGGGACTTCGCCGGCGGCAACGAATGCGTGGGCGAGGGCGTGTCGACGTTCGTCCCCCGTGCGGTGCGCTTGGTGGCCGGTCGGACGTCGACGGCGCAGCAACTGCAAGACCGACATGCGACCGCTCGCAAGATGGTCCGCGAGCAGCTCCGCCTGATTGAATCCTCTGCTGAGCGCCCGCCACCAGTGCAACGGAACGGGGCACAGCACTGCATCCGGATGCGGCAAGAGAAGAGGCAATGCCGAAGCTGCCACGCGGGCGAGCGGTTCGGCCAACGCCGGAAGACGTTGGTACTTACAGGCAGTGATCGCCTGACGCACGCCACTGGACGCCGTATAGGGAATGCCCGCCGCAAGACGATCGAGGGAATGGATGCCGCGGTCCCGCAGCGCACTCGCCGAAAAGCAGATGGGGTGCGACGGCAGGCGCGCACCAAGATCGTCGGAGAGCAACGGCAAGCGCGGAAAGAGGCAATCGAGGACGAGATGCCACATGTCAGAAGTGTGACCGCACACAAAGATCACCGCGGTACCACGGCAAAACAGAGAAGAAAGAAAAACGCACGTGACGCAAAAGCAAGCCGCGGAGGCGGTTCACTCACCACAAAGAACGCGCATCGAAAAACCCCAACACGTACTGTGCTGGGGTTCGTCGGTCTTCCGTCGGGATAGTCGTCACGCCGCGCCGTTGTTGTCGTCGTCGTCTACGTGTGCGCGGAACAGGCGCTGCAAATCCATGAATTGGAAGCACACCGTCATCGCCACGAGTCCGACCAGCATTTGCGCCGGTGCGGTCGGGGGGAACCCGAACTCGATCAGGCACGTCAGCCCCAGCGACCACACCAACAGGTACGGGGCGAAGACGCACGCTTCCTTGAACCACGTCACGAACACCTCGCGCGGATTGGTATCCTTGCGGTGCACGAGGACAATAAGGAAGAGCGCGATTTGCGGCCCGTTGCCGAGCGGCGAGATCCCTCCGTACGTGACAGAATTGAAGAGGTTGTACCAGACGAGGTGCATCTCACCCTGCGAAGAGAATTGCGGGTACCCGGCAGCGAAGGCGGCGGCATTATCCGCGAACAGCGTCATGCCGATCACCACGCCCATCATTCCTTGGTTCGTCAGACGCAGATGATGGAGACCGGCATGCGCGAGCGCCACGACCGAGAAGAAGGCGATGAAAATAGCCATGGTCTCCACGGTCCAGTGAAGGGTCTGCTGGCGCTCTTCCTCCCCGAAGAACAGGAAGGCGGACACCCCAACGATCAGGCAGACGACGCCGAGGAAAACGCTGACTTCGTACCCTTTCAAGAGCGTGACTGCGAGAATGACGCACAAGGCGATGCCGATGCCATAGAGCATCTTTCCCCAGTGCGCCGGGCGGACGGCAAGCAGGTTTGCGGGATGACCGAACTCCACGCCGAAGCGCCGGAGCGTCACGTAGTACACGGCCATTGTCAGGCCGAGGTAGACCCAGAATTTCCCGAGCGGGTAGAAGAAGCCGAGCGACTCGCCGTGGTTGGCCGCTTTCACCGCCCAGTAGGCCTGGGGCGGATCTGCGGCCAACGTGCCGAGCGCGAGAAAATTCATCGAGAATGCGCAGACGGCAATGAGGATGCGAAACCAGCGGTCCGGGTACGTCGCTCGAAGCACTGCGGCAAGACTCAAGCCGGCGGGAACGAGTGCCCACGTCGTGGCGACGTTCGCAATGAACGGGCACGCGAGCCAGAGAAACCAACCGAGCTTGATCCCCTGCTCGTCACGGGCGCGCAGAGAGAAGAGCCCGAGACACGCGATGAGGACCGTTGCGACAGGAATGCCGACGAACTGGACGTAGTCGACGGCGAAGACGTCGTACAGGATGACGCTGCCGTGGTCTCCGTTGTTCCAGAGCGCAGCACCCACAAGGATGCCGAGCGAGAGAAACACGAACACCTTCTTCCAGAGCGCTTCGACGTACATCGACGTTGCGACGATGACGACCAGAACGAAGGCTGCTGCCAGAAACTCGAACATGACACACTCCGTGGTTGGCCATTCGACCGTCGGCGGAGCCGACGCGAAAGGCGGGTTGTTATTGGACTATCCGGCGGTGCGAAAGACCGACAGTCCCCTCCTCGCGGAGGGTCGGTCGTTTTGGCAGATATGCACGAAAAACACAAGGGTTTGAGGCAAACGGACTGATAAAACAAAAGATGGCATCACAAAAGGGGAATCGGTAATATCTGCGGGCTGCGGTTGAGCATTACGCGAACGCAGTGGCGTTCCGCATGGATCATTCGTACACTACCGGAACCTCAGGGTAATGAGCTTAGCTGGGTCGAGCGAGGCCTGCCGAGCGAGCGAGAAAAGGACGCCATGTGGCGCTCGCCCTAGATCCTTCATACACTGCCGAAACCTTGGGCAATTAGCTCAGCTGGCTAGAGCGCCACATTGACATTGTGGAGGTCACTGGTTCAAGTCCAGTATTGCCCACCAGATTCACTCACCCGAACGACAACAGGATCTTTACCCTTGCACTAGGCGATGCTGGGATTCTTCAAGTACTGATTCGGTGCGAATGCCATCGTCAGATACGGTTTTGCATCGTCCGTGTATTGCGCGTGCTGATGGAGATTCTGGTTCTCCCACAAACGCGTGAATTCCGTCACGTCGATCGCACCGCCATAACCGTTGTCCTTATTCAGGACCACGCCGCCTTTTACCAATTTGAACGTCCAGTGCAGATGCGATCCACTCGTCATGCCAGAAACACCGCTCTTGCATACGGGATCACCCTGGGAGATCTGTTGTCCGTTCGTCACCATCACTTCCGACAAATGGGCCAACGTACTGCGGCGCTTACCGTCGTCGATCGTCAGGCTCAAACCGTAATTCTTCGATCCCTCATCTTTGACGGTCGCAACGCCATCGTGGGGCGCATACACCACCGTACCGACATCGACATCGAAGTCGATACCCTCATGTCCGTTGAACCCGAACGCCTTATAGACATCGGGGTTTTGACCGAAGCCCTGCGTAATCACGGGCTTACCCGGCAGCGGACAGAAGATCATGCGGAGAAGGGGGAAGAACGTCGGCAGCATAGTCCGCCCTTCGCGTACAACAAAGGCCGCGCCGTGGGCGCGGCCCTCATCGGAGTGATCAGTAGTTCTGACCGCCGGGAGAAGTCGTGTTTGCCGGGACAGGAATACTGACGTTCGCATTGATGTTCGGCGTGCCGGTACTGCCGACAGTACCCGTCATCCACGACGGATAGAGGCCGAGGGCGAAGAGGACGGCGCCGGCGAAGACGACGGCGAACAGCAAGAGAACCACCATCATCACGCCCGATAGACCTTCGGAGGCCTCGTGGTAATGATGGCTCTCAACGACTGGTTCGTACTGGGCCATAAACAAGGGGGAAAGAAATCGAGCAGGTGTGATGACGCGGAAAGCCGGCAGTTCTGTCAGAACTTAATGAGTATAAGAAAACATTCTATGTTTTTTGCAATGCTCCCATGATGGGAAAAGACCGGTTTTTTCGCTATAATCAGAAGATTTCATGGACACAAACACCCCTGCTGACACACCGGCTCCAGTGACTCTCTTAGAATGGTCGGCGCCCGTTCGCCCGCATGCGAACCGCTCGCCGCGGTGGTACGCGATCGGCGGGGCCGTGGTCCTGACCGGTGCCGCGTACAGCATCATCACGGGCGCTTGGTCCCTCGCCATCGTCATTCTGCTGTGCGGAGGACTGTATTTCCTTATCCGGGACCATGTGCCGGAGCTCAAGCGCATCCAGATGCGCGAAGACGGCCTGACGTTCGATACCGAGGATCTATCGTGGAGCGAGTGCAAAGATTTTTGGATCATCAGCTCGCCGCGCGGGAACGAACTCCACATCACCCGGACGGCGAGACTCAAGCCACAGATAATTCTGCAGACGGGCGACATCGCCCTGCCCGTGCTTCGCACAGTCCTAAGCCGTTTTCTCAAAGAGCAGGCAGATCGACAGGAAAGCCTGATTGATACCATTTCCCGCCTTTGTAAACTTTAACATGCTGCTCTACCCCACGAGCTGCCGCGACGCCTCAACAGGGAATCCCGAACGGGAGATCCGTCTTCTGGCATTCGCGGGTGGCGGTCGTGGAGGAGGCGGCGGAGGTGGCGGAGCGCCGCGCGAAACACCGCGAGAAGGTGGCGGGGGTGGAGGAGGAGGCGGAGACCGCGCGGTCGACGATACGTCGAGCAAGACGAAGCAGAACATCGAAAAGGCACTCGCAGAACGAGTGAACGAGAGCGAGCGGCTTGTGAAGAGGTACGCGGACCTGGAGAAGAAAATGAGGGAACAGTGGGAAAGTGCCGACGCCATTCTTGGCAAAGAGCGCAGCGACAAGACCATTGCGGAATTCGCCCGCAAGCATCCCAAGGAGTGGCAGGACCTGCGACACGATCGCGTATGGCTGCAATCACAGCACCTCGTGGTACGGGGGCTGAAGAAGCGTGCGGAAATGCTGCAGCAATGGGAAAGAGGCGAAATAAATCCGCATGATCTCGTCGACACGATCGAGGAGGAAAACGAAACGCTCCAGAGGGAGGATCCGTTTAAGGACGAGGAACGGGACGTTCGCGAGATGAAGGCGGGACGCGTTGATTCCGCGCGGTCCTTCCTGCAATCCACCGCCGCTTCTCCGCGCGGAGGCGACGGCGAAAGCATGCCGAACGCCAGCTCGCGGGAATTGTGGGATAACCTCGGCGTATCGGGCAAAACGCAGATCATGACCGAGCTGAGTGCCCGCTTGAACACGAATGAGATGCGCGGCGAGCTAAACAGCATCGCCGACGTATACGAAGCGAGTTTGACCACAAGCACTTTCCCGCAAATCCTCGCGAATGCGAGCAAGAAACCCGAAGACCCCAAAGACGAAGCCAATCTGACGCCTGCGCCGGTTTCACGCGGCGGAGGACTGGAATGGTTTACCCTTACGCAGTTGTACTTAGGCTTCAAGGACTGGAAAGAGGCGTGGATTCACGCATGGGAGCACCAGGATCAGTACAAGGGATCGATTTTCGCGAAGAAGGTCGGACGACTCATGAAAAACATCGTTCCGTACGGCGAAACCGCCCAGGAACAACTCGACCAGACGCTCGAGAAGAAACAGAACGATGAAATCGGCGGCGTGCTCGACAAACTCAAGCGGCAATCCCCCACCTTCAAGCAAGTGTTCGGACCGGGCGGATTGCTGCACCATGCGTCGCACCATCCCACGACGGCGCTTGGCGTGCTGAAATACGCCGCTGGCCGCGGATGGCTGTATAAGATCAACGATAAGGTCGATAAGGCCAACCGCACCATTTACGGATACAAGTTCGACCATTTGGTGCCCGCCACGTGGGACGACGACCAGGTGATCCGTGCGTGGGATTCGCTCACGCGCGAAAACTCCATCGGCGAATCCGAGGAGCAGAAGAAGGGCAAGGAAAAGGTCGAGAAGTTCACCGATGCCGACCAGTTCATCCGTGCCTTCGAGAAGGACATGAAGGGCTGCAACTTCTGGTCCGCGATGGGTATCGCCGACGCCTTTATCGGACGCGGCAAAATGGGCGAAGCATCCGCACGCTTGGCCACCGTATACCTCCGCTTCCTGCGCGAGGACGACAACGTGCGCAACTTCATCTCCGACGCCATCAGCGAGCGTATGCCGTTCCCGGTCTGGCATCGCGGCTACTTCACGCTGGCACACATCACCATGGATCGCGGCAAGATCCGCGAATGGCTGAGCAAGAACGACAAAGACATCGGCAATGCCGGCACCCTCGGCGGCGCCATCAAGAAGATCGAAGCGTACGTACAACAGCGTTCGGGCGGCGTGGACAAGGCCACAATGGATGATCTCGTCGCGAAGATTTTGGCCGGACAGACGCCCAAAGCGCCCGGTACCGGCGTTCCCCTCTCCATCTTCGGCGTCCCAGGACTGGAGGAATACCGCAACAGTCCGCCGCTCTACGAGTACTTCAAGGACCATGATATCGGCAAGGATTCGATCGACTACTACACGAGCGAATCGGAAATCATGCTCGCGTCCAACACCTTTATGACGCAGCTGTTCGCGGTCAACACGTCCGCCACCGACTTCGTCCATTCGCAAAAGGTTCAGGCGTTCACCGGCCAGGCTGTGTACCGCTACGAGGACTTGCGCGATAGCGGAGCGGCGCAGGAGGCCGAAGTGTTCCGCAATGAAATGCGCAGCAAGCTAAAAACAGGATTGGAGAAGCTGGCGACGGGTAGCAATCCGCTGCCGCTCACATCCATCCAGTGGCACTGGGGCAAGTTCAACGGACCGGTATTGGCGACTCTGCTGCACTACGGATTCATGGACCGCGAGACGCTCGCGATGTTCACGCACGAACCAACGCGCAAGGCGCTCATCGATCAGGAGCGGCGCATGGGCACCGGTCGCCTCATCCCTGCCAACGCACCGCCACCGAAGACCAACGAACCGCCTGCCGCAGGAGGCGGCCACCACTGATCCGTATGCGGGGCAGCCGGCCTCACGTATAGTGCCGCCATGCAGGTGCATGTTCGCCGTGTCGATCCGACACTCCCCCTCCCCACGTACGAAACGGCAGGCTCCGTCGGCTTCGACGTCATAACCCGCGAAACGACGACGGTCGACCCCAACCAGACGGCACTCATCCCCGGAAACGTCATCGTCAAGGTGCCCGAAGGATATGCCCTCGTTGTGGCTCCGCGCTCATCGCTCCCCCGCCGCAAGGGGCTGCAGTTTCCCCACAGCATCGGCGTCATCGACTGCGATTATCACGGACCGAAGGACGAGCTGCTCATCCAGGTGAAAAACGTCACCGATGCGTCGGTTACGGTGGAACGCGGCGAGCGCATCGCACAGGGCCTGTTCGTCAAAGTCGACCGCGCCGAATGGGTGGAAGTCGACGACCACGGCGCACCGTCCCGCGGCGGCTTTGGATCAACGGGATCTCACCGCTGAGCGCGGCGGCAGACGGCGCTGCACTGATCGCGGTTGTTGCTGAATCCGCCGTCGCACTCCGCTTCGTCGACTTCTTCGCAGACCTGGCCCGGCGTCTTACAGCACCAGACGACTGCCCCCATCACGCGAGCGGGCTTCTTGTCCCCGTCGTTCTTGCGATCACTGGTAACGGATGCCTCTGGCGGCGCTTCGACGTCGGGTGTGCGGAAGAGGATGGGGCGGATGACGATCACGAGGAACAAGAGCAACACCACCAATGCCGGGGCATCAAGACCGAACAGCCGGCGCACCGACCACTTGGACGACGAGCGTGAAGAACGCGTGGGCATGTGGAAACACTATGCGTTGCGCCTCGCCGGCGCAACATCGAAAAAGCCGGGCAGAACCCGGCTTTTCGGCATGAATGGCAGGAATCTTACTTGCTGAGCGGCTTGCGCATGAAGGCTGGGACCTCGAGCTCGTCCTCGTTGAGGTTGAGCGAGGTGGACTTCGGCATGTCCATCATCGGGGAAGCCTTCTCCTCGTTGCGGACGGCCTCGCGCTCGTTCGTGCGGACCGGCGCCTTGAACATGCGCTGCGCAGGCGTGGAGTACATGTTGGACTGCTGCAGGGCAGCCTGGTCGAAGCCCGTCGCGACGACGGTGCACTTCACCTGACCCGTGTAGTTGTCATCGATCACGGCGCCGAAGATGATGTTTGCCTCCGGAGCGGCCGTTTCGGTGATGACGCGCGCGGCCTCGTCAACCTCGAACATAGAGAGGTCCGTACCTCCCGTGATGTTGAAGAGAATGCCCGAAGCACCGTTGATGGAAACCTCCAAGAGCGGGCTGTCGATGGCGGCGCGGGCGGCCTCGGCGGCGCGGCTGTCGCCGGTGCCGTAGCCGATACCCATGAGGGCCGTGCCAGCGTCCTGCATGATCGACTTCACGTCGGCGGAGTCGACGTTCACCAGTCCGTGCTGGGTGATGAGGCTGGGGATGCCCTCGATGGCGTGCTGGAGCACTTCGTCGACGACCTCGAAGGCCTCGGTAAGAGGCGTGGTCTTGTCGATGAGCGAGAGGATCTTGTCGTTCGGGATGGTGATGAGCGTGTCGACCTTGCCCTTCAGGTTCTCGAGGGCCTCCTCGGCCTGCTTCTTGCGCTTGAGACCTTCGAAGCTGAACGGGCGCGTCACGACGGCAACCGTGAGGATGCCCATGCTGCGAGCCAATTCCGCGATCACCGGCACGCTGCCGCTTCCGGTTCCACCGCCGAGACCGGCAGTGAGGAAGAGCATGTCCGTTCCCTCGAGCGCGGCCTTGATCTCCTCCGTGCTCTCCTCGGCTGCGCGCTTGCCGATCTCCGGGTTGGCGCCGGCGCCGAGTCCGCGGGTCGTACCGCGGCCGATCGTGATCTTCTTGCCGGCCGGGTTGTGGTAAAGGGCCTGAATATCGGTGTTCACGGCGATGAACTCGACTCCCTGCACCTTATTGGTGACCATGCGCATCACGGCGTTGCTGCCGGATCCGCCGGTACCGAGGACGCGGATGACCGCGCCCGGCAGGACGTCGGGGCGCACCTCGCGGCTACCCATATCGTCTTTGGGGTCAGCGGGACGGCCACCGGTGGCTCCATTGCCACGGCTGCCGGAGAAGAGTGAGCGGAAGGTATCGGACATGGGAAGTGTGGGAAGAGGGAGATGCGGAAAATCAGGGGAGGAGGCTCTTGAACCAAGAACCGACCTGGGCGACGGCGCGCTTCACTTGGAAGTTGCCAAAATTGATGCGGCTGAACTGCTCACCCTGGCGAAGACCCCAGACGAGGGTGCCGAGAGCCGTTGCGTAGGCAGGATCGTCGACCTTCTCGATGACGCCGCCGACGTCCACCGGGAAGCCCATCTGCACGGGCAGTCCGAGGGTGTCGCGGGCAAGGTCGAGCACGCCGGGGGCCTTCACGGCGCCGCCGGTGAGGATGGCGCCGGCCGGCAGCATGCCGCTGCGGCCCAAGCGCTGCAGTTCGCCCTTCACCAAGGAGAAGATCTCCTGATAGCGGGCCTGCATGATCTCGGCCATGTACTTCTTGCTGACGGTCTGTGTATCGACGCGGCTCACCGTGGAGAGGTCGATCATCTCGCGCTCGTTCACCTCCTGTGGCAGGACGGAGCCGTACTCCACCTTGATGCGCTCGGCCGTGTCGACGGACGTGCGCAGTCCGATGGCGATGTCGTTGGACACGCTCTCGCCGCCGATCGGCAGACCGACGGAGTGGAGGATGGTGCCTTCCTCGAAGACGGCCATACTCGTGCAACCCGCTCCGATGTCGATGACCACCACGCCCAGCTCCTTCTGGCGCTTCGTGAGAGTGGACTCGGCGGCGGCGATCGTCGCCGGGACGAGGGCATCGATGTCGACGCCCGCCTGGTCGATGCACTTCTCGAGGTTCTTCACATGCTGAACATGACCCGTGATGATGTGTGCCTCCACCTCAAGGCGGATGCCCGTCATGCCCACCGGGTTCTTGATGCCGCGCTGTTCATCGACCGCGTAGCTCTTCGGCTCGATGTGCAGGATGCGGCGATTGGGCGGGATGGAGACGGCCTGGGCGGCGTCGAGGACGCGGCCGACGTCTTCCACCGTGATCTCGGCGCCAGAGATGGCGATGACTCCCCTACTGTCGAATGCCTCGATGTGCGAGCCGCTCATGCCGACGAACACGTGGTTCACCGGGACGCCAGCCATCCGCTCGGCATCCTCCAAGGATGCAATGATGTTGTGGATGAGCTCCTCCACGTCGATCACCTGGCCCTTGCGGATACCCAGAGACGGAGAGAGACCCACGCCGATGACGTTGGGTACGGCGTGTTCCTGATTGGCCTCGGCGATGGCAACGACGGTGCGGATCTTCGCACTGCCGATGTCCAAGCTGGCTAAGACTCGTTCCTTGGGCATAAGAGATGGGGAGGACGGAAAGGGAAGACTCCGGGAGCAGGCACCGACCGGTGCTGTCCGCGTGAGAACGGTTCAAAGTCTAAAGGGCACAGCAATTGGCGCAAGTAGGTTCTGAATATCTTTCGTGTACAGAATTTGAAAATGAGAACAAATTTTGCATACAAATTTTTTGGCTTCTAAAAGGCATCTCGCAAAATTGTTAACGCGAGAAAAAAACACGAAAAAGAGGCGAACAGAGATTGTGTTCAGATCACCGAGATTTTTTGCGCTTAGAACAGCGTGAGTTGTGATTGATCATCCGCTGCATCAGTCGCACCTTTTGTTGTTACTGGAGACGAAAGCGCCGTGAAGATGCGCGAACCGTACGTTGACTCGGCGAATGTCTGCAGGCGCTTGGTAAGAAGCGTGAATTGCATCTGCTGAAAAAACGTTATTGTGCGCTCGAGTGGCAAGTCTGCTAGACCCAACATGTCGAGCTCCAGGGTCGTGGGGATGTCGCACACCAACACCGCCATGCGTTGGCAGAAGAACGCGGACTCGCGGTCCGCCTGGAGCTTCTCACGCACGGAGGCGGACTTCACCTCATCGAGATGGTCATAGAGATTCTCGAGCGTATCGAACTGCTGCAGCAAGCTGGCGGCGGTTTTGGGGCCGATACCCTTCACGCCGGGCAAGTTATCGGAGGGATCGCCCGTGAGTCCTTTATAGGCGGGGACCTGGTCCGGGCGGATGCCGTACTTTGCAATGATCTCCGCGGGGCCCAAGTACTCGGCTTGTTGGTAACCCTTGTGCGGGATGGCGATGCGTACGGTATCTGTCGCAAGCTGGAACGCGTCGCGGTCGCCGGTGACGATGGTGGTACGCATGCCCGCTTTGGTGGCCATATGGGCATACGTGCACAAGAAATCATCGGCTTCGAACTTCTTGTCGGAGATGGTGGCGAAGCCGTAGGACGCGATGAGTTCCATCACCCGAGGGATCTGGATATAGAAGTCATCGGGCGTTTCTGCCCGTCCATCCTTGTATGTGTCGTTCTCCGCGTGGCGGAAGGTTTCTTCGCCCTCATCAAAACAAATGAGCAAAGCATCAGGCTCTTCCTGCTTGAGAATGGCGAGAAGCATGGATGCCATACCGAAGACGGTGTTCACCTGCTCCCCATCCCTCGTCGAAAGGGTACGGGGGATCGCCCAGTACGCCCGGTACATCAAATGGTGGCCGTCGATGAGTACCAAATGCTTCACAAAATCGATGCTACAGGGGCAAGCCGCGGACAGCTATGTAGCAAAGACACAGTATGTGTGAATTGCAATACCAGCCCCCTTCTCCGGACAGGTCTTTTACGCTACAATGAAAGGAAATATTCACCTCAACACCCACATGAATCCCTCCCCCGCCACGGACGTTTCCAGCCGGAAGAATGCAACGAAGATGTTGCAGGACAAAGTGGAACACAAACTCGCGTTGCAGCGTGAGTTGGGATGGCCGACGGAGGCGAAGCGCCCCATCGTCTGCCTGCCGTGCGGCATGACCGACGAGCTCGGCGGAGAACTGCTCCGCGAGGTGTTGCCGGGATTGCTGTCCATGCCGGTCGAGCTGCTCATCCGCGGCAAAGGAACATCGGCGTACGGCACGCTCTTTTCGCAACTCGTGAAAAACCACGGACACCGCGTGGCCATCATTCAGAATGATCCGGAATCCGTGCAGAACATGTTCAATGCATCCGATATGGCGCTCTTCCTGTGCGACCCGACCGACTGCAGCGAGCTGAAGCAGTGTCTCAAGAGCGGAGTGGTCCCGGTCTCCATGCCGAGCCAATTGATCGAAAACTACGATCCGAACCAGGAGCGGGGCAACGCGTTCATCTACGAAAAAGCGAACGTGTGGCACTGCTTCGCCGGACTCGTCCGGGCAATGGAAACGTATCGCTTCCCGTTCGATTGGCGCACGATCCAGCGCCACGCGATCGAGAACGACTAAAAGGGGGTATTTTCTCCCCCGGTCGAACCGCTTTGGTGTACACTGCGGGTATGCACGTCTCCCAAAAGCGTTCTTTCGCCGTAATGCCGCTGTTCTGCGGACTGCTTGTCGTCCTTTTGGCAATGCCGGCTGCGGCATCCGCCGCGTCATTCACCGACATCGACAGTGAGAACTACCTGTACGATGCCGTCGAGTTTTTGAAGGAAAAGGGCATCATGAAAGGATACGAGGACGGCACTTTCCGCCCTCGCAACACCGTCAATCGCGCGGAGGCATTGAAGATCATCGTCGCCGCCGTCAATAACGTGGCCCTCCCCTCCTCCGGGGCTTCGAGCTTCGGCGACATCCCGGGCGGCGCGTGGTACCAACCCTATGTGGAAGCGGCCTGGTCGACCCTGAAGATCATCAACGGCCCTCCGTCCGTCACCCGCTTCCGTCCGGGCGATCCCGTGGCCAAACACGAATTTCTCAAGATGTTCCTCCTTTCACAGAAGGTGGATGCAAAGGCATACCTGGGAGAAATACAACTGCCGCTCTCCGCGGACGTGCGGGACCCCAATGCGTGGTACTACCCCTTCATCCGCTACGCCGTGGCGACGTCGATGACCGAAGCGACGGAGCAGGGCGAACTGCGTCCGGACCGAGACCTCAACCGCGGCGCCGTGGCACTCTTCCTCTACCGCTTCTTCCAATACCAGGACGACGAGCAAGTGAACGAGTTGCTCAGTCTGATGGAAGTGGAATTGGTGCGCGCCGTGAAGTTGCTCGACGCCGGCGATCTGACGGGTGCCGATTACGCGACCGCTCGCGCGAAACTGCAGGCGCGAGGCGCCCTTGAGAGCGTGCCGGACGAACCGCTCGCGAAGGGAGCAGTGAAGGTGGCCGACGCCTACCGCCACATCGTGAAGGCGTACCAGGCAGGAGCGGCCGGAAAGTACGATACGGCCATAGAGGAATCCGGCGCTGCATGGAACGAAGCGCAGCGCGCGCGGGAATTCAGCGAGAATTACACGACTCTCGCGAACGAAATCCAGGCGATCGCCAAGCACGCGGCTGACACGTCGCGCGAGCGCAAGAAATAATCGCTTCTATCGGCGACGTCCCGCGATCCGTCCTGTAGCATCGAATTCCATGGAGCCCCTTCCCCTTCGCTTCCGAGCACGCGTCGTCACCGGCGCAGGCCGCGGGCGAAAGCACGGCAGGCCGACGCTGAACCTCGACTTGGCCGACGTCCCCTCGACGTTGGCGGAAGGGATTTACGCCTGTGCCGCACATATCGACGGACGGACGGAACGGGCGGTCATGCATTTCGGACCGCGGCCGGTTTTTCGGGATTCGGCGTCGTGCGAAGTGCATCTCATCGACACGCCGGTGAAGGAAGCGCCGCCGCACATGGACGTGACCGTCGTGTCGTACCTCCGCGAAGTCCGGGATTTCCCCTCGGCCGCGGCCATGTACGTGCAGATCGCATCCGACGTTGAGGCGGCCCGTGCTATCCTCGACGCATGGGTCTCGTCGGCAGCATCAAACGGCTGATCCCCGAACAACATCCATTGCGTTTGTCGTGGCACAAAGCCAAGTCGTTCGTAGCCGCAGCGCGCTACGGTTTTCCCGCCCGCCGCTTGACGGTGATCGGCATCACCGGAACGGACGGCAAGACCACGACCGTCGGAATGGTCGTGCACGTACTCGAGCACTGCGGGATCAAGGCCGGGTCTCTCTCCACGGCCAGCTTCACGGTCAACGGTCGCACCGAGTGGAACAGCACGCAGAAAACCTCGCCCTCACCCTTCACGGTTCAGCGTTTCCTCCGCAGGCTGGTCAAGATGGGCTGCTCGCACGCAGTCTTGGAATACTCGTCGCACGGATTGGTGCAGGGACGCACGCTGTGGACATGGCCAGCCGTCGCGGCCATCACCAATACCACCGCCGAACACCTGGACTACCACGGCACCATGGAAGAGTACCGTCGGGCCAAGAGCCTGCTCTTCTCGATGCTGCAGGGAAACGGCGCGAAGGTGCTCAACAGGGATGACGGGACATACGAACTCTACCGCCCGATCCCGTCGGAAGAGACATACTCTTACGGTCGCGGACCCCAAACGCACGGAGGCGAAATGGGCTACGTTCTGGAGAACGTTGTCTGCAGCACGCAGGGGTGTTCGGCCGACCTGCTCTCGGGGTCCGTACGGCTTCCCTTGCACCTGCCGGTCGCCGGGGATTTCAACCTGCTGAATGCCGCATGCGCGCTCTGCTGCTGCGAAGCCGTCGGCCTGCCGACGAACGACATCGTCCGCGCGCTGGCGACATTCCAGGGTATACCCGGACGCATCGAGCGCATCGATGAAAAACAGGATTTCGCCGTATTCGTGGATTTCACGGTTACTCCGGCGTCGTACACGGCGACTCTCGGCACGCTCCGCGCATCGTTACCCGAGGGGAAGCGATTGCTGGTGCTGATGGGCAGCTGCGGCGACCGCATGAAGGAAAAACGGCCGGTCATCGCCAAGATCGCCAGCGAACTGGCCGACGTCGTGGTGGTGACGAACGAGGACCCGTACACGGAAGACCCGGAGAAAATCATCGACGAAGTATGGAGCGGCATCGACGCCTCCAAGACCGAAGCGCATCGCATCAGCGACCGCGGCCAGGCCATCCACTTCATTCTGCGTCAGGCCAAACCGGGCGACGCGGTCGTGCTCTGCGGCAAGGGAAGCGATACGACGATGTGGGTGAAAACGGGCAAAGTGCCCTGGAACGAACGGGAGATCGTGCGGCACGAACTGCGGGAGATGATGCGCGCTACCCCGCCGAAGCAATGACGGCAGTCGTCGTCGGCATCGACGAGGCCGGCCGAGGACCCCTGGCCGGACCCGTAGTGGCGGGCGCATGCGTACTGACGACTCCCCTCTTCCGCCGTCGTGCGAAGGGCATCCACCTGTGGTCACCGTACGAGCGTAAGCCTGAGAACGACACGTACATCGCCGATAGCAAGTCCCTCGACCCGGAAGAACGCGAGACGGCCTTCGCCTGGATTACCGCGAACTGTCCGTACGGCTACGGTATGAGCAGCGCGGAGGAGATCGATGCCATGGGCATCCTCGCGGCCACCGAGAAAGCCATGAACGAGGCGGTGACCATGCTCGAGAAAGTCATCACTCCGACATACCTGGTCGTCGATGGTCGCGACGGCTTCTGGTTCAACTATCCCCACAGCTCGGTTGTCCGCGGGGACCAAACCGAACCGTGCATCGCGGCCGCGTCGATCATCGCCAAAGTGACCCGCGACCGGTGGATCTGCGAGGCGGCGAAGAAGCATCCCGAGTATGGATTTGAACAGCACAAAGGGTACGGCACGCCGGTACATCAGGCAGCCCTGCTCAAGCACGGGCTGTGCCCTTTGCACCGCCGGTCGTTCGTGAAATCTTTCCTGCAAACCACCACAGGAAACATCCCAGCAAGAACACCGGAATCGTCAGCTGCTGTCCGCGCGTCAGCGTGAAGAACCCTAGATCGAGGACGGGATACTCCTGGACCCGAAGGTATTCGACGAGAAACCGCAGCACGCCGTAGAGCATCAGGAAGAGTGCTGCAGCCCTGCCCGTACTGCTTGCAGGTCGCCGCAAATACAGGAAACAGGATGAGGCGATGAAGAGATCCTTCGCGCATGCGTAGAGCTGCGTGGGATGCCGCACACCCTCGACGCCGGGGAACGTCATGCCCCACGGGAGCGTGGTGATCGGACCGTAGAGTTCGCCGTTGATGAAGTTGCCGATACGGCCGAACGCCAATCCGAGAGCTGCGGGAACCACGATGACGTCGGCGAAGCGCAGCCAGTCGGCACGACGCTTCCGCAGGATGAAGGCGATGGCCAGGGTCGCGCCGATGAGCCCTCCGTGGAAGGACATTCCTCCCTCCCACACCGCGAATACTTTCCACGGAGAAGAGAGATAATAGGAAAGCCCGTAGAACAAGACATAGCCCAACCGCCCTCCGACCACCACGCCCACCACGGCGGCGGAAACGATGTTCGACCAATCGTCCGCCGTGAGGGACAATCCCCGGTATTTCTGCAACCGAGGAAGCAGAAACCACGCGACAATGAAGGCCGAAAGGTACATGAGACCGTACCAGTGCACGCCGAATCCGAAGATCTCGACGGCGACTGCGCGGGACGGGAAGAAGGAAAGCATCGCGTGTATGATGCCACAGTCATGCGCATCCTGGGCATCGAATCATCGTGCGATGAAACGTCGGCCGCAGTCGTGGAAGACGGCCGCGTCGTGCGCAGCAACATCATCGCCACGTCCCGCCTGGCTTTCGAACGCGCGGGAGGCGTCATTCCCGAAAAGGCCGCGCGCGAAACAGTGCGCTGCGCCATACCCGTGGTGGAGCAGGCCCTCAACGAAGCGCAATGTACCCCGGACGACATCGATGCCGTGGCCGTCACGGCCGGACCGGGTCTGCTTGGCTCACTCCTCGTCGGAACCGCCACGGCGCGGTGCATCGCTCAGGCATGGAACAAGCCCTTGATCGGCGTGCACCATACGCTCGGACACCTGTCGTCCACCTGGTTGCTCAAGCAGGGGGAACCCCAAGGCGAAGACCCCCGGTTCCCGGTGATGACGCTCTCGGTATCGGGCGGACATACTGAATTGTGGCTGCGCACCAGCCATACCAAAGGCTTCCTTGTCGGCCGCACGCGCGACGACGCCGCAGGCGAAGCATTCGATAAAGGGGCCACGCTCCTGGGACTGCCCTATCCGGGAGGACCCTCTATCGCCAAAGCCGCGGATGGCAGAAACGAATCGTTCTTATCGCTGCCACGCCCCCTCAAAGGCGATGACTCCTGCGACTTCAGTTTCTCGGGGCTCAAGACGGCGTTGCGCTACGCATTGGCCGAGAACCCGACCATGCCCGTCGGCGACGCGGCGGCTTCCTTCCAGCATGCCATTTGCCTGCACCTCCTCGACCGACTCGAGCATGCCCTGAGGAAACAAGCGGCCGTGGAAGTGCACGTAGTGGGCGGAGTGTCGGCCAACGCCCGGCTGCGCCAAATGCTGGGCGAGCACTTCCCCACGCGCACGGTCCGCGTGCCAATCACATTAGGATACTGCACGGACAATGCGGCCATGATCGCCTCCGCGGCATACTATCTGGTACGCGAACGACCATCCGCCCTCACCGATCCGGTGGTGGCCGCCGCATCGATGCCGCTCGAGAGCGCGGTGGCGCCCGCCTGATCGCAGCGCTACCATGAACGCCGATGTCTCCCATGAACATCACTCTCACGTGGGACCTGGTGATCATCGTGTTCATCGCGATCGTCACCGCGTACAGCTACATCGTGGGAAAGAAGGAGTGCGTGAAGGTGATCGTCGGCACCTACATGGCCGCGGTGGCCGTGCAGGGCATTCTCACGTTGGTTGCCCGCGGCGAACCGCAGGTCGTCAATCTCCTCTCGACGATGGGATTCGGACTCAACGGCGAGATCTTCAACATGAGCAAGCTCATCCTCTTCATGCTGATGATGATCATGATCGCGGTACGCGGAGGATTCGAGGTGGAGTACTCCAAGGAGAACTGGGGCATGTTGAACATCGCCATCACGGGCGCGTTCGGTCTCACGACGGCCTTCCTCATCTTGGTCACGCTGGCCACGTACATCGCGGGCGTACCGTTGATGTCGCCGCTCCTGGGCGAGTCGCAGGCGATCGCCCCCATCCTCCAACAAAGCGTCCTTCTGCAGGTGCTCGTGCACTACCAAGACATCTGGTTCGCACTGCCTGCGCTGCTGCTCCTCATCGTCGGCTTCTACGACAACTGGTGAAAGCAGAGCGTCACAGCATATTTTTTGCATAACGGTCAACAGGATGTGCTGATGTACACACCGGCATCTCTTGCGTAACACCCGCCCCGTGTACGAGACTGACGGCGAGTCTTCCTCCCCGTTTATCATGACGACTGCCCGAGCTCTCGCTCTTCGCGCATCATTGGCCACCATGGCCGTGATGACATTCGCCCAGAAGGCACTTGCCTTCGGCGGACCGATTCCGCCGCTGCCCGGCACGCCGACCGGCGTGAACGTGCGCGCCACCGTGGCCGGTGCCCTTATCTTCGTCCTCAACTTCGTCGCTCTCGCGGCGGTTGTGGTCATCGTCATCGCCGGTATCCGCCTCATCGTCTCCCAGGGAGACCAGGAGCAGAAGGAGACCGCCAAGAAGACGATCTTCTACGCGATCGCGGGTCTCGTGATCATCCTGCTCGCCCGCGTGATCGTCGGATTCGTGACGCAGGAACTGCCGCAGTTCGTGCAGGGAACCTGATTCCCCTTCTCATCGCACTTCAAAAGGGGCCGGCAACGGCCCTTTTTTGTACTCCTATGTGTCTTAATCGATTCCCATTTCTTTTGTCCGGCAACAAAAGAAATGGGAGAAAGAAAAAATGCCTCAGCGCTTCAAGCTTGCGCCGGGTCGGGGCGCCCGCTGGGGCGCTGCGGCATTGGGGATTCATTACACTCGCCAAAGCGCGCCGAAAACGCCCAGGTGTGGGCGCGGCAGCGGGGGTGACTGGGGCAAGCGGGTCGGGGCTTGCCGCGCAGTGTTTTCTTGGGCACTTCTTTGTCACGGCAAAGAAGTGCCAACCGTCATGCCCCCTGCGGCGTTCCCGGCTTGGGCGTGGGAACGGCGGCCTCCGCGAATTCATCGATGGTTTCCAGGATGGTGTTCTTCGGTTCAGGCGCGGTGATGGTGGGATCGCGCACGATGACCGCTTCGGTGCGCACCTCGATGATCTCGCTGATGGGCAAAGCGATCCCCCACTGCCCCCACTTGCGCGGAAACAACCACTCCGCCTGGAACATCTTCGTGTCGAACTGCACATCGGCACAGCGCCCGAGAACACCGCCAGTTTCCGTCAGAATCCGCTGACCGTAAATGGTTCGGCCGGACTCGGCGATTGCCGCAAGGCGCAAGCGGTCTTCGAGTGGCCCAAGAGCATCGGCGTCACCGATGCGGACGTACGTCCCCCAGTGAAGGATGTCCTGGGATGAGAGGAACGGATCCGGTCCGTGGAAGAATCCCGGAAGCCGGACGAAGAATCCTTCGACTCTGCCCGTGTCGGGATGGAGGACGGGCGCGTCGATGATTCCCAACGGTTCGCCGCCCTCGTCGAGAACAGGCATACCCCGGCAGGTGGAGAAGCGCACATGCATCTGGTACCATCCTACATCAGATGCACCTGTTTGCGGGATCGTCGCATTCAGCACTCGCGGCCGCGGTGGCCCGCGAGCTCGGTATTCCGCTGGGAAAAGTGATGCTCAAGCGTTTCAGCTCGGGCGAATGTTACGTGCGCTACGAGGAATCCGTGCGCGGAAGCGACGTCTATATCCTGCAATCCCCCGGCCGCGACCCCGATCTGTCCTTGATGGAATTACTGATGATGTGCCAGGCGGCGAAGCTCAGTTTCGCCCGCAAGGTGCATGTGGTGATGCCGCACTTCCCCTATGCCCGCCAGGACCGCGTCGCGGAACCGCGCGAACCGATTTCGGCGAAGCTCGTGGCCGATCTCCTGCAGGCGGCGGGGGCGGACCACCTCGTGACGATGACGCTCCACTCGGACCAGATTCAGGGGTTCTTCTCCATTCCGGTCGATAATCTCAACGCCCGCAGCGTGTTCGCGGACTACTTCCAGAAAAAGATGAAACTGCGCGATCCGGTTGTGGTCGCCCCGGACGTGGGAGGAGCGAAGCAGGCCAAGAAGTTCGCCGATGTGCTCGGCGCGGACCTCGCCATCATGCACAAGGTGCGCGCGGCCCATCAGCAGGCTGCCGTGAAGGACGTGGTGGGCGACGTGAGCGGGCGCACCTGCATCGTCTTCGATGACATCATCGATACGGCGGGAAGCTTGATGGCGGCCCGCGACGCACTCGTCCGGGCTGGAGCGAACGATGACGTCTACGTTGCCGCGAGCCACGCGGTCTTCTCCGGTCCGGCACTCGAAAACCTCAAAAAAGCAGGCTTCAAGCAAGTCGTTGTGACGGACAGTATTGTGAATCCTGTGAATGCCTTTGCGGGCCTAACGGTGCTTTCCGTGGCGCCGCTGCTCGCAAAAGTCATCGCGCACAACGAAAGTCACAAGAGCGTGACCGAGATTTACGGCAACAAGAAGTCGCTTCCCGCGAGAAAGAAGAGAGGGTAGAGTCTCGCCGTTTCTTCCTCCCCCTTTCATGTATTCCTCCTCTTCCCGCGTGTTCGCATCTCTCGCGGCATGCAGCGTCGCCCTTTCATTGGCGGCGTGCCAACCCAAGACGGCTCAGGCCCCCACTCCTGCGGCTTGCGCGAAGATCACTGACTCCAAGGAGAAGCAGAACTGCGTCGCGGCATGGAATGTCGCCGTCGATCAGTGCAAGAAGGAGGAGGCCGCCTTCAACAAGACGAACAAGGACAAGACGAAGAAGTTCAACCTCGCCAGCTGCGAGAGCAAGAAGTTCGACATGGCGATGAAGAAGGAAGACAAGAAGCCGACTGATCCGAAGAAGGATGACACCAAGAAGCCGGACCAGAAGGACGACAAAATGGCCCCGAAGTGATCGTTCTTCCATCAATGACTTCTCGACGCGGCGGGTCTCCCCGCCGCGTTTTTAGAGTTGCGATAGCCAAAAGCCCGTTGACCGCGGGCTCGAGACGCCCTACCCTCTGTGGGCTTTGGGCGATTAGCTCAGGGGTTAGAGCGCGACACTGATAATGTCGAGGTCGATGGTTCAAATCCATCATCGCCCACCACCCATACCATCACCGTAATCACGTCCGTGGCGACCGCAGGCCGCTCTGTATAAAATGCATTGAAAGTGGTATAATACTACTAAACATGCACAAAGACTCCTGCGCTGACAAAAGGCTCTCCGTGTACCTCTCACCGGAGTACAGCGAGGTACGCCGGGGCGACCGGGAGATCGACGCACAAGCTGCGGAAGCGCAACAAGCCATCCGCGCGCTCATGGCCCTGTCGGACGAAGTGCAGCCGGACGCGCGCCGCGAACAATTGGCCTACCTGGTTTCGCTGGGGGAACGGCTCAAACAGTGCGTGCGCCAAGCAGAGGAGTTGGCCATGGAAACGAGCAACGATCCATCGGTGATTCGCACGGCTTCCAACGAGACCCTGGATGCAGCTGTGACGGAGGAAATCGCACACGGCCCCTACAGACGTGCCTACCGGACCGAACAAGGGTCCATCTATCTCGAAACGCCGGCAGGCTGCACGCTGCGCATCAAAGGCCCGGACACACGCGGGACACGCGTTCAACCCGCTTGTGCGCGGACGTATTTCGTCACGAATGAAACGGCGGAAGAGTTCTTGCAGGCAAGAAAGGAGGGGGCCAACGGTGAGGAATTGATCGGTCGGTCATTTGGACACGTCCCATTCGGCATCGGCGTGCGTCCTCTCGAATTCGATCCGGCCTGCACGTTCGACCGGACACTCCTTCGTGTGGAAACGGATCGATTCGTCATCGAAGGGATGGCCAACGGCGGCATGGCATCCAATACCATTGCGGGGGTGAATCACGTGGGACATGCCGTCACCGACGTGTTGCGAGAGACGCCGGACAAGGCCTGAATCACATGTAGCTTTCCGCATGCAGGTCGTGTTTTGGCACGCCCCAGTCCATACAGTTGCCCTTCAACGCCTGCACCGTTTCGGGTGCGCCGCAGAGATAGACGCTCACTCCCGTGAAATCTTCCACGACCTGCGGAAGATGCGCGAGGAGGGATTGCCCTTCTTGAAGCACGAAACTATTGACGCTCAGCTGCGGAAACTGCGACCGCAACACGCTCCACTCTTCCTGCCAGAAGCGGTCCTCGGGGCGCAGAACTCCGACCGCCAGGTGCATGCGACGAGCATCGCCGCGTTCGCGCGCATTCCACAGGATCTGCGACCGCAGAGGCGCGATGCCGGTACCCGTGGCAACGAACAGATAGTCTTTCGTCGTCCCCAGGTCGAGCGTGAATCGACCGAAAGGACCGCGCAACACGACGGGGGTGCCCGGCTCCACCGCTCGCTCGACCCACGCGCTCGCACGCCCGTTGCGGACAAGCTTGATCACGAATAGCAGCTCATCCTCGGCGGGAGACGAGGCGATGGAGTACGCCCGGGGCTGGACATCGGCAGGGTCCTCCAGGGAGGGAACGTCGAACAGAACGAATTGTCCGGGCAGGAATTTGAACCCGATCGGTTTGGAAAGGCGCAGCTCATACACGCCGGGCGCAAGCACGCGCTTGCCGACGCACGCGACAACGGCTGTCGGAACGCTCATGCGGCGGTGTGAGGGGGAACAGGCGTCCGAAGCGCTGCGAGCAATTTTTCCCCCCAGCGCATCACGCGGTCTTCCTGTCCATACGGCTCGTTGACGAGAATGAGGGGCACCAACGGCATGGTTGCATGGGCTCCGCGCAGGAATCGCATGAACTTCTCCGTGCAGCGCACCGTATGGTAGTAGCGTTCGTCACCGAGGCTGATGAACGCAAGCCTCTGCCCCGTCAGATCGATCCCCTCCCCGTCTTCGAACAGATACCGGTGCATGCGCTCGTTTAGCTGCCCTTCGACCCCCCCGAAGTTCCATGTGCCGGACGCGAGCACCACTACGTCCGCGCGTCGCAGATCCTCCAGAGCGGCATGCTCCACCCGCTGTTTGGTCACGGTGACGTCGGCGGCCGTTTGGGAAAGCAAACGGACGAGCGTGTCGACGACGTGCTCGGTATGGCCGCTGGTGGATGCGTAGATGAAATGGAGGGAGAGCATGGCGACATCATGGGACAGAATGATGAGGGGGGTGAGAGGTGTCTTCTCCATGTGTCTGCTGCCTCACACCCCCCGTGGCCGGTTACACCGCCACCGGCGGTACGGCCATTGCCGCTCCGCTGTCCCGGCGTTGCGGATGGCCGGCGGCGCGAGGGAAGAGAGAGCACGCCGTGCGTGGGAGCCCGGCGAACGCTCCGGAGACCCTCGGCCGATGGCGGACTTCCTTCATAATCAAGCATGCGCACCGTAGCCGTTCCTCGCCACGGTGCAAGCGTGCTACGGACAGCTTTTGGATACGATATTTCCTGGCTTGGTCAGTCTGCGGACCGCAAGCGTATCGCCTCCGCGGGGAGAAGGGCGGCGATATGCAACGCCTGACGTTCCACGTCGAGGGCGCGGTGGTTGTACTTCCATTCCAACTCCTTCAAGTAGAGTCCGACGTTTTCGGGTCGTATGCCGTGGTGTTTGCGCAAACGTTCCCCTGCCCATGACCAAAAGCTTTCCAAGCCGTCTTTTTTGCGAGGAGCGTCGGTGAAACGATGAAACGTCCCCTTGCAGACGAATCCCCCGAACCGACGCGAAGCGGCACTGGCGGTGCGTACCGTGTCGACGAGTGGTTCGACCGAAATGGACCCGTCGGTTTTTTCGCGGATGCCGAATACCGGAGCATCACCGGCCAACCGTCCGGGGCATGGCCTGGCCTTGCGGCAACGCTGGCAATACGCACTGTCATGGATGCCCATGCAGGAGGTTTCCGGTTCGGTCAGGAGACGGATGCGCGTAGACGCCAAGGTTTCCTCCGCGAGAGCGCGGCGGAACGCCGAATAGTACCCCGCGGCGATCCTGTATCGGACCTTGGCGATCTGCGCCGCGCGATTCGCAGAAAAATCCAACGTGAAACAGAGCAGCACATCCGCGCAACGCCGAAGAGCCATACGGTCACTTTTGCGCTCCGGAACGAACTTTCGTCCGCACGTACCGCATTTTTTTCGACCGTCGCGCAGCGCGTACAACCTGGTACGTACCGGGCATACCGGACAGAGCACATGACGCGATGCATCGCGCGTCCCCTGGCGCATTTGGCGCTTCAATTGTGCCGAAAGAAAATGCGAATTGAGGATCATCCGTAAGGCAAAAACTACGATCAGTATAGTCCGAATTTCTACCTAATTGTAGGAGGAGAGACTTACATTGCCAACGCATTGATTTTCTGTCGGGCAACACCGATGATGCTTCTGCACATGGCATTGTTCTCACGTTCATCGCAGCCAGCGTCGGACACACCCAATGAAGATTTCGCCTATCTCCCCGCGAATGCGTGCTACCTGGACAGCGCGTGCCAAACGCTGCGTCCGCAATCCGTCATCGATGCGGAAACCGAGTATTACCTGCAATACAATGCCTGCGGAGGCAGGGTGAAATACCGGTGGGGCACGACTGTAGACGATAAGGTACGCCAGGCCAGGCGCGACCTGCTGGCATTCGCAGGCAAATCCGAGAAGGAGTATTGCGTCGCATTCACCCTCAACACGACGTACGGCATCAACCTCGTCCTGCATCAATTGCCGTCCGGTTTCGAGCGTATCGTCACGAGCGAAATCGAACATAATTCGGTCCATCTCCCCGCCATATCTTGGGCCCAGAAGCGCAGCGCCAAGCGCAGCGTGCTCCCGCGCAAGGAAAACGGCGACCTCGCGTACGAGAACGAAGACATGGACCGCGCGGTCGTGCTGTTGAATACGATGTCCAACATCGATGGCAGGACGCCGGGGAATCTCCAGGCTCTCGCCTCGGATGTCCATGCGAAAGGAGGCCTGTTACTGCTGGATGCCGCGCAAGGCTTTGCTCACGATCCCGGGCGCCTGCAGGACGTCGATTTCGATGCAGCCTTCGGTTCGGGGCACAAAATGTATGGGCCTTCCATTGGCTTCATCATCATTAAGCGGTCGTTGGTTGAGCGGCTCGATCCCTTCTTTATCGGCGGAGGAACCGTGTCGGATGCCCGCCGGGATGACTACGACCTTCTGCACACGGGCGAGGAAGCGCACGCGGTGTTGGAACCCGGGCTCCAGAACTGGGGCGGCATTCTGGGTTTGGGGGAAGCCGTTCGATGGATGAATCGATCTGCCTCGACGGAGGAAGAGCTGGGCAAGGCGCTGTTCACGGGCCTTCAATCCGAGAGCAGGGTGCACCTGCTCAATCGGGCACCGAGCGGCATCGCGAGCTTCTGGGTCGATGGTATCGACGCACACCAGCTCGCCTTGTATCTGTCGCAACGCGACATCATGTGCCGCAGCGGATACTTCTGTTGCCACTCTTACCTGGAGCACCAGTTGCACCTGCCGCCGCTGCTGCGGGTGTCCCTCGGCCGCTATAACACGGCGGCGCACGTGGAGACGTTCTTGTCCTCGCTTCATACCATCCTTTCCACCCTCTGATGTTCTGCATCGCCGCTTTCATCGTCTTCGCCGTTCTCGCGATTTTCTCGGCTTCGTTCCGCCCGCTGGCGGCAAAAGCATGGCACTGCGTCCTGCGGCGCATCACCTTCCGTCCATGCGATATCAGCTTCGGCGAAGAGATGAAGGGGAAACTCGTGGGCAAGCTCATCTTCACCCACCCCCGCCTCGCGCGCTTCATCAATCGCTGGATCGACTGGCTCTCATTCGTCTTCGTCGTGCTGAGCCTATGGAGCCTGCTGTACGTGGCGAACGCGGGATTGAATCTGTGGGTCTACGACACGTGCAATCCCTCGAACGTAGAATCGTGCTCGCTCTCGGGTGAGGCGTGCGGCGTGGACCAGGCCTCCATCGGACTGGGCGATGCCCTGCGCGAAGGCAAAATCCTTACTTGGGCGAGCAATCCGTTCGTCCACTTCTTCCAGACGGTCAGCCGCATTCCGGACCGCCTCCGGCACTGGGATCCGGCGGAATATCTCGGCCCCACGTCCACCACCTATGCGCCGCTCGATCCGGCCAAGCCCTACGCGCTGGAAGTGCTCGATCCGAGCTGCCACTTCTGCCGCAAACTCTTCGGAAACATGAAGCAGGTAGGCTTCGAGAAGAGCCACAATCTGTCGTACCTGCTCTATCCCATTCCCGTCGGCGGTACCGGCGCGACGAAGTTCCCGCATTCGCCGCTCATCGCGTCGTACGTGGAAGCCGTGAAGCACATGCCGCTCAGCCGGCAGGGCACGACGGTGAATCCCGACTGGCAGCTGCTTGAGAAAGTGTTCGGCACCAAGCCTGACGGCACGGATTGGCAGTCGTACTTCAACCTCGCCGCCACCGCCGACGACGTGCGCGGCACCCTGCGGCAGTTCTTGTCCGAGATGGGATACTCCGCATCGCAGATCGCGACGATCGAGACCATCGCGGCGTCCTCCGACGTCGCCGACGCCCTGAAACAGCAGGCGACGATCGTCGAACAGCAGCTGCGAACCATCAAGATCCCCACGCTGCTCGTCGGCGGCCGCCGCTTTGACCGCGTCGTGGACCCCGATGCGCTGAGCGCGCTGCACTGACGCGCGAAACTGGTATACTGTGACGCTGTGCAGGACCTCTTCGCGTCTCCGACGTCGACTACGCTCGCCATAGCGCTGCTTGTCGTACTGATCATCTCGCTCATCGTGTTGGGGATCGGCATCCCGGCGTACCGCCATTTGGTTCTGAGTCGGTGGGATTTTCTTTCATCCCTTGAGCACGATGGCCACCATAGACGGGCAAAGCCCGTGGGCGTGCTGGCATGGATCTATGTGGCGGTGACCGTCGCCCTTGCCGCGACCACGGTGTATCTGGCCCTATGGCAGCCCTCCCTGACGTAACGCATGCAGGAACAGCCCTCCGCTTCCGCCGGCTCACCGCTCTCCACGCTCGACAAGTATTGGGTACAGCGGTCACTCAAGCCCAGCCCGCTGCCGCGCGAAAAGCTCATCTGTTATACGCCGGAGCACTGGATCAAATACGTTTTCCCTTCGATCCTCTACCTCATCCTCGTCTACGGCGGCGCCATGCTGCTGTACTTAGCCATGATCAGCTGGGACGGCCAAATCACGTATCTCATCCTCCTGCTCATCGGCGTGCTGTTGCTCACCGCCGTGCACCACTGGTTTTTCTGGTTCCTGCTGGCCGAATCGCAAGCGTGCATCATCGTGACGAACAAGCGGGTGATCTACCTGCACAGCGGACTGCTCTGGAGCGAGGAAATGATCGAGGTCGCCTACGAGAAAATGAAGACCGTCGAAGCGCACAAGAGAACGATCCTGCAGTCGATTCTCAACTTCGGGACGCTGCAATTCGAACCGATGGTGAAGATCAAACGCATCCCCCATCCGGGCACCATGGCCCGCCAGATCGAGCAAGCCATGGGCATGGATTAATGCCTATGGATGCAACACCGTTTGAAAAGATCATCGCCCTGCTCGACGCCAACCACGCGGATTATCGCGTGGTGGAGCATGCGCCGGAAGGACGAAGCGTGGAGGTGAGCGCAATCCGGGGTAACAAGCTCGAAGAGGCCTGCAAAGCCTTGGTGGTGCGCGCGAAGCGCACGAAGAAAGCCGCCGAACGACAGTACTTCTTGCTCTGCTTCCCATCGGACCGGCAGACCGATTTCGATCTGCTCGAGCCGTACAAGGACGTCCGGCTCTGCGATCTGTCGGAACTCGAACGCCTCACATCCTGCGTTCCCGGCACGGTGCCACCGTTCTCCTTCAATCCGGAACTTGAACTGCTGATGGACCCCCGCGTGCTCGAGAACGAGAAGTTCTGGTTCAATGCCGGCCGTCTCGACCGGTCTATACAGCTTTCGTCAGCCGACTACCTGCGCATCGTCCGTCCGACGCTCCGCCAGCTCGTACGCTGACCGTGAGTTGCTGCGCGCTTCGGCAGAGTATTGCGTGACGCATTTTTCAGTGCGAAACGTGGTGCTAGGCTCTGCGGTAATCCCCTCCCCTCCATGTCGCGTTCCGCACACTCGGGTTTCACGCTTATCGAACTCCTGCTCGTCATTGGCATCATCGGCATCCTGGCCAGCATCGTCATCGTCGCCATCAATCCGAACAAGCAGCTCGGCAGCGCCCGCGACACCCAGCGCCGCAGCGACGTGGGGACCATCTTGAACGCCGTCACCCAATACATGATCGACAATAACGGATCGCTCCCGAGCGGGATTCCCACCACGACCGCCAAAGCCATCTGCCAAACCGGCGCCGCAAGCTGCGTAAACGGCGTGGACCTCAGCGTTCTGACGGCATCGGGCAAATACCTCGTGAAAATGCCGGTCGATCCGCAGGTCACGACGGGTACGGGCACGAATTACACCATCCTCCAAACCACCGGCCGCCGAATCACCGTGTCGGCACCGGGCGCGGAAGGCGGAACGGCGATCTCGGTGACCCGCTGAGCATTACTGCTGATCGGCCGCCCATTTGGCGAATGCCGCGCGATCGGTGGCATACGGGAAGCGCGCATCCCCGAGAGCCACGTCGCTTACCGCGTCAGCTTTAAGATCGAAGACGAAAGAATAGGCATGGATGCCGAAGATCATGTCGGTCACGGCGACGCTGTGCCCGTCAACGGCCTGGTACGCCGTGGTTTTGCCTTCACGTCCTCCCACCGTCGAAAGAAGAGCGGCGGCCTTTTGCTGCAATTGCGCCGCATCATCGGCCGAAAGCACGGCCACTACCTCCGGCTCTTCGGTCTCGTCCGCCACGGGCTTTGCCATCCGCAGAGCTGCGACGGACGCCTGAACGTCGGCGGCGAGAACCACGCCTTTGTCTTCCACGGCTCGGTGGAAAGCGGCGAGCAAGTCGGATGCCCGGCGTTCATATCCTCGCTCCTGGGCGAATTCGAGCGTGGAGGAGACAATCGGCAGGAGGGTCTGGACGATGTGCGACGGATCGGACGATGCGAGCAGGGCATCGCGGACATCCATCGACCAACGATCATACGCGAAGGAGGATACGGGCCGAGACTGACGGTCCGAAGCAGGCAGCAACATGTCGCGGAGGACGCCGTCGTCCGTGATGGCACTGGCGGGCGGCGGCTGCGCCCACGCTTCGTCCTGGGTTGCAGGATGGAAAGACAGAAGAAGCCACAGATCTCTCTCCTGCGTGAGGAAAGGCAAGACGTAAGACACGAGGCCTTCGCGAGCCGCCGCGGCCTGCAGCACGCCGGGCAGGAACGGTGCCGCGTCGGGCGACGACAGTGCGCTCGTCACTTCCGCACTCGTAAGCCGTGCGCGGAGGACAGTGATGTCGTCCATGTCCATACTGGTCGCCAGATCGATCAGCGTGCGTGAGACATCGGCCGCGCGTGCTCGCTCCTGCGCCTGAGGCAGCAGAAGGGCATGCGGAACACTGGGCAAGGCGACCGACGCAGCGCGCATCGGCGGCAGGGTAAGACCGCGCAATGCGGCGTACTGTTCCTGAATGTAATTTTCGGGCAAAGGACTCGGGAGACGCGATGCGATCCACTTCGGCAATCCGTCCTCGACGGAAGCCAACTCGACGTCGCTGCGCCACTGCATGCCGATGGGCACGATGACGCGGTCGGTATCGCGTCGGACCACGACGGGGGTCGTAATGGCGGCGACCGTCAACGTGCGGCCGTTTACCGTTACGGCATACCCGCCGTTCCACCCCAGAAGATCCATGTCATCGAATGCCGCAGCGACGAGTCCGCGTCCTGCGAGAAGCAGCGCTCCGCGCTTGACTGTCAGCCAACCGTCGACCTGGCTGTAGGCTCCGTCCTCCTGCAAAACAACCACGGTGCCGTCGTCGAGAGTGTGCACGTTTGCATCGTTGTCCTGCGTCGCCGCGGCGGGCATCACGAGGTTCGCCGCGATGGGCGATGCGGGCACGAGCGAGAACGACGACAGAAAGAGAATGGCGACGACCGGCAGTGCCACGAAGTGGCGGTGCCGCGGCCTGCGGGAGCGGGTGTGAGGAGTCATGTGTGGGTTTTCCGTCCATTCTAACACAAAAACCCGTCCCCCTCAACGCAGCGGACTTGCCCCGACGGCTGAATCCTCGTCTTGCTCGGAAGCGGCATTCGGCGCAGAGTGCAGCCATGCGTTGCCTCGGCATCGACCCGGGATTGGCCACCGTCGGCGTAGGCCTCGTGGAAGCGGAGAACCGTTACGCGATGAAGGCTATCGATTGGATGACCATCAACACGCAAGCGGGTCTGGAACTAGCCGCCAGATTGGCGGAAATCGAAACCGACCTCACCGGTCTTGTGCGGGATATGAAACCGGACAAGGCAGCGGTGGAACGGCTCTTCTTCGCGGTCAACGAACAATCGGCCCTGGAAGTCGCCCAAGCACGCGGCGTGATTCTCTCGGTGCTGCATCGTGAAGGCATTCCAATCATCGAGCCCACGCCCTTGCAGGTGAAGCTGGCGATTACGGGGGACGGACAGGCGGACAAACGCCAGATGCAGGAAATGGTGCAACGCCTGCTGGAACTCCCCTCCCCGCCTTCACCGGCGGACGCAGCGGACGCGCTGGCATTGGGAATCTACGCGATGTTGCAGGCTTAATCGCGCTGGCCGCGAGGCTTGGCGACGAACGGACGCAGCTCGTCTGCCTTGTTCTGTCGCAACGTGGCGTCGACTTTATCGAGGTAATGCTTGATGTCCGTGGCCATCCGCAACGAGGGCGCGTACACGTGCCGGGTCGCGTCGGCCGATCCCAGGCGGATCATGACGGTGCGGGAACCGAAGAAGAAGTCGAACGCCGCGGCCCGTTCGACATGGCTCTCCTGGTACTGCGACCACTTGATCGTCGTGTGAAACATCGAGAGAGCACCGGTCGGCGACTCGATAAGGATGCGCTCCGTCGTGACGCGCATGCCCGACGCGGACCAGCGCCGATAGCGCAGATACGCAGAAACGCCGAAAGCGCCGATGGGACAGAGGACGAGAACCCACAGCAGGGACGCACTCAGACCGGAGAACCACCACAAGACGAGCAACACCGCCGCGGCAAGGGCGCCAAAAACGATCGCGTCCAGTATTGACCGGAGCAGAAGCCGCAGCAGAAGCGCTCCCGAACTGCGCGCGCTGCACAGGAGACGTTCGCCCTCGTGGAGGTGGACCTGATCGTTCATGCGTCACGCGTGAGTGTAACACGCTGGGGCAATGTGTCGGCGTCCGCGCTGACGATTGCGCCTGCTTCGACGCTCCAGAGAACGGCTCCTGTCACGACGGGTGGTAAATGCGTACCGGTGAGCAGGACCTGGTAACGGCCGAGAGCCGACACGAGCTGTTCCTGCCGCTCATCATCCAGCTCGGAAAACACGTCATCAAGCAGGACGAGGGGGCGCTCGCCCGTCTGCAATTCCAGATAGGACACCTGCAGCAACAGCAGGGCAACCATCGATACCCGCTGCTGCCCGCGTGAGGCGAATGCGGCGATGTCGCGCCCGTCGGTGAGGATCTGCCAATCGTCGCGGTGCGGCCCCACGCTCGTGGCCGCGAGAATGATGTCACGTTCGCGGTTGGCCGAGAGTAATTGCAGCATTTCCTCGCGCAGGGACGCGAGTTCACGCGCCTCCCCTTTTCGGGCGTAGCGCATTTCTGCCATGTCGACGGCCAGACCGAGGGCACCGAGCTCACGCGTGAGACTCATGTTCAGCGTCTCAATGAGGGCCAGGCGCGCGACGGTGAGGGCGGCGCCAGGCTCGACGAGGGAACGATCCCAGATATCGAGCTGCGACGCATCCGCCCGCCCTGCGCCGATCTCCTTGAGGAGGACATTGCGTTGCCGGACGATGCGCTGATACTCGCTGAGGGTTGCCAGATACGACGGGGAGACCTGGCTGAGAAGTTGATCGAGGAATCGACGGCGCCCGGCGGGCGGACCGCCGAAAAGCTGCATGTCCTCGGGAAGAAAAAGAACGGACGGCACGCGCCCCACCAAAGCCGATGCACCAACGCGCACGTCATTCACGAAACACCCTTTCCGGCGACGAGGGCTGATTTCACAGACCACTTCCGTCGAGAGGGCTTCGCCGTCATCCACCCGCGCGGCGCACCGCACGCGATAGTGCCCGGCGCCGAACTGCGGAATCTCCTCTTCGTCATTCGCACGCGTCGACTGTCCGAGGGACAGCAGTGACACGGCCTCCAACAGGTTCGTCTTTCCGCTGCCGTTCTGACCGATGAACAGATGCAACGCACCGCCCGACAGATCGAGGTCGAGCGTTTCGTAGTTCCGGAAATGCTGCAGCGTCAGGCGCTGGAGGCGCATACGACGCTAGCGTAGCAAACTTCGCGCGTCAGGCGACGAGGTTTGCCGGAAGAAATTGTCGCCCCTCCTCAAGGAGGCGGCGCACCAAGGCCAGGTACTCCTTGCGACGGATATGATGGTGGACGCGATCCGGCTTGATCCAGAGAAAATCATCCACTTCTTTTCCATCAACAATCACCGCTGCATCGGGCTTGGCGAGCAGGAAGATGTAGTTGATGCGCTGTCCGCGGATGTGATCCGGGCGGAAGCGGCGGAAGGACGCGGGAAAATCGTATTGGTACACCTCTTCGCTCGTGCCCAAATACTCGACGTCGGTAAGCGACGCCTCTTCCTGCAGCTCGCGCATCGCGGTCTGAGGAACTGACTCCCCTTCTTCGGCTCCCCCCTGCGGGAGCTGCCACGCATCACGCTTGCGTGGCTTGTGCAACAAAAGAACTTCCAGCCCGCCGGAAGCGGCGGGACGGAAGACAAGGGCTGAGGCGGCGATGCGGTACGCTTCCTGCACGACGAAACTATAGCGAATCCCGCGACGATCGGCAGGATCAGTTGGACGAGTGCTTCTCTTCCTTCAGCTTCACCGGCACGCGCTTGCGGCACTCCGCGCAGTATTTGCTGCGCTTGTAGTCCTTCCAGCCGACGCCCTTGCTGTTCTGCTTGTGCAGACGCACGGTACCGACTCGGTTTCCCGATTCGGTGCAATACATAGCGTAAACGGTGCGCTTTCCTCGTGGCATAGCCTGCCTAGGATACGGATTATCCCCCCTGGCGCAAGCGAATATCGCTTAAATGGCCAAGCACTGGCATTAAATGCCTCCAGTGCCGGGGACGGCTTGAACGACACGGTGCGGACCGGGGCCGCGCATGGTGACGAAATAGACGCCCGGGGTCTCCGTTGCGACGATGCGGATGCCCCGCGGATCGATGAAGGCGGCCGCGCCTTGGGGCAGTTGGCTGGCGGGAATATCGATCCGGATGGAGCCCATAAACACCGAGAAGTCGACGGGTCGCACTCCCCTGAATGTCACGCGGCTGGTGGTTTCGATGATCTGCGGCCCCTCGGGAGCGGGCTCGGCGACCGGAGGCGGAGCCATGGGCGGCTGCATGACGGGTGCCGGAGCGGGCTCCGTCCGATACGGCGGAATCGGCATGATCGGCGGCACGGGAGGTGCGGCGCGATTGATCGAGCGGTTGAGTGACGTCCACCCGTTGGCGATCAGTTGGAACTGATTGATCACCTCCTGTGGAACGGGCATTTGGGCAGGCAGTGCCAGGAGGGCACTCAATGTCTGCTCCATGTGCAGGACGGTCGACAGCGTGACCTGCATCGCGGGATTGCCCTGCGCTTCGGCGAGATACCTTCGCATTTCCGCCTGCAATCCTCCGGCTGCAAAAGCGAACTGTTGGCGCTGGCGCAAGAATGCCTGCTGGATATGGGGAGGCACCTGCTCCTGGCCCATGGTATACGGCGGGAGAAATTGCTCCGTGGCGGGACCGGCGGGCCAGTTGCCGTTGTTATTGAGATACACGGCAGGATGACGCAAGTAGCGACTGTGCACGCCGCCGTCCGGTGTGCGGAAAAAGCGATACTCCGTATAGTTCGGAATCACAGGCCGCGGCATTCCCGGCAACGGGTACGGCACCTGGATGGGTAGGCGCTGAAGGAGTGCGGGATAATTTTCCAAACCCGTCGGAACGCCGTACGCCAGGCCCATGCCGGGCACGAACTGCGCTGGATACTGGGGCTGCGGATACGCCGGACTGTACATCGGACGCATGGGATATCCGCCGGGGCCCTGCATGTATCCGGGTTGCATCATCGAAGCGCCCGGGAGATACGCGCCGGGCTGCATGCGACCGTAGGGACGTGCGGACGGTCGAAGCGGCATGTCGACATTCCGGCCCGGCCATCGCGTGTACGCGGGCGGCCAGTTGTAGAACGGCGAGTTACCGCGAAGCGGTGCGATCGGGCCGCGGTTGAAGGACGGACCGCCGCCCATGCCCGGACGGTAGCCGATGTAATCCGACGGACCGGCGGTGCCGGTGTGATACGGACCAAACTGGCCATCGGGATTGAGACCCATGTAGGGCTGCATGCGCGGCACTGAACCCGCCTGCCCCATGTACTGACCGAAGTTCGGAGAGCGTTGCAATTGCCCCGCCTGCATCATCGACGGATGCATCTGCGGCCCAAGCGGACCTTGCGGCCCCATTTCAAAGCGCTGGTTCAGCTCGCGTGCCTCTCGCTCGAAAGACGTGTGTGTCATGCGGAAGCTGGGAAGTTGCCAAGCATCTGCTCTACGGAAGAGAGATCACTGCTCGCCTGGGCGGATTCCCGAGCACGTCGCTCGCTCTGGGCCTGCCCCTTCGTCTGCTGCACATAGGCGTACATGTAGTGACTCATCTGCTGCAGTGAGTTGTTGAAAATGGCGTACGCCTGCTCGTAACGATCCATGCGATCGGCATGCTCCTCCGCCGTCTCCCCAGCGTACTTCGCATCAAGCGTCGGCAACATGTCCGACGTTAAATCCGGCTCGATGTCCCGCATCATCTGGTCGTACAGCCAATTGGGCGTCGACAAGCTGGGCAGGGGCTGTTGGGCGGTCTGGTGTTGATCTATGTGTATATTATAAAACTTTTTTCCTATTTAGGCAACTGCCTCCGGCGCGATCCAGTGTCCGTCCTGGAGATAGGTGAACGCGCCGTTTGCGGCTACAGCTCCTTCTCCCGCCGCGGTCGTGAATTGCGCGAAGCGATTGCTGGCCGTCGTGACATCGCCAGCGGCGAAGACGCCGGGGACGGTCGTCCGCATCCCGCGGTCGACCCGGATATGCCCGCGCTCGTCGACGGTCGCTCCCAACTGCTGCGCCAAGGCGGAAGCGGGATCGGTACCAACTTCGATGAACACGCCGTCCACGGGCAAAATTTCCTGCCCTTCGAAGGGCGTGCTGAGCTTCACGCCGGTCACCCGCTGGTCACCGAGCACCTCGAGGATCTGCGTATTGAGGACGAACTTCACGTTGTCACGCTCCTTCACTTTATCGACCCAATACGGTTCGGCGCGGAATTGATCGCGACGGTGCACGAGGTACACGGTCTTGGCGACCTGGGCGGCGATGGCGGCCCCTTCGACGGCGCTGTCCCCTCCCCCGACGACGGCAACGGTTTTGTTGCGGTAGAAGAACGCGTCGCAGGTCGCACAGTACGTCACTCCTTTCCCGGAAAATTCCTTCTCGCCAGGAATGCCCAAATGCCGCTTACTGGAGCCGGTTGCCACGATAAGCGTTTTTGCCTCCACCGTCGTGCCGTCACCCTGGGTGAGACGGAAACCTCCGTCGATCTTCACGATGGAATCGATGCGCGCTACGGCCATCGTCACCTGCTCGAAACTCTGGGCATGCTTCTTGAACGACTCCATCAGATCCGGCCCCTTGATCTCGATGGTGCCGGGCCAGTTGCCGACCTCCGCGGCCGTGTTGCCCAATCCCCCCTCCTCGGCACCGACCAAGTACACCGACAGCTTATAACGGGCGGCGTAGACCGCTGCCGTGTACCCTGCGCACCCCAAACCGATGATCGCGACATCGTACATGTACGCAGCAGACTAGTGCAGCGAGACGAGCATCGTCAAAGGCTTCACGCGGGAAGCGGCGCGATGTCGACGGGGCGGTGGTACGCCGGGTAGCGCACGTTTTCCTTGCTGAGCACGATCTGCCACAGCTGCGCTGTTCGTGACCGGAAGGCTCCGGCACACGACATGAGGTAGTAGACCCACATGCGCTTGAACCGCTCGTCATAGCGGTTCTTCAGGCTGTCCCACGAACCCAGGAAATTCCCGAGCCATGCGTGCAGGGTCTTCTCGTATGACAGGCCGAAACTGTGCCAGTCCTCCATGACGAAGAGGTTCTCGATGGATTTGCCGATCTGGGCGATCGACGGAAGCAGTCCGTTGGGGAAGATGTATTTCATCAGCCACGGATCACCGTGCGTGGCCGAGAAGTTATGACCGATCGTGTGCAACAGGAAGAGGCCTCCGTCTTTCAGGCAGCGATGCGCCACCTCCATGTAGGCGCGGAAATTTTTAAATCCGACGGCCTCAAACATGCCGATCGACACGATGTGGTCGAACGTTTCGTCGCGCACGTCGCGGTAATCCTGCAGGCGGATGTCGACGGGCAGACCTTTGCAGGATTCGAGCGCGAATGCGCGCTGTTCCTTGGAGAGGGTGATGCCCACCACCTGTGCGCCGTACTTCTGCGCGGCAAACTTCGCAAAGCTGCCGAACCCGCAGCCGATGTCCAAGACCTTCTGCCCTTCTTTCAATCCGATCTTGCGGCAAATAAGGTCCAACTTGGCCTCCTGCGCCTCCGCCAGGTTTGTCGCACCGCTCTCCCAGTATCCGCAGGTGTAGACCATGCGGGGATCGAGCATCTTCTGGTACAAGTCGTTGTCGAGGTCGTAGTGGACGTGGTTCACCTCCCACGCCTTGCGCTTCGACTGCATGTTGAACACCGCCGCCTTGATGGCCATGGCGATGCTGTCCAGGGAGAGCGGTATTTTTTGGTCGAGCTTGGCATGGATGATGCGGGTGAGGAATTCGGGAATGTCCTGGCACTCCCACCAACCATCCATGTACGACTCTCCGAGTCCCAGCGATCCGTGCGCGATGAGACGCGCGTAGAGCTTGGGATTCTTCACCTGGATATCCCACGGATCGGGACCGTTCACCTCTATGTCCGCCTGCAGCAACAGCGAGCGGCAGAATTCCTCGGAATGGGAGATGGTGGATGGCATAAGGCGAGACTATGCCGGGCCACAACCCTTGTCACGAAAACGCCCGTTCTGCCAGCCAGCCGTACAGACGTTGTGCCCCGTCGACGATGCGCGGGCCGGGGCGATTGAGCAATGAGTCGTCGATGACGCGCACGCTCCCCTGCCCAACGGCGGACAAGGCATCCCATCCTGCGCGCGACGACAAGAGGTTCTTGTCGGCAAGACTGCCGGCACCGCACCAGCTGATGACGATGAGCACGGGGTCGAAACGCAGCACTTCGTCGAGCGTCACCGCACGGCTGAGGGTGCCTGATGGAATGGGAAACGGTTCGCCTCCCGCCAGGCGCACGATCTCCGGAACCCAGTTGCCACTGGCCATGGGCGGCTGGTGCCACTCTTCCACATACACGCGGGGACGCCCGTGGAGGTGTTTCGCTTTGGCACGCACCGCGTTCAATCCCTGCTGCATCTTCAACACCAGCTCATCCGCTTCCTTCTGCCGCTCGACGATGGTGCCGACGGCGCGGATGGACTGGTAGATCTGATCGACCGTCCGCGGGTCGTCGTGCACCACGGGCAGCTTCGCCGCGCGCAACTGCTCCGCCAGTGCCGCCTGCACGACGGTGGATGTGAAAATCACCTCGGGTGTGAAGGCCGCAACGGCCTGCGGATCGATGTTCTGATGGTCCCGCACGGCGGAGATGGCTTTTGCCTCCTCGGGATAATTGCTGAATTGATCCCGACACACGACATCCCCTCCGCATCCGAGCGCGAAGAGGATCTCGGTGACCGCCGGTGAGAGCGACGCGATGCGCACGAGCGCATTCTACGCCTTACGCCGCCAGGTGTTCCTCGTCTCCCTTCGCTCCGCTGTCCGGAGAGATGTACTCCATCAAATTGATGCGTCCCGCCAAGAGTTGCTGGACGTGGTGCATCACGACTTGCACGGAATAATAATTCGACGATTCGATTTCGATGCCGAGGGACGGCCCGATGGAGACGGTGACCTCTGCACGCTTCAGACCGGAAACGCCGAGAGCCTGCAGCGAACGTTGAACCTCAGCGGCGACTTGCTGCGCGCTGCCGTCCAGATCCAGAAGCAATTGGCGCACCATCGTTGCTTTCTCGGCGGGCTGCTCGCCGAAATCGGATCCATGAGGATCCCACCCCTCGGGGTGAACGGCGGCGGCGGGCTGCGATTCCTCGAGGCTGATAGCCTCCGCGGCATCAGCACCGGGTTCGTACAAGTGAAGATCCTCGAAACTCATGAAAACGGGGAAGGAAGAAACAAAATGAGCGTGCAGGATACGGATTGAAGACGACATGTCAAAGAATTTTGTCAAATTATCCGTTTAGACCTGAAATATGCCATCCCTTTGACGCCGTCCCGTACGATCTATGTACGCATTGCGTCGATTTTTGGCCAAAGAGGATTTGGCACGCTTGATATCATGCGGATATGACCGCCTTCCTGACCGTCATTGCCATTCATTTCCTTGCCCTCCTCAGTCCGGGCCCAGATTTCGCCATGATTGCTCGACAGAGCCTTACCCGATCACGAGGGGCAGCTGTCTGGACAGCGGTCGGCCTGGGCATGGGCATGCTGGTCCACGCAGCCTACTGCCTCCTGGGTATCGGTCTTCTCATCGCTCGCTCCATCCTGCTGTACAACGCCATCAAATGGATCGGTGCGGCATACCTCATCTGGATCGGCATCCAGTGCCTGCGTTCGACGGGCCACGGATCGGACCCCATTGAAACGACAGTAGCCGTGAAGGAGACATGGAGCACCTCGCTGCGTACGGGATTCCTCACGAATGTCCTCAACCCGAAAGCCACGCTCTTCATGCTGGCGCTCTTCACGCAGGTCATCGATCCTGCCACACCGCTGTGGTTGCAGATAGCTATGGGCCTCTATATGGGTGCCATGACAACCGCGTACTTCACGCTGCTCGGCAATATCCTCAGTCTCGACGTTATCAGACAGCTTTTTGCCCGTGCCCAAAAAGCCATCGACCGCTTTATGGGTGTAGTGCTTATCCTGCTAGGGCTGAAAGTTGCCTTCAGTTCAAGGGATTAATCGTGGTGCCGGGAGAGGGAATCGAACCCTCAACACCTTTCGGTACGCGATTTTGAGTCGCGCGCGTCTACCAATTCCGCCATCCCGGCACGGCCAGCATCCTAGCGCGCCCCCCTGCCCACGGAAAGCCACTGCGGGTATTCTGCCTACTCAGCAATGGATACCTTCGACACCTTCATCATCGAATCCTTCGACCTGGACCCCGACGCCAAGGTGATCCGGCTGCGCTACGCCCTGGACGAGACGGAGATCTTCGAGGAGCAGATCCTGCTGCCCGAGGATCGCCCGCTCCCCTCCTCCGTGTCCCCGGAACTGCAGGCCGCGCTGTTCGCCCTGCACATCGCCGGCGGTGTGAGTTACTACAAGACGTCCTGCCCGCCGACCATCGAGGTACGATCCGGAGAACTGACCGCGGACATGGCCGCTTTCTGGAACGAGGTCTACGAGAAGGGCCTGGGTGAATTCTTCTACAAGAACGACATCGACTTCCGCGGGCTCATCCGCTTTCCCGTGACGGCAGAGAAGAAGCATGCGCCGGCTCCGGTGAAACGCTCGGGCCCCCGTAAGGCGCTCATCCCCATCGGCGGCGGCAAGGACTCGATGGTCACCATCGAGCTGCTGTGCAAGACCAACGCCGACATCACGCTGCTACGCATGGGCAAGCACCCGTTCATCACGCGTCTCGTGGAGGAAACCGGCCTGCCACTGCTCACGATCGAGCGACGACTCTCCCCGCGCCTCTTCTCGATGAACGCGGAGGGCGCGCTCAACGGCCACGTGCCGATCACGGCGTACCTCTCATGCCTCTCGGTTGTGCTCGGCTTGCTCTACGGCTTCGACACGATCCCCATGAGCAACGAGCGCAGCGCGGACGAAGGCAACGTCGAGTACCTCGGCACGGAGATCAACCACCAGTGGAGCAAGAGCATCGAATTCGAGCGGGCATTCCGCGCCTATCTCTCCTCAAACGTCACGAACGCCGTGGAGTACTTCAGCCTCCTGCGGCCCGTCAGCGAGCTGACGATCGCCAAGATCTTCGCCGAGTTGAAGCAGTACCGCGCGTCCATCACGAGCTGCAACGCCAACTGGAAGATCGCCGGCGAGAAACCCAAGGAACGCTGGTGCGGCCACTGCCCCAAGTGCCTCTTCTCGTTCATCCTGTTCTCGGCGTTCCTCAGCCGAAGCGAGCTGCAGGAGATGTTCGGCGGCATCTTCCTCGACGACGAAACGCTGGCCCCGCTGTTCCAGGAACTCCTGGGGACCTCGGGCATCAAACCCTTCGAGTGCGTCGGCACTCCGGAAGAGACCATCGCCGCCCTCACACTGGCGCAGCACCGCGGGGATCTGAACGACACTGTGCTGATAAAGCACTTCGTGAACGAAGTGCTGGTCGACGTTCCCGATCCGGACGGAGCGATTACCCAGAGCCTGACGCTCAGCGAGGACCACGCCGTCCCCGGTGACCTTCTTCCCCTGCTCCATGCGCATCAGTGACCTCGCGGGCAAGAATGTCTGCATCCTCGGCTTCGGCAAAGAAGGACACTCAGTGCTCAACGCGCTGCAACGCCAGGGCATCGACTGTGAGGTGACCGTGTGCGACAAGAACGAGGTGGTCGAGGTGCCGAAGGCCAAACACGTCGGCAAGCAGCTCGGCACAGGCTGGCTGCAGAACCTGGAGACATTCGACGTGATCGTGAAGTCCCCCGGCATTCCCCCGCAGCCGCAGATCGACGCCGTAAAAGATAAGACGACGTCCGCCACGAAGCTCTTCTTCGGCAGCGTCGAAGGCACGGGCGCCATGATCGTCGGCATCACGGGATCGAAGGGCAAGAGCACCACGACGAGCCTGATCCATGCCATCCTCACGGCGGCGGGCAAACACAGCGTCCTCGTCGGGAACATCGGCAAACCGGCGCTCGACCAGCTCGACGACGCGAAGCCGGGAACGATTTTCACGCTGGAGATGAGCAGCTATCAGCTGATGGACATGGGCGTGAGCCCGCACATCGCGGTCGTCACGGCCTTCTTCCCGGAGCACCTCGATTACCATGGCTCGCTCGAGGCCTACAAAGCGGCGAAGGCGAATATCGCCCGTTTCCAGAAGCCGGAGGACATCGTCTTCTACTGCGGGGATTCGCAGGGTGCGAAAGATATCGCGTCCGTCGGGAAAGGAAAGAAAGTCTCCTTCTCTTGGAAGGACGCGCCGCTGAAAATCGAGGAAACGCACCTGCTGGGCCAGCACAATCTCGGCAACATCGCGGGTGCGCTGGCGGCCACCGCCGAACTGGGCGTGCCGGGCGACGTCGCCCTCGCGGCCGTGAAGCAGTTCCACGGGCTTCCCCACCGCCTCCAGAACGTCGGCGAGCACGGCGGCATCCGCTGGATCGACGACGCCATCTCCACCACGCCAGAATCGGCCATCGCCGCCCTCGATGCACTGGGCGACGACGTCATCACCATCATTCTCGGCGGCCAGGACCGCGGCGTGGATTTCACGTCGTTAGGCAAACGCATCAAGCAGTCCAAAGTACTGACGGTGATCCTGTTTCCCGGCAGCGGGCCGCGCATCCGCGAGGCCATCGGCGACGCGCATGCCGATGTGTGTTTCCACGAGGTCGATTCGATGGAGAAAGCCGTCGCGCAGGCATTGAAGAACACCATGCCCGGAAAGATCTGCCTGCTCTCCACGGCCTCCCCAAGCTACGGCATGTTCAAGAACTTCGAGGAAAAGGGCGACGTGTTCCAGGCGGAGATCAAGCGCCAAACGGCGTGATCACTGTCCCACCTTCACCTTGGCCGGGCGCAGCACTTTGCCGTGCAATTCGTAGCCGTCCTCCAACACCTCGAGGACGACGTTCGGTTCTCCCTCGCCGGTGAGCAGCACCTCGTGCTTGTTGGGGTCGACCGGCTGGCCCAGGGCGTCGATCTTCTTCAGTCCGGCGGCATTGAGTTGCCGCACGAGCTCCTGCTCCATTGCCACCACGCCCTTCACCCAATCGTCGGACGCCAGCGTCTCCGGGATGTGCTTGATCGCGCGCTGGAAGTTATCGATGGTCGGCAGCAGCTTTTGGATGAGCGACTCGGTGGCGAATTTGCCGATCTCCTCGCGTTCGCGCTCGACGCGCGCCTTGGCGTTCTGCAGGTCGGCCTGCGCACGCGCGGCAAGGTCGCGGAACTTCTGCACTTCCGCGCTTTCGTCGGCGGGAGCGGCAGACTTAGCTTCCTCCAGATCTCGACGAAGAGACTCGTTCTCGGCTTGTAATTGCGCGAGGAGCAGCGCCTCGTCGCTGGCCGGTGACTGTTTCGGGTCGGACATGCGGCACTATGATACGGAGATCGGCGACCCCATCAACCCAAGCTCCGGCGCAAAAGCGCCGCATCGACGATATCGCGGGTGATTGCCGCGCCTTCGTGCTTTCCCTGCAAGCGATGGAAGATTGTGGAGGTGATGTTGCGATGGATCATTTCGTCTGGGGTGACCGGCCCGAGTTCGATACCCAGCACGTTCTCGATATCCGCGACGTCCTCCGCGATTTGCGCGTAGACGGGAGCCTGCTTGCTCAGCAACTGGAGATTCTCGCGGTTGAGGTATGCCCCGGCGCGCTGCATGTCCTGGGCGATCGTGGGATAGTACGTCTGCAATGTCGCCAATTGGCCGCGGGCGCGGATGGTGCGCAGGGCACGCCCCGTGGAAAGCAGTTCAGGAGGGAGTCCGATGGAATACAGCGCGGCGGTGAAGCCGATGGCGCGCGGCAGTTTGACCGCGCCCACGCCCCGGCTGTAACCGAACAATCCGATGTGCTGCAGGCGCTCGCGGCGCGGCGGGACGTAGGCGGCGACGGTGTTGATCAGACCCGCCACGGCCTCGATTGTGGGCTTCCACACGCTCGAGAAGACCCCGCTGATATCCTGCAACAGGGCGAGATCGGCACCGGGAACGGGCTGCGGGCGCAGGGCGGGAGCGCGCTCCTGAATGATTTCCAACGCGCGGTGGACCTCCTCGCGCGGATAGTCGTAGCGGAATGCGGATTGAATGGAGTACGTGCGCGTGCCGGCATACTGGTCGAGGAAGATATCCGTCGATCGCGGGTTCACTCCGCCGCGGAACGGGAGCGATCCAGTGCCGATCACGGGGTGTACTGCGAACCCCAACTCCGCACCGATGTCGGCGGTGACGCTGAGCGCGGCTTTCATGGCTAGAACGGCGGGCACCAAGCCGGCGTTAAGGGCGGGATCGGAACGGGCGAGGAAAATGCGTACGCCGCGCTTGAGATCGACGTTCTCCTTGAGCAGCTGCGTCCAGTACGGACGCACGATGCGGGAGATGGCGAAGAGCGAATCGACGTCCTCCACCAGCGGGGTCACTTGGAAGGTCTGCAAGACAGCGGCGTCCTGCGCGCGGTGGAACACCGACTTGTGGTAGTCAGCGACCGACCGGAAGGCGCTTCGCACCTGCAGCGGCTGTTCGCTGCTGGTCGTGAGCGGCAGGAACATCTCGGTGACGGGCGGCTGCGGCAAATCGATGTCATGCGCGAGATCGACCAGCGATAGCACGTTCATGAAGGCCCGGGCCATGCGGTGCATCTTCTCGCCGTCGAAGGCCGGAATGCGGAACGTGAGGTGTAAATCGTCCCCCAACGGACGCTGCACGAAGAAGTCCTTCGCGCGGGAGAACAACTTCTCCCCTACCGCCTCGTCGACGTACTTTCCTTCCCAGTCCCACATGTACTCGTCGATCGGCAAATCACGGAACAGGAGGAGTAACTCCTCGATCTCATCCTGCGTGGGAATGAATGCATCGTCACGCCACCACGGAACGGACGCGTTGTCCGGGTGTTGAGTGGCCATGGTGACTGGAGGCCAGCGCATCGGGCACCAGCCTACCGCAAGCGGCGGCGAATGCCAGGCGCTACTTCACTTCCGTGCACGGCACGTCGATGTCCGACACGCATCCCTCGACCGGCGGCTCCCCGCGCCACGGACACGTGCGCGAATAGAGGCATGCCTGATCGGTCAGCTCGTCGATTTGCCCTGCAAGATCGGCATCAGCCGTATCGTACGAAAACAGGATCTGATCGCCGTCCGCGAAATCATATGCCCAATCGAATGGCTTCTCCTGGCCGTTAACGATCATGCGCCACTTCTTATCCGCCGCATCGCAGCGCTGTTGAGTCTTGTCGTCGACGATGCACGCCCCCTCCTTCTTCCATCCGAGAGACTGCAAGAACTCACCGATCGTCAGACCGGGCTTGTGGCGGTGCACCACATTGGGATTGTTATCATGGAAGTGCAGGTACTTGTCCTGCTGCACGTGACCGCCCAAGTCGTCATGGTCGGACATATACTTCTTGTCACCGAAATCCACGTGCTTCCCTTCGATCCAGACGGCGAAATCTGCGTGAGTGTGGTTGGGATCGGGGTTTTGTGCGGGCTGGCGGCTTTGCCAGAAAAAGAACGCGCAGGAGAGCGCCAGCACGATGCCGACATACAACAGGTGAACCGGCCGAAAGCGCGACAGGATGTTCATAGAATGGGAGACGTACACCGGGTGCCGAAGATTACTCTTCGATCACGAGCTTGCCCACCATGCCGGCATTGCCGGGTCCGCAGGGAGCCGTGCAGGCGAACTCGAAAGTGCCTGCCTTCTCCGTGTCGAGATCGATGACCATCGGCTTGCCTTGGACGACCTCAGCGTCGATGCCCAACCCTTCGATGGCGAAATGCTGGGTGAGGCCCGTGTTCTCCACGATCAACTTCACCTTCGCACCCTGCTTCACGCGGATTTCCTCCGGATCGATCGTCTCACCGGACATCTGCACGCGGACGATCTCCACGTCGTTTTCCATCGTCACCGTGCCGTCATCCAGCGCGGCACCTGTGCCGTCCTGCACCGCTCCGGTGCCGGTGGACGGCGTGTCGGTATCGGTGGCGACACGATGCGTGCAGGCAACGAAAAGCGCACTGCAGGCAACGAGGAATACAAGAACGGAGGTCTTTTTCATAGGCAGCAGTCGGAAGACCCGCCGATACTACGGCGATCAGGCGTTTTTGGCAATCGTTGGAGAGGGCTTTTCCCTTCCAGAACCGCGTTGTGGCCGGTTCCATCCAATGGTAGTCTCTCCGGGCTTTCGCATCGCCAGGTCTGTCACGCTCGCTCAGTTGACTGCGGCGAGCTTGCGAGCCGCATAAGAAGAAGACTGTGCTCGGTTGGCACAAACGATCTCTCTCAGCGTCAGGTATGTCACGGTAGCTCAGTTGGTAGAGCACGGGACTCATAAGCCCGGGGTCGCCGGTTCAATCCCGGCCCGTGACACCATTTTTTC
>CAYRUZ010000007.1:0-45625 GCA_964427895.1 uncultured Candidatus Peribacteria bacterium
GTAACAAGGTATCCGTAGGAGAACCTGCGGATGGAACATCTCCTTACCAGGGAGTGATACACCTCGTTGAGCTTTTGACTAGCTCAACACATATGCTCTGGCCGGTGACTAATCGCCACCATATGCAGGATTGTCCGGGAGTCACCCTACCGCTCGACGGAAAAGAGCGGAGTCCAGCCCGGAGGCTTCTCTACTACACGATGCGGTGAAAGCCCGCGAAGAACCGCCGAAAGGCGGTTTTTTCGTGCGACGACGGCAAAGCTCCCGGCGGATTTACTCTCAATACGGCGGGCCCATCTCCTCTCCTAGCACATCCTTCTGGCGTCCGTGCAGGAAGCGCATGAGCGCGTCGAGCTGGGGATCTTCGGTGTGTTCCTCCACGATGCGTGCCACGGCTCGATAGGCGTCGTGCCCTCGTTGATCCAGCTTCAAGCCGTCTACGCCGTCCGGGCTGTAGGCGGCGGAAGACAAGATCTGTTCCCAGTACGGATGCATAAACAGCGCCTCACGCTGTCCCCAATCCATTTGTCCGAAATGTGTGATGATCAATGCATGCAGATCTGGCCGCAGCCCTTCTTTCGTCGGATCGAGTGCGGCCTCCACCATGGTGGTATAAGCATTCTCAATGCCGACGTTCGCTTCCGGATCGGGTGCGTAGGGCTGCATTTAATAGACATTATAACACAAAAATTGGTTTATTGCACTTACAGGAATTGGGCGATCTCTCGCAGGTTCTGTGCCAATTCTTCGGTGTATGTTCCGCCTAACTGGCGCCCCAATTGTTCGCATATAAGAGTCATCTGCTCGATTTTGACCTGCTTCGGGGCCGTGAAGCGGCTCCATACGATCTCCCCTTCCGCCTGCAGCGCCATCAGCAAGGACTGCGTGTTGTGCGTTTGATCCGCGCAGCTGACGAACGCCGTTTCTTGTGGGGCCTTCAGCAGGTTCTCGCGGTACACCTCTTTGCGACGCACCCACTCGATCGATTCGTCTTCAGTGATGGGATCGATAATCTCCAGGAGATGGGGGCCGAATGTCTGCTCCATCTCGATACGCAGTGCCGGCTTGTCGGCCTCCGGAGCGTCCTCCAGCACGTCGTGGAGCAGCCCCGCGACACAGGTGTCCTCGCTGCAGCCCCAACGCGCCAGAAGGCCGAAAACGGCCATCGGGTGGACGAGAAAGGGCAGCCCGTCCCCCTTCCGCTTCATCGGACCGTGCACGCGGGCGGCCAGGGCGACGGCCTGCAGGAGACGCTGAGTGAGGAAATGATCCACGGGAGGATGCTAGCAGGGATTATTCCGTTCCATCCAGGAGCGCCGCAGTGACGGGGATGGCATTGCTGTAATTTGCACCGGTCTGGCCGGCGATGAAGTTGGTGCGCTTGCAGGCCATGGACACGCCACCCTCAGGGCACTCCAGTTCGAACATCGTCAATCGCGAGGTCTGGCACTGCGGCTGCACGATGATGCGGTTGTCCATCGGCACCACCTTCCCGCACACCCAACCGAAGAAGTTGTCCTTGCCCGATGCCTCCCAGTATCCCTTGACCGTGCGGGACGGCACGTCGACTTCGACGACGCGCGATTTGCCGTTCGCGGGAGCGCCCCCCTGGTTATCGAACAGCACGATGGTGTTGCGTTCGGTCATGCGCGGGCTGTGCTGGTGCTCGAAGTCCCCCGTCATGTGCCACTTCACCTCCAGCGTGTCTTTGTCGACGAGGAGGATCGTACTGATGTTGCGCATGGAGATGAGGAAATCCCCGATCTTCCCGTCGGGGAAGACGCTCGCGTGTTCCGCCGTCTTGATGATCTGCACGTCATTGGTATGGAGCGGATCGTTGCAGCGGGAGATGAGAGCCGAGAGATCGTCGACCGTCTCGATGATGGAGGTGAGGTCGATGGTGCGCAGGAGATCCGACGTTTCCGTATCGAAGGTGTAGATCACGTCACGGGTGCTGTTCTCGTACTCGCACTCGGCGTAGGCGTGGCCGACGGCCGCAGATTTCGCATCGGGAAGATCGACGAACTGGCGTCCCAAGAGATACATCTTTCCCTCGTACGCATCGCCCCAGTGGTGCAGGACGAGATCCGGAATCTTGCGCTCCCAGATTTTGTAGAGGTCCCCGTCCTGAAATTTTGCGCGGACGAGCGTGTCGCGACTCTTGTAGTACACGATGGATTGGTCAGGAAGCGTGGTGGAGAGGGCCAATTCCACGCCATCAGGTGTGACGTAGCGGATGCCGTCTTCGTCCATCACAGCCATACCGTTGAGGAACGATGCGAGCATCGGGGTCTTTCCCGTGTAGGTGATGCCGTGCAACTTTTCATGAAGGGCATCCTGCTGCTTCTCCGTCACCTTGATGACGCCGCCGGACGCCTCGTCGAACGTCTGCACCGGATCGAGCATCGCATCGAGCGACGTGTAGGAATTTTTCAACCACACGTTCGCATCCCACTTCATGGTATTGCCCCCGACAACGCCGAGCATGAGCAGCACGGCCACGAACGCGACCTTTTCGCCGAAGAGACTCTTCATGGACTTCGCCTGCAGCAGGAAGGGAATCCAGAGGGCGAGCCCGAAAGAGGCGGCAAGGCCCCACGCGTTCACTCCGTGACGAGTGAAGCTCCACCCGACATACAGGGTGATGAGACCCATGGCCGCGACGTACCACAGACGCAACAAAACGTCGGCGACACGGGCGAGCGATAACGTACGTTCTTGAGGAAGAGAGTGTGTGTTCACGGGATGTGTGGTTGTGTGGGTATCGAAAAAGTATAGCAGAGCGAGCCATTCCCGGCCACTGTGCTAATTCAAAAAATGATGGTGCCGTACCATTTATCGACAAAACTACGCGACCACGATCAAGAGCGCCCTATCAGCCGAATGCGCGCGTTACTCCGTCAGAATGCCGCGAGTCCGCAGCAACTGCAGCACCTCTTCGGCGCTTTCCGTGACGTCTTTGGTGCCCGTGTCGACGACGAGATCGGCGTTCGTCGGAGCCTCGTATGCGCTGGAAACACCCGGCACATCCTCGGTCTTCGTCTTGGCGTACAGGTCCTTGGGATGGCGCTGGCGGCAGGTATCGAGCGGCGCGTCGCAATGCACGAGCTGGAAGCGATCGGCACCCACGAGGGCGCGCGCATTCTCGCGGATGGCATTCGTCGGGGCCACCATGGCGCATAGCACGATGATGCCTGCGTCATTGAGCATCTTCGCCACCTCCATAACGCGGCGCACGTTCTCCGAGCGCTCTTCGACGGAGAAACCAAGATCGCGGTTGAGTCCGAGGCGCGCGTTCTCCGCATCGAGCACGACGGCGACGTGCCCCGAGGCGAACAGGATCTGCTCGACGGCGTGCGCGACGGTCGACTTCCCCGCACCGGACAAGCCGGTGAAGAGAAGGGTCGCGGGCTTCTGCTTCCACTGCGCCTGGCGTTCGGCGGGCGCAATGAAACCCGTTTCCTTCACGAGGGTTTCGCTCTTCGGTTTGCTCTCCCATAGCGACGGAGGCGTATCGCCGGCGCCCTCCTCGCCCTGACGGTCAAGAATCATGCCCGCGCCAGCCGTGGTGTTGGTGAGGCGGTCGATGAGGATGAAAGCTCCGGTGGTACGGTTCTTCTCGTAGCTGTCGCAGGCGACGGGACGATGGAACGTGAGCGAACAGCGGGCGATGCCGTTCATCGGCAGCGCGGCGGCGTCCTTGCGTCGATGCGTCTGCACGTCGAGCTCGTAGCGAATGGCGTCGACGGTCGCGAGCGTCTCGGTGCGCCCCAGGCGGAAGAAGTACGTGTTGCCGGCGACGAGCGGCTCTTCGCCCATCCAAATGACCATCGCCTCGCAACGGCTGCGCACGGACGGAAGGTTCTGCGCGCGGGCGATGATGTCGCCGCGGGAGATATCGATCTCGTCTTCGAGCGTGAGCGTCACGGCTTGCCCGGCAAAGGCCTCTTGCAGCGGTCCTTCGTAGGTTTCGATGGATTTGACCGTCGACTGCTTGCGCGACGGCAGGACGACGATTTTATCGCCCGGGCGCACGGTGCCGGACGCGATCGTGCCGGCATAGCCGCGGAAATCCTTCGACGGGCGCAGCACGATCTGCACCGGGAAGCGGAAATCGATGAGGTTGCGATCGGACGCGATGTTCACGGTCTCCAGCAGGTGCAGCAACGTGCCCCCGCGGTACCAGGGCATGTCCGCGCTCGGATGAACGACGTTGTCTCCCACGAGCGCAGAGACCGGGATGAAGTGCAGGTCGGTGAAATCGAAGCGCTTGCAGCACTCGGCAAAGTCGGCCTTGATGCGATCGAACACCCCTTCGTCGTAGTTCACGACGTCCATCTTGTTCACCGTCACGAGCACGTGGCGGATGCCGAGCAGCGCGATGATCGCGGTGTGGCGGTACGTCTGTTCAGTCACACCCTTGGTCGCGTCGATGAGCACCACTGCCATGTCGGAGCATGACGCGGCCGTGGCCATGTTGCGCGTGTACTGCGCGTGGCCAGGAACATCCGCGAGGATGAACGTGCGCTTCTCGGTGAAGAAGAAACGGTGCGCGACGTCGATGGTGATTCCCTGGTCGCGCTCGGCCTGCAGTCCGTCCATGAGCAATGCGGGATCGATGTTTCCGCCAGTCGTGCCGTAGCGCTTGGAATCCGCCTCAAGCGCTGCCAAGGCGTCGGCCGGCAGGAGCCCCGCATCCAGCAGGAGACGGCCGATCAAGGTGCTTTTGCCGTCGTCGACGTTGCCGCATGTGAGAATGCGGACCAACTCCTTCTTGCGGTGGTCCTGCAAAAAGGTCTCGGCGTCGATGGTGTCGGTCGTGAAGGTGGACATGGGATCAGAAGTAACCCTCGCGCTTCTTTTGCTCCATCGACGCAACCTGGTCGCTGTCGATGAGGCGGCCCTGGCGCTCGGAACTGTCGGCCTGCAACAGCTCTTCGAGGATCTCGATGAGAGTGGATGCGGAGGACTCGACGGCGCCGGTGAGCGGGTAGCAACCGAGCGTGCGGAAGCGCACGAGCTTCATCTCCGGCGTCTCTCCGGGCTCGAGTGGCATGCGGTCGTCGTCGATCATGATGAGCGCCGACTTGCGGGTCACCACTGGGCGGTGCGCCGCGAAGTAGAGCGGCACGACGGGGATGTTCTCGAGATGGATGTAGTGCCACACATCGAGCTCGGTCCAGTTGGAGAGCGGAAAAACGCGCATGCTCTCGCCGTCCTTGATGCGCGTGTTCCACAGGCGCCACAACTCCGGGCGCTGGTTCTTCGGGTCCCAGACGTGATGATCGTTGCGGAAGGAGAAGATGCGTTCCTTGGCGCGGGAACGTTCCGCGTCGCGGCGCGCGCCGCCGATGGCGGCGTCGAAGCCGTGCATGGCGAGCGCCTGCTTGAGCGCCTCGGTCTTCATGATCGTCGTGTAGGCCGCGCTGCCGTGTGTGAAGGGCGTCACGCCCTGGCGCACGCCTTCCTGGTTGGTGTGCACGAGCAATTCCAGACCCAACTCATCGCGAATGAACCAATCGCGGAACTTGATCATCTCCTTGAACTTGAAGGTCGTGTCGATATGCAGGACCGGGAACGGCAGCTTGCCCGGATGGAACGCCTTGCGCGCCAGATGCAGCAACACGGACGAATCCTTGCCGATGGAATACATCAGCACCGGCTTGCGGAACGTCGCGGCAACCTCACGGAAAATCTCGATGCTCTCCGCCTCCAGCTGCTGCAGATGTGTGAGCGAGTAGGACGACATGGACAAGCCGAGACTACCGTCCGGACGCGAATATGCAACGGATGCTTGACTGCTTCTTTATTGATGTCGAAATACTTCAGATGGTGAGTGCCTTGAGCGACTCGTACGTCGCCTGCACCTGTGCATCGTAGGGGCTCTGCTTCGCGGAATACTTCGTCGTGCCCTTGATGTACGCCAGCACCGTCGGCAGATCGATTCCCTCCGCCGGCAGATTACAGTGGCGCAAGATGGCGTCGACCGCCCGCTCTTTGTCCGTCAGCACGGTGGCGGAATCGAGCCACAGGATGTTCGGATTGCCGGCGTACGTCGTGCGCGCGAAGTCGTAGACGTCGTTCCATTGCAGGAGGTACCCCAGGTAATCCTCCCCCTTCGACCAGTGCTCCGTGGTCTGATCGTAGTGCCCGCCGTCCAATTTGACGGCACGGCGCAGCGGACCGAATTCGTAGTGCCCGAGGATGTCGAGGCGCTGCGCGAAGTACGGATCCTTCGACGACGCGTCGGAGAAGGCCTCGTGCACGCGGGCCAAGGAGTGCGCGTGGCTGAGTGGTTCGCGCACGCACAGGATGATGCGCGCGTCGGGAAACAGCGTGAGGATGTACTTCAGGCGAAGCAGGTTGTAGTTCCCCTTCGCGAGGTAGCGGCTCTTCTTGCCGCGCACATGCAGGACCTTGTTGATGGATGCCCGCAGCGTCTTTTCGAGCTCCTCGTTTTCGTAGGCCTCGTCGAGCACGCGGCAGAAACCCCCCGTCTCGTAGTCCTCGATGCCGTTCTTCCAGAGGAGTTCCTCGAATGCGTCCGGCGAATCGGGACTGATCATCAGCTCATCGCCATGCTCGCGCTGCGACGGCTGCTGCGAACCGTAGTACATCGAATTGATGAAGCTCCAGAAGTACGGAACTTCGATGAAGGGCAAATCACGGTACAAGAAAGACCCCGTGTCACGGTGCTGATTGAGGACATGGGTCACGATGGTCGTCCCCGATCGCGCCAATCCACAAACGAAGATGGGGCTGCGGATGTCGACGCTCAATTTCTTGCCCAACATGAAACTCTCCATCTCCGACCAGAACTGCAGGAGTCCTGGGTTCTTCCGAATGAACGCGAGCTGAAGGAAGCTCTGGAGACTCGACATCGCTTAGGACTTTTTCTTCTTGGACGAGCGCTTACCGAGCATCATCTTGATCGGGTAAGCGAGGACTCCGAGGAACGTCACGAAGAAGGCGAACAGCAACACGATGCCGTTGCCGATCATCGGCAGCATCGGGCCGAGTCCGGCGTACGCGAACGCGGGCGTCGGAACTGCCACCCACACGGCGACCGCCGAGAGAAGCGGGAGACAACGAGCGGAAGAACGTGCGAGGTTCATGGGACGGAGGGGAAATACTCGGAAGACGCACCGAGTATACCGTCACCGCTCGCGTGAGGAAACTGCGGGCTTACAAGCCGCTGTTGACCTGTACGCCATCGGTGCGTTGGCAACCACCAGTAATGTCGATGTAATAGGGGCCACTCGCGTTGTTGGCGACTTGCACGACGAGGTAGCGCACGTCGCCGTCACGGGCGATGCTGAGCGTGAGGCCAGCGGGATGGGTGCCAGTCACCGCAGTACACGCAGCGTCCACGTCGTGAGAAATGGCAAATTCCTGCCGTGCATTGAGGCGGAAAGCATAGGTGGATCCACGGCGCATGCTCCCGCCCTTGGCGACAGCATCGCCTCGGTCGCGTGCAGTAGTATCAAGTGCCGGGATTTCTGGCTCGGCAGCGGGCGCATTCGTAAAGCGCAGCGTGACATTGGTGCTGCCAACAGTAACAACGCGATCGCCAGCGGCGATATTTGCATCACTGGTGATTGTCACGGTCGTGCCGCTGCGGGTAACAGTCAGACCGTTATGCGACACGTTACCGTCCGTGTTCGCAGCAATCGAACCGCCTCCTTGTATGCCAATAGCCTGGTTGGCAGCAGCGGTGCCCGTGAGCGTATGTGACTGAGTGCGGACAAGCGCACGGTCATTGAATGTCGTCAGTGCAGGAATTGTGACTGGAGCCTCTGTAAGTTTCAGCGTGACAGTAGTGGAGCCAATAGTAATGACGCGATCTCCGGCAGCGGCGTTGGCTGCAGTGACAACCGTCAGGGTGTTGCCGCTGCGCGTCAGAGTGACGCCGTTGTGGGAGACGTTGCCGTCGGTGTTGGCGGCAATCGTTCCCCCTCCCCCGAGCGAGATTGCATCCGTGCGGGCGGCGGTGCCGGTGAGAGTGTGCGCCTGGGTGCGCACGAGCTGGCGGTTGTTGAACGTGGTGAAGGCGGGCGCTTCGGTCGGCGCGGGCGTCGCGTCACCGATGCGATCGAGACGCATGTTCGCGAAGATCGTAAGGAAGTCGCCGCTCTGGGTGGGATTCCCGCCGGTCGACATTTCCGAAATCATGCGGATCTGCGTGTCGGTGAGACCCCGGACATTGATGCGCAGAGGCACGACGGCACTGCGCGGCGTGTTGGGCTGAGCGGGTGCAGTGAGCGCACCGGCGATGGCGCGGCGCGCATCTTCGCCGATCTCGACGTGCAGCACGCGGCTGCCGAGTTGCAGGCCCCAGCCCTGGAGCATCGGCGCGCTGCCGATGTCGAACGCGGGCGTGGGCGTGCCAGTCTCGGGACGGGAAATGCCCGTGACCATGGTGCTGAAGTCGGCGTCGAAGGGGCGCATGACCGTCGCACCGTTCACCTGCGTGGGACGGGGAGGAAGAGGCAGCACAAGACGATACTGACCCGACGTATGGTTAAGAACGATCGAAGAGCTGTTGTTAGCGCCAGGAATGCGCTGGAAGGTCAGCGCGTTTTGTCCTTCGCCGACCGTGACGGGCGCGGTGGTGGTCGGACTGAGCAATGCGACGCGGCCGCCTTCGGGGCGCTCGGCGCCGAGACGGCGCGCGTTGATGAGTGCGCCAAGGCCGAAGAAGCCGAGGGCCGTCGCCAACGCACCGGTGAAGAACCGCTTCAGTTTGCCGCGGGCATCGTCTTCGTCGGTGATGAGATTCCACAACGCTTTGATTCCCGTAACAGTAAGCAGCGTGCCGACGATACCGACGCCTCCGCTCACTGCGATGTTTTTCCACGTCCAGTAATTTCCGGGCTCACCCTCGCCCGTGAGACGGCGAGGATCCGTGACGACATTGTAGACTTCGCGCACCGGATTGAGCGGCACGATCGACCCGTTAGCCAACCGTCCTTCCAGTTCCTCTCGCAGCTCGCGCAATTTCTTACGTAGCACTTCTGTCGTTTCGGCGTGTTCCTCGCGGCGGCGCAGCGCGGTGATGATGATGCCGAGCTGTTCCGACTGCGTCAGGCGCTCGCAGCGGTCGCGCAGGGTCTTCATTTGTCCGTCGATGCCCGCTTCGTTGAGCGGCATGCTGCGGACGGACTCGGCGATGGTCTGGGGGTTTTCGGGAGGTGTGGGATTCATAAATCCCTCCAGTATAGCATTTTTGGCGCTTTTTTGCCAGACCGCTTCACCGCTCGGCCGTCAGGCGATGGCAGCGTCGTACTTGCGTTCGATGAACGTGCGGGCGCGAGTACGCGATTCCTCGTCCCCGATATGATCGGCCAGTTGGCCAATGAATCCTTCAACGAACATTCGACGCGCTTCCCGCGAAGGAATGCCGCGCGAACCGAAGTAAAACAAATCCTCAGGCGTGACGCGGCTGACGGTGGCACTGTGACTTGCCTTCACGTCGTTCGTCTTAATCTCAAGGCCGGGGATCGCGTCGACGCGGCACGTCGGATCGAGCATCAGGACGGATTGGGTGAGATACGTGTTCGTTCCACCGCCGTGCAGACCGATATCAATGAGCCCGTTGGCGGCGACATGAGCCCGGTCTTCTGCGACGCCCTGCATGAGCATTTCGCCCGCACCGTCCACCGCATCGAACGCATTGCGCGCGCTGAGCACATACTCTTCCGTGCCGCGGGCGAAGAAGAGCCATTCGACGCTGCTCGTGGCCCCGCTGCCGACGGTCCGTGTGCTCAAGTGATGACGTACTTTTGCGCCCCCGAGCGTGGCATTGCGCCACTGGCACAGTGCACGTGCCCCAAGCGTGCCCTCTTGGACGATGTCGCACTGTGCAGAGGCATCGAGCATCTGCAGCGTCACCAATTCGACGTGGGCTCCGTCTCCCAGGGTGGCCTTCATCGAATGGCGCGTGGCATCCGCGCCTTCGAGGAGAACGATGACGACCGCGCGACTGCCGGCGTCGGCATGCAGCTCCACCTCCGACGTCGATGCGCACGCGAAGCGCAGGGGCTCGGCGAGCGAGGCCCCCTTCCCGATCTCCACGCGCAGCGCGCTGTCGCTTTCGTGCACCGTCACGCCTGCGGGAAGGTCGGGTAAACGCATCGTCGCAAGGCAGGATAGTGGGGGGAACGGGGTGGAACAATGAATGCGCCTAAAAAGGCCGTTTGCGGCTTAAATTCGACATGCAGGTGCCATATACAACACGCGGGGGAGACGCGTAGAATCTCGCCCTTATGGTCAAGGGCGGCATTTCACGGCAGGAGGCGAACGCCGCGGTGCATTCTGCACTGCGGCAGGAGGGAGTGCTTACATACACCGACTTAACCTCGGTCATCGAGGACGTCCGGTCGAGCTGCGCGTTCATTCGTGACGAAGGAGGGTTGCACGCCATCCCCCCCGAACCGTTGCCTCCGTTGCTGCTCGCACGAACGGCGAAGCACCTGGGGCGGATGCGCGGCGACGTACGGGCGAAGCTCGCCACGCTCACCGCGCATCCGGTTATTGGACGCATCGCCGAGGCCGTCATGCGCGTCGTGCCCGAGGTCGCGGTGAAACCCGCGCGGACCGAAGCACAAATGCGCGACGATTTCCTCAAGCATGTCCGCCGTACCCTCTCGCTGGCGGACGGTGTATTCAGCGGCTTACGGTACGTCGCATCACACTGCGCGTTCGTCGAACGCCAGAATTGCCCCTACATCCGCGTGCCGCCGGTATTCCCGGCGGACTCGTTGAAAAAGGCGCACGACAAATTGCGCGGCACGGACGTCCGCTTGGTGTTGGAAGGGCTGAGGAAAATCGCGCAACTGCCGCATGACGGAGCGTTGATACTTCTGCTCCGCGACGTGTACAACAACGAGTACGGCCGCTGGTGCGACCCTGAAGAAGTGGCGATCTGCGATGAGGAACTCGACCCGCTCATCGCACGACAAATCAGCCCGGGGGCCATGGTGCAGAGCGATACGATCCGTGACCTCGTTGAACGATGCTACGAGCCGGCGAGAGTGATCCTGGAAGATCCGACGCACCCCGCGGTAATGGCGCTGCGCGGCATGGTGGAGGAGTTCGACGCACTGAGTCCCGTCGCGGGCACCAAACCCCGCACCGTCCGCAACGAACTCGCCGACTACTGCACGCAGATGCCGGAAGAGATGACGCCGATCATGCGGGTGACGGCGGAGAAAATGGAGAGGGTCGCGATCGATCTGTTCGAAACGCTCGACGCGGCGGACATCGATCCCAACAGAACGTGCCGGGCGGAACAACTCACGCACAAAACGACGCCGCAGGAAGTGGACGAACTCACGGCATTCATGCAGGTGATGTTGATGGTGAGCTTCAAGTTGAAATACATCGCGAACGCCGCGGCGCGCGAAAAAGACAAAAAGAGCACGGAAGGATTGGCGCTGCTCGCGCGCGATACGGTGCGGTCGTCGGTCTGCCAGAGCCTGCTGCTGCGCTACATCCACCGGCACTACCCGCTCGTCTTCGCGCCGCACCGACACGACGCGTCCAACGCCCAGAAGAGCGTCGAGTTCGGCCACAAGATGCAGTACCTCAGTTCCCTTCTGCAGTACATCGGCAACATTTTCGAACCCTGGTCGGGGGCGAACCGTTCGGTGGCGCAACGGGCATTGGCGCAGGAAGTGACGGTATGGCTCGACTCGCTGAAGGAATTCTCGCGGTTGCAGCACGCGGCGCTGTCGCAGATGCCCACGGGCCAACCCGATGAGCGCCCGGACATCGCACTTCCGGATTGTCCGCCTCCGATCATTCGCACGCAGATCGCCACGCAGCTGCGCACCGACGGGGACGCGGACAACATCGCGATGGTGACGCGCTATGCGCTCGGCTACGGGCACAGTGTCCGGCACACCGTGTCGCCGACCGATCATGCGTACATCGCGGATTTGTGGATGCGCGAACCGGGCGCCCCGGTCTGCCACGATGCATCGACCGTCATTCCCCTGTGCCGCGTTCTTCCCGCCGATACCGTGGCGAACATCTACGTGAGCAAACGTCAGACGCGTCCCGACAAGGACTTCAATGATTGGATGGAAGCGGCGAGGCAGACCGGCATCGACACGGCGATGCATGCGATGCGCGAACGCGGGGCGGAGGCCAATCTCATCAGCTTCCTCCTGATGCAACCGGGTCAAGCAGAGTGCGATCACGCGTCGTTTTTCCTCATGGACGCAAAAGAAGCGGAACTCGTGTTGAGCCCGCACCTGTTCGCAGTGGACACGGAGGAACAGCGCGAACAGATCGCCGCCCTGCAGGATGTCGGCGTGCCCATGTACCCCCAAAACGCGGTGATCTTCTGGACATCGTCCAACGGATGGGACGAACAGGAAGAACCCACGGAGGAAGAGCGGCCCTTGGGTGAGGAAGAAGTGCTCCTGCACCGCGTAAAAAACGCGATGCTCCAGTACACGCACAGCGACATACTCACGGCGGACGACGTGCACGAAATACTGAAAGTCTGCGGCATTGCCTTCACCGCTGGAAAGAGCGGCGGCGGGCATCATGAGTTCGTGAGCGCGCGGGGAAAATTCGCCTCGCCGAACAAGCCGGTGAAGGACAACGAGTGGTACAGGAACTTCGTGGAAAAAATCATCATCGCCGTCGGCGACATCGATGCCTTCGAGCGATGGGTCGAAGCACAGCGTCCCGCAAAAAGGAACGGCGGCGGCAACGGCACGCACGGCAACGGCAAACTCAAGGCGAAACGCTGATCACCCGACGGACCCTTCCATCTCCAGCTCGATGAGCCGGTTCATTTCGACGGCGTACTCCAGCGGCAGCAGACGGACGATGGGCTCGATAAAGCCGTTCACGATCATGGCGCGTGCCTCCTCTTCGGGCAGTCCGCGGCTCATCAGGTAGAACACGTCTTCCTCCGACAGCTTGCCGACCGTGGCCTCGTGCGCGACCGTCACGTCGTTGTTGCGGATCTTGATGTCGGGGATGGTGTCGGTGCGGCTGATCTCGTCGAGCAGCAACGCGTCGCACTCAACGTTCGCCGTGCAGTCGTGCGCGTTGGGAGCCACGAAGAGTTGTCCGCGGTACACCGCAACTCCACCGGACTTGCTGATACTTTTACTTGTCACCTTGCTGCTCGTGTGCGGAGCCAGATGGAACACCTTCGCGCCCGTGTCCTGCCACTGATTCTTGTTCGCAAACGCAATGGCCATGTGATCGCAGCGCGCGCCCTCGCCCGTCAGCATGCTGCACGGGTAGAGCATCGTGACGCCGCTGCCCATGTTGCCACCGATCCATTCCATTAATCCGTCCTTGGAGACGATCGCGCGCTTGGTATTGAGGTTGTACGTGTCGCGGCTCCAGTTCTCCACCGACGAGTAGCGGCATGACGCACCCTCCTTCACGAAGACCTCGACGAGCCCCGCGTGCAGCGCATGGCTGCCGTACTTCGGCGCGCTGCACCCCTCGATGTAATGCACCGTGGCGCCTTCCTCGACGACGATCAGCGTGTGCTCGAACTGCCCCATGTTCTTCGCATTCATGCGGAAGTACGCCTGGAGCGGCTCGCGCACCACCACATCCTTCGGCACGTACAGGAACGTCCCGCCGCTCCACACCGCGCCGTGCAGTGCGGCGAACTTATGGTCGCTCGAGGGAACGCACTTCATGAAATACTCGCGCACCAAATCCGGGTACTGCTCCACCGCGTCGTCCATGTCGAGGAAGATGACGCCCTGCGCTTCCCACTCCTTCTTGAGCGAGTGGTACACCACCTCGGATTCGTACTGCGCGCCCACACCCGCGAGCACTTTGCGCTCGGCCTCGGGGATGCCGAGACGGTCGTAGACCTTGCGGATTTCCTCCGGCACTTCGCCCCAATTGTCGGTATTCCCTGCGCCAGCGGTGGCGTAGTAGATGATGTCGTCGAGGTTGAGCGTACTCAGGTCCGCGCCCCACGTCGGCAGCGGCTTCTCCTGGAAAATTTTCAAACTCTTGAGGCGATGCTCGAGCATCCACTCCGGCTCTTTTTTATCGGCGGAGATGCGACGGATGAGCGCCTCGTTCACGCCACGCTGCGCGCCGTCCGCGTAGGGTGACGGGTTGGCGGTATCGAAGATATCGCGCGAGAGTCCGGCGAAAATTTCACCCTCCGCCTCTTCGGGCACGGCGGCCGGCTGGTCTTTAAACTTGGCCTGTCGCGATTGGGAGACACGGGTCATGAGGGCCCGATTGTACGGGACGAGTCGCAGGAGAACGAAGAAATTCCCCCTATTTGACGAAAAGCCGAACTGCATCAGAATAACGCTAACGTCTCCCATCAATTCCCTCGGAGGGCACAGTATGTTTAGGAGACCGCTCATTCCCGTCTGCGTCGGAATCATCGTCCTGATGCTGTTCGTGGGACACCGGATGAACCCGCCCGGCTCCGTCCCCGACCTACAGATTCGCCGCGACGCGTTGGGCTCGAGTGTTCGAGTCCACAGTTCCCCGACGAAGAGTGGTATCGGTCCGCTGCTGCAGGTCATGGTCGCGATGGGTGACAGCACCTACAGCCTGGCGCTCACCGACGACGCCACGCTCAAGCCCGGAGACGATGTCCGACTCGAAGACGTCTCCGTGGGCACCCGCCAACAACGCTTCTTCTGGGTTCGCCGGAAGTAAGCACGGAATGTGCACGCCGCTTCTCCTTCGGGGAAGCGGCAATTATGTACGAGAAAAGCCCGCGGGCGGAACACGGGGGGCGTGTTCCAGGCGGGCGTTCGGGCGGTTTCAGAAACTGGACGGGGAGGCGGTGTGTTCGCGAGCTTGCACGGCCAGATCGCGGACGCGCTGGCTCAGGGGGCGGAGGATGGCAAACTGGTAGATGCCTCCGCTGCTGTCACCGCCGGACAGCACGTAGGAGTAGTGGGTGCAGAGCACCGAGCGGGCCATGGATTCCCCTTCGACGAATGCAGCTTGCTGCGGGTTCATCGTGAGGGTGCCCGGCAGGGCGTCAGGGGGGCAGGCGACCGCCCGGCAGAGCCGAACGTTCCCGCCACTGACGCAGAACACGAAATCAACCATCGAAATCGACCTCCAGAGTAAAAGATCCAGGGAATGTGAAACCGAATGTACTATAAACTATTCATACAATTACGCAAGTATCGCTATACTGCGCCCATGCGCGCAACAGTCGCGGGATCGATGTTCCTCAGCAACGGCCACGACACTCCCCTGCACATGGATGCGGACTTGGATGCCCGATTGGTGGGCAACGTCCAGGTGCACTGCCATTTCAAACTGATGGGCGGACATTTTGTCTGTGACTTGGATGGTATTCCGGACGTGATGGGCACCGAAGATGTCCTCCGGGCGGCACGCCACTTGATGGATACCGTAGTCCTAAGCCAAGTGGTAACAGATCGGGTGGGAATTCATTACACCGTTGAATACTGCAACATCGAAGGGCGCGGAATGGTAACGCCGACAACGGATACTGCCCCGGCGATTCCCGCATTGGCGTTTGCGAACATTCAGGATGTGTTCGACATCGTCGGCAGGCACGGGGATTCCCTCAAATATGCGTTACGCGATTACAATCAGGGATTGCTCGACAGGGAGAATTGTCCGATTCTCTTTTACCGTTGCATCGAGACGCTGGCGCTCTTGATCACGGGTGCGGACGACATCAATGACAAGACCTGGGCCAGTTTTCACCAGGCACTGGGGTCGGATAAAAACGAACTGGCGACACTCATGAAGTTCACGAAGAGCCACAGGCATGGCAGCCATGCCAAGTTCGAGCTCCACGACCACTTGGCCATGATGCGGGAGACGCATGTGTTCATCCTGCGCGCGCTGCACTGGCTGAAAAACCGCGCCGCAAAGTGAACTTTTCACGACACCGGGGAGAGCGCAGAATAGTCCCTATGACCGGTATCCGCGCATTCTTCGACGCCTATCGCAAAGACCCCGACTGCGTGTCATCGATCATTCCTTCGTCGCGGTGGCTCAACCGCCGCGTGGCGGGCAAGATCCCTGCCGGCGCAACGGTCATCGTGGAGTACGGGCCCGGAACGGGCGTCGTTTCCCTGGAATTACTCAAGACCCTGCCCCGCGAAGGAACGCTCATCGTCATCGAGAAGATGCAGGAATTGGCCGATTACCTATCGGCGAACATCAAGGACAAGCGCGTCATTGTGGAGTGCGACGGGGCGGAGAACGCTCCCGCCCTCGTGGCGAAGTACGGCTTCGAGCACGTCGATGCCGTCGTGTCGGGCATACCCTTTTCGCGCATACCCGCAACCGCCTGCGCGGAGATCATGGAGAATGCCCGGGAGATCCTCGGCCCCGGCGCGCCGTTCGTGGCGTACCAGGTCAAACCCGCCGTCCGACGGTATATGGCCCCCTGTTTTTCGAACATCACCCAAGAACGCGTCTGGTGGAATATTCCTCCTCTCCTCATCTTTACAGGCAGGAATCCTGCATCGAAGGCCTGAATCGGCTTATGGAGGAGCGATTGTGATGAAATGGGTAATTGACTTGATTAGTAAAAAATGGTATTATGTTGTTAATCAATACCCATACCCTCCTATGCACGTACCGCAGACTACGCGGATGCTCACCCTCAGTTCCCTGTTCGCAGGAGCAAGTCTTAGCCTTGCTATCGCGGCAGTGGTTTCCGTCCAGACGGTGGCCATCCCCACTCCCACGTACGAGGCGTCGCTGACGGCTCGCATGATTCCGGGCGTAACGCAGGTCGGCCGCGGCACCCTGCAGCAGCAGGCGACCGCCATGAACGCCGCCCGCATGCAGCGCCACGAGGTTCGCCACGATCGCCTCGAGCAGATGCACGCCGCCGCGAAGTCGAGCTCCAGCACGTCCTCGGTGAAGTAACATCGTCTTTCAAAAAACACACCCTGCCGTACGTCGGCGGGGTGTGTTTTTGTGCTGTACGATCAACGCAACTCGTAGGTGAGATTCACGGTCACGACTGTGTCCTGCTCGCCGGCAGGCAGGGCGACGGACGGGGCGGCGGCCCCGCGGGCCTCCTTCGAGTAATCGGCCATGTAGTACATGGGCGGCGTGTATCCGCCGGAGTTCTCGGAGAACTGCACCAAGCGTCCGAGCGATACACCCAACTGCTTGGCGAGCGCTTCGGCGCGCTGTTTGGCTTGGTCGATGGCCTCCTGGCGCGCCTGCTGACGCTGCACTTCCGGATCGTCGATGGTGAACTGCACGCCGCCAGCGTCGTTGGCGCCGGCTTCGGTGGCCGCGGTCAGGACGGCTCCCGCCTTATCCAAGTTGCGAACCTTCACCGTAAGCATCTGCGATCCTTCGAACCCGCGGGGCACCTGGCGGCCGTCGATCCAATCGTAGGTCGGGTTGAGGGCAAAGGTCTCCGTGCGGATGTCTTTCTCCGCCACGCCCTGCGCCTTGATGGCGTCAATGACGGCGTTCATTTCCTTGTCCAACTGGTCGATGACGGCCGTGGCGGTCGCCTTGCGGCCGGTAACGACGCCGAGCGAGAGACGCGCGATGTCGGGCGCGGTCGTCACTGTGCCTTCGCCGGACACGGAGATGGTCCCGGGTTGAACGGGCGTGTGGGCGGCACGGCTCTGGATGTTCACGCCGGCGAGATAGAACGCGCCGCCGACGGCGACGGCGATGATCAGCGATTGCGCGCTGATGCGCGAAACAGGAGAAGAGGAATCAGTCATATGAAGAGAAGGGTACGAGAGCGCGAATGCGCTTGCACTCCCTTCTACGTCGATTTGGGCGTCTGGTTACATTGAAGCACGGGAAACCGCCGGCGTAGTGCCGGCGGTTGGGTCGTCATCTTCCCTCTATTCCCTTGTTCTTCACAGATGCTGGAGCGCGATGTTGAGCGATCGCATGGTTCCCACGACCGCCTTGTGCCAGTTGCTATGGACGATGAGGTGGTTCGGCCGGCGCTTGTGCAGGCGGATGAGCCAGAGCGGAATGCCGTTTGGCGAGTTGACCGGGGGATGCGCATCTTCCGGCTTCGCGATGACGGCGTTCAGCTCCGGACCGTTCACCCAGTCGACATCCTTGGGCACATACGACGTCATCTCGGGGACGGAGAGGGACTGCAGCGAGACGTCCATACCCCACTCGCGCATCAGGGCGAAAATGGGGTGCGGATCGCCCGGCTGGGGTTCGTCGCAGACATCGTGGCTGAACCGTTCCGGGATCTTCACGTTGATGGTGTCGCCGGGGACGCAGCGATGAAAGTACACGCCGCCGCCGGCACCGTAGATGGTCAGCGCGGTGCGGCCGCCGACGCTCCACGTTTCGATGGCGCAGTCGGGCAGATTCAGGAGGCCGAATTGCGCTCCGGTGACATCACCGATGTGAAGATGGTGGCAGTACTTCACCGGGCCGCCGTCGAGCACTTTGCCATCGCCGAAGTGGATGTGGGTGGCGCGGGGAACGGGGCGCGGGGAAAACCGACGCGCGGGTTGCGCGGAAACAGGTGTCCGAAACATGTGAAAGGTCCTCTGAGGGTATGACTGGAGCAAAGACCCATTCTTTGCTCTACCCAGAGCATCGAATAATGGCTGTTTTTTGTCAATCGCCTAAAAGCGGCCCCCAGCAGCGAAAATGCTGCTGAGGGCCTGGTTTACGGGAGATCGGCAGTGGCGTCACGACGCGCGGAGGAACGCAGGAATGGTGCCGCGCAGGTCGTCGCACAACTGGTTGAAGTGCAAGTACCAGTCACGGCGAACGACGAGTTCTTGCAGACGACCATCCTGACGGCGAGCGCCGAGCAAGGGCGACGCATTGCACTGTTGGCACACCCAGTCGCTGCCCATCGGCACCCCGCGAGAATCACGCGCGAACCGCAGGCCCGAGAGATCCGGCAGGTAGTGTTCGCGTGCGAGCATGCACAGCAGCGGATTGGGGTCCTTGGCCGCGGGGATGAGTCGATCGCGGGAGCGGAACAGGTCGTTGGGATGAATGGAGTAGACGTCGTCACGCCATGCGTGAAGACCGATCGGCTTCCCGTGTTCGAGGACGAGCAGCGACGACATGCATGCGCGCTGATCGACCCAGAACAGCAGGGTATGACGGTTCTCCACCCGCACGACGGTGCCCCGGCTGGGCCCGACTCGGACCGTGTGCAAGCGTTGGACGCGTCGGCCTTTCACACCGACGGACGAAGGGAAAAACTGAAACAACTGTTTCATCGAGACCTCCCGACAGAAAGAAGGAACGTTGGAGTGTGGAACATCGGCGGACCATCCGTCCGATACGTCCATCATCCGACTTTTATAATAGAACGTCAATAATGGTCTATTCTGCCTCCAATCGCAGTTTTTTATCGTTTTTTGTAAATTCTGCGTATCCCTCTTTCTCCAACTGGAGCGCAAAATCCGCGCCGCCGCTCTGCACGATCTTTCCCTGCACCATCACATGCACGCGATCGGGCGTGACGTGCTCGAGGATGCGCGCGTAGTGGGTGACGACGAGTGCGGAGAAGTTCGGTCCGCGCAACGCGCCCACACCTTTGGCGACGATCTTCAGTGCATCGACGTCGAGCCCGCTATCGGTCTCGTCGAGCATCGCGAGACGCGGACGGAGCACCTGCATCTGCAGGACCTCCGCTTTCTTTTTTTCTCCGCCGGAAAATCCTTGGTTGAGCGCGCGCTCGGCGAATGCCGGATCCATCTGCAGCGCCTCCATCGTTTTTTCCAGTTCCTTCTTAAACTGCACGGGACTGATGCGCGCTGCATCAGCATCGCGCCCAGTGCGTTGCGCTTGCGCGGCGGCATACAGGAAACTGCGCAGGGTGACGCCCGCTATTTCCTTCGGATACTGGAAGGCGAGGAACAAGCCCGCCTGCGCGCGCTCGTGCGGCTCCATCGCGAGAAGATCCGCTCCGGCGAACGTGACTGCCCCCTTCGTGATCTCGTACTTGGGATGTCCCATCAGCGCCGAGACGAGCGTCGATTTGCCCGAGCCGTTCGGCCCCATGATGGCGTGCACCTCCCCTTCCGCCATGTCCAGCGAGAGGCCCCGGACGATCTCTTTGCCGTCTACGCTCACGTGGAGCGAGTCGATGGAGAGCAGCGAGGAAGACATGGGTCGATTCTATCGAGTCCGCGGCGAAGTGGAACCCCTTGAAGGCCCGCTATGAACCCTCTACCGTCTGTGTCCGTCATGCCGAAAGTCCGGTTCCTCTTCAACGGCCAGGAGCAGATCGTCGATGCCCAGGAGGGCGACACGATCCTCAAAATCGCGCTGGATGCGGGGATCCCGATGGAGCATGCGTGCGGCGGGAACGGCTTCTGTACGACGTGCATGTGCAAGGTGCGGGAGGGCATGCCCAACCTGTCGCCGCGCAACGACCGCGAGGAGAACATGGGCGTGCTCGAAGACCCCGACCGCCTCAGCTGCCAGAGCGAGGTGCGCGGCGACGTGACGGTCGAAGTGCAGGAATACTGATGCGTGGCGGCACGCGAAGTGCCCTCCCCGCGCTTTCGGCGTGGGGAGGGGTGGGCGATCTTTGGCTTAGGCGATCACTTCTTGTCGGAACCGGCGGTGGCGTAGGTGACCGTGACGACGCTCAGCGCGCCATCTTGGGACACCGCGGTTTTGACCGCGTCTTTCTTCTCCTTTTGGATGCCGCGTTGTGCTGAGTCGAGATCGGTGACGAGGGTGCCGAAGGTGTTGCTCCGCGTTGAGTTGGGTTTCTTCTCGAAGCGCACCTCGTAGGTAGAGGTCGCGTCGGTGCGTTCCTTGAGATGGAGGGATTCGAAGTCGGTACCTGCGGGCTTGGCCTTTTCCGTGCTGACGGTGACCGTCACCGTCTTCCCGCTGGCCTTCACGGTGGGTTCGCCCGAGACGCGACGCGAGACGCCGACCGCGGCTTTCACGAATGACACGGCCTTCTCGGCCTCGGCTGGCGTGACGTCTTTGTCGAACGTCACCTTGAAGATGGAAGCGGTGGGACCTGCCTTGGTACGGTCCACGCTTTGCACGACGGGGTCGGCGGCCTTTGCGGTCGCGACACTCAGCGCGCACCAGAGAACGAGAACCATCGGACGCATGATGCAACCTCCTGTGCTATCTCTCCTGTCTTGCACCGCTCGCATGAGCGATCGCAAGATCCTTATCCCGCAGTCATCCGCACTCCTACGTGGAGGGGTGACGGCGGGACGTGGAGAGCCAGTTGCAGCACCCTCGGCACGAGACATGCGGACCGTGCTGCAACCGGAAGAAGTTCGCCGTTTATTTCAAAGATCGCGGATCCTATAAATCGCCCCATACGGGTGTCAAGCAACCCGCCTTCGCATATGGTTATGCGCGCGCCAAACTGACCAATTTTTCTTTCACACTCTCGTCGTACGGCTCAAGTTTGTTGATGCGACGGTACGTCTCTTCCGCCTTCTCGGTATCGGAAATCTGCAGGTAGCACTCGGCGAGACGGTGGAGCAGTTGGGTATCGCGGGTGAGGAATTGCGACGCCTTCTCGAGGAGGGGGATCGCTTCGGCGTAGCGGCCGGCGGCGATGCACGCGCGCCCGAGCGCCTCGCTGCGCTCCGGGTTCTTGGGATCGCGGTTGAGCGCTTCTTGGTAGGCGAAGCATGCCTCGACGTACTTCTCCTGGCGGTAGTACGCCAAGCCGAGGTTGGCGTGGAACGACACGTCGTCTCGCTGCTGGAGCAGTTCGCGGTACATGGCCTCGGCCTTCTGCTCACGGCCGGAGGTGAGGTACAGCTTCGCAAGTTGCGCGCCGACATCGGTGGCGTGCGGCTGAATCGTGAGCGCCTGGATGAAAAGACGCTCAGCCTCTTCCGTCTTCTCCTGGGCAATAGCCTTCTCGGCGCTGCGCACGAGGGTGCGCACCTGTTGCAATTCGATGGCGGAGGTACGGGGATCTTTCACCGGCCGCTCAATCACGGTTTCTTCGACAAGAACGGCTCCGCGCTCTTCGGCCGACTGCAGGCGCTGGCGCACGGAGCGGACGAAGCGGCGCACCGAACGCTGGCGCAGCAGAACCCTTCCGCCGAGGAAGAGACAGATGCCGATGAACGAGCCAAGGAGGACGATGACGTAGATCACCGCTTTAGGTCGGAAAACGAGGCCGGAATGCTAGCACCGACAACCAAGCTTCACAAGTGGTCAAACAGTGGTAACAGTGGAGGGATGGCGCCTGTGCAAGAGCAGATCAAGGAGCAGAAACGCCACTCCGACACTGATGCAGCTGTCGGCAACGTTGAAAACCGGGAAGGTGCCGATCTGCACGAAATCGGTCACGCTGCCGTCAACGATGCGGTCGGCGATGTTGCCCAGCGCGCCGCCGATGATGAGGCCGTACGCGATCTGCGACAGCATGGTGCGATGTGATGCGACGGCCATCCATATGACCAGCAGGACCGCGGCGAAAATCAGTCCGCCCTGCACGTAACTGGGCAGGGCGATGCCGAAGGCGATGCCTTCGTTCTGCGAGTAGAGCAATCCGACCCACGAACCGAACAGGGAGACGTGACCGGTGAGATACGCGTCGGCGAGAATCTTGCCGGTGAGACTGAGGACGAGGGCGACAGCGGCCGCTGCCCAGAGCATCATCATGCGCAGAGCATAGCGAAGGACCGCCCGCGAGGAGAAGCGGCCGAAAAATGGGGCGCGTGCGCGGATCGTGGTATGCTCGGCTCCCATGTTCCGCCGAATCGACTGGTTGCTGCTGGGATTGGCCGTGGGCTTGACGCTCTTCGGTTTGGCGATGATTGCGAGCGTCTCCGTCTTCCAAAGCTACCAACTCACGCAAAAGCTCGTGGCGCAGGGAAGAATGGCAGAACCGATCAACTCGTTCTATCTGTGGAGATCGGCGCTGCACGTCACGCTCAGTTTCGGCGTGATGTTCATCGGCATGATCATCCCCTACCGCTTCTGGGGAAAGCACGCGCGCCTGTTCTTTCTGCTCACGACGGGCCTGCTCGTAGCCGTACTGATGATGACGAAGCTGCGCAACGACTACGGAACAGCACGCAGCTGGCTCGTGCTGGGATCGCTGTCGTTCCAGCCCTCGGAGGTGCTCAAACTCACCCTCGTGTTCTACCTGGCCGTGTGGCTGCAGAAGCGCGAGCAGCTGATCGGAACGTTCAAAGAAGGATTCATGCCGTTCGGCATCCTGCTGGTGCTGTCGACCTTCCTCGTCGCCATCCAACCGGACTTGGGGGGATTCCTCGTGCTCACCTCGATCGCCTGCGTGATGTTCTTCATTGCAGGAGGCAACGTCGGACATCTGTTGCTCGGAGGCGGCATGGCGTCGCTCCTCGGCCTCCCGATCATCCTCAGCCAGGAATACGTGTGGAAACGCTTCGCGGTGTTCTTCTCGTCGGGCGATCCCACCATCAGCGAGAAGGCAGGCTATCAGATCAACCAAGCGCTTATCGCGCTGGGAAGCGGCGGACTCTTTGGCGTGGGCTACGGCAAATCGATCCAGAAGTTCGGCTACTTACCGGAAGTGCAGGGTGACATGATCTTCTCCGCAATGGGCGAGGAACTGGGATTCCTCCGACTATGCATCATCCTGTCCATGTACGCGCTCTTCATCATCCGCGGATACAAGATTGCCCGCGAGGCACCCGACCGCTTCGGCTTCCTCGTCGCCACCGGCATCACCACCTGGGTGGCGTTCCAGTCGCTCGTGAACATCGCGGTCAACCTGTCGCTCTTCCCGCTCACGGGACTCACGTTGCCGTTCATCAGTTACGGCGGGTCCTCATTGCTCACGCTGATGTTCGGCGTGGGCATCCTGCTCAACATCTCCATGCACTCCACCGAAGAGGCCCTGGCGGTCCGCCGTCCGCGAAAGCGTTTTGGTTCGGTCACTACCGCTCGCGCACGCTGATCGATGCTCCGCCTCGTCATCAGCACGGGCGGGTCTGTGGGCCACCTGGCTCCGGCGGTCGCCGTGTGGCGCGCACTGCAAAAACTGGAGGGCGACGCGACGGTGCACGTGCTGTGCTCGGATCGTCCTGCGGATGCAGCATATTTGAAATTCGAAAACCTGCCATATACACCGCTACCGTTGCCGCGCCGTTCGGCCACGTTACCCTTCACTGCGAGCAAAGGGTTTTTCCGCGCTCGCGCGCTGATGCGCGAACTCAACCCCACGGTGTTCTTCAGCAAGGGCGGCGCCGTGAGCGTTGCGCCCGCGCTTGCCGCGCGCGCCGCGGGCATCCCGGTCGTGCTGCACGAATCGGACGTAGTGTCGGGCTACGCCAACCGGATGGTCGCCTCGTTCGCCAACCGCGTGTGCCTGGGTTTCCCGCAGGACAGGCAGCATGCCAACGCGGTGCTGACGGGCAACCCCGTCCGTGAACAAATCACGCAAGGATCGATGGAAGAAGGACTGCGCATCACCGGCTTCGATGGCAAGCGTCCCGTCGTGCTCGTGATGGGCGGCAGCCAAGGAGCCGTCGCGGTGAACGATGCGATCCACACGTTGCTGCACCAACTGCTCGATCTTGCCGACGTCGTGCACTTAACCGGCGAAGGGAAATCCGGCTCTCGCGCGCAGCACGGATACAAGGCCATGCCGTTCGTCACGAGTGAGCTGCCGCATCTTTACGCACTGGCGGACATCGCGGTCAGCCGCGCCGGCGCCGGCTCCATCGCGGAGCTCGCCGCCAACGGCATCCCCACGATCCTCGTCCCCATCCGCGGGCTCGCGCAGGACCATCAGTACAAGAACGCGCTCTACGCGCGCGAGCACGGGGGGTGCGCCATCGTGGAACAGAAGGACCTGCGAAGGGAGCTCCTCCCGGTCGTGCGTGACTGGCTCGGCAACCCGGCGGTGCTGGAGGAGAAGAGTCGATTGATGCGCGAGATCGCCGACCCGGATGCGGCGCAGACCATCGCGAAGGAGATCCTCTCCTTGTCGAAGACCGCGGTGGCCCAGTAAGGTCACGCCATGACCACACGCCTCATCACCTGCGCCGTCCTCCTGTCCCTTGCCGTACCCGCGTACGCCAAGACCGTTCCGTCCGTCGATCCGGAGACAGGTCTGTTGCACGGACGTTACGTGGTCACCATGAAAACAACGAAGGGCATTCTGCACATGAAGCTCGACGCGGATGCTGCGCCGCTGACGGTGACGAACTTCGTCACGCTGGCGCGAGCGGGGTTCTACACCGGCCTCACGTTCCACCGCGTCATCCCGGATTTCATGATCCAAGGCGGCGACCCCAACGGGAACGGCACGGGCGAGGTGAGCGTCTTCGGCAAGAACTTCGCCGATGAACTGACGGGCGACGAGACGTACGAGCGCGGCACGATCGCGATGGCGAACCGCGGACCGGACACGAACGGAAGCCAGTTCTTCATCATGCACAAGGATTACCAGCTGCCTCCCGCATACACCGTCTTCGGCCACCTCTTCGGCAGCACCCGCGCGCTCGACCTCATTGCCACCACGCCCCGCGATAACAGCGACAAGCCGCTGACCCCCGTGAAAATCACGTTGATGACGGTGCGCGGTCTAGATGAGAAATGAACACATCGTATTCATGCGTCAACGGTAATTGAGTAACGAGCAGCCCATTTCCACGTTTGTCAAAACCCTGACAATTCGAGAGGCGTTGCGTCATCAGATGCAAAATCATGCAAATGTGCGCGAAATAGGAGAGTTGAGCGGCAGGGAACTCCTCTGTAGCGTGGCGCAACCATGTATAAGTTCCTCATTCCGATTGTCGCTTTGGCCGTGCTTCTTGCCGGCTGTTCCTCCCCCTCTTCTGTGACTCCCCCCGCGAACGATTCCACCGGCAACACGACCCAGCAGGACAACGACGACTCCAAGGTCCAACTGCTCACCGGCAAGCACACGGTCGTCCTCAAGACGTCGAAGGGCGACATCAGCATCGAAGTCGACGCCGATCGCGCGCCGAAGGCCGCAACGAACTTCTACGAGCACGCGAAGGAAGGCTACTACGACAACCTCACGTTCCACCGCGTCATCTCCGGCTTCATGATCCAAGGCGGAGACCCCACGGGCACGGGCGCCGGCGGAGATAGCATCTTCGGCGGAGAGTTCGAAGATGAGATCACCGACGACATGACCTACAGCGCCGGCACGGTGGCCATGGCCAACCACGGCCCGGACACGAACGGCAGCCAGTTCTTCATTATGCACAAGGATTACCCGCTCCCGCCCCTCTACACGATCTTCGGCAAGGTGACGGCGGGCCAGGACGTGGTGAACGCCATCGCTGGCGTGAAGACGGGCCCCGGCGATCGTCCGCTCGAGCCGGTGACATTCAAGGCCGAGGCGAAGTAACCCTCATCCAGCAAACAACCCAAAGGGCGGCGAAAGCCGCTCTTTTTCGATCATGACACCCCGACGGGGAATCTCTACACTCGCTGCGCAATGAGAACCCGCTTCGCCCCCTCCCCCACAGGCCTCCTCCACGTCGGCGGATTGCGCACCGCGCTCTACACGTGGCTCCTCGCCCGCCAGAGCAACGGCACGTTCATCCTGCGCATCGAAGACACCGACCAGGAACGCGAAGTGCCCGGGGCAGTGCAGAACATCGTGGAGAGTTTGCAGTGGGCGGGCATCACGATCGATGAAGGCGCGTACCTCGACGGCGGAGTAGTGGCCCAGCGCGGTGACCGCGGCCCCTACATCCAGAGCCAGCGCACGGACATCTATCGCGAGCACGCCGATCGACTGCTGCAGAGCGGCCACGCCTACCGGTGTTTCTGCAGCCCGCAACGCCTGGAAGAGATGCGCGAGCGCCAGGTCGCACGCAAGCAGCCTCCCATGTACGACCGCACGTGCCTGCGCCTCAGCCGCGACGAATCGGACAAGAAGGCGGCGGCGGGCGAACCGTACGTCGTACGTTTGCAGGTGCCGGACAACCGCACGGTGGACGTCATCGACCTCGTCCGCGGACCTCTGGAGTTCAAGTCGCACACGATCGACGACCAGGTGCTTCTCAAGAGCGACGGATTCCCGACGTACCATCTCGCGAACGTCGTGGATGACCATCTCATGGGCGTGGAGTTGGTCGTGCGCGGAGAAGAGTGGCTGAGTTCGCTGCCGAAGCACATCCTCCTGTACGAGGCGTTCGGCTGGGCGCCGCCGCAATTCGCGCACCTCTCGCTGCTCCTCAATCGCGACAAGACGAAGCTGAGCAAACGCCAGGGTTCGGTGTCCGTGCAGGACTACCGCGATAAGGGATACCTCCCGGAAGTGATGGTGAACTTCTTAGCGCTGCTCGGGTGGAACCCGGGGACGACCCAGGAGCTGTTCACGCTCAAGGAATTGCAGGAAGCCTTCTCCCTCGACCGCGTCCAGAAAGCCGGCGCCATCTTCGACCTGGAGAAACTCGATTGGCTGCAGGGGCAGTGGATCCGCCGCCTGCCGGAGGACGACTTCGTGGCCCGCTGCTTGGATGTGGTCGTGCAGCACCATCCCGAAGCGAAGACGGACGAGCACTTCCGCGAGCGCGCGCTGCTCATCCGCGAGCGCATCACGTTCTTCCACGAGGCGCACGACATGCTGTCGTACTTCTACAGCGACCCGCAGCCGACGGTGGAACTGATGGCAAACGCGAAGCAGAAAGTGACCCCCGAACAATTGCCGGAGATCCTCGATGCGTTGCTCGAGATGTTGGCACAGGACGACGTCTGGTCGAACGATCAGATGCTGGCTGCAGCAAAGGCCATGATTGAGAAGAAAGGCTGGAAGCTCGGCCAATTGCTTTGGCCGCTGCGTGCCGCTCTCACGGGCCGCGAATACAGCCCGGGCGCAACGGAAGTCGCCATCGCATTGGGCAAGGAGACGACGCTGCGACGTCTGAAGGCAGCACGGCAGCTCGTCTAACTCGCGTAGCGCGTGAAGCGCCCAGGTGTGGGCGCGGCAGCGGGGGTGACAGGGGCAGGCGGGTCGGAGCTTGCCGCGCAGTGTTTTCTTGGCCACTTCTTTGTCACGACAAAGAAGTGGCATCACGTGCTACACTGGGAGCCATGGTCCTCTCCACGAGCAAAGACGTCGAAGTGCACATGAAGCCGGATTCGGCGAAGGCGATCATCGAAGGAAAGACGAGCGTGCCGTTCCAGGCGTTCGTGACGCTCATCCTCCAGCGCAAGGTGTTCACGTTGTTCAAAGACTGGAGCAGCGAACCGATGATCGTCAGCAGCGAACTGCTCACGAGCCTCGCCTCCGCCCCCCAGGACAACCAGGAAAACCGCACGCACCTGTTACTCGTCACGCTGGGCGTCGGCGTTTTGGCTGGCATCGCCGGAATGGCATTGGCCCTCGTAGGGCTCAATTGGCTCAACTACCCCGCCGGCAACCAGGAACTGCTCATCGTCGCGGGCTGCATCATCGGCGGCGGCATCCTGCTGTACGTGCTGTCCCAATTGCAGAGCAAATCCAGCACGGAAAAAATGACCGATACGCTGGAAAAAGTGGCGAATCTGCTGAAATAATCACGCCCCTATGGAAGTGAAAGAGAACGTGCCCGTCGGCACCAAGACCACGATGCGCATCGGCGGAGCCGCGCGGTATTTCGGCGAGCCGAAGACGCGCGAGGACGTGGAACAGGCCGTCGCGTTCGCGGCGGAAAAGAATATTCCGCTCATCGTGCTGGGTAACGGTGCGAACACCATCTTCGCCGACGGCACCATCGAGGCGCTCGTCATCCGCATCGCCGCAGCGGCGACCGTCATCGACGGGAACATCGTGACCGTCGAGGCAGGCAAAAATCTGGCGATGCTCATCAACGAGCTTGCCGACAAGGATCTCGACCTCTCCACGCTTACGGGCATCCCTGGCACGGTCGGCGGCGCGCTGTTCGGCAATGCCGGGCAGGGGCACGGAGGCATCTGGATCGATACATTCGTGCGTTCCGTTACGGCATACGTCGACGGGTCATGGAAGACGCTGTCGCGCGAGGAGTGCGAGTTCCGGTACCGCGAGAGCGGATTCAAAGACGCACGCGGCCCCGTGATCATCTGGAGCGCCGTGCTGGAGGTGCCGGGCAAGCCGGCGGCGGACGTGAAAGCGGAAGTGCAGCGGCTGTTGCAGAAGCGCATCGAAACGCAGCCGCACCTTAAAACGGCGGGAAGCTGCTTTAAGTCGCTCCCCGACGGCACCCCTGCGTGGAAACTCGTCGATGCGGCGGGCCTGCGCGGCACGACCGTCGGCGGCATTCAAATTGCGGAAAAGCACGCGAACTTCCTGCTCAACGTCGGCAATGCGACGTTCGACGATGCCCTCAATATCACCGCGCTCATCAAAGAAAAAGTGCCGCAGATCGCAGGCATCGAAATGCGCTTGTACGGCAACGACGGCCGTCTGCGGTAATCAGTTGCGCCCGGTGCGCACCACGAGCGCGAGGAAGTGCCGCTGTTGCTCGATGACGTCGCGCGTGTACAGGCCCACGCCGATGCGTTCGAGATCATCGGCGAGAAGCGTCTCTGCTTGCCCTTGGCGCGCGAGCCAATCGCGCACCGCGGCTTGCACCATAGCGAAAGGTGATACGCCTATACCCTTCCAGAGATTTTCGCGCTGACCAGGTCGGAACACCTGAGGTGAAGGCACGAAAACATTATGTTGCGCCATCCACTGCGCGTGTGAGCCCGCATGCATTTCCATCTCGGGCGTACGTTGGAGAGGCGCTTTTCCTTGATTGCCACGAACGAGGTCAATGGCGGTGTAGCATTCGTCAACCAGCGCACGATCGAGTTCGAGAGGAGACATCCACGCCATCGTGCACTCGTTGCACGAGGCACTCAACCTGCTTTGTCAGACACGAAAAAGAGGGCTCAGAGAGCCCTCTTTCGTTGATGGCGGCAGATCAGAACGGCAGATCTTCGACTTTGATGTCCGACGTGTAGTTGATGTCGGGCACGCCAGTGAATGCCGGCTCTTTCTCCTGCGCGGACGGAACCGATGCCATGGGACGCTCGCCCATCGAGGCGTCCGCCTGGATGGCGGCGGAGGCGACGTCGCTCTTTACGCCCAGCAGCGAAACGGAGTCGGCGATGACTTCCGTCGTGTAGCGCTTCTGGCCTGCCGCCGTCTCGAACGAACGCGTCTGCACGCGGCCGGAGACGAATACACGGTGGCCCTTTTTCAGCGTGCGCTGGACCTCCTCGGCGAGGTCGCCCCAGATGACGACGTTGTGGAATTCGCTGCGCTCCTTGTTTTCGCCGCTGGCCTTATCCTTCCAGCGATCGTTGGTGGCCACGCCGAGGGTGAGCACCTTCTGGCCGTTCGTCGTGGTGCGCATTTCCGGATCGCGCGTGACGTTGCCGATGATGTCGGCGCGGTTGAGGCACGAGAGCAATTCCTTGGCGGACGACGGGGCGGGCATCTGGCCGTCCTTGGGATCGAGCAGGATCATGTCGAGCGCCACGACCTTCGTCTTGCTGCGCTTCTCGCCGCTGCTTTCATCTTCCCAGCTGTCCGTCTGAAGACGGCCGGAAACGAAGACCTGTCCGCCGGGACGGAGGAACTGACCGGCCACGCCGGCCATGGCGCCCCAGATGGTGACGACGTGAAAGCTCTTTCCCTCGAGCATTTCGCCCTTGTCCGCGCGGAAGCGGAACGGCACGACGAGGTTGAGGTCCGTCACCGAAGTGCCGCCGGGCGTCTGGCGAACTTGGACGGGCTGGGTCTGGTATCCGATGAGATGGACACGGTTGAGAGAGAACATAAAGAATGAGGGGGATGGGAGTAGAGGAGGCCACGACCGATGGTGTGTCCTGCCTAGGGTGTACTACCGTCCACTCCCCTGTGCAAGCTCCTCGCCTTGCACGGAAAGACCTTTCGAAGTCGCATCACCATTCACCGCCGTTCAGCATACAGGAGAGGACGGGTGTCAATCTCTTCGCGATGCTCAGCCACTGCGAAAAAGTCCGTCATGCGGCAGACTGAAACCCTCCCATTCCGTTCATGCGGACGCACGGTCGCTCCACCATCGGGGGGAGGATGGCGATGATCGCGTTCACGGCGACCGCGATTGTCGGCGGTGCGATCCCCGCATTAGCGCGCGATCCGTATGTGCTGGAGAACAAACATCCGAAGACATTCGAAGAAATGGAGCAGGAGCTTGGCCGCTTGGATGCGTACGTCGGGGGTGTGCAGTGCGGCGGACAAATACTCAACGAGGGCGTCGGCGACACCGCGGGCGACCCGGGCGCCATTGCGCGCGTGACGGGCGTACCAGGACGCGACGGCACGACGATCTCCGACCTGCCGTCCGGCATGGGCGTACGCGCGGAGGAAGGAGGCCTGCTCGATGACGGCTACCAGTTTCCCGATACCACGACCGGGCTTTCCACCCGCTGCAATCTCAAGACGAGCAGCCTGAAAAAGATGGTATTCGCGTACGACCTCATCTCCTACCAGCGCTTCCCGGAGGTGCAGACGCCGTACTTCGAGGATCCCCCGTGCCGCTGGGGTGCCGAGGGCGAAGACACGGACAAGGAGCACAGCAAACAAACGTGTCGCGAGTTCCACGACTGGCTCAATTCCTTCGCGTATCCCGACTGCTACCACCTGGCTGGCAGCAGGGAGGGAGGAGTGTATTGCCGGCTCTGGTGCATGAAACGCACATGCACCGACGGTTGGACGGACGTGTGCAATGAATCGCTGAGCGCGCTGACCAACGGAGAAATCCCCGACGCGCCGATCCCGGACGCCGTACGACAGGCGCGAGAGGAAGGAACGCTGGAAGAACCACCCATGGAACTGCCGACGCCGCGCCTGCCGAACAGCGTGGAATGCGAAGGGCCGAATTGCCGCTGTGAGATGCCGGAATCGCAGGGCGGGGTGAACACGGACGACGGAGACCAGAGCAAAGATCCAGCGTGTCCCGTTCCGCCGATGGGCGTACCGGGCAACGACGTCGGGATGCCGGATTATTCCGAACTGTCGCCGGAAGATGCGGCGCTCTGGCAGGGTTGCCGCAACTACGCGGCGGATATCATTTTGGGAGGGGGCGACCCGAGCGGCTCGACGATCACGGAATGCATACAGGGCATGAACCTTCCCGAGGCTGGTCTCACTGGCGGCATTTACGCCTCCTACTACCGCCACTACGACGGCAGATACGAACGCAGGAAATTCGAGGAAGTCTCGAACGACCACAACGAGAACAACGGGCCCGTGATGTGTTTCGGCTTTTACGACGAGTTCGACCCCCGGTATCACCGCACCACCCAGAAAGATAAACGCTGCCTCATCGGATTGGACGTGTCGGAGTATCCGCAGGATCAGATCGGTGCCATCATCGGCCCCTCGACGGAGCAGGAGCATGATCCGAATGATCGGGCGGAGAGTGATTTCGACATCAATCTGAACCTCTGGTTCAACCGCATGAGCGGGGTGCTTTCCTTCCTCAACGAACGGCAGCAGCAACGGGAATTCGGCAATCGTGTGGCTCCCACGCTGCTGGATGGATCCGCGCAGCGGGCAGAGCTCACGGCTCCCGATGCCGAACCCAACCGCATGCGCGGCTTCGACAACACGGGCAAGCAGCACACACTGGTGCAGTGGTGGGAAGAGTGGCAGGTGGAGATGGCCCGCCAGCTGTCGCCCGGGCGCATGATGCTGCTTTTGCCGCCGAGCGCGGCGTACGGCTACGACCCGCTCGATCCCCTGTTCGTCGGCGGTCATGTGACGGGCGGCGACGCACGGCGTGATCCGCGATCCACTCCCGTCGAAGTACAGATCCGGGCGCGCGAAGACATCGTCGGGGAGGTGGCATCCTACATCGAACGATCCCCGCTGATGCGCATTGAGCAAAAGGACGTGCCGTTCGTCGTCGCGGACATTTCCCCTGTGGCGCTGCGCAGCATCGCCCAGGCGTGGTGCACCGAGGTGATGCGACGCGGCAACGCGCGCGATTGCAAGGGGGCGCCGGGCGACGTGCAACGCTTCATGAACAGCCTGCTGCAACTGGCTAACGACATGGAATCCGTGCGCACGCTGCGCGTCGAACAGATGAACATTCTGGGGTCGATGCTCGACTTTGAAAGCGAGCTGAACGGCGCCCTCAGCTCGTGGGTGCAGCAGAACAAAGACGTGCTGCGCGAATACATGCGCAAACGCGCCGAACTCCTCAAGCTGGAAGATGACTGGCGCGAGACGCAGGGCATCTACGCTGCGGCGGCCAAGGCCAACTATCCCTGGTGCATGCGGCAGTCTTTCACGCTGCCCGTGTATTCCCTGCTCGATCGTTGGCTGCCCGCACGCGAGAACCAGGGCGATCTCTCGGGCGACGGCCTTCCGCGACTGCAATCGGTGGTGCCGGGCCGTGACGTCATCTTCGATCTTTCCCGTCTCATCTACAAAGACAGCACGCCCATCACCATTCCGGTCTTACAACCCGTCGAGGTGACGCTGAACATCGACGCGCTATCCCCGCCGAAACTCGGCCAACCGCTCACCGCCCCGACACTGCCTGCACTGATTCCCACCGATACCCTGCGGGAGCGCTTCGAGGCCGCAGTGAACGTGCCCTCCGCGGAGGAACAGTCGTACGTCGTCGGCGAGATTCCCAAGATCGTCACCGCGCCCGAACTGCCGGGCGACGACGACATCGAGAACGTCCGCAACCTGCTTCGCGAAACGCAGTCTGTGCTGACGAGCATGATGCGCACGTACGCCGAATTCTGGGGAACGATTCTCTTCAATCGCGCCAACGAAGTCGATCCCGAGACGCTGGGCTGCAAAGGATGGGACAGTACCCTGTGCCGCCACGTCGAAATGGACATGCGCGAACGCTGGCGCCTCATCGGCTCGCGTCCGTTCTTCACGCTCAACGAAGATCGCCGCGTGATCGGCCAGGGGCGCAATGCGCCGGATACGTGCCTGCCGGGAGACGAAGCCTGCTGGCCCCTCATCGGCCAAGATACTCCGCCAGCCGAAGGATGGGTCGTGCTCCCGCCATCGGATGCCACCGCCGACACCATCGACGACGTGCGCAAAGCGATGCTCGACGCGACGATGCCCGAACCGCTTGGCTCGGTACCGCGCGAGCAGATCCTGCCGTACGACGCGCGCGCCAACGATCTTGTGCCGGCGTACAACGCCCCTCCCGACACGGACATCCTCCCGCCCTCTTCGGAAGATTCTTCAATCGCACCGTGAAGCGCCTCCTTGCATCAGCGGCACTGCTCGCGCTGCTCGCTCCGCTTGCGGCGGAAGCACAATCGTCTTCGTCGGCGAGCGCGGCACCGCAATCCACCGCGGCGTGCATTTCGGAAGTGTTCGCGTCGATGGCCCATCACCAACGCCTCCACCGCATCGTCCTCTTCGGCCGCGAGAAGGCGGAGGAAGCCGGGCAAAACGAGGTGCGGTACGACGCGGAAGGAGCGGCGTGGATCAAAACCGGGGGAGTATGGCGTCCACGCGCCGCAGGCAAGGATCGCCAGTCGATGTCCGACAGCGAGATGGACCAAAAAGCGGAGACCGATCCGACGTGGAAGGAGAACTTTTTCCGCGGCATTCTTTCGACGAAGACGCACGTGACGTCGGAGTTGCTGCCGCCGATGCTGCAGAGTCTGCGGGCGCTGCGTTGCCGCCTGCGCTCGGTCTGCAGCGCCGCGATTCTGTCGCTCGGCGCACCGGAAGGGCAGACGGCGTTGGAGGGCAGCGTCGAGGGCTGCATTCCGTACGCGGAGATGGGCATCCAGGTCTTCCCTGGCTGCCGCCTGGTGAACCAGACGGACAAGACCGCTGCGGTGCAGGTGCAAAAATCCTGCGAAGAAGCATTCGATGCATTGTATAACCGCGAGTCGAGGGTGTTGGAACTGCTCGTCTCGTACGACGCCGCCACGCGCACGCTCCTGCAATTCGCGGGAGGATTCCGCACGTTCCTCGACGAATTCGACGGGTCGCTGCTCAAGCCATTCCGCCAGGTCGCCGACTTGCTGAAAGAGGTGACCCGCATCCCCTGTTTCCTCTGGAAGTGTGAACCGTAACCGTTTGCTCGTCGGCTGGACCGGCCGCGCGGCGGCGGTCGTCGCGGTGCTCGCCTTGGCGGCGTGCAACGCGGCTCAATCGTTGCCGGACGACAGCCTGCGCATCGGCACGACGCTCGCGCCCTGCGGACTGAAGGGAACGGAATACGAGAAAATGCCCTACCGCGAATGGGCGACCGCTTACCATTCCGGCGTATCGGCAGTCATCGACGCGCACTTGTTGCAGCTCGGCGCCTACGCGGCCGAAGTCGGGAATGCCAACACGCCGCTGACGGCGCAGGCAAAGCCGCTCGATTGCACGAAGATCGATGCCCAGAGCCAGCCGCCGACCGCGGCGCTCGTCGCCATGGCGTCGAAGCTGCCGCCCTGGAAAGACGCGGACCGTTTGGCCAGCCTGTCTCGTGGCGATACCGCCGCGGTGCTGCTCGAGAACCTACGGACATACCGGTGCGCCCTCAAGGACGCCCAATTCTTCGACGTGATACGCGCGGATTCTGCACTAAGGGACACCAACGGCTCTGCCGCGCCGGTCACGTGGTATAACCTCGTTTTGGAGGCAAGCAACATCCGCTCGGTCGCGGAAGAGGAGCAGACGGTATCGCGCGAAGCACTCAACCGCACACTCATGCTCATCGGCGGCTTCGACCGCGTGGGAATGTTCCGCGTGGCGATGGAATGCCTCGCCCGCACGTCGCTCGACCTGCGTAACACCCTGGGTTTGCTGACGGAAGCGGGTGCATGTCTGCCGGGCATCCAGGACAAGAAAAACGGCCTGCGTGATTTCCAGGCATTCGACCGCGAGGACTTCAGCGATATTCTTAACGGTTCGACTTCCAGCACTCCCGACGAATGACGCGCCGCCTCGTCGCCATCGGCCTGTTGCTGCTTTGGCCCGCCGCCACGCTCGGGCAAAGCGCCGCGACATCCTCGACGCCGACGTCGATGTACATGAAGGTGCTCGACTCCGTACGCCGCGAAATCGCCGCGTCAGCGCCGAAAGAGGAAGTGAGCCAGTTCGTGCAGGCGGTGTTCGCGAAGAAGGGGGACACACTCTCGAGCGACGACATTCTCAAGGCGCTTAGTGGAGACCGCAACGCGTTGTGCGCCAAAAAATCGACGCGCGAAGCGCTTCCGGCCGCGAAGTGCGAGCAGCTCATCCAGCGTATCACGCAGTTGGTGAAAGACGAACAATCGCTCATCGATTTCAGCCATTCACTGCAGAACATCGCCACGAGCTACGAATTGCCGGCGGGAGTATTGCCGGCTTCCATCGCCGAGGGTCCAATCGAAGGAGGAATTGCGGATTTCTGGCGTGTCGGGACCAACGCATCCCGCAATAGCAGTAGCAGCAGCAGTCGCATGGCGGGCGGGCCAGTGGAAGATACGACGGAGGAAGATGAGGCGGCGGAAGCCGAACCGATCACCGGCACGGACAGGCGTCTTCGCACCCTGCCGTTCCCCACCACCCTGCAGGGGCCCCTGGGGCAACTTTCCGGCCGACTCGCGAGTGCATCGGAATTCGAGCGCATCGGCATCGTGTGGCACTACTTGCACGGCGTGAAATTCGTCCGGGGTGAACGCACGGACGTCGTGCCTGCACCGGATGCGGATGACGAGACGCTGCCGGAGAACGCCCCGGGGACGGAACGGCAGTACCTCTACAAAACCCAGAACCTCATCGAAGAGTCGTTGATGGCCATTCTCGACGGCCTGCAGGCGGAGACGGACAAACTCGATCCTCCTCTGGCGAAGGATGAAATCGTCCTGTTCCACCCGTCCGTCACGGTAGGAGACAACATCGTCGTGTGGGGCCGCAGCGACGACGTGGGACTCCAGTACGCGCTTCCGATGGATACCAACAGTCCCGCTCTCGTCAGCGGTGACCAACCGATCCTCGGAGGCCGTTTCCCGCCCCCGCCTCCGACCGACGAAGACGGCGCGCCGGCGGAAAGCCAGGGAGAATGCAGCCACCCGCTGCTGTGGGACGGATACCTCTGCCGCCCGATCGACCAAAAAGATGCCGACTGCGCGGAGGAAGTCGAGGCAGATCCCGAAAAAATCACTCTTACGTCTTGCACGGCAAAGACCGCCACGCAGAGCACGTTGGCCGGACCGGACATCTGCAAGGAAGTGGAATGGCGCGACGGAGGCTTCGACCCTCGCTACCAGTGCAAAGTGCAGATCGGTTGCTCCGACTTGTGCAACGATTCGCAGATGCAACCCAATCCCCTGATCCAGTGGAACACCTATGTGAAGAAACCCGACGGCGTCGTGCAGACGTGCATCAAGAACGAGGGCAACTTGCCCCATTTGTACTTGGGCATGATGGGCATTTCCTTGGCCCACCGCGTCTGCAACATCGAACCGGGCACGCAGCTGCAGGCTCTCGGCACGCGGGAGGAATCGCTGGCGCTCTGTTGCAGTGTGGCTGGTGCGTCCGCCCAGACGGCCTGCAACGCCATGGACCAGGACGGGCTGCTCCTGGGCGACCCGGAGGCGGGTGACACGCCGATGAGCGTGAGCGACTGCGTCGACGCCGTGATCAACGATGCGTGCCAGACGACGTGCTACCGCCGCACGCGCGAGGGCTTCAATGAAGCGATTATGAACCGGGCGGCGCGCATGGAAACGCCGTTGCCCGATCCATGCACCGGCACGTTCGACATACGATCCAAGCGCCTGGTGGAAGCGGCGGAAAACCGCGATGACATGTGTCAGGCCGACCGCCCCGTCAGCTATCCCGCGACGATCGGGAATACGTTGTGCAAATTCGGCGCATGCTTGGAAGAGAGCCTCGAGATGTCGCGTATCACGCCGAGCGACGTTCCGGCTCACACCACCGCACAGGGTTTCCCGAACGAGAGCGATACGAAGCGCATGCCGCTCAGCGGCCTGACCCGCGAAATGCCGGAAAAGGGACGCTCGTTGCTCCCGACGTACCGCCCGGCAGCGCTGGCCCAATCCTTCGATACGGCCCTCTGTCAGATCAACGGCTTACCGGCGACCACTCCGCCCGCGCTGTGTGCCTTCAATCCGACGCAACGCCTGAGTCTGCCGATCGACGACCTGATCCGCATGACGGAGAGCCTGGCCGCGCAACCGCTGCGCGTGAGCAGCTCCACCGACCTGCTCGAACGGATGGGCGCGGCCCTGGGAGCGAAAATCGGCGCGGAGATGTACGCGCGGTACCTCGCAGAAGCGGCGAAGGGGATCACCGATACGCTCAACAAGAGCAGCGATTTGCTGGAAGAAATGATGCAGACGAAATTCCCCGATGAAATGTGCCGCCTCGGAGATCAATTCTCTTCGTCTTCCACGCGCAACGAATGACGCGCTTCGCCCTCCGTGCAACGGCCTCCCTCCTCGTGCTGCTCCCGCTTGCCGCGTCCGCGCAGAACCTCGCGGGCGGCAGTTCCGGCACGTTCGACTGCGCCAGCATCGCCAACGTCAAACCCGTCTCCGAGTACACGAAGAAAGTCCTGGAACGCGCCGATCGCGCGCTGTCGTACGCCGGCAGCGGGGGCGGCGGGGGCGACAGCTTCACCAACTATCTCCCGGGATGGACGCGCGCCGTGGAGAGCGCAGCGGTTTCGCTGGTCGACGCGGGAATGACGGTGGATAACACCCGCGGCCTGCGCGACGCGACCGCGTGTCTGCGACTCGATCTCGTGCAAATCGAATGCAAGATCGAACAGGTGCGCCTGAAGCTGAACGACGCGCTTTCCGCCGGTTCCAGCGTCCAGCTCTACAAGCTGCGCGCGCTCATGAAGTTCCTCGCCGAGCGCCACCACGCGCTGGCGGTCGGCGCACGCCAGCAGTTCTACGAGGACGTCGAATGGGGAAAGACGTACGTCTTTGATCCTCCCGCCAGCGGCTACTGCTGCAAAACCGACGACGACTCCGACTACGTGTGCGAAGCGACGAGCAGCAAGGAATGCGGCGACGAACCGTTCTACGAAACGCTCGACGCTTGCACCGATGCGGGGTGCACGGCCCCGTCGGGGAGCGGCGACGCCGAGAAGAAAGACCGCATGTGTCCGTTCAGCACCAATTATCTGCCGGCGCAGTTCAACGGTTTTGGTTGTGACGAGCAACTCATGGCCGAATACACGGGATATAGCGCGCTTGCGGTGGAACAGCGCGCATTGCAGGACTTGGTACAGAAAGTCGGAGACCTACAGAGGGAAGTGAGTTCGGCGATCGGCTCGGACAGCGTGAGCACGGCCCCCATCGTGCCGGCAGACGAACGCGAGCGGCAGACGCCGCTCGAGGGGTGCGGCGCGAAAGTGGGCGTGTGCTCGGGTAATGAGAACGCCAGCTGCTCCACGGACAACGACTGCAGCAAAACGTCCGCTGGCCGCTGCATTTTCGAGCAGGGCGTTTGCGCGCTCGATCCGACCAAAACGTGCATGCGCGCGTATGACTGTTACGTCACCGCCTCGTCGGCTTCGGCGTCCGTCACCTCGAGCGAGGGGGAAGCGGACAGCTCCGCGAGCGCGGACGACGAGAGCGACGTCATCGACACATGCCTCCGCGGCACGCAGCCCACGCCCGCATTCTGGGAATTGCGGGGCCCGTTCTCGTTCGGCACCGACTGGCTGCGTCTCCTGCCGATCTTCGGCAAATTGCGCGAAGCGCAGGGAGAAGCCCGCGAACAGGCGGACATCTTCAAGCTTCCCGCGGAACAAGGGTCGAGCGCCAATTCCAGCACCACCCTCGGCGGTCCGCTCCAGCAGATCATCAAGGCCGGCGGCCGCGAAGTATTCCGCCTCTGGAACAAAGTGGCGGGCCAGGAGGAAGCCGCGATGTATCCGCTCGACGACGGTGCGCCCAATCCCAACGACGAACTGGGGCCGTTCCGTCAGGCGATCGCGCGGCTCGCCCGGCTCGCTTCCCTCCCCAACGGCACCCGGTCCCTGGCGAACTCCTTCGTGTACTGGCTGCTGCGCACCTGCGACAGCGGTCCGTGCGCGGAACGTCTGGCCGTCATCAGTAAAATCCTCCTGTCACAGGGGCAGGAGTGTTTCCCCTACGTCTCCGGCATCTTCGAGAAAGACCGCTGCGCGACGAGCGGCGACATCTCCCGCGCGGAAAAGTGCGCCAAGGCCGCGGGGATCGAAGGCGACTTGGCGGGGATCTTCCCGGATTGCAGCGAACCGGCGACACCCACCCTCGGGATCGGCGGCGGAAATTGACGAAAAGCGGCGCCTGGCGGGGGCCAAAACAGGTACACTACGGACGTGAAAGCCGAGGATTTCGTCCACCTGCATTGCCACTCCACCTACTCGCTGCTGGAGGGGCTGCCGCAACCCGAGGAAATCGTCCTCCGGGCGAAGGAGTTGGGTCATACGGCAGTGGGCCTCTCGGATAAGGGATACACCTACGGACTCATCGAGTTCTATCAGTACGCGCAGAAGCACGGGCTGAAGCCCCTGTTGGGCATGGAGGCCTTCGTCGCCGCGCGTACGCGCAACGATCGCGAGAGCGGCATCGATACGAAGAGCTATCCGCTCGTGCTCATCGCCGAGACGCAGGAGGGCTACGAGAACCTGCTGAAAATGGCCACCGAGGCGGCGCTGACGGGCATGTACTACCGCCCGCGCATCGATGCCGAATTGATGAAGAAGTACGGCAAGGGCCTCATCGCCCTCACGGGCCAGTTGGGCGGCGCGATCCCCCAGGCCGCATTGGCCGAGGACGGGGAGCGCATCAAGATGCTGACGGAGGAGTACCGCGGCTATTTCGGCCACGACAACGTCTACTTCGAATTGATGGACCTGCCCAACGTCACGGGACAGGCGGAGGTGAACCAACAGCTCGTCCGCTGGGCGAAGGAACTGAACGTCCCGGTCGTCGCCACGTGCTGCAGCTTCTACACCCGTCCCGAGGACGCCGAGGCGCACGACGTGCTCCTGTGTATCCAGAAGAACGCGAACATCAACGACGAATCGCGTTTCTCACTGCGTGACAGTGACTATTCCATGCGCCCGTTCGCGGAACTGGAGAAGGCATTCGCGCATGTCCCCGAGGCACTGGAAAACACGCGGGTCATCGCGGACCGATGTAACGTGAAATTCGATTTCAAGAACCACCACATCCCCCGCTTCCCCGTGGAAGGCGGCCGCAGCGAGGAAGACGAAGTGACGCGCCTGGCGGAGGAAGGCTTCAAGAAGTTCTATCCCAATCCGACGCCGGAGCTGAAGCAGCGCCTCGATTACGAGCTCCAGATCATCCGCCAAGTCGGTTTCGCCGGATACTTCCTCATCGTGGCCGACTTCGTGAACGAGGCCAAGAGGCGCGGCATCACCGTGGGTCCGGGGCGCGGTTCCGCGGCGGGTTCCATGGTCAGTTACTGCCTCGGCATCACGGGCATCGATCCTATCCCCCACGGACTGCTCTTCGAACGCTTCCTCAACCCGGAGCGCATCTCCATGCCGGATATCGATCTCGACTTCGCCGACACGCGCCGCGACGAGGTGCTGGAGTATGTGCGCGGCAAGTACGGCACGGACCACGTCGTGCAGATCTGTACGTTTGGAACGCTCGCGGCGCGCGCCGCGGTGAAGGACGTCGGCCGCACCTACGGCATCCCGTTCATGGAGATGAACGCGCTGGTGAAGCTCATCCCCGAACGCCCGGGCACCAAGCTGACGGAGGCTCTGGAAACGGCTGAACTCAAGGCCGTGTACGACAGCAACGAAACGTACCGCAAGATCTTCGACGCCGCGCTCAAGTTGGAAGGCAAGGCGCGCCACGTCTCCGTGCACGCCTGCGGCGTCATCATCACGCCGAAGCCGGCGATGGAATACACGGCGGTGCAGCGCGCCCCAAAGGACGAGAACACGATCATCACCCAGTACTCGGCTAAACCCTTGGAGAGCCTGGGTCTGCTGAAGATGGACTTCCTCGGCCTGATGAACCTTACGGTCATCCAGACGACGCTGAGCATCGTGCGCCGGACGCGCGACGAGGAAATCGACATCGCGAAAATCCCGTTGAACGACAAAGCCACCTACGATCTGCTCAAGCGAGGGGACACGACCGGCGTGTTCCAATTGGAATCCGCGGGCATGCGCCGCTACCTGCGCCAGCTCAAGCCGACGGAGTTCGGCGACATCACCGCCATGGTGGCCTTATACCGTCCGGGTCCGATGGAGTGGATCAGCAGCTTCATCAAGCGCAAGCACGGCACCGAGAAGGTGAGCTACGTCCATGACGACCTTCGCCCCATCCTCGAGCCGACCTACGGCATCGGCGTGTACCAGGAGCAGATCCTGCAGATCGCGCAGGTGTTCGCCGGATTCTCGCTCGGAGAAGCGGACCTCCTGCGCCGAGCCATCGGAAAGAAGATCAAGAAGGAACTCGACGCTCAGCGCGAGAAATTCATCACGGGAGCGACGAACAAGGGATACAGCAAAGCGCTGGCCGAGAAGATCTTCGACGACGTCATCACGCCGTTCGCGGGCTACGGATTCAACAAGAGCCACGCGGTGGGCTACGCCCGCATCGCCTACGAGACGGCGTACCTCAAGGCCCGCTATCCGGCCGAGTTCATGGCCGCGCTGCTTTCCAGCGACGCGCAGGTGACCGAGCGCGTGATGATCGAGATCGAGGAATGCCGCGCGATGAACATCGACGTGCTGCCGCCCGACATCAACGAATCGTTCGCGCAATTCACCGTCATTCCTCCCGCGCAACGCACGGACGGCAAGGAAAACAGCGACAAGCGTTGGGCCATCCGTTTCGGATTGGCCGCCGTGAAGGGCGTGGGCGAAAGCTCGGTGCAGCTGATCATCGAGGAGCGCGAGCGCGCAGGGACTTTTGCCTCGCTCGAGGATTTCGCCAAGCGGGTGCCTGCCAAGATTCTCAACAAGAAATTCCTCGAATCGCTCACCAAGTCCGGGGCGCTCGATGCGTTCTGCGAGCGCCGCACCCTGCTGGAGAACTACGAGAAGGTGGTGTCCTACGGCAAGGCGGCGGGCGATGCCGGCGGCGGCCAGACGGACCTGTTTGGGAGCTTGGGCGACACCGCGGATGCCGCGACGATCGATTTCCCCGAAACGGCCCCCGCTACGGCGCAGCAGAAGCTGCTGTGGGAAAAGGAAACACTGGGACTGTACGTCTCCAGTCACCCGCTGGCCGGACTGAAGAAATACATCGGCAAGAAGGCACAGCTCATCGCGACCCTCACGAGCAAGGACGTGGGCCGCAAGGTGACGCTCGCGGGCATACAAGAAGGCATCAAGGAGATCCACACGAAGAAGGGCGAGACGATGGCGATCGTGTTCCTGGAAGATCCGACCGGAAAGATCGAGGTGACGCTCTTCCCACGCACCTACGCGGAGGTGAGCAACATCCTCACGCAGCCGGATACCGTCCTCGTCATCGGCGGCACGCTCGATTATCGCGCGGGGCAGCTCCAGCTGCGCGCGGACGCCATGAAGAAGGCCAGCCTCTCGACCATGATCACACGCGCGAAGGAGGACGGGTTCTTCGACGAGGAGGAGGCCAAGCGCGGCATCACGCAGGTACGCCCCGTGCTGGCCGACGAGGACGAGGCGATCGAGATGGTCGACGAGGAAGGCAACGTCATCGCCGGCGAGACCCTCAAGCTCGCCGTGGGAGGGGAAGACCGCGATTCACTTGCAGCTCTCGGCCGGTGGATCGTCGACGGCATGAACATCGCCGAGCCGCTCGCGGCTCTCGGGCTTTCGATCGACGGCGCCCCCGCTGCGGCGACGTCTCCGCAGCAGCCCCAACAACCATCTCCCTCGGAGCAGATCTCCATCCATACCGTCGAACTGCCGCCGCGCGCCCCCAAGCAGATGCTGCTGGAACTCAAGAAAGTCCTCGAAACCTTCCCGGGATCCGAGCGCATACAGCTTAAGATCGGGCCGCAGACCATCCCCCTGCCGCTGACGGTGACGATGTCGACCATTCTCGAGAATAAGATCGCGGAAGTGATGGCGCAGTACAGCGAAGAAGGAGCATCGTGAAGCTTCCTTGACCTTACGGAGGGAATCGGGAGAATGAGGAGTTACCCATGACGGACGTCCTCACCCCCCTCATCCCCCTGCTCGGCATCGCACTCGCGGGAGAAATGATGCTCTGGTCGCTCTTCCGACGGAGGATCGACGGCGTCGTTCTACCCCGACGGCAGGACGTTTCGGCGATGCGTTTTCTCACGCTGCGTCGGCTGGAGGTGCTCGCGGTCGTGCACACGCTCTGCTTGTTCGCCTGCCTTATCCTCGCCTTTGTTTTCCTATGGTGAAGATGGACGTCCCGCCGGCCCGCGCGCAGTTCCAGGGAAGCGACGCCCAGGAGATGCTGCAGTTCTACTTCCGGCAGCACTGGATCCGGCTGCTGTGGCCCCTGCTGCGCACCGTCTTTTTCACCGCGCTGATCGTGCTCGCGGGATGGGCTGCGCTCGCCGAGCGCATCGCGCCCCACGCCATGCTCATCACGCTCGCGCTCCTGTTCATTCTCTGCCACCTGCTGTTCCTCGGACGCCTCTACCGGCACTTCCTCACGCTGGTCATCGTCACCGATCGTAAAGTGCACTACATCAAGAAGACGTTGCTCTCCGTGAACGACCAACATTCCATCGATTTTCACATCCTTCAGAACGTCCTCTCCCGGCAGGTCGGAGTGGTGCAGAGTCTGTTCGGATACGGCAGCCTGATTCTCGACACGCGCATCCGCGAATTGCGGGTGCATTTCGTGCCGCGCATCGGGTGGGTGTACGGCCGCATCATGGAGTTGCGGCAACAAAACATCCTGGCCAGCATGGAACGCGACCCGCACAGCTGAAACAAACGTACACCTGTCAAAAATGGGGCTTTCTCTGGCGGAAAAACTGCTATGCTTGTCCGCGTGGACACCATGCAATTTTCACCGGCTGCGCTGCGAAAAGCCGTGGAAATCCTCGGCTCCGGCGGGGTGATCGCTCATGCAACGGAGACGTGTTACGGCCTCGCGTGCGACATGAGCAACCGCGCGGCGCTGGAGAAACTTTTCGCCATCAAACACCGCCCGCTCACGCAGCCCGTGAGCGCGCTTTTTCCGTCGGTGGCGGATGCCCGCGCGTACGTCGTCTGGAACGACGAGGCCGAGCGTCTGGCGGAGGCGCATCTGCCCGGTCCGCTCACCCTCATTGTGCCCATCAGCGATGATGCTCCAACCCCCCTTCTGCCGACCCCCGAGGGAGGCGCGACGGTGGGTGTCCGGGTGAGCAGTCTCGCCCTCGCCCGCGACCTCGTGGCGGCCTTCGGCCGACCCGTCTCGACCACCTCCGCGAACATCCACGGCGAACCCAACTTCTACTCCGCGTCCGCGATCATGGAACGCTTCACGAGCGAGGAGTTTCAGCCGGACCTCGTCATCGATTCCGGAGAGCTTCCGCAGGTGCCGTCGTCCACCGTCATGGACCTCACGCAGAATGCCCCGACCGTCCGCAGACAGGGCGACATCGGCAAGTAGGATCGGCAAAGCCCCACCGTCCGTGGTGGGGCCATTGCGTTCACTCAAGCGTCACCCGGCTTCCAATCAGACAGCGGCCATTCCGTGAGCGATGCGAGCGTGAGCAGAAACTCCAGTATCTGCACGTTGTTCGGATGCTCCGTCAGGTGCGTCATAGCAAGCTGCAGGTGCGGATCGAGCGGAA